>NZ_CP042437.1:5407901-6008779 GCF_007971525.1 Mucilaginibacter ginsenosidivorax
AAAAAATCTGTTCATGATTCATGAACAGATTTTTTAATTGAACAAGCGCATCATGCTATGTAAATAATAAGAATGAATGCTTTGTTTCACAATGAAAATTGTACAGATCGCACTTGCACGATGGAGAACTCCTTAAGCTATATAACCGGCCCATAATCAGCCAAACGCATCGGCGGCTTCTGCCCGGGGAACCCTCATTCGGAGCGCAAACTTTTGACCGGGTTCGCTACCGCCGCTTTCACCGCCTGCACGCTCACGGTCAGTACGGCTATGACCAGCGCAGCCGCCGCAGCCAGGGCAAACATCCACCAACTGATCCCCACACGGTAAACAAAGCCCTGCAGCCAGCGGCTCATGGCCCACCAGGCCAGCGGCGCGGCGATCACAAAGGCAATAAGCACCAACCGCAGGAAGTCTTTAGACAATAACCGCACAATGCCGGAAACACTGGCCCCCAGTACTTTCCGTATCCCGATCTCCTTGTTGCGCTGTTCGGCGCTGAAGGCAGTCAGGCCGAACAAGCCCAGGCAGGAAATTAATATGGCGATCAGCGTAAAAGAATTGATGATCTGCGAGAGCACGATATCGTTCTCGTAAGCACTTTGCATCCGGTCATTCATAAACGTATAATCGAAAGGGGTTTGCGGCAGGTATTGATGCCATACCTGCCCGGCTTTGGCTAAAAAGGCGGCGTAATCTTTGGTGTCCGTATTCAGGATCAGTTTATCGACCTCCTGGGCTTTCGGCGCGTAGATGATCATGAACGGGTCGATGTTGTCATGCAGCGACCGGAAGTTAAAGTCTTTGACGATACCTGCTACCTGGAATTTACGGTCACCATCGGAAAACAGCGTGACACCCGGGGCCTTTTCGGGAGCCAGGGACAACCGTTTGGCCAGCGCCTCGTTGATCAGCACCTTTCCCGAATCTCCGGCCATCAGGTTGCGGCCCGCGGCAAGCTTAAGCCCCATGGTTTGAACGAAATGTTCATCGGCATACAGATTTTGCTGATCAACAGCTTCGGCCGGGTTCATGCCGGACAGATACACACCCCAGTCGAAATAATGTTCAGCGCCGAAAGTATTGCTGACGCGGGAGATTGACCGGACACCGGCCAGTTGCCCCAGGCCGGTTGCAAGCGCGTTCATTTTACTCTTGGTGTCATTGGTATGAAACGTCAGGATGATCTGCTGGTCTTTGTCAAAACCAAGGTCACGGTTTTTGATATAATTTAACTGGCTGTAAATAATGATCACCCCCGTGATCAGGATAATGGAAATGACGAACTGGAACACCACCAGCGAACGCCTCAATACCTGGGTGGAAAACTGGCTGGTAAAATTTCCCTTGATCACTTTGATGGCTTTGAATGCCGACATGTAAAATGCCGGGTAACCGCCGGCGGCCAGGCCGGTGAACAGGACTAAACCGCCCAGAAGTAGCAACAGGCGTACGTCACCAAAAAATGACAGCCGGATACTGGCCTGCGTGATCTGGTTTAAATAAGGCAAAGCCAGCCACAATAACGGCAAAGCGATAAGGACACCGATAAAGGACAATAAAAAAGATTCCCCCAAAAACTGGGTGATCAGGTCATATTTCCCGGCCCCAATTACTTTTCTTACCCCCACTTCTTTTGCCCGCTGGGACGCGCGGGCCGTAGACAGGTTCATGAAGTTGATACAGGCGATGAGCTGGATCAATACCGCTATCAGGATCAGCACATACAGAAAAGAAGTGCTGACGATCTTACCGCTCTCCGCGTTATAACCCGGGGTGGTATGAACGGAAGTTAATGGCTGCAGGTGAAGGGATTTGCTCATCCCGGAACTTTTGAGCTGGTCCGCCCCGTATTTGTTGAGGAAGGCGGGCAGCTTTTTCTCCAGGGCGCTCACATTGGCATCGGCACGTAACCTGACATACGATTCCGTAAAATTATTGCCCGCCCAGGAATTGTTGGTCAGGATACCGCCGCCGTAGCCGTTCTTGTTCAGGCGGATAAAAAGATTGGCCTTGATTTGTGACTTCCCGGCACTTTCATCGACCACTCCGGTCACCTTAAAAATATTCTTGCCATCCGCATCGTCGATCGTAATCACTTTTCCGACCGGATCAGCGCTGCCGAAAAGCTTGTCGGCCACCGGTTTTAATAACACGATACTATTGACATCGGTAAAGGCATTTTCCGGAGAGCCCTGCGTGAAATGATAGGTAAAGACCTTAAAAAAGGTGGAGTCGACCATGATCGCGCCCTGTTCATAAATAGCCTTATCCTGGTAGCTGAGCAGGTGTTCGCTGATGCCCAGCGTAGGGATGACGCGGGTATATTGCTGCACCTCCGGGAAGTCATACTTCATGGCCGGCGCGATTGGCGGTGAAGCGGTGGCCATATTGTTGACGTCGCCGGTATGCCCGAGGGAGGTCGTTACGCGGTAAATCGTCGCCGCGTCTTTATGGTGCCTGTCATAGCTGTACTGGTCCTGCACATAAAGCAGGATATACAGACAGCATAGGGTGCCTGCCGCCAGGCCGGTAATATTGAGCAAGCTGAAAAAGCGGTTTTTTAATAAAAAGCGCAGCGAGACCTTGAGATAGTTTCTGAACATAAAATTGCGGTTTAATTTGTTATCAGACCATTTTGAAATGGTTTCCTGACGTAAAAATACCGCTCCGGGAAGCGCCCCGGGTCTCAGTTTATAAACCGGGAGTTCTTTTTCCTGGCCATCCTTATAGTCGGCCGGGCTTTTCCCGGTCAGGTCCTTGAAAATACGGTGGAAGGTGCTTTTGGAACTGAAGCCGGAATCATAAGCGATGCCGGCCAGGTTCAACCGGTCGTAAGCGGGGTCCCGCATTTTGCGTATCACTTCTGCCACACGATAGCCGTTGATGAACTCTGGAAAGCTTTTTTTAAGCCCGCTGTTAATGATGCGGGATAGCTCATGCGTGCTGAGGCCAAGCTTTTCGGCAAGGGAGGTCAAAGTCAGTTGCGGGTCCTGGTGATAGCGGCCGGCTCTCATTTCCTGCTTAAGCCAGATGGCTTTTGATCTTGACTCCGCGCGAAGCACTGGTTTCGCTGCCGGTGCTGTTAGTGCGTCATGCGGCCGCAAATGTACGGCAAGCGCGATCCCGGTAACCATAACCGCTAAAAACGGGTAAAAAGACATCCATCCGGTATTTATGGACACCAGCCACAAACACCACCACAAGGCCATGACAGCCAGTAAGCGCCGAAGCCAGCGGAATTTCAGGCGGGACCGGTCCATGAGTACAAGCGCTTGTTGTCGGCAGTGATCCTGAAGCTGGCGGTAAGCCAAAAACAAATACAGCATAGCGGAACCCCATACCGGCAACGCTGCAACAGGGCCGGACGAATGGATGGATTGCAGGTAACAGGTACCTAACCCTGCTAAGACCGGGCTGAGGTGCAGCAGGTCCTTCCGGCCGAACCGGTATACTGGCCGGATCGTTTTCCGTACATAAAAATAGCTGAGCGGCCCTGATGAAAGCAACGCGAATACGGCAAGCCATTCAGGAAGGAAATCCGGCAGCCGGATGGTAAGGACGAGTTGCCGGGCTATCCGGAACAGCATCAGGAATAGTGCCAGCGCCAGGAAGCGGTTGGCCGGCCGGTGGGTACCTTGAGCAAAACCTAATAACCCGGTAAAAGCCAAAGCAACGGAAAGCATCCCGCAGAGCAGCAGATCATACAGGGAAATATAGGACGCATTGAAATTCAAATACTACAACACATTCAATCTTTGTTCCGTTTTCGTAAAATATTAAAAATCAGTTGTTTGTATGCCGTTGGCAAGCCGGTACTGTAATGTAAACGGACAATAGCCCGTTCGTTTCTGGCCACACGAAGAAATTTGGGCCGTGTCGGCGAAAAAGCTATGCACATCGGTTATGTTACCTGTACGGATGGATTTCAGGAACATCTCGGTTAACGAGAGGGATATATGGCCTTTTCATAGTGCCCAGGTATATAGTTGCTTCTTTGAATAGCTGACTTAGGGTCAGTTGACCACCCAACAGGAAAAAAGGTCGCTGTTAGCTACAAAAAAATGATTATTCATCCAATAATGCTGGTGGACCAATCTTTTATTTTTGTTTCTTAAACAGGAAATTGCTTAATATTAACTTTAAGAACTGGTAAATGTAATCTTGGACTGCTATTTGCTGCGATGTATGCTTACACTGCATTATGGCCAAGCGCGTACTCGTCATCGATGACGATGAAGATATCCTGGAATTACTGAACATCATCTTCCAGGAGAGCGGGTATGACATCGTTTTGTCCAACACCGGTGAAGCGGCAGAACATCTGCAGGTCATCCAACCAGACCTGGTCTTACTGGATGTTCGGATCGTGGGTTCGGCGAAAGACGGCCAGGAGATTTGCCGGGAGATAAAGTCCCAGCAAAACACACGGCATCTGCCGGTAATGCTCGTTTCGGCAGAATCTGATCTGAGCATTATTGCCAGGGAGTGCGGGGCTGATGCTTACCTGGCTAAGCCATTCGATATTTATGAATTGCTGGCGCAGGTAAAAGAATATCTATCTTAGCCGCATGAGCGAGCAAAAAGGAAAGTCAATTCAATTAGGGTCGGAAAAGTTAAAGGTATTTTTCGTCAACCACCTCAACAGGATTTATTATGCAAAAGCCCATTTGGTAGAATGGCTGCCTAAACTACAGGATGAAGTACACTTCAGCGACCTGCGGCACGCGATCAGGGAGACCGTTGAGGACGTGGAGAAACAGATCGCCCGGATGGAAGTGATCTACGAGTTGCTGGATGCTGAAATTTCCAAAGGCAGCATTAACGGGCTGACCGGGTTGGTGGATGATGCCTTCCAGGCTATCCGAGAGCAGGAGGGGGAAGCAGAATTGCGCGACATGTCCATCATATTTTACCTGCAAAATATCGAAAGCGTGGAAATGGCTTCTTTCCAGATATTACAAATAGCCGCGGTCAAACTCAAAAACAAACAGGTCACCCAACTGCTCAAAGAGAATTATGACGAGGCGAAAGCCGACCGTACGTTGTTACTGCTGATCGCGGCCAAATACATAACCAGGTAAAATTAGCCGGAAGCTGACCTGGCCGCGAAAAACACCTTTAACCTGCCTGCTCTTCCAGGAAACCGTTCAGCTGTTCTGCCAGTAAACCGGTGTTATAGTCAGACCCGGCAGCCAGTACGGTAACGGTCAGTTCCTGTTCCGTAATCGTAATATTCAGGGCCGGGCCCTCGATCACTTCCGGGAAGGACACATTGATCTCATTGAATACATGGGCATATTCAATAGCCAGGTTGGAATTTAACTTTCCGTTGATATAGTCCGCGAATGCTGTTTTTAACAAATCGAATAACTTTTCCGCGCTCAGCGGCTTTACATTGTTGATGGTTGCCATAGGTCTGTACAAGCTTTGGATGGCGATTAAGTTTCACTTGTTAGCAACTATACTGGCGCCGCCCAAACTTTAACCCGGTTGAGTGCTTGTATTACCACAAGCGATATCATGGAAAACAACAAGAACGACCGGTCAGTATTGGATCACATCAAACAATTAACCGAAAAAGAAGAGCATTTGTACGGCAAACCAAACCTGACCGATGACGAGGTAAAAGATCTGCACACAGTCAAATCAGAACTGGATCAGTATTGGGACCTGTTGCGCCAGCGCAGGGCGTTTCGCGATGCGGGTGAGGATCCTGAAAGGGCGAAAATGCGTTCAAGCGAAACCATCGAAAAATATAAGGAATAATACGATTGTAACTTATCGGATCGTCGTGATTCATTATGCATACAAGATTCCGCACTTTGCTTAATTTTCCATGATCCGGTCACCCGACCTTTGAGCTATGGAAAATCATGATAAAAGAATCGCGCTGATCACCGGTGCCAATCAGGGCGTTGGCCTGCAGGTCGCCAAAGAATTAGTAAAAGCCGGTGTCACCGTATTGCTGGGTTCCCGGAATTTGGATAAAGGGCAGGCAGCAGCAAAAGCAACCGGGACAGGCGCAATGGCCATCCAGATCGATGTGACCGATCAGGCATCCGTCACCGCAGCGGCGGGGCGGATTGAAAAGGAGTTCGGTCGTTTGGACCTGTTAGTGAATAACGCTGCCATATCCAATACCCGGAAAGGCGATTTATCGCTCGCAGCATATGCACAGATCAGCAAAGCCAGTACCGCTTCACTGGATGAAGTGCGAGCTGTCTGGGAAACCAACGTTTTTGGGGTACTGGCCGTTTACCAGGCCATGCTGCCGTTGCTGCGAAAATCTTCTGACGCCCGCATCGTTAACGTTTCGAGCGGTGTTGGCTCGCTGGCTTCCAATGCCGACCCGGCATTTCCTTACCGTGCATTTTATGGCCCGGTTTACGCTGCTTCCAAAACCGCGCTTAATGCCATGTCACTGGCCATGATGATCGAATTGGAAGGCAGCGGAATTAAACTGAACCTGGTATCACCGGCGTTTACCAGTACCGCGCTGAATGGTTTCGAAGGTATAGAATCCATAGAAGATGGTTCACGCGAAGTCGTACGGGTCTGCCTGTTTGGGCCTGATGATCCGAATGGTACCTTTACCCGCTGGGAAAATGAGCATATACCCTGGTAAACATTGAAATGAAAAAAGACACAGAAGCTCCTTACAAATTTGAATCGCTATCGGAATTTCACCGGGTGCTGGGCTTGCCTAAGCCTGTGCACCCGCTGATCAGCCTGGTTTATAATACTGATGGCAAGATCCGCATACCGCACAGCAGCTGTAAACAATTCATACTGCCTTTTTATAAGATATCCTATAAGCCTAACCTCAAAGGGAAATTCCGGTACGGCCAGCATTACTATGATTTCGAAGAGGGCGGCCTGTTCTTCCTGGCTCCGAACCAGCTGACTGGCACCAGCGATGAGAACCTCGACTTCAGTGGGTTTACTTTATTTGTCCATCCCGACCTGCTGCTCAATTATCCTTTGGCTAAAAAGATCAAACAATACAACTTTTTTTCTTATGCTGCTACCGAAGTGTTACACCTTTCAGACCAGGAAAAAGAAGTTGTTTTAAATATGGCCAGACTGATTGATGATGAACTCAATAGCCGTATCGACAGGTTAAGCCAGGATGTGCTGATCTCCCAGTTAGAATTGTTCTTGAATTATGCCTACCGTTTTTACCAGCGCCAGTTCCTGACCCGTAAAGCGGTCAACAATGACCTGCTGCAAAAAATGGAAGACTTGCTGGATGTGTATTTTGACAAAAAAAACTCCGCAAATCGGGGATTGCCAACAGTTCAGTACCTCGCAGACCAGCTTCATCTTTCCCCTCATTATTTGAGTGATATGCTGCGTTCGCTGACCGGCTTAAATGCGCAACAGCATATTCACCTGAAACTTATTGATAAAGCCAAAGAGCTATTGTCTACCACCAACTTATCCATCAGCCAGGTGGCCTATGAACTCAGCTTTGAACATCCGCAATCTTTCAGTACGCTGTTTAAAACCAAGACCAGTTTGTCTCCGCAGGAGTTTCGCAAGTCTTTTAATTGATTGAGCACCGTTTGTCATCGGTAATAATGCCTGAACTATTTTATTAAATAAGGTGTTAACGGACAGGCCTGGAGCCGGATATATTTTTAGACGCCGAAAACAGGCGTAAAGCTGGAAGGACAACTTTCCGTATTAGACGAATCACTGTGTGGTAAAAGAGGCTATACCAATTGCACATTGATCTTGTGGAGCAAATCATCCAGGTCAAAGGGTTTGGATAAAAAATCATTTGGTGCGCCTTGTTGCTGCAGGGATTCAGACAGATCATGAGTTCCGGATATCAGGATCACAGGTATGTGCAGGGTTAATATATTATTTTTTAAATCCCTGCAGATCAGGCGGCCATCCATTTCCGCCAGCATCACATCCATCAATACCAGGTCGGGCTGAAATTCGGCGATCACAGCAAAGACTTCCATCCCGGTAGCCAGGGTTTTTACTTCAAATCCGCTGTCTTTCAACAGGTAAGAAACTATGTATAAAATGCTCTGGTCATCATCCAGTAAAAGTATTTTCTTGCCCATCTATAACCGCTTAGAATATATACGTTGCGAATACGGTGCCAGTAATACGGGTTGTTGCTCGGCGGTGACGCATATTCTTTTTTAAAGCGTACCTTTGGTACATTGATGGAGAAAGAAAAAGCGTTGCCGGTACCGGAAAATGAAGCCGAAAGGCTGGCGGCTTTAGCCTCCTATGCCATCGTCGACAGCGGTGAAGAAAAAGACTTCGACGCCATCGCTGCCATCGCATCCGCAATCTGCGGGACGCCCATTTCCCTGATCACTTTTATCGACGACAAACGCCAGTGGTTTAAATCCCATATCGGTACGGACCTGACCGAAAATTTTCGTGACCTATCCTTTTGCACTTATGCGATAGCAGGAACAGAGGAAATTATGATCGTGCCGGATGCCTTGCAGGACGAGCGGTTCGCCACCAACCCGGTGGTGACGGATGCACAAGTTACTTTTTACGCAGGTGTCCCTTTGGTGAATGAGGATGGTTATGCTTTAGGAACGCTTTGCGTTCTGGATCAGGAGCCGCATGATTTCAGCGAAGCCCAGATCGATGCTTTAAAAGCATTAGCCAAACAGGTGGTAGATAAGATCGAGTTACAACGCAAAGTGATGCAACTGGAGAAGACTAACCAGGAACTGATCAACGCCAATGTCCTGATCCAGAAGTTTGCTTCGATGGCGGCCCACGATATTAAAAACCCGCTGAGCAGTATCCGGCTGACCTCGCAGGCACTGCGTACCCGTCAGGAGATCACGCAAAATGAGGGCTGTTTACGTTTAGTGAATATGAATATTTCGGCGGCGGATAATTTGCTGGTGCTGGTGGATGAAATGATGGCCTATTCCAAAGAACCTGCTTTGCTGCTGGAAAAGCGCCAGGAGTTTAACCTGAATGCGCTGATCGGTAAAGTGGTGAGTTTGCTGACCGTGCCGGACAGCATCAGAATTGAATGGCCGGATGAAAACCAGCAGGTATATTTTTCGGTTATTGCAATTGAGCAAATTTTGATCAACCTGCTGAGCAATGCGATACGCTATAACGACAAGTCACTGGGATTGATCCGTATCCATTTTTCCGAAGATGAACATGACTACCGCTTAGCTGTTGAAGATAACGGACAGGGTATACCGTTAGAATATCATGATAAGATATTTGCCCATAACTTTACACTGAAAGTTAAAGACCGCTTTAACAACCAGGGGTCCGGTATCGGCCTGGGCACGGTAAAGGATTTGCTATATTTGCTGGGCGCCTCCATCACGCTCAAATCGATTCCTGGTGAAGGTTCGGAATTTACCGTTAGGTTAAAAAAATAGGCTCTATTATAATCCGAATTCAGGCTGACGAAATCACGCAGCGATGATTTCCTGTACGGTTGTCACTAAATTATCAAGGTCAAAAGGTTTTGCCAGAAACAGGTCCGCACCAGCATCATTTGCAATTTTTTCTCCTTCCCGGCTTGCAGAAATAACGATCACAGGCAGGCTTTTTGTCTCCGGATTTTTTCTCAAAGTCCGCAATACCTGATCTCCCGACAATACCGGCATCCACAAATCAAGCAGAATTAAGTCAGGATTTTCCTTTTCGATCTCCTCATAAATGTGCAGACTATTCTTCACCGGGATGATCCGGTAACCTGTTTCTTCCAGGATCAGTTCCAGCATATCCAGGATACCTTCGTCATCATCACAGATCAGGATCGTTTTATTGCTCATCAGATTTCCTTTCATCTAAAGGTAAGGTAAAGCTAAATGTCGAACCCTGGGCCGGTTCACTTTCCACCCAAAGGGTCCCGCCATGATTTTTGATGATCTGGTCGCAAACATAAAGTCCGATGCCCATTCCCGGAAAACGCTGCTGTATATCTCCGACGCGGTAAAAACGGTCAAAGATCTTTTTCTGGTCCTCTATCTTTATCCCCATACCCTTATCAGACACGGATACCTTTAAATAGTTGCTGACCCTGGATAAATAGACCTGGACCTCACCGGATTCCGGCGCATACTTGATCGCGTTCGATAATAAATTATTAATTACCTGGACAATATGCGATTCGTCGCCGGTATAGCTGTTAGTCGCCTGGCCGCGAATAATGATCTGGTGCGTTTTCGTAGCCGTTTGAATATTCTCCACCGCTTCATGAATTGCCCTATCAAAATCAAAAGTCTCTTTGTGCAATTCAATATTGCCGGTCTGTATCCTGGACATATCCAATAACTCTGAGATCAGCGTATTTAAACGCTCTACATAGACCCCGGTTTTTCGCAGGATATCTTTAAATTTGTCACTTACTGTTTCCGGCAACAGGCGTTGCATGACCTGTACATAACCTTTAATTGTTGTCAGCGGCGTTTTTAATTCATGACTGGCGATGGAAAGAAAATCATCTTTGCGTCTTTCCAGTTCGCGCCTGTCGGTAATGTCTTCGATAGCGATCAATATCCGGTCTTTATACTGCCCCTCCAGTTCGATCCGGTGTGCATTCAGCAGCATTAATTTTTTGCCGATATGCGGGAAATCGTGTTCCACTTCAAATTCTTCGACCGGGTTGTTGGTTGGCAAGATACTTTCAAGCAGCTCTTTAAGCTGAACGATATCCCATTGACCGTTCCCTAATTCATAAAGTAACTTTCCTTCGGTCTCTTCTTTGGTCACCTTGAAAGTTTTTAAAAAGTGATCGTTGACACTTAAAACTTTAAATCCCGGGTCCAGCACCACCAGGCTTTCCCTGACCGTTTGAACGATACTCGACAAATAATCCTCACTTTCTCTCAGGCTCCTGGTGCGCTCCTGTATCTGCGCTTCCATGACAGACTGCTGGTGGAGTAATTCCTGCTCCGCTTTTTTACGGCGGGTGATATCATTTTGAACACCGATGAAATAACAAACATTACCACGCTCATCTTTTATTGGCGACATATAAAGTTCATTCCAGAAAAGGGTACCGTTCTTTTGGTAATTGCGCATCTCAACTACACATTCGGTTCCATCATCAACAGCCTTTCTGAGAACCAGTCTTTCTTTCTGATTTCGATCCTCTTTCTGAAGAAAACGGCAGTTATGACCGATGATCTCATGGCGCCGGTAACCAGTGATCCGCTCAAAAGCCTTGTTGCAATAGATAATAGGATTATCCGGCTGCTGGTTATCTGTTAAAATGATCCCGGAAATAGACGAATCCAGTGCCTGAATCAACAGGGAAAGATCTTGTTTTATGGTGTCGTTGGAAAATGAAAATTCCCCGTTTTTTAAACTGTCCAATTTGTACCCTTTTTTATGTTTCGGAACATTGCAAATCTTTTGCCATTTGACACCAAAAATCGATGCGAATTAAAATCATGTTTAAGTGAAGGGCCTTCAGTTACGATATCCGGCACCGGCGTTCGTCTTTTAGGCCGTAACCGGATATACGGTGTCCCGTTAACAAAACACATTGTATAACGTCCTTTCAGCTTTTCTATTTTCGATAGGACTATCATATTGTGCTAAATCCACAGTGATAGGATCGCTATGATCAGCGCCGCGGTCATGACCACGCTGCCTATTTTTAAAATGTCCAGGCACTTACTTTCTGTCCTTCCCTCCGGAGCGCAACCAGCCATAAGATCGTTGCCAGCGATCCGGTTATCGAAAGATTAGGCCCTGTGTCCAAGCCGATCAAAACGGCACTTTTGACCATTTCAGGCGTCACAGCATGACTGTATCCAGATTTGCAAATCCGACGTATTATTTCTGATGTTTTGTTGCCCGGAAAACGGAAAAGAATGACATCAAATGGTTTGAGCGTATCGCGGTTAAAAATATACATAGCCTGAATTTTTTACGAAAATAAGTACCAATTCTTCGTCAGTTTATACTTAGGCAATTAACAATTAAGACGAGTTATTAGAATTTATGTAATTTTACTTATTAAAAAGTATTAAAGTAACTTTAATTGAAGGCGCTTATCATGGCCTTCGGCGTACGAACCATTCATGTCAACCATTGAAGAGTTAAGACATCTCCGGGAATCCGAAGATAAGATCGAATTCAAAGCAGCAAAAAATAACTTCGAGTACAGCGGAGGAAAGCATACTGAACAGTCAGAAAGGCGAAAATGCTTTTTAGGTTACGTTGTCGCCTTATGTAATGAAGGAGGTGGTCGGCTGGTTCTCGGCCTTAGAGATCATTTACCGCATGAAACAGTCGGCAGTAATTTCGGCGAAGGTAAGATAAACGAACTTATTGACGAGACCTATGAACGATTAGGTATCAGGGTGTCGATAGAGGAGCTGCATGAAAACGGTCTCCGGGTGGTCGTGGTCACTGTTCCTGGCAGGCCTATCGGTAAATTAATGAAATTTGAAGGCGTTCCGTTGATGCGCACCGGGGAAAGTTTGAGGAACATGTCTGATGAACAAATCCTGAGAATTCTTCTGGAACAGGAACCCGATTTCTCAGCGACTTTATGCCGGCAGATTTCGATCGATGATCTTGATCCTGAAGCGATCGCAATCTTGAAGGACAACTATGCCGCAAAGCAAAGAAACGACCGGTTTAAGTCACTGGGGAACGTTCAGGCCTTGTCGGATCTGGAATTGATCCGTGATGATAAATTGACTTATGCGGCGCTTATCCTCTTAGGAAAAAGGGACGTTATTCATCAGTATTTGCCGCAGGCTAAAATTATAATCGAATACCGGAGTAATGAATCTTCCATTACACATGAATGGAGAGAGGAAATCAATGCGCCATTATTCATAGGGATACAAGAAGCTTGGCGCCTGATCCATTCCCGAAATATCATTGAACATAATAATTTGGGGCCGTATATTTTTGACACGCCGGTATTCGACGAAATCGTCGTACGTGAGGCCCTGCTTAATGCGATCGCACACCGGGATTATCGCCTGACATCAGAGATCGTCATCAAGCAATTTCCCAAGAAACTGATCATCAACAGTCCCGGAGGATTTCCGATAGGGGTCAACCTGGAAAATATGTTGTCGATTAATAGTACTCCAAGGAGTCGATTGATGGCTGATATCTTATTGAAAACAGGACTGGTTGAACGGTCCGGTCAGGGAATTGACAAAATATTCTATCTGACCATTTCACAGGGTAAGCCCGAACCCGATTATTCCCATTCAGATTATTTTCAGGTATCCTTAATCCTGAACGGATCTGTGGACGATAAGACATTCAATGTATTCATTAAACAAGCGAATGAAAGTCTTGGCGGAGACGAGAAACTGACCGTAAATGAAGTAATAGCACTGAACAGGGTCAGGCAGGGGTTGCTTACAGGGACTCACCAGGATGTCATCAAAAGATTGGAAAGTCTGCGTTTGGTAGAAAGGGTTGGTAGCGGCAGTAGTCAGCGATATGTGCTTGGAGAACTCTATCAGGGATTGTTGAATGTGCCTTTGAAAATCGGAAGCTATGCCGTTAATGAATTGAGAACAGTAGTAAAGCTGTTCGAGAGAGTGAATAGTGTCAAAATGGGCTTGTTCGTAGACGCTTTTTCCGGATCATTAAACCGGGAACAGGTGAAATTTCTGATCGAGAAATTGGTGGAAGATGACATTCTTATAAAAAAGGGAAAAGGAAGTGCGACAGCTTATCAGCTTGCTGAACAGTTTAGTGAAAGCCCCCGTCTTGCTGTCCGGAATGTCGAGGGTTTCTTAAGTGACAAGTATGAGGAGAATGTCTAGATTCATATTGGAAATCGGAAAGTCTGCTGAGACCGGAAAGAAAATCAATTCCACAAGATTTCCTGATCTTGACCAAGAATGAATTCGTTTGTTCTAAGAATGAAATGTGATTTGTTCCGGTTCATTCCGGTCGGGACACCCCTTATTCCTCTAATTGATTCGGTTTGATTCCACAAAGAACAGTCGAATTTCCACAGAAATCACGGAATTTCGTCTATTTCCGGAAGTCGATTTAAGAAAAGTGTCTTAGAATTTCAGTCAGGATTTCAATCATTTTCTTCGTTCAGAGAAATCTTTGCAGAAATGAATGTCAGATCTTTCTGAACAAGACTTTTCGAGGGATTCACAGGGGAATTCATTCGAATTCTTATCGTCTAAAGATTTGTTTATTCCCGACATGTTGTGATTTTACAGTTTTATGACAAGTAATAGTCTTATTGTCTCTTAAATTGCCTGATTTTTCTATAGAGATACTGGACGTGAAAAGATTTCCGTCTTCGAATGTCAGGATCTAAGAAAAGATTCAAAGGAAGAAGACAGAATTCTGTCTTCGAACAGAAAAAAATCTCGACCAATGTCCCGATTGATTTTCAGAGAAAGATCGGATGCCATTCGACTTGTCCAATTCCACAAGATTTGATTTTATTCCACAAGATTATAGTGAAATTTCAGACTGTCACAGAAATTTTTCTCTGCTGGACGACTGAAAGATGTCGTTTGACTGCACCTGAATTGATGTGTAACAGAAACGCCCGGAATGAATCCAGGCGTTTATATCGTAGTAAATAAATATTATCTTATCCTTTAGATCCGAGAATCTTTCCCTGATAATAGATGTCCTGTTTATTCAAAGATTTACCGGATGCAGCATTTCCAACAGTGGTAGACTCTCTGAATGAAAGACTGCCATTATTCTTTGAATTGTCCGAATCCCGGACAACTCCGCCATATTTAGTCACTGTTTCCGTCAAAGAAGGTTTATTCTGAGTCGTAAATTCTCCGAATCCAGCACTTTTTCCTACAGATGATGAACTGACCTTTTTCATAAAACCTCCATTTAATCAAACTCTTATACAAATGTATAATATAATAATTTATTATGCAAATATCTTACCAACCTAATCCAAGACAAACAAATTGATGCAGAATCTTTAGTTCGACCGCCGCGTTGAAATGCTGGTCGAGTTTATGCGGCAAATTTCTGGCATATTGTTCCTTTGCTTTAAATAACGCGAGAGCGGGCGAAGATCCATTCCTGATTTCTTTCCAGAATTGATCATGCATCGGCTTTCCATAGTAATTATAAGGAGATTGCTGAGGGGAATAATGTTCGCCTGTACATCCGACAAAAGCGAGAGCTCCCGCTTTAAGGAACGCCAGCGCGATCGACTCGTCCGGTTTCCATTGACTGAGTGTCGTATCTTCTGTCATTTTGGAAGCAGCAGTCGACACGGTTAAGGCACCGTAGCAACATCCTGCAAAAATTATACTTCCCGGGGCTGAAGAGGGAACATTTTCGATCGTATAAGCTTCAACAGTCCTGCGGTTCTTCGCTTCCCCCCAAAATCGGGTGCAGTCCCAGTCCGCACCGTGCAGCATATAATAGAAAGAGCCGCAGCCGCTGTGTCCTATGACATTTGAAGGTCCAAAGGTTTCCGACACTTCTATAGCGGAATCACCTCCGGGAATATCTTTAAAGACATCGTTTGCAAAAGGCCGGGCCAGGTTTCTGACGCCAAAACGAGACACCGGAACAAATTGCGGCGCCTGCAGGCAGACCATGACCAGTTCTATCGAACGGCCATCTGGAATCCGGCTTACCGGTAGTTCCTGCAACGCGTCGTTGTCGTTGTCCCCGTAAATGTCGTCAGACCAGATGATAAAATCATCATTGTCGTCACTTTGTGTTCCCTCGGTGATCAAGTCTTCCCGAAGTTGTTCATCAAGAAAGGCAGCCCGTTCTGCGGGAATAATATCATAGCCGCCGATGATCACGACACCTTTGATCGTACTCTGGGAGGTATATTGCCGTACTTGCTCCGCGCAATAAGCAGCTGAGACGGGGCGTTCAATATTTAACCAATAGACGCCTGGGAAATTCTTAATGACAGACACAATAGGATCTGGGGATGTTCCCAGACTCTTTTCGAGCCGGCTCAGGCAGGTGACAAATAATAACCCTTCGAATCTTCCGCCGTTGCTGCTTCGTTTGTCCGGAGGAGTCGTGCTGATTAGGTCAGGGCTTTTTTTTTTAGACGTATCTATTTCTATCGTAAGCGTGACTTTCGTGTCGGTATGCGGGACTTTTGCCGTAATTTCCACCACGCTGTCGTCATCCTGCATCTGTTTCGCATAGTTTAGCGGCGGTTTGGAGATTTCCTTTTCCGGAAGAACAGATGCTGGAACAGCAGCAGGAGAGGAGGGCAGCGGACCCGGAACTGTTGTGTCAGTACGGATATTTTTACTGAAATCGTTGGTGTTATCCCTGGTAAGTAAAAAGGCGACTCCGCTTTCATCCTTTTCTACAATGTACATGCCATTCCTGTCTGTACGTGCAAACAGGAGACTGTTTTTATATTTCTCCAGTATCCTCAGGACTCCCCCATCCGGGTGTGCCGGATCATTCCACCCGCCTGTATGGCCGAATAAAATGGTATTTTCATTCCATTTCTTTAAGATCGTTTCATTGATACCGTTACTTGCGGAATGATGGGGCAGTTTAATGAACTGGTAAGGGCCGTTATTGTCGATGATCTTAAGTAAGGCCTCCATTTTTTCATCAAGGCCCTGAACCTGTGATTTTGCGAGTTGCATATCTCCGGTCAGCAGGGCTTTCCATCCCTCAGCTTCCAGACTCAATACGATGCTTTGGTTATTCCTCGGCGCACCGGTACTGGCTTTGTCACTGACATCAAAATTGTCGGTTTCCACCTGTTTGAGAATAGTCCTGTAGACATCGACAGCATCTTCAAATGCGTCAGATTCCAATTTCGAATCGTTGATAATACTGTCAAAAGCGTCATTGGATTGGCTGATCGCTTTTCTGCAGATTTCCAGATGCTCTTTGTCCGGTCCCAATATCTTTAAACCAAAGTCACTGAACTCTTCCAGTAGCTTTTCCAGATCCTCAGCAGAATGATTTCCATAGCGGATGATGCGGGCATCACCGATCTTTTTCAGCATCTCGTCATATCGCTGACGAAGTGTAAACGCGTCATAAAGGAATAACTCCAGTTCACTGTCGGTAAATGATGCAGCGTCTTCTTCCTGTAAAGCGAAACGAAGGCCCTGTCTTACCTTAGAAAAACTGTCATTACCCGTATCCTTACTTTCTCCCCAACCTATTTCCTCATCAGCAACCAGCGCTTTCCCGACCTCAATGATATTCATGTTGATCAGTTCCGGCAGACATCCAATATGATCACTATGACAATGGGTGACGATCAATAGATCAACGGCTATCCCTGTCCTGCGATTGAAGATGTTATCGAGCTGAAACTGGATCAGGTTGACATCGGAAAGATGTCCGCCATCGATCATGATAACCTTTTCATTATGCGTAATGATGATGCAATCACCATATTTCGTTCTGCCGACATCGAGGATGTGAATTTTCATGGTTTAAGATAGGTTTGGGTAAAGGATGCTATATCATAGTTAAACCTTTGATGGTACCTAAGATTGGCATTGGCTATCGAACTTAAAATTAAGGAAAATAAATATATGTATTACAAATATTTATTTCCTATAGTTCGGGTTCCAATAAATACATTGTTTATAATTTTATTTTATCGTTGTAATTGTAAACAATTGTTATTTATAGGTCCGGTTAATACAGTATGGAACTTGGGAAAAATAACTGGCCCCAATTCTTTTTTGTGATCAATCAGCCAATCTATAATGATTTGGTTGGATAGATAGCTGTCTGAATGATCTCTTGGACTTTCCCAAAGTTTAATGCGATATGATTTTCGTTTTGAAGTATCGTTAAAACAACCTATTGTAACCATCTTAGAAATTCTTCGTCCGAAGGGAAGCCTAAATGATATGGGGGTATCCGATGAACTTGTCTTGAATGTTAATTACCATCGCGAAATGAATAGAATGTAATCTGAAACTTTAATAAATTGACTTATATATGGTTCTGATTGGCAATATACATCTGTAATTATTAATTTCATTTGTACTCGAGCCGAATATTTCGTTAACAGTAAGCGTGCGTGGTATCAGTTATTTGCAGGGGAATTTACTGCCGCTGAAAAAAATGCAAAAGTCGCTATCTCCCTAAATGCGGGATATCATTATGACGCGCAGGAACACCTCGCCGAAGCATTAGCACTGCAAGGCAGGTTTGATGAAGCAACACCCATTTTTTGGATATGAAAAATTGGAAGACCACACCGCAAACTACTTATGTTGAGCAATGTCTTTTTCATCTAAGGAGATTGGGCTTGTAGATTTTGTGATGCTTAAACAGTGGTTACGGGAATTATAATCAATGCAATCCTTATTTTTACAGGCCTTCCAATCTGCAGAACCTTGTCATGAATAACAAATCATCAATAAAAAATAACAACAGGATTGTCCGTGTCAGAAAAGTATTAACCGACAAAATGGTGCTGAGTTACGGCTTACCCATTGCCCTTCTGATACTCTTCCATAAACCGATTGAAGAGATGGTCAGCCTCGCAATCGTCACACCCATACTTTCAAAAGTCGGTTCGACCGCTACCAATAACGTCATTTTCTGGTTGGTTGCTGCGTACATACTTTTACTATTCTTCTCCCGTACTGTCAGCTTCGTCGCCTCTCGTAAAGCGTTCGTCCTGCAGCTGATCATTTGCCTGATTTACCTTCATTACCGTATTGATCAGAATATTTGGGTGTTGCATCCGCTCAGGGGTTACATTCATCTTTATTACACAGATCTCATTTTAGAGATCACGCTGCTCAATGCCTTGTTATTAGGTAAACAAAGCTTTTTGAAAAAGCCCGTGATTAAGGCTGCTAACGGCTTTGACGATGACCGCTCATTGGGGAAGGACAGGCTCGACTTGCTGGGCTATGAACCCTACGTCAGGTCAGTTGCTTCACGCATTAAGCAAAGTCGTCCTGAGACGGCCATTGCCATAGGTATTAATGGCCGCTGGGGAAGCGGGAAAACTTCGTTTTTTGATTTGTTAAAGAGGAACATGGCGGAGGAGCCAATTATTGTGATCAACTTTGATCCCTGGAATTCAATTAGTCCCAAAGCCATCATTCAGGACTTTTTTGATACGGTCCAGCGTGGTATCCGCCCTTACCATTCCCAGTTACCGGCACTGCTTGATATTTATACCGACAAACTTCTTAATCTGCACAGCGAAGGCTGGGGAAAGTTTGCGAAAGAACTGAAAAGCCTTGTCGCGCCCGAGCGCTCGCTCAATGACCTGCACGAGCAGATCAATAAGGAAATTAAAGCGATAGACCGCAAGATTATTATTTACATTGATGATCTCGACCGGCTTGACAAAGAAGAGATTGCCGAAGTTATCCGGCTTATCCGTAATACTGCAAGTTTTAGCAATACGTTTTTTATCGTTGCTTACGACCGCGATTACGTACTCACAGCTATTAAAGCAATGAATGCTTTTAACCACAACCATTTCCTGGAGAAAATATTTCAAATTGAGGTAAACCTGCCGTACTTTCATCCGTCGGTCATACAGCGAAAACTGGCAGATCTGCTCAAGGCTTATTACCCCGAAGGCTATCATGAGGTTATCGAAAAGGAAATTGTCGGTACGGCTTTTGCCTACCCGGACTACTTTCAGGGTTGGATCGAAACCCTGCGAGATGTCACGCGGCTCAGCAATGGTATTAAACTAAACCTTGATAACTTATTAACCGAAGTAGTTTTTTCTGAATTTATCCGCCTGGAAATATTTCGGCTCAAGTTCCCATCCGTTTATGAAGCCTTTTATCGCCGATCGTCCGCCTTCCTGCATATTGATGACAAACATAACGGCACCGAGGGTTATCAGCTTAAAAAAAATGACAGTAATGGCGCTAAACCGCCAACTTTAACGAAAGCGCATACAGCGTTCGAAGCTTTCCTGCAACAAAATGCCTCCCGCTTGTCTGTGGAGGAATACGAAATTCCGCAAATTGTCGCGCTTATCGACGGACTGTTCGGCGTCAATACTTTGACTGCCCGGTTTCGCAGCCATCTTTCCGTAGTCCATCCCAGCCGTTTCGAGCTGTATTTCTCTTACAGTATGTTGGAAGGCAAGCTTTCGGAAGATGATTTTTTAAAGGCGATTAACGGGACATTTGCAGAATTGAAAAAGCAGATTGACGAATGGAACAAGGAAAATTTGAACTTCGAGGTGCTCCGCAGGTTTTTACAACTCAAGTCTTTTAAAGATCGTCATCAATTCGAGACGGTAGTAGAAGGGATCTTTTATTTTGCCCGGCAACCGGACAATAACAGCCAATATGGCTTCGAACATCGTCAGCTTGCCGAACTGCTTAGTGATTACAAAAAGCGGATTTCGAAGGGCTTTTACGACGACAGACACGAAGACTATGCCGCCTTTCTGTACCGCATGTTTGCCGGCGCAACGTCTCCCTACACATTTGACGCCACATTCCTGGAGCACCTGAACAAGAGCTTTGACGAATCAATTTCATTCCCGATTCCGAAGCCTGAACGCCTAAAAATGGTGCTGAAGTTATTTTACAGCTATGTCAGCCAGTTTAAAGCCTGGGATTATCAGCTTTGGAATTTGTACCATGCGTGTTCTTACAAGGAATGGACGCCTACAGGGGGCGGTGCGTATCGAAGCGAAACTATTTATCCCGATGAGGCTAATCAAGTCATGATAGCCACCATTGCCAAGCATATTGACACTTTCCTCCCGGTTATTGTAGATTTTCCGCCTTTCGTGGACGACCGCATGTTCATCAGCGGTGTCATTCCAACCATCTTTGGCAGTTTCGATGCGTTCGGTGATTTTCTCGACAAGTATGATGGGCCTGACAGCGCGGTTATAGCCGAGTTTGGCCAATTTTACCAGGAACTGTCCAAAGAGAATTTTAAAAATGCCGTGCCATTCGATTTCAAAACCATCAAGGTTTCACCCCGTGGCCAAATAACGTAATGATTAGTAATTCGCCTGTGTAAGCATTTCCTCCTGTTCGAAAAGCGATAACCGGTTGTTTACCAAATTCCCGCGTGGTATACCATGTTGTCATCGTTCAATAAAAGCGCTTCCAGGATCACTGCTCCAAGTGTCTGCGTGAACCCGGTTTCCGGCAAACTGTTCAATACATTATTTTCTAAATAGCCCAGCAACTGATCGCCGCCATTAAAAAGGATGAAGATCAATTCCTGCTTATCCGGATAATTCCGGGGCATCGAAGGTGAGCTGCTTATCTTAACGACGTACGTATAGCCCTCGTAACTCGACCGGTCCAGGTTTTCGATAAAGAGGTCGTCAGGTGCCGAGGAAATTTCGAGCCTGATCTCTAAGTTATCGTTCTGGTAAGTAAACCCTACCGTTTTGTCAATTGCATTCATGTTGAATTAAGCCTGCTCTATTTGCATATAAAGTTAAAAATAGTGTCCATCATTTTAGTAAATTTAAAGTTGTTAAATTTTTATTCAATGGATGATGTATACGCGCAACTCAGCAAAGCCTTCTGCAATTTTTCAAAAGACAGCATTATTCTCCTGTTGAGTTCATTGAACGTTTTTCCTGAAAATCATTCGCAGCGTATACGCATAACAACAGCTTTACAAGCTGCTATCAGGATGGAAGCCGGCGACCAGGCAGCGAGAATTTCCCCGGCACAGCTGGCTGAAGTTTTAGAACGGGTTTTCATACCGGGAACTGACGCATGGAATATCGAAGATCCGCAGGAAATTTTATTTACCGAGTTGTTCCTCTTCCATGGGGGAAACTTTATAATATTCCCGGAAGTGTTCGCAGATAGCCATAACGGATTGAGAAATCTGGTCGATACCATATTCATGACCGAAAATAAATTTCCCAAAGCGTTTAAAGAGGAAGTGTTTTTCGCGGTGAGCGCGCTTTTAATCATGAGTGACCAGGTAGCTGCAAGAATGGATTATCGGAGGAATTCGACAAGCCCGGAACGGCATCACGAACCCGTATTTTTTCCTTCAAGGCAACAACAGGAAGCAGGCCTGGCTGCTGTACAATTTTTATACGATGATATATTAAAGCCCGATCTAAACGACATAGCGATCCGGAAGGCCATCATCGATACGTTCACATGTAAGGCCAATTCCCCATTTATCGCTACCGATGATCATATGAATAGCCCGGTCGCCACGCGGCCACTGTACCAAATAGGTAATCAATTGATCATCATTAACTTACAGGGGATTGCAGCAGCCTTAGTACATTTTATAGTCAAAAAGATTCTCCAATACAAAATATTGGATAGTTTTCTGGCGGAATACAAACGAGTGCTCAAAGAACGTGTCAGGAATTTGATCAGGAGGATTGATTTTGATGAAATCGAAAATGTGCCTGCAGTATCAAGTGGACACCCCCTGTTTGAACTCGAGCTGCTTTATAAATTCGATGAGGATAAACTTGCCTGGATCACCATTATTCCCGATCTTTTTAAATCCTATAACACAGAAATATTCTTTACGAAAGAAAATCATTTTATTCCAGCCGAAGTATTGTTAAAGAGAAAAGAGGCTATCAGCGAGTATCTGTTAAATCATTACCCGAACCATGAGGTTTTATATCTCGACGTTTATGCTCCGGTAGGAAGGGAGTTCGCCATTGCCCTCCGGCAGGCCGCGCATAAGATAGTCGCCTTGACGTTCTCAGACCTCCGTTATGTGACGCTTCGGGATTCCGGGTCAGACGGTTTACGGTTCTGGCACTACTTTCGCGCGCGAGAGGACTACGCCCTGCATGGCGAGATCCGATCATTTAGCTTTTTGGACTCCTATGCATATTTCAAGCTCCATGAGGACAGCTTTTATCTGACAGATGAGCACCGGTACCCTTCGGTTTGGATCGATATCGGTTTGGCCAACGACTTCAGAAAAGAGGCTCAGGACAAAACCGATATCCATTTGGTACCTTTAGCGAACGCCCTGGTCGAAGTAGAAAAGCGATTTTCTCACCGGGAAATAAATATCTATCTCCCAAACGAAAGCAATCTTTTGCCCAGACAATATGTAGAAAACGACCACGTTTCTTTCTGGGTACATGTGCAGTTCTCTAAACGCAGTAACCCGGTTATCCGTCAAACAGCCTGGATGCTCATGGAATCAGTTGCTTATTGGTTGTGGGAAATTGGTGAAGAGCTGCAGCGCCCGTTCGTAAATGAAAATCGAATAATTATACACTATGAGCTGATCCTTAAAGATGAGGAGAAATACGCCGGGTATACCTTTGATGAAGCCTGGGATCCGGAAACAGTTTTGCCACTTTTTTCCGCAATGGCAAAGCCGCAGCTCATCGAGATAATTGTGCCTTTTGAACTCGCTTATCTGGTCAATGGCATGAACAACAACAATGATCGGGTTATTTTAAGATGGCTGATTACAGGCTACAATCATTGTCTTTCTTCCCGCGGTTTGGAACAACTTTTGAACGCAGATGAAATCATCGAAAAATATGCGCCGAAGGGAAAGAAAACCATGATGATGGGATTTGACACCCTGAAAAATCCCATGCTGCATGCCCATCAACTTCCTGAGCCCCGTTTCGTTGCGGATTTTGAGATTCAATCCATCCTCAATGATCTTGGGCTTAACGCTGCACCCGGGTATCCGGTAGGAGACTTGGTTACCGTACGGGAGAAAAATAAATTGTCCAATGCTATCGTCGCCTATCATTTTAATGCTCTAAAGGAAATGATTAACAACTTTCCGAGCCAATCGTTATTACATTACCTGCTCGCCATGAACGAGTCCCTTTGGCGCCTTAAACATATGACAGGACAAAAGATAACATCGAGACTGGCCTGTTTTTCACGAGTACCGTCGATGCGGCAAGAGATTATTGACGAAAACCTGGAGATTGAAGAGGCCACGCTGGCACTTCGTTGTCTGATTGAGATCGTGGTCGCTATCCCACCATCGGGCAATAAGATGGTTAACAACAAGGATTATGATCGGATGTTGGCGCTCACTAAAGAAATCATTGTTTGGGGCACTATCAGCGATGAGCTCAATTTTGGGGTCAACGAGCTGGATCTTGGTGTCTTACCGTCGGGACGCGTAGGCTCAGGAAAAAAATTCCTTAATGAATCCATCCGCCCTTATAATGTTGCGAAAAAGAATGAGGCGATAGACGAACGTGTATCGAAAGAGGAGATGCAGGCAGTTGGCACGTCTCCTGTAAAAGAAAAGAGAGACAACAGCACGAGAGAACATGCTTTTGAAGCAGAATTCGGATTCAATTGGTCGACGTATCTTGATATGCTGATGACCTTGGTTGATCAGGGATTTGAGACACCAGATGGGGTTGTGGTACGCAGCAGAGCGTCAATAATTCGCCTGATACAGGAAAGATACCCGCTAAAAGAAGAACTTATCGATTCATTTCTGCAACAGTTCAGCCTTTCAACACGCGGAACATGGGAGACCCTGCCGGACGGCTACCGCATAACCGATATTTATCCCTGGAGATATACAAGAAGTTTATCGCTCATGCGCAAGCCGATTATGGAGATAGTCATCGGGGGGCAAAACTTATTTTATTGGGGAATGCGCCAGGCGTTGCTCTCTTACCAGTACCTGGATGATATCATTTCGGATGGCCGTTATAACGCCCGGAGTGCTGCAATGAAGTCTTATATCAGTACGCTGCTTCATGAAAAAGGGAAACGGTTTACGAGAGCGGTTTTCGCGTGGCTTACTGAAGTTACCGCAGCTGATCACTACATCATTGACCGTGAGGTAAAGATTGACGAAAGGGGCAAGCTTCAAGCGGATAAGAATTACGGAGATATCGATATTCTCATTATCGATTTGAATTTAAAAAAAATCATTTCTGTTGAATGTAAACATGTCACCCCCGCCAGGATCACCAGTGAATTTGCGTCGGAACTGAAAAAGTTCGAATCAGAATGGATTGGCAAGCATTTAAAGCGGCATAAATGGCTGGTTGCTAACCTCGCTGAAATAGTGAGTGTGTATAAATTAATCAACATAGCTGATTATCAGATCAAGTCGATCTTTTTGACCAGTGAGAAAATCCCTTTTCCATTCATTACAAAAAATTATAAGGGACTTCCGTTTTACGATTTTCAAGAGTGGAAACGAAATCCGAATTCGCTAAGTTCATTATAATTGCTTTATAACTACAAAATCAAAACGCAGCGAATATTTTCATGATTGAAGAGCCATGCGGGGGGCGATTCTTAAAATAATGCTGACTAACGACGTCAGCACACCGAAAAGGATCTTCAGGAGTTTCCGGACGTATTTCGACCTTTCCCTAATCGAATTCAATCCCAACCAAAAAGCGGAGTGAGTAAAAATTATTTTCTCACGTTGCGTTGTGAATGCTGAAAACATAAATCCAAGAAATAAATGTTACTTTTGAAATACTACAATAGGTACAAGTTGCATAATCTAGGGGCCGGAAAAAATGTCAAACATTTTGTTACTGATTTGTATCTTGGATGTTTTAATTGATTGATAATCAGTGTGTCATTACTTTCTGTATCGGCAAGTAAGCTGTAAAAAAAATAAATTCAATCTATCTTTAGGGTTCTTAATTGCAGCAAATTACCTGATTTTTTGTCGGCTTCTTATTTTGTGATGATGATTGATTTTTTTTAATCATCACGAAGAACGATTTTATTTTTTTTATTAATTATTGGTTGGTAATCAATAATATATATGAATATGCTGTTATTGGTTAGCGGTATGCTATAAATAGATTTTTTAAATCATGTGATATATTTCGCATAACGCCCGGAAACAAAAATGTTTATATTGGTATGTTATTTGGGTAAGCATGTTCGCCACCAACTCGTTAACTACTTAACTTTCAAAAAATAAATTCAATGGGTCATCAGTTACCAGCCCTTGCCCAACAAGCAGGCAGAAAGGCGAATATCCCAAAAAACTGCTGGCTAACGGTGGCTGTCAATTGCAAATATTTTACAATCCTGTTAGCAATTTTAATGCTGATTTTGCCAGGATTTTGCCCCGCCCAGGAGCTAAAGCAGCAATTGTATACGCAATCAGTTCATCACCAGCCTGACACATCGCGTATTAAGGCTTTATATCAATTGGGCCTTTACTATTTATCGCATTATAATCAAAAAAATCATTTAGATAGTGCGCAGTTTTATTTGAACAAAGCACTCCTGATGGCTACAGCGGCACACCGAAGCACCGAGGTAAACAGGTGTAATTTGCAATTGGGCAATGTGTACCTGGCACGCAATAACCTGCCTTTTGCCGAAAGATACTACACGCTTGTGGCGCAGGCACATGAAGCAAAGCTGGAAACTGCTAAGCAGGCGCAAACGTGGTTGGAATTCGGCGAGAATGTGTTAAATAAAATGACAGATACCGGAAAAAGAAATCCTGAGTTGGCAGCCGAAATAGCCGAAAAATACTATAACCGAGGTATAAGATTGCTGGAAACCACCGGGGATACCGGCGCTCTTGTTGAAAGGGGAATTATTATAGCCACGTTTTTTAGTGCCCGCGGTTATAATCGGTATTACAGGAAAAGGTCTATAGATATCATTAAAAAATTTGAAACCTCCAGCTTTGCCCAGATTAATGCGCTGTGTGCAAATTTATCACAGATTTATAGGGATGAGGGCAATAACAACATGTCGCTCTTTTATTTACTGAAAGCGATGAACCGTATGGACCGGTTACGAGATACAGTTAATAAAGATGTGCTATATGGCGAACTGGCACTGATTTATGACGAACTGGGACAAGTAGACGAAAGCATACAATGGTATAAAAAAACATTGGCGCTACGGGAAAATATACCCAACACATCACCGGCGGGCTTATACCGGACGGCTGGTTTTTTGGCGCTTAACCTCAACAAACGGGGGCGCAGTGCCGAAGGGCTCAGCTACATCATAGATCTGGAAAAAAGGTACCCACCAAAAGACGATGACGTGAGAGGTATGGCCGCCCAGGTAAAGGCATATTGTTATGATGGGCTTATGCAGTATAAGTTAGCCGAAAAATACTACCTGGTAATGATGATGTATTACAGGAACTCGCGTACCGGTTACCTGCGAGAGATAGGTACGTATGATATTGCCAATTTTTATGTACAACAAAAAAAATACAGCAAGGCGGCTTATTACCTGAAAGATTTGAACGAGGGGAATTTTAATTTATCCCGCGAAAGGAATATCAATTTAATGCGTTTTAAAATAGATTCTGCTGCTGGGAAACCCTGGTCTGCTATCAAGTATTTTCAGCAGTATAAACGGTTGAACGATTCGATCTTTAATGCCACAAAAAGCGGACAAATAGAAGAATTGCAAATAAAATACGCCACCGATCAGAAAGAGAGCGACCTTGTATCCGTTACAAAAGACCGGCAGTTACAGTATGAAAAGGCGAACCATGCCACCAACTCACGCAATATTACATTGATAGGTATTGGTGTGCTTTTAATTGTTGTAGGCTTACTTTACAATAGCCATCGCATAAACCAAAAAAAAACTATTGAGATAGATCGTAAGAATAAAGAACTGAACCAATTGGTGAGCGAAAAAGATAGTTTATTGGAAGAAAAAGAATGGCTGATAAAAGAGGTTCATCACCGGGTGAAAAACAACCTGCAAATAGTAATGAGCTTGCTTCAGCGGCAATCGTCGTTTATCAATAATAAAGAAGCGCTGGCAGCTATTCGCAATAGCGAACATCGCATGCATTCAATAGCCCTTATACACCAAAAGTTGTATCAGTCAGATAGTTTAATGCTGGTAAACATGATTGATTACATAAACGATATGGTTGGGTACCTGCAGGAATGCTTTGATTTGGGCAACCGCATCAGGTTTGAGAAATTAGTTGCCGATATCAACTTTGAAGTAAATATTGCCGTACCTATGGGCCTTATTCTGAACGAAGCTATTACCAATTCAATTAAATATGCTTTTAACGGTCATCGGGATGGTTATATACGGGTGGCCCTTGAGCAAACCGGGGAAAACGATTATTTATTGGAAATAGCCGACAATGGCCGGGGCCTTGCCGTTGACATTGACCTGGAGAAAATGAATTCGATGGGGTTTAATCTCATGCGGGGTTTAAGCAAACAGCTTGGTGGAAAATTATCGGTGTCAAATGCTCATGGGCTGGTTATAAAAATAGCATTTCATACACGCTAAAATTATAAAACAACACTTATTAAAACAACGATATATCGTTGTTTTGCAGCTAAATATCGCTGCCATCGTTACACGGTAACATATTTTACGTAGGCCGCAAAATAAAAATACATCTCAATTTGTAATTGTGTTTGCTAATAAAAATCTGGCGGCTATTACGCTAAGTTGTGGCAGGGTTTATGAATAAGCATTCCCCTCAGTTATAACCTGCCGCCGGAACGGCAATAATTATCGAGGTAATGGATTTTAAATTTTAAATGACAGCCAGGTTTAATTGCAGATCCGGGAAACTTCATCAACAAGTTGCCGGATGCAGAAGCAATTGGCTATTAACAATAAATTATGCTTAAAGCGACGGTTCTTCTGTCATTATTTATTGCTGCAACCTATCCAAGCTTTTCCCAAACGGCGCCTAAGGATAAGGTAAGCAACCTGCTTGCCCAATTACAAACGGCCAGGCCGGATACCAATCAGCTAAACATTCTTCACCAACTTGGAAGCTATTACCTTGAGCGGCACTTCAGGTTAAACAAGCCCGATCTTGACAGCGCTTTTGTTTTTTTTAAAAGGGAGAACAGCTTAAGCACAAAGTTGCATGTGGAGGCTGGTTCCGGCCGCTTAGAAAGCCTGTGCAGTTTAGGTACAGTTTACCTCTCGAAGAATATGCTCGACAGCGGAAAGGCATGTTTTATGCAGGTAGTAGATTTTTATAAAAAAAAGGGCAACAAACAACAGGAAGCTGATATATGGGAAAGGTTTGGTAAAACAACCGAATTGGCAAACTGGCCCCTTGTGCCCGCAAATTTGGCAACAGAAGTAATTGGGGCGTACAACAACGCTATTGCTTTATTTATAGCTACCAATGACAGGCAGCGTGAAATTATGGCCAGGTACAACCTTGCCCACGGGCATTTTAAACTCGGCCTTATATATTTGGCCGAAAAAGATTGCATACAAGCCATTGAGAAATACGGGAATAGCTCATTTAGCAATATGGAAGCTATTTATTTTATCCTGGCCCATATCCACAGGTATCGTGGCAATATGAATAAAGCGCTTTTTTATATCTTAGAAAGTATAAGGTGGATAGATAAAAGTCGCGATACCACCAACCTGCCGGCAAAGCAAGCTGTACTTTTTGGCGAGTTGGCCGAAGTATACGATGCACTCGGGCAAACCGATAACAGTATTACCTGGTATAAAAAAACGCTGGCCCTGCGCGAAAACCTTCCTTTACCGCTTCAGCAAAAATACAGGACAGCCGGTTTTATTGTTAAAGGGCTGATAAAGCAGAAAAGATATTCTGAAGCGCTTGCCCTTACGCTTGGCATAGAAAAAAGGCACCCGCCGGATGATAATTACGATAAAGCTATTATTACACAAATAAAGGCTTATTGTTACGAAGCTTTAAAAGACTATAAAAATGCAGAAGCTGCCTATGTTGAAATGATGAGGCTTTATCCCAAAACCAAATCGGACGAGATTGTTTCTTTGGCTAAATATGATATTGCCAAATTTTATATAGCGCAAAAAAAATTTGATCGGGCCGCATTTTACCTTGATGAAAACATTCCCAAATATGCCGCTGTCACCAGGGCCAGGGACTATCACTTTATAGTTTATAAAATTGATTCAGCAAAAGGGGACTATTTATCGGCACTACAGCATCAATATTTATTTAAGCAGTTTAGCGATTCTATTTTTAATAGTAATAAAAGCAGGGAAATTCAGGAGTTGCAGATTAAGTATGAAACTGAGCAAAAGGAACGCGATATCAAATTCTTAACAAAGGAAGGCCAACTGCAACATGAAAAGGCTGTACGGGCCAACAATACGCGCAACCTTACCCTGGCAATTAGCGTGCTGCTTATTTTTTTAATATGCTTGATTTTTAATAGTTACAGGATAAAACAGCGAACCAACGTGGCGCTGAACGCGCTTGTTAATGAAAAAGATAAGCTATTGGCAGAAAAGCAATGGCTGCTAAAAGAGATCCATCACCGGGTAAAAAATAATCTGCAAATAGTAATGGGGCTGTTGCAGCGGCAGTCGGCCTATATTGATAATGACGAGGCGCTGGCCGCCATACAGAATAGCGAAAATAGGATGCACTCCATTGCGCTGATTCACCAGAAACTGTACCAGTCCGAAAATCTCGACCTGATTTGTATGCAGGAGTATATTGATGAAATGATCAGTTATTTAAAAGACAGTTGCGGCCTTGATAACCGTATTTTGTTCGAAAAACAAATAGATGAACTTTATTTGGACGTGGCGCAGGCAGTGCCGCTTGGTTTAATACTGAACGAAGCCATCACAAATGCCATTAAATACGCTTACAAACCCGATGAGGCCGGTACTATTTATATTTCACTGGTTAGTAAAGCCGACGGGAACAACCAGTTAACTATAGCCGATAACGGGCCCGGCCTGCCTGCTGCCTTTAATATAAATAAAGTTGAATCGTTAGGTATAAATTTAATGCGGGGATTGGCCAAGCAACTGGGCGGAAGTTTTGATATCATCAGCGAACAGGGATGTATAATAAATATTGATTTTAAAACAGAAATATTTAACAGGGTTACAGCAAAACAGAAATAACACTAACTTAGAAGGTCATGAATAGGAAAAAAATTCTTGTTGTTGAGGACGAGTTTATTATTGCAGATGTATTAAGCAATATCCTGAAAACTGCAGGCTACGACGTTTGCGGTATTGCCGACAGCGTGACAGAAGCGCTGGAAATGATTGATGAATTTGCGCCGGGATTTGTATTGCTGGATATTTATTTAAAAGGGAAGCTTACAGGCATAGATCTGGCACATCGTTTAACCGAAATAAATACCCCGTTTATTTATATTTCGGCCAACTCCAACCAAAAGGTTTTGGAGGCTGCAAAGGTTACCAACCCCTATGGTTTTGTAATTAAGCCATTCCGCGAAAAAGATGTATTAATTGCTTTGGATATAGCAATGTACCGTTATGAAAACCAACTGGAAAATGGTTTGCGTCAAATTGCCGTATTACAAAAAAAAGCCGCCGAAATACTGGCTTCAACAATTGGCTGGGAGCATAAAATATTGCAGATAGGCAAAACTTTACAACCCTATATTCCCTTTGAATTTTTGTCGGTAGGTATGAAACAGGAGGATACCGGGAGTTTTTATGAAATCGGCTTTTCGAGGATAGGTTTTGATGAATACCAGTTGATAGGCGGTACAGAATTAATGATTGTTACCAACCACAAGCAGCATGAACTGGCCAAACTAAAGGCTAATGACCTGACCGACCTGATAGCAACCTGGTATGACGAAAATGAATTGGAAGTTTTGCTGAAAAAACCATCGTTAAAAAAATTGTTTGCCGATACGTACAACTTAAAGTCGCATTTGTCAATGCCTATTTCATTAAGCGATGGCAAAGTGTGTTATTTTAATTTTTATAGCCGCCGGCCGGACGCCTACCAGGCCGATCACTTAGTGTTATGCAACAGGCTGCAGCTTCTGTTAACCAGTTTTATGGAAAGTATGCGGCATGCGCCTAACAGTCCACTTATTAACAAGTTAAGTGATTATACCCCAAAGCAGCAGGTTAAAGCAACAGAGCAGCCAAATCCTTTCAGCGGTATTATTGGCAGTAGCCATTTGTTGTTAACGGTGTTTGATAATGTTGTCCAGGTGTCTAAATCAAATTCATCGGTACTTATTTTGGGCGAAAGCGGTACCGGCAAAGAAAAAATAGCAGAGCGTATTCATTCATTATCGCTCCGAAAAGACAAACCTTTCATCAGGATAAATTGCGCGGCTTTACCCACATCGTTAATTGATTCTGAACTATTTGGCCACGAAAAAGGGGCATTTACAGGTGCCCACGAAAGAAAAATTGGACGGTTTGAACAGGCGCATACAGGCACTATATTTTTGGATGAAATAGGCGAATTGCCGCTGGAATCGCAATCGAAATTGCTAAGGGTATTGCAAGAAAAAGAAATAGAACGCATTGGTGGTCGTGTTACCATCAAAACGGATGTGCGGATTATTGCGGCTACCAACCGTAATTTGGATAAAGAAGTGGCCGAGGGCCGTTTCAGACTCGATCTTTTTTACCGTATCAATGTTTTTCCTATACTAATGCCCCCGTTGCGCGAACGAAAAGAGGATATTGCCGACCTGGCCAGGCATTTTTTAAACATCTACGCCCGTAAAACCGGTAAAACTGTGCGCGGCATATCTCCGCAGGTTTTGGAGAGTATGAAACGTTACCATTGGCCGGGCAATATCCGCGAGCTGGAAAATTTAATAGAGCGTAATGTATTGCTAACACGCGATGACATGATTAATAGCATGGTGTTGCCTACCCAGTTAGAGCAACCTATAGCTGTTATGCCTGCCGAAACCGTGGTTACCACCATGATTGAAGGAGAACGCGCCCACATATTGGCAGCGCTAAAAAAGTGTAACGGCAAAATATGGGGAGAAGGCGGAGCGGCCGGTTTACTCAATATCCCCCCAACCACACTCAACTCTAAAATGAAAAAGCTGGGCATTCGGAAAGATTTTGGTACGTAGGCAGGGAGCAAAATCAGGCCGCTTGTTGTTTAAAGAGATTATTTGTTCCCAGCCAGGCCAGCATCATTGCGCCCGGCAGCAAAACCGAAACCAACCCGTAGTGTTTAGCCATAAGCGCGCCTGCAAAACATCCTGCCAAAAAGCCAATAATTAAGGTAGCCTGTTTTTTGAAGCTTATCCATGTTTCGGCATCTGCCGGGCGGGTGGTTATGCCTTTTATCAAATCAAGCGAAGCCTGGGTTACGTTGCCGGTCATTACTGTTGTTAAACCATAGGTAGCTTTGCTATACAGCTTGCCAAACGTATTTTGAAACGCCATAGCCGTTACAATGAGTATTACAATTAGTTGCACCTGCCAGCCCGTAATCTGCCCGCCGTTTATCAACAGCGCCGATAGTATGCCGCTAATAAGTAGCAACAGTCCTTCCAAAATTAACAGCGCGTACATATTAGCCGATTTTTTGCCTATACGGCCGCCCAGCATTACGGCCAGCACAAAAACAGGAAAGGTGAGCAGCTTTTGCCAGTCATGCGGGTTATTATGCTTAATAAGGTCATAAGCAAACACAATAAAGTTGCCGGTAACATGGGCCGAAAATAATTCGCCTGCGGCAACAAAAGTAAGCGTATCACAAAACCCGGCTGCAAAACATAATAGCAGCGTTGTATTCCTAACCAATTTTTCAGTTTCCATCTTATTAATATTACCGGCTCAAAATTTTAGCGTAATGGTGCTGCCCGCCATTAAAATATCTTTACCTGGCCCGGCTTCTTTCAGGAAGTGGCCGGCGCTAAACCATGTTATTTCCTGCCGTAAATACAGGTATTTGTTTATGGTATATTCCAGTGCGCCCCCAAGCTGGCGGCCTATCTGCTTTGAACTACCTGCTTTACCACTATAGATAACCTTGCCATTTACCGCATAAAGCCCGTCGTTACGGTTCATGCGCCAAAACAAATCGTAGTCTGCCGAAAATACCAATTTTTTAGTCAGGTTAAACTGAAAGTATGGGTGAGCATCAAGTAAATTGTAGGGCCCAATCAATGCTGCAAGACCAAAATAAGCGCCTTTTGGAAATAATGGATTGAACGTATTTAACCTGCCGTCGCCATAGTTTTTATCCCCGCTGATAGCTTCCGTTTTTAACCCTATTTGTGGCTTTAGCTTAGTTTGATAAAATGTGTGCGAAATATTTGCGGATAGGGTCCAGGCCGAAATAGCGCCAGCGGCAAAATTACCAAATTGATAAAGGCCTTCCAGGTCATATTGCCAGTAAGGTGTAGTTCTCCATATTCGTGTACCTATGGAATGACGGGTTTCGGCCCCTTTTCCGTCATCAAACGTAGCCGCCTTTTTATGGATACCGAGGTAATAAATGTCGAAATTTTTGACTACAGGTATTTGGGTAAAGGCCCCGTAAGCGCCCCAAAACTGCGTTCCGTTGTTAAAGCCATCATCAAATATATTTGGTTTGGCAGGCACATAGTACGAGTAAAATACATCGAGTTTGAGATTTTTGCTGCCATACATCAGTTTAGCCGCATCAAATGCCTGCCTGTTGTTTGGCGCTTCGCGTACCGCTACCAGGCGCTGCGATCCGTAGGATAATTCCTGCCTGCCAAGTCTAAGCGTTAAGTCCTTAGTCATCAGATCAACAAAGGCCTGGTGCAGATCAAGCAGATTTTGATCTACCGGCGACGGTTTTTCTGCCTCGCCGCTGGCTAAACTGCTTTGTAACTGCACAAACGTACGAAAGTGCTTGCCGGCATGAAAATCCACATGCCCAAGGTACCGGGTTAAAATAAAGCCGTCTTTATCCGCTGGTGCGGCTCCCCAGTCCTGGTTGTCAAAATGAAAATATTGGTAGCGTACCTCGCCACCGAAACTGAGGTAATCGGCTTTATTTTGAGACACAGGCTGGAATTTTAACCGGTTGTACCAATTGGCTGATGTGTCTTTTGCGAGATAGGCGTAATTTTCATCGTATCGCAATTGTTTAAAAGAGGTTTCCTGTGCCAGGCAGGTGCAGGAAACTATACCGAAAAATAGGGTAGTAATGGCTTTCATAGGTGTAGGGATATAGGGCCGTTTGATCAATAAGTTTAGAAATAGCTAATTTTTGTTATTCATTGTTCGCTAAAGAATCAATAGTAGTGCCTTGTTGGTAATTGTTTAAAAACCAACTGGTTGTGTTTTGGTACTATTGAGGTTATCGCTTTATTTCGGAGTTTGCCCGGTTTTTCTACGAAATAGCGTTGTTGCCCAGGTAACATCGACTTAGCAGATAACTATCGGGTTATCAGTTAATTTAACTACATATCGTTAAGAGAGGGGCGGAAATTGCGACATGTCGTTTTTTTATAGGTAATCTTGATGTTTTAAGTAATTGATTTTTAGTTATTTATATAAATGGAATAGCGCTTGTCATTTATGAAGGAAATAATTATGACATGAAAAAGCAATCTCTTAAAAAATTGAACTCATCCCTAACCAACTGGGTTATCCGCCTCCATCAAATTGGATACACCGACGATTTTTTACCTTTAAAAAGCGGCGAGGTACAATGCGCCCAAAACGGTGAGAACTTTGCCATCAAGGACCTGCGCGTTAGTTTGATCGATTGTAGTTATGACATGCTTACCGGTTCCTATCAATATATCCATACCATTGATACCCAGGTTGGCTATCGCGGATTGTTAATTACCAACGGAATATTAGGGCTAAGCAGTTAACATATGATGATGGCCGGCAAACCTGCTAACGGCAAAATGGAATGTGTTACCTTATTTCGTTGCTAAACGTGGGCGTTTTAACGACATACCGCTAATGAGATATATCGACAAAAAATAAGTTGTTGATTTTTAAAGTGTTAGATAAGTGGCTTTTGGATTGTACCAGGTGGTTCATAACAAATATCATAAATCATGAACACGTTAAACCAAAAAATAGCTATCGTCGCTGGCGGGAACGGCGGCATAGGTTATGCTACGGCAAAACTATTTAAAGCAAAAGATGCAACCGTTATAGTTACCGGCAGAAATTCGTCGGCGATTAACAAGGTCGCATCAGCGTTAGCGGTAACCGGTTACAAATCACACCAGGGAGATCTAAACTCCTATAACTCTTCTTTTATCACCGGTATAAAAATTCCCATCAACGGTGGTTTACTTGTCAAGCCGGTAATGCAATAAATCTAAACCAATCATGAAAAAAATTAACTCAAAAACTGTGGTATTTATTACCGGTGCCTTTGTAAGTAGTGATTGCTGGGCCGAATGGAAAAGCTATTTTGAAGAACGCGGCTATCAAACATTTGCACCGGCCTGGCCATACAAAGATGCCCCGGCCTGCACATTGCGCCAGCTGCACCCCGATGCCGATGTCGCCAGCCAGCGCCTGGATAAGCTAACCTCTTATTTCAGAGACTTTGTGAGGGCCCTGCCGGAAAAACCCATCCTGATAGGCCACTCTATGGGCGGCCTTATCACCCAGTTATTGGTGCAAAACGGGCTGGCAGCAGCGGGTATCGCCATTCATTCGCTTCAGCCGCAGGGTATATTTACTTTCAAGTTCTCCTTTTATAAAGCCGGCTGGCCCGCGCTGGGTTTTTTTACCAATACCCGTAAAACCTACCTGATGTCTTTCCCCGAATGGCAATATGCTTTTACAAATGGTATGCCTTACGAAGTGCAAAAGGATGCTTATTACAAGCTATTGGTGCCGGAGTCGAAGCTGCTGGTGCGCGATGCCACAACGCCTGCTGCTAAGGTGGATTTTGCAAAGCCGCATGCACCGCTTCTTTTTCTCTCCGGTAGCGAAGACAATTTCATCCCGGCCTCGCTCAACTATACAAACTATAAAAAATACAGCCATGCCCAGTCCGTGGCCGATTACAAGGAATTCCCCGGGCGAAACCACTTTGTGCTGGGCCAGCCTGGCTGGCAGGAGATAGCAGAATATATTTTAAACTGGTTAACAAAAAAATAAGACCATGAAAAAATTACTAACCTTATTGTTCCTGGTAACGTTGCTAACAGCCGCAGCTCAGCAAAAAGCCGACCTGATAGTTTACAACGGAAAAATAGCGACGATGGCCCGTCCGGGCGAATTTAAACAAGCGATTGCTGTAAAAAATGGCTTAATCCTGGCGACAGGCAGCACCCAGGCTATCTTTAAAACCTATAAAAATAATTCAACTAAGCTGGTTAATGCTGCCGGCAAAACCGTAATCCCGGGACTGAATGACAGTCATATGCACGCAATCAGGGAAGGCCTGAACTTTAATATGGAACTGCGATGGGACGGCGTTAAAACGCTTAAACGCGCCATGGAAATGCTGAAGGAGCAGGCCGCCAGGACACCGCCCGGTGCTTGGGTGAAAGTGGTTGGCGGCTGGAATGAATTCCAGTTTGCCGAAAAAAGGCAGCCAACCATAGATGAGATCAATGCCGCAGTTCCTGACAAGCCTGTGTTCATTACTTACCTATACGGTAAGGCTTTTTTGAATAAAAAGGGCATTGAGACGCTGGGTTACGACAAACATACCGACTATCCCGGCAGTTTGGTTGAACTTGATGAACAGGGCAACCCAACAGGTTTGTTGTATGCTAAAGAAACACCAATGGCAATATACCGCACGCTGGCGCTCACCGGCAAACTTACGCCCGAAGAACGAGTTAACAGTTCTGAACATTTTTACCGCGAGATTAACAGCTTCGGTATCACCAGTGTGGTAGACGCCGCCGGCGGATCGCAGAATTATGATGCCGATTACCAGGCCTCTTTGGCGTTGGCTAAGGCCGGGAAGCTAACTGTACGCACTGCCTATTATTTATTTGCGCAACAAAAAGGGAAGGAATTAGCCGATTACGAAAAATGGATAGGGCAAACTTATCCAAACAAGAATGATCATATCCTTATGGCTAATGGCTACGCTATGGAAGGAGCCGGTGAAAACCTTATCGCCTCGGGTGCCGACTTTGAGAACTTTCTGGAACCGCGCATAATACTGGCCCCGGAAATGGAAAGCGACCTGGAGCCGGTTATCCGGTTGTTGGTTAAAAACCGTTGGCCATTTAGGCTGCATGCTACCTATGGCGAATCCATTGACCGTATGCTAAACGTGTTTGAAAAAGTAAATAAAGACACGCCTTTCAATGGCCTGCGCTGGTTTTTTGACCATGCCGAAACTATCTCTGATAGTGAACTGGCCCGTGTAAAAGCATTGGGTGGGGGAATAGCCGTACAGTTCCGCATGTATTATCAGGGCGAACTATATAACAAAATGTACGGGCAGCCTAAAACCCAGTTGCCGCCCATCAAAAAAATGCTGGCTATGGGCATCCCTGTGGGTATGGGTACCGACGCGCCTCGTATTTCAACCTATAACCCATGGATGGCCTTGCATTGGTTGCTAACCGGTAAAACCATTGGAGGTATGCAGTTTTGGCCAAAAGACCAGGTGCTGGATAAGTTCACTGCGCTAAAACTTTACACCTCAGGCAGCGCATGGTGCTCTGGCGAGCAGGACGTTAAAGGCAAACTTGTGAAAGGTATGTATGCCGATATGGTCATTCTTTCTGACGATTATTTTAGTGCAGCTCCAGAAAAGGTAAAGCACATTTCGTCGCTGATGACCATTGTTAACGGCAAGATGGTATACGCTGCTGGTAAGTATGCCGCGCAGTGCCCACCAATAGCGCGCGCAATTCCAGATTGGTCGCCAATTAATTATTACGGAGCTTACCAAAGATAAAAACCAACTTCAAATCATTATGAAAACAACATTTATCAGATTGTTAACGGCCTGCCTGCTGTTCAGCAACAGTGTTTTTGCCCAAATGCCGCCGGTGGTGCCCATTTGGGATGCCAATAAGGTAACCCTGGGGCTGCATAAAGTTGCTGCGGATATTTATGCCATCATTCCGGCCACCGCCGGGGAAGAAACCACCAAAGGTATCCCCCAGGCTACAACAGGCGGATTTATCGTAGGAGATAAAGGCGTACTGTTGATTGAGGTTATGATGACTAAACGTCTTTACGATCAGGAGGTTAAACTTATTCGTTCGGTAACCGACAAGCCAATTATTTATGCCGTTAATACCAGCGATCACGGTGACCATTGTTTCAGTAATTATTTGCTGCCTTTATCTACCCGAATTATTCAAAATGAATTTGCGAAAGAAAATCTCTCAAAAAATTATAATGGGATCAAGGCATTTATGGTAAGCCTTTTTGGCACAGGCAGGGGTATTGAAAATACGGTTTTTAGGCCGGCGGATATCGTGATACCTAAGAACAGTAATTTGAAAGTAGATATGGGGGGCGGCAAAATTGTCGAACTGCTGAATATCAGCCCCGCTCAATCCCAGGCCGATTTGTTTGTATGGATGCCTAATCAAAAAGTGTTTTGGGCAGGCAACCCGTTCATTGCCGAAAGTCCGGCCATTCCCTGGCTGTTCGATGGCGTTTTTTTGGAGCCTGTTGCCAACCTGAGAAAAGTGTATGACTTTTTGCCTGATGATGCCATTATAATTCCCGGCCACGGCCGTATTACTAACAAAGCCGGAATAAAATATACCATTGATTACGTGGAGGAACTAAAAAAGGAAGTAGAGATGGCAGTAGACAAAGGCCTCACCCTTGAACAGACCAAAGCCACCGTAACCATGAAAGCCTATGATAAAGGCTACGTACTCTTCCATTGGCTGCATGATAACTACAACCTGCCTAATGCATATAAAGACATCAGCGCCGGCAAGCACCGGTAATCAATTAATCCATATCAAAATAATAAAATCATGAAAATCAAAACAACAATGAAACAGCTGTTAGTCACCCTGCTGTTCACCGCTTTAATGGGTAATGTTTTTGCGGTTAGCCCGGCTAATCCGCCATCAAATTTCAAACACCAATATGCTACTGTAAACAATGTAAAAATCCACTACGTGATAGGCGGTAAGGGCGAGCCCTTGTTGCTGATACACGGGTTTGGCCAAAACTGGTATATGTGGAACAGGCTGCTGCCCGAGTTATCAAAACACTATACCGTTATTGCGCCCGATATGCGCGGTGTTGGCGAATCGGGCAAGCCCACGGCAGGTTATGATAAAAAGAATATGGCGGTAGATATGCATGAACTAATGAAAAAATTAGGTTATCAGCATGTTAACGTTGTAGGCCATGATATTGGGCTTATGGTAGCCTATGCATACGCTGCACAGTTTCCTGATGATGTAAAAAAGCTTGCTTTAATGGATGCTTTGCTACCGGGCATTGAGCCGGTATGGAGCCAGGTGAAGGCCCAGGCCTGGTGGTTCGGTTTTTTCGCTCAGCCACACGCCGGAGAATTGGTATCAGGTAAAGTAGGTCTTTTCTTAACAGATTTTTGGCCGGTGGTAGGTTTCAAAAAAAATGCCTTTACCACAGCCGAACGTAATGAATTTATCCGCGCCTATTCGGTGCCCGGCGCAACTACCGGCGCATTTCATTGGTTCGGGTATTTTAACCAGGATGCAAAAGACAATGTTGAACTTGCCAGGCATAAATTAACCATGCCGGTATTGGCTATGGGCTCAGAGCATTTTGCAGGCGCTTTTCTTGCAACACACACCAGGCTGGTGGCCACCAATGTACAAGAATCTATCATCAAGGATTCGGGACACTGGGTTGTGCAGGAAAACACACCGCAGGTTCAAAAAGACCTGCTGGCATTTTTAATGAAGTAATTATTAAGCCCGGGCGTCAACAATTGGCCCTATGTAGCTGTTAAGCAGGGGCAGTTATCACGATGTGGGTGTACAATAAGAAAGTTCAAACCAATTCAACGATGTTGAGCATGGCAAGGAGCATAGACCGGGTACATCTGGCTTATGTTTTCTCAATTAAATAACAATATTAGTTTTATATCGCATTAATTTTTAAATATTATGGATCTGCAGTTACAAAACAAAAAAGCGCTGGTCACAGGCTCCACAGCCGGTATAGGCTATGCCATTGCTCTTCAATTAGCTAAGGAAGGCGCCGAAGTTATCGTCAATGGTCGCACTACAGAACGGGTGGATAAAGCAGTAGCACAAATTAAAACCGAAAGTGCCAATGATAAGGTAAGTGGCATAACGGCTGATTTTAAGAGCCTCGAATCTATTAACAATTTGATTAGTCAATTACCACAGGTAGACATTTTGATCAATAATGTAGCCATTTTTGAGCCCAAAGCTTTCGCAGATATCACCGATGAAGACTGGCTGCGCTTCTACGAAATAAATGTACTGAGCGGTATCCGTTTGTCCCGAGCTTATTTCGGTCAAATGTTAAGTAATGGCTGGGGGCGCATCATTTTTATATCGAGCGAGTCGGCCGTGCAGATTCCCGAAGAAATGATACATTATGGTATGACCAAAACCGCCCAGTTGGCAGTTGCCCGCGGTCTGGCTGAACTAACCAAAGGTACCGCGGTTACTGTAAACTCTGTGCTGCCGGGGCCTACATTATCAGAAGGCGTTGGCGGCTTTATTGATAACCTGGCCAAAGATCAAAACAAAACTATTGCACAGGTGGAAGCAGATTTCTTTAAAACTATCCGGCCCACTTCCATTATCCAGCGGTTCCTGAGCACCGGCGAAGTGGCAAACATGGTCACTTACCTGGCCAGTCCGCTGGCCTCGGCTACCAATGGTGCTGCCATCAGGGCCGAAGGTGGTTTATTGAAGGGAGCAGTTTAATAGTAGTCAACCCTTAGTTATCCGGCAGGTTTGTTCACAATCCTTTTGGTAGAAACATCTTACAATCACTATCCTAAGCCATGGAAGAATCCATGGCTTTTGTCTTTTATGATACAGCCGTATAGTTCTCAGAAGGTGTTCAATATAGATTGTTTCGTTTTTATCTAAGTAGAAACATGTGTAAATGCTTAATATTTAAATTGTTGCATTTGGTTTAAATGTATCTTAAAACTGGGTGGCACAAATACCGATGATTGGCATAAAAATTTGATGGATAATAAGCAATATTTGTGTAAAATCTAAAGTTCAAACAGAATGTCCATAGTGATTTGCTGCTGTATTAATCCAGGATAACTATCACTGTTTTTTACTCCATAGGTAGTTACCATGGTCATAAATAACGATTTCCTGGTCTTGGTTTGCGCATGAAATATTTTAAGCTTATTTTCAAGTTCCCTTGCGTATGATTTTGTTATTTCAAATGTATCTGAGGAAAATTTCATTTCACATAGATTGATGCACTTATCTGCCCTGTCAATTAGCATGTCTATTTGTGCGCCTTGGTCTTCAGGTGATTTGGGCTGATATCTCCAAACAGAAACTTCAGAATAAACATTTTTAATTCCAATTGCATTCTTGATCTGATCAATATGCTTCATACATATACTTTCATACGCAATCCCGCTCCAGCTTTTCCATGAGGTACCAGTGGAGAACATTAACCATGTACCTTGACCTCTGGCCCTGCTGTTTTCAATAAACTTGATGTAAAAGAGGGAGTATTCATCAGTCAGTTTGTAAACACTGTCTTTGGACGTTTTGCCAAAAGGTATATATGGTGTAATAAACCCAGATTCTTTTAACTCATCCAGCAACTGCGTGGTGTACCCGCCCGAAGTTAGCTTGCAAGTTTCAATAATTTCATTTCTGGTCAACCCTTTACCTTTCTGAGCCAAGGCTCTGATAATGTCGATGTGATTCTCTGCGCTATCAAATAATGAATAATAAAGGTTTTTAAATTCATCGTTTAGCAATCCATCTTTGGTAAAACATAATTTGTCGATTACTTGTGCGGCGCTGTATCCCGGTTCTATCTCTTTTAGATATTGCGGTATCCCGCCCATTGCCATATAGATTTGTAATATTTGATATTTATCGAGCTTAACTTTCTTTGCTTTTAGATATGCGGCAGTTTCCGCAACCGTAAAAGGCAACAAGCGTATTCTTCGTGTTACCCTATTATGTAAACCACCGCGGTTATTGATCACTTTCTTTATCATCCATGAAGCAGCAGAACCGCAGATCACAACCACAAGATTTTTTTCTTTAGAGGCCCAACTGTTCCAAAAATTTTCAAACGCTGGTAAGAAACCAGACCGCGGTGTATTGATCCAGGGAAATTCATCAAAAAAAACCACTTTTCGCCCTTTTTTTACTAAAGGTGTGAGATATTGAATCAGCATTTGAAATGCTTGTATCCAGCTGGTTGGCTTAGCAAGCTGGATCCCGCCGCTTGCATTGGTTAATGCCAGGCTGAAGCTTTCCAGTTCCTGGCTGAGTGTAGCATTGTGAGTGCCTGAAAACTCAAAAGTCAGACCTTGGCTAAATCCGTTTCTGATCAGAAATGTTTTTCCAATTCTTCTGCGACCATATACTGCAAGCAACTCAGGCTCCGCCGAAGTTTCAATTCTTTTTATGAGAGCTTTTTCTTCAGTTCTACCAATTACGTTTTCCATAAATTGTTTAATAAGTTGCAGGCTTTTATATCACGCCAAAACTATATAAAAAAAGTTAGTTTTGGCGTGATATAAATTTTTATATTACGCCAAAACTCCATGTTGAAATAGATTTTAGATATATAGCCTTAGTTTAAGTTAAATACGTGCCTGCTTCCAATTAAGAATCCTGTCATATTATCAAACGCTGATAGTACTCAACTAAATCCGCAATTAGGCTACAAATACCCCCGGTTAGGCTACGCACGGCCGGCTAGTACTCCTCATCTTTGTTTCATCAAAATAATTTAAAAGATAAGGAACATGGAAAATAAATTGAATAGTAAAGTTTGGTTCATAACGGGCGCTTCGCGTGGTTTTGGACGTGTTTGGGCTGAGGCCGCTCTTGAGCGTGGCGATAAAGTTGCTGCAACAGCACGTAAAGCAGATAGTTTAGCCGGGCTTAAAGAGAAATATGGCGAAAATGTGTTAACCCTTGAATTAGACGTAACCAAGCCTGGCCAGGCAAAAACAGCCATAAACCAGGCACATGCCCATTTCGGAAGGTTGGATATTGTACTAAACAATGCCGGTTATTCATTAGTGGGTACTATTGAGGAGGCGAGTGCCGAAGATGTTAAGGCGATGTATGAAACCAACATCTTTGGGGCAATTGCTGTTATCCAGGCTGCTTTACCGTTGCTTCGGGAGCAAGGTGGGGGTCATATTCTTGGCACATCCAGCAATCTTGGACACGTTACCCTGCCGGTAATTGGTTACTACTGCTCGTCAAAATGGGCATTTGAGGCTATTCATGAAAGCCTGGCGGCAGAGGTAAAAGACTTCGGCATCAACGTAACTATTATTGAACCGGGTGCATACGCTACTGAATTCGGTAGCCAGGACTCTTTGAAATTTGCAGCCGGCATGGAAATATACTCGGATTTTAAAAACCAGTTTTTCGGAAGATTAAAAGATATGGAACGAGGCGACCCTAATGCCACTCCACAAGCGCTCTTCCAGGTTGTAGATGCGGAAAACCCGCCGTTGCGGTTTAACCTGGGTAGCCAAAATTTGCCATGGGTACGCGCTGCTTACGCAGATCGGCTGGCCTTATGGGAAAAATGGGACGCCGTTTCCAGTTCGGCCCAAAAGGTAGCTGAGTAATAACCAGATCATAACCGGTAATTAAAATGGTTGCCGGTTATGATTATATTTGTTTTGAAATGAAAAAAGACGAAAAAAGTCTGCATAAATTTGAAACGCTATCCGATGCCCATCGGGCCTTCGGCCTGCCTCATCCCAAACACCCATTGATAAGTATAATCAATGGGGCGCATTCCGGGGTACAACTACACCAGCCGTCTCATAATCATGTGTTGGGTTTTTATAAAATTTCTTACAAGCCAAAACTTGGCGGCAAATTGAAATATGGCCAGGGCTATTATGATTTTGACGAAGGCGGCTTGCTGTTTGCTTCTCCCGGCCAGGTTATAGGTAGCGGCGATAACGAGGGAACGGTATGTTCGGAGTATACCTTGCTAATTCATCCGGATTTCTTTTTAGGCTATCCCATAGCTAAAAAGATCAGCCAATACGGTTTCTTTTCTTACTCGGCCAACGAAACGTTACACCTTTCTGAAAGCGAAAAAGCTACCATCATTTCTATTTTCAGGATCATGGAAGAAGAACTGAATAGCCGGATAGACGATTTTAGCCAGGATGTTATTGTATCCCAAATTGAGTTGCTGCTAAATTATGCCAACCGTTTTTACAAGCGCCAATTCATTACCCGTAAGATGGTAAGTCATGATTTACTGCAAAGGCTGGAAGACTTGCTGACGGGTTACTTTGGCAACGAACATGTTTTAAGCAAAGGTATTCCAACCGTACAATATCTCGCCGAAAACCTGCATCTGTCGCCCAGCTATTTAAGCGATATGCTGCGCGCACTTACCGGTCAAAACGCACAGCAGCACATTCATGATAAATTGATTGAAAAGGCAAAAGAAAAACTTTCTACTACTACGCTTTCAGTGAGTGAGGTAGCCTATGCATTGGGGTTCGAACATCCACAGTCATTCAGTAAGCTATTTAAAACAAAAACCAACCTGTCTCCACTCGAGTTCAGGCGGTCTTTTAACTAAGCAAGCCCTTGCAAAGGGTACTGGGGGGCTATTTTTAAATAACATAAGATTGATTTATATACTATATGATGAAAAATAAATCAAATAGTATTTCTTTTTGAGTATATTTACATCGTGAAAGAAAGATTAATTTATACTGCCCTGCTGGATCATTGTAAAAAAAAACAAGTTACCGTCATTACCGGCATGCGTCGGGTTGGCAAAAGTACCGCTGTAAGATATATCTTAAAAAAGTTGGGAGTTTCCAACCATCTTTATCTTGATTGTGAAAGGATCGAAATCCGTGTGCTTTTTAATGCCACTAATTATGAAGGTATTAAAAGTGAACTGGAATTAATGGGCATCGATTTTTCGCTGCCCGCGATCGTTGCGCTCGATGAGATACAGTTGGTGGAAAACCTACCCAGTGTGATCAAATATTTTTATGACACTTATGGGGTCAAATTTATCGTGACTGGATCAAGTTCTTATTATATGAAAAACCGGTTCTCTGAAAGCCTTGCCGGTAGGAAACGTATTTTTGAAATGTATCCGCTAAGCTTCAGTGAGTTCCTGGCTTTTAAGGAACTGACTCCGCCAAGTATTGAAAAATATGCCTGGAAACCTTTTGACAGGGCATGGTACAACAGGTTTTCAGCAGCGTACGCAGAATATATCCGTTTTGGCGGTTTTCCGGAGGTGGTATTGGAAGAGAATCAAGCCGACAAACTGGAGTTACTGAAAGATATTATTAATTCCTACATAGAAATTGATGTCAAATTATTGGCCGACTATTCGCTGAGTGAGGACCTTTATAAACTGATCAAGGTGCTGGCTGCCCGTACGGGTAACAAAGTGGATTATACCAAGATCAGTAGCGTTACCGGTATTAACCGTCAAAAAATCGCGAGCTATATCCAATTGCTGGAATATACCTACCTGATCTATCAGGCCAGGCCCTTTACAAAAAATATTGATAAGGAGATCTCACAGCAAACCAAGCTATATTTCGCAGACACAGGTATCCTTCAGGTATTAGCCGGGATGCAAGTCTCCAGTGGGCAAGTGTTCGAAAATGCGATCGCCGCACAATTGAAAAGTCAGGGTACTATTCAATATTATCAAAAGAAGACAGGGCAAGAGATCGACTTTATTTTTAACGGAGATATGGCTATAGAGGTAAAAGAAACACCCTCACAGCAAGACCTGCAAACCATTTCCCAGCGCGCTGCAGGTATCGGTATCTCTCAATATCTTGTTATGGGAAGATATCTGCCTGCCAGTGCTTTTACAGGTTTTACCTGGGGCGGCAACATCTATTGAGTAGGGCCTCATCGGGGTAAATTGTAAATGCTACTACTGTAAAAAGTATAAAGTCGCCCGGAGGTATTTACATTATCAAAATATTTTTTAATGATTTACATCAAGGTGAGTATAAATTTCTTCAACTGTTGTCTTTTCTTCAATAATACACAGTTTTAAAATGATATGCAGGCAGTTTATGCATCTGAACACCCGGGCTGTAGCTAATACAAGGTTGGAAGGAAGACGAACCCTTTCCCGAACCCGTTGATTCCGTCGGGCGATATTTTTACCAATATGGGTTTCAGGAAATTCACTTATCCCGGATTTTTGGCTGTAGTTACAGTAATCACAACTTATTAAGTTACCAACGATCATACAAACGACGTTGTTCCGTTTCGGCAGTAGTTATTCCTTGATGATACGGTGTTAAGCTGGATGTAGTGTGGGTTTAGCCCGGTTGCTTTAACGCAGCTATCTTAAAATAAGTGTTTTAAAAACAATAATTAATTGATGATAAAATTTAATAATCACTAAATTAGTGAGCCAATTAATAAATCGCCCCTGAGGGTAAATTCTGTTGCTAAAACATTGCAGTGTAGCTTGCAGCCATTTTATGAAGAGATTGCTTTTTATAACCGCCTTTATACTACTAAAGTATAGTGCCTATTCCTCGTCGCTCCCGATGTCGTACCTGGGGATTGAGCAGGGCTTATCTAACAATACGGTAACCACCATTTTTAAAGATAAATTTGGCTTCATGTGGTTTGGCACGCTTGACGGCCTTAACCGGTTTGACGGCTATTCCTTCAAAAAAATCAGGAATAAAATAAACGACCCCGCAAGTTTACCCGAAAATACCATCACAGCGTTGGAGCAGGATGAGCTGGATAGGATATGGGTTGGTACCCGTCGTGGGGTTGGTATTTTAGATAGTAAGACACTCTATTTTTCGCAGATCACTTACAAAAAAAGCGCTGCAGAAGCTTTGGCGCCCCTGCCGGTTGATAAAGTAATCAATGTATTAAAAAAAGATCTATCGGGAAATATGATGATCGGATCGGCAGATGCCGGTTTACTCATTTATTATAAAAATAAAACCTTTGCGGTTGAGATACCGCTATTAAATGCCCAAAAACAGCAACAATGGAAATACACAGTAACCGCGCTTACCATACTGAACGACAACAGCATTTGGCTGGTTGTTGATAATGTTGGCTTATGCCGGTTTTTACCCGGCAAAAACGTTGTGCTCCCGGTTACCGCCTCATTTCCGCCCGCTACTCATATGAAGCAGGGACCCGACGGCAACTTGTGGATAAGTACCAATGCAGGCATGTTTTCTTTCAATGCCTTTACCGGCCAGTTAAAGCATCAGTCTTTCAGTAATAAGGCGCTTGATAACATCAAGATATTTGATTTCTATTTTGATAAAGCAAAAAATCTGTGGCTGGCCACCGATGGTATAGGGGTTGGTATTGTAAATATTTTTAGTTCGGGCCAATGTACCCTGCTTCAGCAGCAGGATGCCGGTACCCTTTCCAGTAATTCGGTTTATGCCATTTATGAGGATAACCAAAGCCGTAAATGGATTGCGACGTTAAGGGGAGGGATTAGTGTTATTGATCCTAATAAAAACCAGTTCAAGACCATTGTACATCAGCCTTATAATAAAAACAGCCTGGTATCCAATTTTACATTTTCGTTTTGCGAGGATGCCGGTCACAATATCTGGATTGGTACAGATGGTGCGGGTCTCAGCGTATGGAACAGGGCTAAAAACACTTTTACTACTTTTGTACATGACGAAAATAACCCACAATCGTTAAGCAATAACCGTGTTTCATCAATCATTAAAGACAGCCGGAACCAAATATGGGTGGCCACTTTTGGGGGAGGAGTAGCTATTTACGATACTGATAGTCATTTATTTAAAAATGTACCATTTGAAAATACCGGAAATTATAGAAAATCCATCTGGAAAATTTATGTAGATGCCGACAATACTATTTGGGTTACGGCTTTAAGGGGCGAAAAAACAGGGAATGAGCGAGCCCGGCTTTTTTATTTTGATAAGGCATCCGGGAAATTTGTTTCGGCCGGGTTTGATGTTAAAGACGATGTACTGGCAATAGCCGACGATGGTAAGGGTAATTTGTGGCTGGGTGGTTTTAAAAACCTGGTACGGGTTAATAAACATACCGGGCAGTCGGCTATAATCCAGTCAAATATTGCCGTAAGGAGTTTGCTGGCTACCGGTGGAACGTTATTTATTGGTACGCATGGTAAGGGTTTAATGACCTACCAGCTGGCTACAGGCAAAATAGCCTGGTATAACGAAAATAATGGGCTGCCCAACAACACCGTATTAAATATCGAAAGCGATAATAAGGGGAATTTGTGGATGAGCACCTTCAATGGCCTATCAAAATTAAAGTTTGCGACAAAAAAGTTCGAAAATTACTATGGTTCGGATGGCCTGCAATCCGACCAGTTTTACTTTAACGCATCCGGGAAACTGGCGTCTGGCGAACTGCTTTTTGGCGGGATAAAGGGTTTTAATATATTTTACCCGGATAGCATCAGGCGCTTTAACAGCTTCCCCGATTTATTGATTACACAGGTTAATATCGAAAATGAAAGTGCCAATGCCAATAACGCTTATATAAAAAATGCAGCAAATATTTATAACATCGATAAAATCAGGCTGCCGTATGATAAGGCCGTACTATCAATGGAATATGTTGCCCTGGAGTATTCGCTCCCCGAAAAAATTCAATATGCCTACTACCTGCAAGGCTGGGATAAAGGCTGGAACTACGTTAATAATGCGCGGGTTTTAAATTATTCAAGATTAAGCGAAGGTAACTACACGCTACATATTAAGGCCACTAACGGTTATGGCGTATGGAATACAAAAGAAAAAATAGTGTACATTACTGTACTGCCCCCCTGGTTCAGAAGCTGGTGGGCCTATTTGCTTTATGTGGGCATCGTATCCGCGTCGGTTTACGGTTATATTTATTATCATAAAAAGGAAAACCGGCTGCATTATGAAGTTAAGCTGGCCAACCTGAAGGTAGAACAGGAAAAAGAGCTTAACGATAAGAAAATCGCTTTTTTTACCAATATCTCGCATGAGTTCCGGACACCGCTTACACTGATAGCCAATCCGGTTAAAGAATTATTGCAAAATAACGGCAAAAATATCGACCTGATAGACCTTAGTTCGGTGTATCGAAATGCAAGGCGGCTCCTTAGCCTGGTAGATAGATTGCTGCTTTTCCGGTCGACAGATAATGAGTTAACCGAATTGAAAAAAGAATGGGTAAGCCTGTCGGACGTTGCCCGCGAGGTTTTTTCATGTTTTAATAACCAGGCTAAAGCAAAGCATCTTGATTATCAACTGCACATGGAGCAGGAAACCCTGGCCTGTATTGATAGGGAGAAAATTGAAATTGTGCTGTTCAATTTACTTTCCAACGCACTTAAATTCACACCTGATCATGGAAAAGTAGCTATGCACATCCGGGAGATGGAAAGCAGAATTGAAATAGAAGTTCATGACAGCGGACACGGAATTTCGGCAGAGACAGGTAGCCGCCTTTTTGAAAAGTTTTACCGCGAAGAAGCAACCGACAGGGCCAACCAAAGCGGATTTGGCATTGGTTTATTCCTGGCCAAAAAGTACGTTGATGTTCATGGCGGCGATTTATCATATACCAGCGCGCCGGGCGAAGGAACGGTTTTTAAAATAGGATTGCCGGGATCGGACGAAGTGATGAAACCAGTGGCGGTAACTAAACCGGTTTTCCGCTCTTCGGCGTTTGAGATACTGAATGAAGCTATTATAGATCATGACCCCGGATTGTTGAGGGAGCCCGAAAAGCCAGATCACGTAAGTGAATTAATGGAAAACATTGTAAAAGACAAACCATCGGTGCTGGTTATTGATGATGATGGCGATATCCGTCAATATCTGAGGAGGTTGCTGAAAGATTCCTATAACGTTTATGAGGCAGAAGATACAGTGCAAGGGTTTGAAATTGTGATGCAGGTTGATCCGGATATTATTGTTTGCGATGTGGTGATTAAGGAGTTTAGCGGTATTGAGTTTTGTTCTAAATTAAAAGATTCGCCCTCCTTCAGCCATATACCCGTGATTCTTTTAACCGGCAGTTCTTCGGCCGAAATAAAGTTAAAAGGGGTTGAATGCGGTGCTGATGATTATATAACCAAACCATTTGAAAACGACCTGCTGGTTGCGCGCATTAAAAGTATTTTAAAAGGCCGCAACACGCTTAAACAGTTTTTCCTGAACGAGGTAACACTAAAAAGCAATAACCTGAAAATTCCGGAGGAGTACAGCCAGTTTTTGGCGAAGTGTATAGCTTTGATAGAAAAACACCTGGATGACGAAAATTTTTCAGCAACGGTGTTCACTAAGGGAATGGGGATGAGCCGGTCTAATTTATTCAGGAAGGTTAAGGCTATTTCGGGGTTAAATATTTCTGAATTTATCAGGCATATCAAACTCAAAAAAGCTGCCGAACTATTGATTCAAAGCGATTTGCAGATTAAGGAGGTGGCCTACAAAATTGGTTTCCAGGATGTGCGGTATTTCAGAGAGCAATTTTTTAAGCTTTTTGAATTGAACCCGTCGGATTTTATCCGCAAGTACAGGAAAACGTTTGTGAAAAGTTATAACATTGGTGCAGGCATGTCGCCCGAGAAAGCCAGGCAGTAGCCGCAATATTAGGCGGCCTCAATGCCTGGGTACAAATCTAACCCGGTTTAGGAGTTGCTTCCTGGCCGGGTTTTTTATTTAAAATGGTCTTCTCTTGCAAAGCCGGTCACTGTGTTGTTACCGGCTGCTCCGTGTTGCCGGCTTATATTACCTGTTAATTAGGCAATTAGTGCGCGAATAAATGCTGCTCTTGTCATATCGTTAATTTGATGCCCGGTAGTGCTCCCTAAGCGCACTGATAATTACTTCGTTCACCAAATTGAGGGTGAAATTTACCCAAATATCAAAAGCTGCTCCTAAACCGGTTTTTTAGCACCTTTTTGGCCAGTTTACGTCCGCTGTATGGTTGTTTTATAGCCTTTCTATCGCCCAAAATCCACTCATATTAGCTGCTGTAAAACCAATTATCCGGCAATCAAAAAAAGTTCGGGCCAATTTTTTAGTCTGATTTTAAACGGTTGTTTTTGGGAGCAGTGGGAACCAATATCAATTATAACTATCCATTTTTTATGAACATGAATGACCAGTTGGCCATACGTTGGGAAAAAACCCGGCAGGGCGATGTCAGTGAATTTGGCGCTATTCATCACGAACTGTACCCGGTACTTTATCACTATGTGCTGAAAATTACCCGAGATGAAATTGTATCGCAAGACCTGGTTCAGGAGTTGTTCATAAAAATGTGGGAACGCAGGGAAAGGCTTGGGCCTATATACAACGTAAGGGTTTACTTTTTTAAGGCGGCCCGCTCACTTGCGCTCAACTATTTTAAGAGCCAGAAGAACCATTTACCAATAGCCGAAGACCAGCGCGAAATTGACCTGGCTTTTTCGCAGGAAGAGATTTGGGTGAACGGCGAAAATGATGTGGAGTTCAACAGGTTATTAACACTTGCGCTGAATGCCTTACCCAAAAGGCAAAAGGAAATGGTACATTTAAAATATTTTGACGGCTGGACGTATGAGCAAATAGCCGAGGTAACCGGGATAAATTACCAATCGGTAGTAAACCACGTACACCGGGCTATGCAACAGTTGCGCACCAATTTGGTAGATGATAAAAGGGTGCAATCCTGCCGTATCGCGGTTTGACAGAACTAACGGCAAATTTAGCACGTGTATGAAAATTATTGGCTGCTAATTTACTCCCTGCTTCCCTGCGAAGGGACGCAACTATTTAACCCTTATGTCCCCTATCCCAAGTGGCCGATCCATCATCTTACCTGCAACAAGCTTAACTTTTTACTTTAAAAGTTAACTATTGATTAATCTGTAGCCTCTTTTTGGTTAATCAAACCCCTCTCATAGAGATTTTTATAACAGAGATTTGTAATCTGTAAACCAATCATTAGCCATTATAAAACCTATGCCGCCTGTTTGTGGGTGGCCTTTAATTGTGCCCTGACAACACAATTACTGCTACCTTATTGCGGCTGGTGCTTACGTGCAATTAATTAAACCAATATACTTAACCATTTATTATGAAAACAAAATTGCTATCTCTGTTTTGTCTTTTTTGCCTGCTGCCTTTCTGGAGCTGCAGAAAATCAGGTAACCCGGCCGCGACTGCCACCGACAGTGTTAAAACTGGTAAATCATCCAAACTAAAGGTCGCCGCTGTCAGCCCATTTATCCATCCGGGCCTGTTGCATACCGAGGCCGATTTCATCCGTATGCAAACCATGGTAACAGCAAGTACCGAGCCCTGGCTTTCGGGCTGGAATAAGCTTACTGCAAATTCCCACTCCCTGTCTACCTATGTCATGAAGGGCCCGGTTGATACCGTATACCGGGGATCGGGCTCGCCTGAAAATTATTCCAAGCTGTATAACGATATTGCGGCAGCGTATCAAAATGCACTGCGGTGGAAAATTAATGGCGATGTGGCCTGTGGCAATAATGCCGTGGCTATTATGAACGCCTGGTCATCTACACTCGTAGCGATATCCGGTAGTGCCGATAGGTGGCTTGCTGCGGGCATTTACGGCTATGAGTTTGCCAATGCCGCCGAAATTATGCGCTCATACAGCGGCTGGGCAGCGGCCGACTTTACCAGGTTTAAAACCATGATGCTTACCGTGTTTTACCCCATGAACCACGATTTCCTGGTGAACCACAACGGGGCCTGCATCACCAATTACTGGGCAAACTGGGATTTGTGCAGCATGGCTTCAATCCTGTCTATCGGCATTCTGTGCGACGATGCCACCAAATACAATGAAGCTGTTACTTATTTCAAAACCGGCGCCGGTAATGGCGCAATAGACCATGCCGTACCTTTTTTATATACAGGCGGGCTTGGCCAGGGCCAGGAAAGCGGCCGCGACCAGGGGCACCAGTGCCTTGATATCTCCTTACTTGGCGCATTTTGCCAAATGGCCTACAACCAGGGCGATGACCTGTTTGGCTACGAAACCAACAAGGCGCTGGCAGTATGCGAATATACGGCCAGTTATAACCTGGGCAATACCGTACCATTTACAACTTACAACTGGGGCAGCGGTACTACCTGCGCGGCAAATTCGCAAACGGTAATTTCGGCATCAGGCCGGGGAGATATCCGGCCGTCCTGGGAGTTGATTTATAACCATTTTGCCAATGTAGCCGGGGTTACAGCTACCTATAGTGCCCAGTACGCGAGTAATATAAGGCCCGAAGGCGGTGGAGGCGATTATGGCAGCACAAGCGGCGGATACGACCAATTGGGATTTGGTACCCTTACGTATACAACAACCACCCAACCAATTGCCAATGGTACTTATCATCTCGTGAACCGGGCAAGCGGCAAATACCTGGATAACCTTGGCGCTACTGCTAATGCTGCCAATGTAGGGCAATGGGCCAGCAGTACGTCGGGTAACCAAAAATGGGTGCTATCCTATAGCGGCGGCTATTACAAGCTTACCTGTGTTTCAAGCAGTAAATGTTTGGATAGTAATGCCAATACTGCCGATGGCTCCAACGTTACCCAGTGGGCAAGCGGAACCTCGCCAAATCAGCAATGGATAATAGTGCCCGTTGGGTCGTACTATAAAGTGGTAAACCGAGCCAATGGCAAATGCCTTGATACCGGCGGCGGTACTGCTAATGGCTCTATTATGCAATTCTGGGGTAGCAATACCAGCTTAAACCAGCAGTGGTCTATTGCGCCTTGATTTTAACAACTAAGTCCAAAGTAGAAAGTCTTAAGTCGTAGGCCAGATTGTTTTTCTGACTTAGGGCTTAAGACTTTCTACTTTATATATTGACATGATGATTATATGAGTATAAAACCCCCGGTTAATTGTCATAGCAAGAGGTTGCCCAACTTTTAACTTATTAACTACTGCAGCCTGCTGTTAAACCTGATGAAGAAATTAGTTATAAAAGATATTGCCGAACAATTACAAGTATCAAAATCGACTATTTCATTTGTTTTAAATGGCAAAGCACGGCAACATGGCATTAGTATCAAACTCGAAAATAAAATATTAAAGTATGTTGAAAAGGTAGGCTATCAGCCAAGCCGCATAGCTGTTGGGCTTAGTACCGGCAAAAGCAAAACCATAGGTATGCTTGTTGAGGATATTTCGGACCCGTTTTTTTCTTCAATTGCCCGCGTTGTCGAACGGTCGGCCCTTTCTTCGGGTTATAGGGTTATTTATGGCAGTACCGAGAATGATACCGTACAGGCTATTGACCTCTTGCAGGCCTTTCGCAACCATAATGTCGACGGATATATCATCGCTCCACCGCCCGGAACTGAAAATTATATCCGGGAGCTGGTAGCCGATGGTTTCCCTGTTGTTGTATTTGACCGCGATGTGCCCGGCCTCGACTGCGATAAGGTGCTGATTGATAATTTTAACGGGGCTTTACAGGCGGTCGAGCACCTGGTAGACCGGCAGTTTAAAAATATTGCCATGGTAACGCTGTTGTCAAAGCAAAACCAGATGGAAGAGCGTGCCAATGGTTATTTAAAGGCGTTGAATGATTCCGGGCTGGTGCAAAGGATTAAACAAATACCCTATGATCTTGAAAAATCAAAATGTGTAGAACAAATCCGGAGATTCCTGGCAGGCCAAAAGGCTATCGACGCCGTGTTTTTTTCGACCAATTACCTTGCCCTGGGTGGTATAGAAGCTATCAGGCAACTTGGCCTGCAGGTTGCCAGGGACATCGGTATCGTAGTTTTTGATGATAATACCAATTTCGAACTATTTAGCCCGCCCATTTCGGCTGTTGCCCAGCCCGTAAAACAAATAGGGGAGCAGGTAACCGAAATAATGCTGAGCAGGCTGCAATCAAATACTCCCGCTGCTTTTCAGCGGATAGTGCTTAAAACCAATTTTATAGCAAGAGAATCCACATTAAGCCAACCGCTTAAAGCCAACGTGTTTTAAAAAATATTTAATCTGCGCCAATAATCAGAGCAAACGCAACTAAATAGTTACCGTCGATAAGCTGTTATGGAATAATAGCTAACTGAATAAGCTTATAGCCCCGGGAAGTTATAGCATCAAACGATACCTTATTTTTATTGGCTGATAGTGGTTAAATGATCCGGTTACCAAAGGGATTACCACTGGCCAACAACAGGCACAAATATTTGGATGTGTCTAAATTGCGCTATCAGTTTAATGTTAACCATGATTAAATGTAAAATATTGATTATGAGATATTTATAAAAAAAATATCTGAAATGTGTTAAGTTATGTTAACCCGGTTAGATGCGTTTGCCACTCGCTAACAATACCAACGCCAACTATTAAATAAATTTAAATTATATATTTATAACTTAAATATTGTTTAAGCCGTAAAAATCCTGCAGGCTATTGTATAACAGTGCAATGGCGTTTGTGATACAGTTTAAACAACCTTTACTTTATAAACCTAATTCTATTTTTTTGATTGAATGAATACCAAAATATGGCTTAGTATTTTATCGCTTTTTTTATGCAATTTGTGCTTGGCCTATCGTTTTGAAGCAAAACCGGATAGCCTCCGAAACGAATTACTCAAATCCATTGCGGCCAAAAAGCAGGTAAATGATACGGCAGTTATAAACGATTTAAATAAACTGGCTGTAGCCTATACCTCATACTATCCGGATAGCACTATTTATTACGGGCAAAAGGCAACACAGATTTCGCGCACTATAAACTACAGCACCGGCATTGCCGATGGGTTGCTGGCCGTTACAACGGTATACATCAGCCAGGCTAAATACGATATCGTATTAAAGTATATTAAAGAAAGTTTGGCGCTTTACACCCAGGCAAAAAACGTATTAGGCATTAGCGATTGTTATAAGCTTTACGGCGATTTGTACTACCAGCTAAGCGATTATCAAAAGGCATTAAGTTTTTACAATAAGGCGCTGCCAATTAAGCTTGCTATTAATGATTTGCCCGGCCTATCGCGCTTATATTTAAGCATAGGCAACAATTATGATAACCTTGGTCACTCATCCGCTGCCCTTGATTACTATTTTAAGGCCCTCAACATCGATACAAAGCTTCGTAATAAAAAGAAAATATCGGCAGATTACAATAACATTGGTGTTGTTTTGCAAAGTATGGAGATTTATCCCCAGGCCTTAACCTACTTTACCGAGGCCCTGCAAACCTGGACGCAGATGCAATCCGACGGTGGCATTAGCGTAGCCAAACAAAACATCGGCGAAGTATTAATGGCCCAGGGAAAGTATGACAACGCTATTAAATACCTTAACGATGCCCTGGCTATTGACCAAAAGCAGGACGACAAGGACGGTATAAGTACCTGTAATAGCGATTTGGCAGTTTGTTATATTCGTAAAAAACAAAATCAAAAAGCTTTAGGCTACCTGCAGCTTGCGCTAAAAGTAGCTACGGATAATAAAATGGACTACAACAAGGTAATTGCTTTGATTAATACGGCCCTGTTTTATAATGTAAACCACGATTACGCTAAAGCTTACGGTTTTGCCCTGCAGGCCAAAACACTTGCCGACCATATTGGCAGCGTTTTGCTGCGCACGAATGCCGCTGTTCAATTAATTGAAACCCTTGGCGGGCTTAAATTATACAAAGAAGCATATGCCGCCCAAAGAGATTTTGACAACATGAAGCGTACTTTCCGTAAAGATGAAAGTGTTCAAAAGTTTACCCTGTACATTACCCAATATAACTATGCCGAAAAACAGCGGCAGCAATTATTGCAGCAAAAGGCAAATGCCCTGCTCTATCAGCAAAAACTACATGATAAAGACCTGCTAAACATTATATTTTTTATAATTATAACCGCTGTATTGTTAATGGCTTTCCTGTATTACCGGCAAAAGCAACAGCAGTTAAAAATAAACACCCAGCTTAAACTCAAAAACAATGAAGTTTTGGAGCAAAAAGTGAATATAGACGAACAGGCCGAAAAGCTGAACGATTTGAATAAACTGAAAGATAAGCTGATATCCATATTGGCGCATGACCTGCGGTCGCCGCTGAGTACATTGCGCGGTTTGTTCGATCTGTTGTCTGACGAATCTATCAGCCACCAGGAAATGCTGGAGATGATCCCATCTGTAATACGAAAGCTCGATTACACGTCCGACTTTCTTGATACACTTTTATTCTGGATCAACAGCCAGCTCGAGAATTTCAATGCATCTGGAAAAAGTTTTTCAATAGATGATATTATCCAGTCGGAAATTAAAAACCATACCGAACAGGCCTCGTTTAAAGGTATTACCGTGATATATGGCGGCAATAAAGAACTACTGGCCCTGGCCGACCCGAACTCGATAAGGATAGTTGTCAGGAACTTAATTACCAACGCCATCAAGTTTTCGGGTGCGGGTGATGTTATAGAAATATCTGCCACTGAGCAGGACGAAAACGTACTGGTGACAATAACCGATACCGGTATGGGTATGCCGCCCGCCAGGGCTAATAAGCTATTTAAAAGCCAGGTGGATAGCAAGAGTGGCACACTCAACGAATCGGGAACAGGTATGGGGCTGTTGCTTTGTAAAGACCTGGTCGAAAAATGCAAAGGCCGTATCTGGGTAACCAGCAAAGAGGGTATTGGTACCAAATTTAGTTTTGTTATCCCCCTGCAACCAACGGCTACGATGGCACCAACCGAGGCCGGTTAGCAAATTGCCTGCATGCCTGGCGCTGCACACTATCACCTTTACCTGAATCTGTTTGCTGAAAATGTGACTACATTTGGCAAATAGTATCACTTCGCGTTTGTATCAGCAAAAAATGGACAGAATCCCGGTAAGACACATCAGTGCCACACAAAAAGAACCCGATACTACCGCTTTATTCAATATCTGGGCGCTTGATGAATTGCTTGCCGGTACAGATATGGTTCAGGAACTTCACCGGCACGATTTTTTTTACATCCTTGCCCTAAAAAACGGAAGCGGCCATCATGATATTGATTTTACGCATTATCAAATTTGCGACAATACCATTTTTTTTATGCGGCCGGGCCAGGTACATCAATTGGTATTAAAGGCCGGCAGCACGGGATACCTGATGCAATTTAGCGCCGGGTTTTATTTTTTGAACGATAAGGCAGCTGATCATGTGTTACGAAAAGCTGGCAGCATCAATCATTATCGACCCGGCGACAAAGGTTTTCAAAAACTATTCAATAGCCTGGCTTATATTTTACAGGAGTATACCGATAGGCACTTGTACTACCAGGAAACAATTAGGGCCAACATGGATATCTTTTTTATCGGCTTGATAAGGTTGCAGCCCGCCAATGCCGTCAGCAGCGCCAGCATGCACACGCAGGCACAGCTCGAAAAATTATTGACCCTTTTAGATACCCATGTTTTCACACACAAACAGGTAGCCTATTATGCCGATATGCTCAACTTATCCGCCTATCAGCTTAACATCATTACCACTACCACTTTGGGTAAAACCTGTTCGCAAGTAATTAATGAACATATCGTGCTCGAGGCTAAGCGATACCTTTTGGCCACAGCCAACCAGGTAAATCAAATTGCCGGCCTGTTGGGCTATCAGGATGCATCGTATTTTATCAGGTTTTTTAAAAAACACACCGGGCATTCGCCCGAAGCTTTCAGGCATAATTTTAGTTAAGTACCATACAACTGAATTTTTGTCCTATCTCTGCCGTTATCGCACAAATTATCTTTGTACCGTACAATAATATAATTAGTCAACAAAATAAAAAACGATGGAACAAACCTGGGACGAACAATACAAACAACTGTGGGACGACCGCTATAAAAAAGAAGAGTATGCTTACGGAAAAGCTCCCGATGCTTTTTTTGAACAATGGCTTAAAAAATTTGAACCTGGCCTAATACTCATGCCTGCCGATGGTGAAGGCCGTAACGGGGTTTTTGCTGCTACCCTGGGCTGGCAGGTAACGGCATTTGACCTGAGCGCCGAAGGCAAAGCCAAGGCCCTGCAATTGGCGCTGCAACGTGGTGTAAGCCTGGCCTACCTTGTGGGCGATTTGCAGCAATTAACCTTTAATGAGGAATCTTTTGATGTAATAGGACTTATATTTGCGCACTTTGCGGCCGAAAAAAAATCGCAGTTTCACCAAAAATTGGATAGATGCCTGAAGCCCGGTGGGATAGTGATATTTGAGGCATTTAGCAAAAACAACCTGCAACTTAGTTTAAATAATCCTCATATTGGCGGTCCAAAGGACATCGACATGTTGTTTTCAAAGGAAAACCTTGTAGCCGATTTTAAAGATTACGAGATATTGTTGCTGGAAGAAGAAGAATATATTTTAAACGAAAGCAGTTACCACAACGGTAAAGGATTGGTGATAAGGTTTGTTGGCCGGAAGCCTTTAACCTCAAAATAGCAGTACAAAGTTATCAAAACAACATATTTACCTGTTTAGAGGCTAACAGTCCTGCCGGAATTAGGTAAGGCGTGTTTTAATCGTCTGTATCCGGCAGCTGTTTAATCTCGATATTCCTGAAATCAACCGGTTGACCCTCACTTTGTAAGGCAACAAAGCCGCTGCTTAATAACTTTCCGTCCTGTTTATATTTAGGGTCGTAACCATTGGCCACGCCGCCTCCAATAGAGGGTTTGGAGTATTGCAGCACGGTATCGCCATTGATAATATGCGTAACTAATTTGTTGCCCAGAACAATCAGTTCGCCTTTTACCCATTGATCGCCATCATAGGTTTTCGATGTCGAACTGATGCAATGGTCGGGCCAAATCCTCCCTTTATAAACCACATCGGTACCAGGCGAGCACATATTGCCGGTTGGCCTCGGTTTTCCGTCGCCAAGGCCGCCCAATAACTGCATTTCTATTGATATCGGCCAATCCTGGTCTTTAAGCATGGTCCTGGGGTCTTGTGAATGAAACATAACACCGCTGTTAAGCAGGGTGTAGTCGGGTGCGCCTTTTTGCTGTTTGCCAACAAAACGATACTCAAACCGCAGTTTAAAGTGCGAAAATGGCGTTTTGTAATACAGGTGGCCAAATTGATTGTCAAACTCGCCATACTGATCATACCTTATCTTAATGATACCATCTTCTACCCTAAATGTATTGCCATAGTTTTCGCCAACCAGGTGATGGTTAATCTTTACAAACCAATCCTTTATATCGGTTCCATTAAAAAGCTTGTTCCAGCCTTTGCCATCGTTACCGGCATCGGCCAGCTTTTTAGCCCCGGTACAGCCAAGTAATAGCAAACAGGAAAATATAAAAAAATAGCGTGTGTTTTTCATGGCAGGGTAGGTGTTACGGTTTATGAACAGGTTGTTTAATGGTACCAAAATAGCATTAAATTCATTAGTATAAGCAAAATCACAGCACAAATAACACAACTTACAATGACATCTACCATCGGTTTTATCATCCCTTTGTTACAATTAATCAAAAAAGTAAAAAACATAAATATCAACATGTAGCTTAGTGAAAATAATGTGTAGCGATGATACAAATCCCTAAAGACCTGCTTGATCATCATTCGCATATCAGGTTGCGATTGTCTGATATGTACGGAATCATCATTGATAAAAAGCGCCCTTTCAGGTGCGATGATACCCTGCAAACCGCACATTGCCTGGAGGTAATTTTAACTGGTTCCATTGATGTTAGGTATGGCAGTTACGTACAGCACCTGGCGGCCGGCGATATCCAGTTTAGGCGGCGGGGCAATTACCAGCTGTTCCCGTCTGATGATTATACCAGCCTGCTCATTTTTATGGAAAATGAGTTTGTTGATTATTTCCTGGAAAGCCATGTGCCCGAGTTCAAACAGGAAAAACTGTGTCCCGATTTGCCGCCGTTTACCTTTAAAAGCTCCGAATTTATAAAAGCCAACGTTGCACAGGTTATGCAACATATTTTACAGCCGCAAAACTACTCCAGGTGTATTGTTAAGTTTGCTGCCCACCAGGTGCTGTTGCAGATATTATCGGGCGATCAATCAAAAACCTTCGCCTCGTTTTTGAAGGACCTGGTAAGTAATAAAAAGGTTGACCTGGCTTACTTTATGGAAACTAACTTCAACCGGCAGCTCTCCATAGCCGATATGGCCAAACTCACCGGCAGGAGTGTAAGCGCGTTTAAAAAAGAGTTTACAGACCGTTTTAATACAACCCCCGTAAAATGGCAGTTCAACCGCAGGCTGGAGTATGCCGAGTACCAGTTAAAACACTCGAACGATCCGGTATCGCTGGTGGCTTATAGCAGTGGGTTCGAAAATATTTCGCATTTTTCTAAAGTTTACAAGCAAAAATTTGGCGCTTCGCCCAAAAGTGCGCGTAACGAACTGGTGTAGCGTGATTCATAGGTGTTCGGAAGAAATAAAAAAAGCGAAGGGGGGTGTGCGATTCTTTCCTTGGGGAAGAAGGAGGTAGGGGTTAAATCAGGCGTTCAAGCCGCTTTACAACTCGCCGCTCGTATAAACCCCTCCCTGCCTTTGCGCTCATTTACGACCGCACCCCTCCCGTGGGGAGGGAACTAAAAAGTCTTCCGAACACCTATGTAGTGGCCTCCATAAATTGATGGATAGTTTTTAGCCCAAAGTCTTAAGTTCTAAGTCAAAAAGAAAAAATTTAACGTTAGACTTACTACTTAGTACTTTAGACTTAACCGGGCGTTATAAAAACAAACAAATAAAGCCTCACAACAAAATTGCGGCCCTTGCAAAGCTGCAATTTTGAGGTATGAAAACACTTAGCAACACCAACCCTGCATTAATACTTGTTGATATACAGCAGGGTTTTGATAATATCTCTTACTGGGGCGGCCAGCGCAATAACCCCGATGCCGAAGTTAATGCCCGCAAATTGCTTGATTACTGGCGGGCAAATAACCTGCCGCTGTTCCACATCCAACATTGCTCGGTTAACCCCAAATCGATGCTGGCCGAAGGTAACTCCGGCAATGCGCACAAAGAGATTGTGAAACCTTTGCCGGGCGAAGCGGTGATCAAAAAATCGGTAAACAGCTCCTTTATCGGCACCAATCTGCAACAACAGTTAGATGCTGCGGGCATCGATACTGTAGTTATAGTTGGCCTTACTACCGAACATTGTGTATCTACCACGGCCCGCATGGCCGGTAACTTTGGCTACCACACCATTGTAGTAGCCGATGCTACCGCCGCCTTTGCCAAAACCGGCATCAAAGGCGAGCACTACGATGCCGAAACCATCCATTTAACCGCACTGGCACAAATTAACAACGAATTTGCCACCGTTTTAAATACCGATGAGGTACTCCAGGCTTTAAAAAAAAACGATGATTTTCTTTAGCAATTTAATCAGTAAACTATCGGCGCCGTACTTGCCATTTTCGCAGGTACTGTCGGTGATGAAGTGATTGTTGGTATAGCAATAATAGGGGCAGCGCTGTTTTTGTCTTGATTCTTGACTCTAATCTCTTGACTCTCCGCCCTGGCGTTTCCCCCCGCCGGTAGAAGCGGCGGTCAGGCTTTCCGTTACAAGTCCTCGCTTTGCCTTTGCCGCCCCGGCCTGCACGCGCTGTGGGCTTTTCACTGCAATCCTTAACGTGAACTGCGGGGATACAAAAAACTCCCGCATGAAATTTAATCATCCAGGGTTGCATATTTATTCTGCGAAAATGCTGCGGTTACAAGCGACAAGCATTGCCGTTCGAAGAGACATTCGAACGACGGTTGACTGCGGGCAACTGGGGCCTGCGGTAACGTTTGAAAAGTTCTTGCAGTAACGGAAGTTTCAAATATTATTTTCTTTTGCTAAAGTTAACCGTGTCGGAAATAGTCTTCTCTTTAAAATCATACGGATTGACCGCAGGGTCGTTGATCTTTATTTTAGTTCCATTATTCGCTATATCCAGTTGAAATACCTGGCTGTCATTAATATAGTCCGTTTTCATTTGCGATTTTAATGAATCTATTATGCCGTCTCCAACATGTTTATTTCTCAAGATTTCAGAGCCATCGTAACACAAGAAAGTGTTATTATAAAATTTAAAATACGAAGATGGCACTTCACTTAATTCTTCTTTGTTAGTTATTTGAAAAACAGTTACTCTCAGGAAACTATTTCGTCGTGATATAATAACCCTTAAACACTTGCTTGATTTTTGATTAATATTAAGTTTAGCGTTCAGCGTTGAATTAACGTTTTTATCTGAGATCAAATATTTGCTTATAAGACTGTTATCAGTTCTTTCCGTATTTATCCGAGTACAAGCCGAAACCAATAATACTACGCCTACACACAAAACCTTTTTGTAATTCCTCATAGTTTCTTAAATATGTTTTGATCAGGTATTATCCCTTGCTTGCGTGCCGCGTGTGTCCCTGTTGTTTCCCGTAACATTTTCGCTTGCAAAAGATCAATATCAATCAGCCTTTTGCCATCAGCATAAATCAAAACTTGTTCCATACCTAACCACGCTCCGCACAACTATTCCCCGGAAATTGGCTCTACGCGAATATTGTCGAACAAATTTCGGTTGTATGTACTCGCTATAAATGCTCCACCCTTTAAGTGCGACTCATCTGCAATGGTTGTCAATTTTTTACCGTCTATAAAGCCGGTTATTTGTGTGCCTTTCATTTCCAGCCGCAGGTGGTGCCAGGCTGCAGGTTCAAATCTCTCAATCTGGCCCGAAGCAAGCGTAATATACGCCCAATTGAGCTGCCACCGCCCATCCCCGGTAAGTATCCAGCGGATGCCCAACTTATCGCGATCGGCATACCTGCCGCCTAACTCAACATCGCCGCCATCAATTAATACATCGCCTTCTATGGCATAATCTTTCCAGTTGAGGTCGCCAAACAGCGAGTGGGGCTTCAACAGCCAGTTATCATACCATAAAATCCCCTGTTTCGGTACTATTTGTGCCAGGCAGATCCCGCCCTTGGGCGATTTGCAAGTTTCGAAGGTGCCTTTCTGATCAGAAAAGTAGCGTGGTGTTTTTCCGGCAGCATATGATTCAAAATTTTCGATATAGGGAAACGGGAACGGCTTACTTTCGGGCGGCGCACCATAGGAACCTTTTGTTTGCCCGGTGGTACTGGTTAAGGTATAAATTGCATCGCCTTCCAATTCAACTTGTACCGAATTATTATTTAATTGCAGTGGTTTTTGCTGTATGAACTGCTCTTTCGCGGTCGATTTCCATAAATAAACAGGGCCTTTTTTAAGCCCATCACCAATATCCAGCTTTACCTGTTGTTTTTGGCCGGTAACTATGATAACCGACCAATCGCCGGTTTTCGGATTCCGCAAAGCCACATGGCTGCCGCGCCAGGTAGCTGCATCAAATTGCCCGCAGGCTTTATCCATATACACCCAGCCGGGTTCGGCAAATTGGGTGGTGTGGGCCACTGCCCATACCGAAGGCCAAATGGTGTAATGGCCACTCCAGGGCTCGTCGGCTTGTAATGCGCCGGTATTGGCCCAAATAATTTGGTCATAAATGCCATCAACCGGGCACCATATCTCAAATTTAGTAATACGGTCGCGGCTATATAATTTGTTCATTAACCGGGCCAGGTAAATTGTGCCTTTGCCTCCCCATTCTTGTCCCGATTGGCTCCATTCCTCGCTCGCCCATAAAGGCTTGCCCGATCGTTTGGCTTTTTCAGTAGCATCGCGGCCCCCTTTCTGATCAATATCCCAGGGCTCACGACCATCCACATAGTGATAACCCACTGCGTTAACCAGGTTGTTATACACCGCATTTTTTTCAAGTTTATCAAATACCTGCCAAAACTCACTATCATCATCCGGGGCCTGCAGCTTAACTTTGGCAAAACCGTGGGCATTTAGCGTTGGGCGTAAATTTTTGGCTATCCAATTTAAATCAGTTCCCATCTCGTTTTGACCGGCCGATATCCAGTTTATATCTAAATGATAGTTTTTGCGGGCAACGTCTAAAAAGGAAACAATCCAGTCGGCAGATGCCTGCGAAAAACGATTGTCGACCCAATTGGGATAAGCCCAGGGCAAACAGTCAAGAATAATTTGGGGGTTACGTTTGCGCGATTCGGCCATTAACCAAAACTCATAGCCCCGGGGTTTGGGATTTAACAATTCCGCGCGTGTGACAGCATGCGAGGGTTCGCTGCCGCATGTGGAATTCTCGCCGCTGCCTATCTCAACTTTCAGATGCTGAAAACCCGCGCCAAATTTCGGTTTAAATAAAAAATCAAGTACTTCAGAACGTTGCTTTTCAGGGTAATCGACCAAGTTACGAGTGGACGCGCCGGCACTTACAGCCCCAATCCCTTCAAACACCCGTCCCGCATCATTTGCTGCTAATGAGATTATTGTTTGCGCTTTACTATCCAGCACAACAACAAGAAACATGGTTGTAAAACAGATGATAAGTTTTTTCATGGTAATAAAGGGTTATAAATGGGTTTAACGGAACTTCTGACTCGGCAGGGGCTCTCATAGAGGGCCACGCGTTTACACAATGCAAGCAGTAATTCCATAAGCCACGTTTATGCCAGATGGCCTTGTCCCGCCTAAAATACAAAATCCCGGAAGTAATTAAACATCCGGGATTATATAAGCTATTTATAATAAAATAACGCCTTTACTCGCTCCTTAAACTTTTCACCGGGTTGGCCAGCGCTGCTTTGACAGATTGAAAGCTGATGGTAACAAAAGCGATAACGATGGCTATAAAAGCGGCAAGTACAAAAACGGTCCAGTGGATGGGGATGCGGTAGGCAAAAGCCTGTAGCCAGTTGTTCATGGCATACCAGGCCAGCGGGAAGGCTACTACTATAGCTATGAGCACCAGTTTGATGAAATCTTTAGCCAGCAGGCCTATTACGCCGGCGACGGATGCCCCCAATACTTTGCGCACACCAATTTCGCGGGTACGTACCTGCGCGGTGTAGGCAGCAAGGCCCAGCAGGCCCAGGCACGATATTAATATGGCCATACCTGCAAAGTAGTTAAACAGGGTGCCTTCGCGTTGCTCGCCCTGGTAAAGGTCGTTAAAAATCTCGTCGAGGAAGTTATAGCTAAAAGGGAACTCGCCGTTGTATTGTTTAAACTGGTCGCCGGCCGCTGCTATAGCTGTAGCCGCGTTTTTGGTGTTGGTTTTTATATATAAGGTTTGATAAACGGCGGGCCTGTAAAAAAAGATGGCCGGTGCAATTTTTTCGCGCATGCTGGCAAAATGGAAGTCTTTTACTACGCCAATGATGGTGCCGTTGGTTTTTTGAAAACGGAAGCGCTTGCCGATGGGGTCTTTAAGACCAATCTCTTTTACGGCTGCTTCGTTGAGGATAAAATGGGTGGAGTCGGCCACCGCGCCGCTGAAAGTGTTGCCCAGCTGCATTTTTAACTTAAAAAACGAGATGAAATCCTTATCTATCCCCATAGGGTGCAGGATAAAGGTTTGGCCCGGTGCTTTGCCATCCCAGGAGTTGTCGCCCGAGATGCCGCCGCTATTGATGATGTTGCCGGTAGCACGGGTTACACCTTCTACACCGGGCTGCTTCAAAAGCTCGGCCCGCACGGCATCGTAATGTTTTGATGCATCGCGCATCCAAACTCCAAAAACATGGCTTTTATCGTAACCCAGATTTTTTGACTGGATGTATTTTAATTGCTGGGTGATAACCAAAGTGCTCACAATAAGCACTACCGAAAAGGTAAACTGTACCACTACCAGTATTTTGCGGAACATGGCATCGCCAATGCTGCCATTTATTTTGCCCTTAAGCGCTTTTAAAGGTTCAAACGAGGATAACAGCATGGCCGGGTAAATACTGGATAAGGCCAGAGTTGCAACTACCGTTACGCTAATAATAAGCCAGATATGCGGATCGAGTAGGTTAAATACCAACTGTTTGCCAGCCAGTTGGTTAAATACCGGCATCAGCAGGTATATTGTAAACAAGGCAAACAGCGTGGCGATGAAGAACAGCAGGGCGGTCTCGGCCAGGAACTGTATAAATAGCTGTATTTTGCCTGCCCCTATAATTTTGCGCATGCTGATCTCTTTGGCGCGCAATAGCGAGCGGGCGGTAGAAAGGTTGACATAATTGATGCAGGCTATAAGCAGTATCACTAAAGCTATGATAACAAAAATGCGTACCGTTTGGATGCCGTGATCGGTACCATCAGCATTGTACAGGTGCATTTTATTGATGGGTAGCAACAAGTAATCGGCATCAGTATCTTCGGCGCGGTGCTTAACGTGGATCTTAAACAAATCGGCCGACAGTTTTTTTAACGATGCGCCGGGCTTCAATTTAAAATAGGTTTGATAAGAATAGCTATTGAAATCGGTATTAGCATCTACCTTGCCATGTTCCAGTATATATTTAACGTGGTAACTCATGGGCATAATCATATCAAAGTTGATGCTGGAGTTAAGCGGAAAATCGTTGATAACCCCGCTCACGGTAAAGTTTTCTTTACCTTCTGCCACAATCACTTTGCCAATTGGATCTTCGGAGCCAAAATATTTTTGAGCGGTGTTTTTGGTGATGACAACCGAGTTGTCGTTAAGGAATGGTCGGGCGGTATTGCCTTCAATAAGCGGAAAATCAAAGACGCTGAATAGCGAAGGATCGGCAAAGCCTATGTTTTGTTCGCCAAAAACTTTTTCCTTGTATTTATACAGCGAGAAAAACCAGTTGGGGGTGGTGCGTACCTGCTCCTGCACATCGGTGAGTTCCTGTTTAGCCAGTGGCCCAATGGGGGCTACCGTAGTTTGCCAGATTTGTTTACTGGCACCCGTGCCGCCAAAAAGCTCTACGCGGTAAATGTTATCGGCGTTTTTATGAAAGCTATCAAAACTTAGTTCGTCCTGCACCCAAAGCAATATCAAAATGCCAATGGCCAGCCCGGCAGTAAGCCCGGTTATATTGATTAACGAATAGAACTTGTTGCGAAACAGGTTTCGCCAGGCGGTTTTAAAATAATTTTTCAGCATAGTCACAATGTAATTGAACCTGTTGGATAACAAAATCATGCCAGTTTTGTAACTAATTGAAAGGTAGATGCTTGAAAGTTTAATTGCGACCTTGAACGTCCATAAGCGTACAGTTGCGTTCGCTTATGCAACAAAGGGGAATTTTAAGTGCCTTTGCTGTTTGTAGTATTCCGCTGGTCGATTTAAATAACTGTGCTTTCAGTTTAAAACTGTCCCTGTTGTAGGATGAGATAACAATCAAGGTAGCACAAAAATGACTTTGGCAATTGAAATATAAGATTTGGCGTAAAATCTGGAGGGTAAATATTCCCGGAGTATATTTTTATTGTTTTTTTTGCGAAAGTCGTCAGGATATTACTCAATTATTGTGCAGCAGTTGAATTATTTTTGTTGATTTTTGTTAGCTTTTAATATCTTCCATATCATAAACAATGAAAGCTTTCCAATTTTAAATAACGCTTACTTATACGGATGATCCGATGGTTTGGCGACGGCTGCTGGTGCCCGAAGATATTAGTTTTGATGAATTTCACATGGCAATACAGGCTGTATTTGGCTGGGACGGCAGCCATTTGTACCGGTTTTCGGCAAAGGGATGGGGATCGAAGCCATCCTACCAGCTGCCTGACCATTACAGCGTTGGCGACGATGAGCGCGACAGTGAAGAATACCTGATTAGCGAGGTGTTTAAAAGGGCCGGGCAAAAGTATACCTACATTTACGATTTCGGCGATGATTGGAAGCATGAGATTTTGCTGGAAAAAACTACCGGAGAGCCGGTGTTTGCCCCGCATTGCCTTGGTGGCGAGGGCGCCTGCCCGCCCGAAGACTGCGGCGGGGTGCACGGTTACTACCGCATGGTAGATATTGTGAACGACCCCGACCATGAAGAACATGAAGAAATGAGCGAATGGATGGGCATCCCCGAAGGCGGTAAATGGGATGTAAACGCCTTCGACCTTGAAGAAGCCAATAAGCGATGCGCCCGCCTGGTAGGCGATGATGATGACGAAGAATAATTTTGTTATTGAGATGATATTCATCCGAACACTTAATGCCCTGTTATTTAAATAGTTAATAGTGTTCGCACCCGAACACCCCCGTATTCCCGCAAAAAACCGAACACCTTGTTTGCTTCTTAACCATGCAGAGGCTACCTTTGCGGCATTATGCTGCAACGTGTAACAGCCTATTTATTGATCTTTTCGCTGGCAGCGGTCAATTTCTCACGTTTTTTTGTATACGCGGGATTTGAACTGAACAGGAACTACATTGCCACCACCCTTTGCGAAAACCGGGACAAACCCGCAGTGCATTGCGATGGCAAATGTTACTTTGCCAAAAAGATCAAACAGGCTGATGAGAAGCAGGCCAGCGACGAAAGGCAGTCGCAAAAAAGCCTCTTCCAGGAAGTGTTTATGATCAGTAGTACTGATATGAAATTCCACTCCAGCCTGTTGCAAGTAATTGACACCCCGTATGATGACTGCCTGCCACCAACCCCGGCCGCAGTGATCTTCCAGCCCCCGCAGTTAGGATAAATTCTACTCTTTTTTCCCGGATGTTTTTTGATTGATATGGCTTTGCTGTGAGCATGTGATAGCCGTATGTGTCATTTTATCTAACTGCTGTCATCCTGAGGCACGACGGATCTATTCGCAAGCTGTTTTGGCGGTCATGCCAGGCGTGCAATAGATCCTTCGCTATCGCTGCCATTGACACATTTTTAACTATTTGATTATCAATTGAAAAAAGTGTCATTTGCAATGCGATCATTTGTGCGCAAATAAAGGTTACTCAGGATGACAGAAAAGGAAACATAGCAAAGGTAGGAACGAAAGATCTATTCGCCATCTTGCATGGTTCACAATAGGTTGCCGCGCTCCGCTCGCAATGACATAATTAAAATCACTCATCCGGATACAATTTATTTATCCACCGGAGGTAACTCCCCATAATTAATACATGAAGAGATTTTTCATTCTACCTATACTATTTTTAATACTCAACACCCTGGCTTACAGCCAGGCCAATATACAGGTTGTTGTAACCGATGCCAATACCCACGAGGCCATTCCTGGCGCTATAATTGCCGGCACCGGTGGCGAAAAGCTGGGTTTAACCGATGCCAAAGGCAGGTATGTTATTGCAAGCTCTGGCATCAGTCAAATTAAGGTAACAATGGTTGGCTATAGTACACTCGTAGTTAGCGTTACCGGTGGTAAGGCAGATGTCGCATTGGTACCTTCCACTTTAGATCTTCAGCCTGTAGTTGTAACAGCCAGCCGGGAAGGCCAGGCCAGGCAGGATGCGCCTATCGCCATCAGCAAAATAAACTCTACTCAGATTAAAGATACCAAAGCAACAGCCCTGTACCAGCTACTCAACAAAGTAGCCGGCGTTTACATGGTTGATCTGGGAAACGAGCAGCATACTATGGCTATCCGCCAGCCCATTACTTACAACGCCCTTTACCTGTATATGGAAGATGGCCTGCCCATACGCCCAACCGGGATTTTTAACCATAACTCGCTGTACGAGATCAACATGTCGGGCGTTAAAGATATCGAAGTGATCAAGGGACCGGCCTCCTCATTGTATGGAAGCAACTCCATTGGTGGTGCAGTAAACTTCATCACCCAGGGACCGCCCTCGGGCTATGCAGGCAATGTTTCTATCCGCGGCGATAACTATCACTACCGCAGGGTTGATGCGGATGGTGGTTTTACGCAAGGCAAATTCGGCTTATATATAGGTGGTTACATCGGTCATCAAAAAGATAGTTGGCAGGACTATTCTGATTTTGATAAGTATTCGGCCAACTTTAAAACTACGTATGATTTTAATGCGGGTACACGGCTAACCACTTCTGCTGCTTACAATTACCTGAATACCCAAACGCCCGGCAGCCTGGATAGCGCCCATTTTTATAACAGGAGCTACGGTGCTAATCAACGTTTTACCTATCGTAAGGTCGAGTCGTTCAGGGCAAGCACCAGGCTGGACCACCAATGGAATGAAAAGAACGCAACATTTGTTACGTTGTTCTTCCGCCATAACTCAACCGCTCAGCTGCCAAGCTATTTCATATCCGACGTTAGGGATAACGCCGGCAACTACCTGAGCAGTAACGGGCAGGTGAATGATCAGCGTTTTCAGAGTTACGGATTGCTGGCACAGCATAGGGTTAATTTTAATTTTCTGCATTCCAGGCTAATAGGAGGAATTTATGTGGATGATAGCCCAAGTTCGTACTATGCGCAATACCTTGATATCGATAAAGATGTACTGAATAACTACTACACCGGCTTCACCAATACCGGCAAGTATATTGATGATTACCGTATCAAACTGTTCAACACGGCCGCTTATATGCAATATGAAATTAAACCCATTGAGGCCTTGCACATAGTGGCGGGTTTGCGGTACGATAGGGTACATTACGATTTTACCAATGGCCTGCCTGCCGGTAGCACCAAATACAAACAGCAGGAAACCAATAACTTTAACATTGTGGCGCCTAAACTGGGCCTGACATATGATTTAGGCAGCAACAAAGGTTTTTATGCCAATTACAGTGTTGGTTTCCAGCCGCCAGAAACCGGCGATCTTTACAGCTCAAGACAGTTAACGCCACTAAAGCAGGCCACGTTTGATAACTACGAAGTAGGCGGCTGGTTCTCGGCCTTTAACAAAATGCTGTATTTTGAAATGAGTTTATTTGATTTGGAAGGCCGTAACGAAATCATCAGTCAGCTTTCGCCCGATAATACAACACAGAACCAAAATGCAGGTGCCACCCGCCATCGCGGGGTAGAGTACTCATTAACACTGGCACCTGTTAACGAACTAACTTTCAGGTTTAGCGGTACTAATGCTACGCATACCTATGTGCATTATAGCGAGGTAGTTACAAACTACAGTATGGGCACCTCTACCGTTATTAAATACGATGGTAATCGCATGAACAACGCCCCGGCCTGGATTGCCAATTCTGAACTTACCTACAAACCGGCCTATCTGCAAGGATTCAGGATAGCAGGCGAGTGGCAACATATTAACCAATATTATACCAACCCTGCAAATACCAAAACTTATAGTGGCTATAACATTTACAATTTGCGTTTAGGTTATGATGTTAAAGGCAATGTGCTAAAAGGGGCGGGCATCTGGTTTAATGTGCTAAATTTAACCAATAAACTGTATGCAACTACGGTAACCAGCAACCAGTACGGCGATACCTACAACGCAGCGGCACCGCGTACTTATACCCTGGGCATCAGTTATTCATTTTCAAAATATTGATTAATGGCATCATCAGCAGTAAAAAGCAACTTTTATAAATGGCACCGGGTGCTGGGTTTAGCGGCCCTTATCCCGGTCATCTTCTGGACGTTGAGCGGGTTATCGCACCCCTTTATGTCAAATTGGTTCAGGCCGTCTATCGCAAAGGAAGTATTTAAACCTTTGCCGCAAAGTAAAATGAAACCTGTGCTTACCATTCAGCAGGTGATGGACCGCAACCATATTATTGCTTTGCGAAATTTTAACCTCATCAGCTTTAAAAAAGGTACCTTTTACCAGGTACTCGGGGTAGATAGTGTTTACAATTACTATTCAGCAACCGACGGTGTATTATTACCCCATGGTGATACCGACTATGCCGAACACCTGGCCCGCTATTTTGTTCAGGACAGCACATCGGCCATACAAATTAGCCTTCAGCATAGTTTTGATAGCGAGTACCAGACCATTAACCATTTGCTGCCTGTGTGGAAAGTATCTTTCGACCGGCCCGATGGTATGGATGTTTATGTCGAGACCGGCCAAAGCCGTATGGGGACTTTCAATAACAATACCCGCAAGGCTTTTTTGTCGTTGTTTGAGGAGTTTCATACCTGGCAGTTTTTGGCCCGTTGGGGTGGTGATACTTTCCGTAACGTGGTATTGCTCATTATCATGGCTATTATGCTGTTTGCACTTATCAGCGGGTTAACGGTTTATGGCTTAATGTGGAAAAAGTTTAAAACCATGGCCCAAAGCCGGAAAACTAAAGGCATGGAGGATAAGCGTTTCCTGCACCGTTTTCATAGACAAATAGGGCTGATCGTGTCGTTTGTAATGTTCACCTTCGTCATCAGTGGTGCGTTTCACCTGGCCGTGAAGCTGCACAACAGTGGGCTGGTTAAGGCAGATTACGGGCAGGTAATTAAACGAGGCCAGCTGCTGGTATCCAATCTGGCACTGCCGGTTGCAGATAGTCTCATCAATAAAATTGGCCTCACCAGCTTTAGCGGCAATGTATTTTACCAGGTGACAGACAAGCAAAAGCAGCTAAGCTATTTCAATGCAGGCAACGGTAAGGAACAGCTTAATGCCGATGAAGACTATGCCAGGTTCCTGAGTACTTATTATCATACCGATGAGTTCAAAACCTTTAGCGGCCGGGTTACGGTACACCAGGTGAAGCAATTTGACAACGAATACGGCTTTATCAACAAGCGCCTGCCGGTTGAGCGTGTTAGCTATCCTAACGGAGAAAACTGGTATATCGAAACCACCACGGCTAAACTGGCCACTAAAGTAACCGGTATTGATAGGGCCGAAGGCTTATCATTTATCTTCCTGCATAAATATTTCGGGATGACCTGGGCCGGGAAAAATATCAGGGATATCGTAAGTATGCTTGCTGCTGTGGGTGTGCTGGTAGTATCTTTGTTTGGCTTTGCCTCATTTATAAATAACAAGTAATCATGAAAAAAATCATTATCATATTGGCTGTAGCCACATTTGGTTTGGGCAGCATTACCTCATGCAGCAGCCCGGCCGAAAAGACGGTAGTAAGAAAGAAAAGCAAGTATATGTGCACCATGCACCCCGATTTAGCTTTTGATAAACCCGGCACCTGCACCAAATGTGGTATGGAATTGGTGGAGCGGGATACCACAGCGGGGAAGTAAGTTTGCATTTTATATGATAAAATACTGTCATGCTGAGGAACGAAGCATCTAATCTACGCCATGCGTAACACCAGAAATGTTCGCGAATAGATGCTTCGTACCTACCCATGACATATCCAATTTCCCTGTCATCCTGAGGTACGAAGGATCTATCAGCGGTGCATGACCGATAGAAAGTTAGCGAATAGATGCTTCGTACCTCAGCATGACAGCGCTCTTTGTTGAATCGAATAATGATCCTCCGTCAACGCAAAAAAGCCATCCTTTTTCGGGATGGCTTTTTATTTAAAGTTTGTATTGCTTTGCCGGTTTCAATAATGCCGTGCTGTTACGTATACTTAACAACAGCGGCATTTTAATTATTAAAACACAGCAACAGCATTCAAACAATTAAGCTTGTTTGGCAAACTGAACGTTAATTAACAGTTTGATGTCTTCGCCTACCACAATTGAGCCGGCTTCGGTAACGCCATCCCAGGTAAGGCCAAATTCTTTACGGTTAATTTTACCGCTGATTTCGAAACCTGCTTTGGTGTTGCCATAAAAATCGGCAGCCGAGCCGCCAAATTCTACATCTAACGACACCGGTTTGGTTACGTCTTTGATGGTTAAATCGCCTTTTAAAGCATATTCATCATCGCCGGTTTTGGTGAATGAGGTTGATTTGAAGCTGATTTTTGGATAGGTTGCTGCATCAAAAAACTCAGCCGATTTCAGGTGCTCGTCGCGTTGACTTTGGTTGGTGTCGATGCTGTCGATATCCAATGTGAAGTCTATCTCCGCATTTTCAAAATCATCATTATCTGTGATTAACTCACCTGCAAAGCTTTTGAAAAAGCCGCTTACAGTTGATATAACTAAGTGTTTTACTTTAAATTGTACTTCGGAATGCATTGGGTCGATAACCCATTTTGTTGCTGTTTGTGTTGACATGATATTTGTTTTTTTTGTTGGTACAAAGATAATACAAAAATAGATGTTTAAACATCTATTTTTACTAATTTACAATTCGCAGACATTGAGATACAAGTTTAACCATACACTTGCGTAAAAGTTTAAATATTTAAGTTTTTAGTTTTGAGCCAAGAGTTTTTTTAGATTTGACCAAACCACTAAAGTCAAACATACCATATCAATATTAAGTAAATAATATGTTGTTGTAAGTAAAAGGCTACTTTTCAACTCAAAACGCAATACTCACAACTCATAACCTAAAAAAATGAGAAAGCTTTTTATAATTTCATTCTTTGTCATATTTGCGGCCCTGGCGGGGTGGACCATCATCTGGAAACCCGCTGCATGGTCGTTCATTATTATGGTGCCTATTTATGCCGTGGGTTTTTATGACCTGGTGCAAAAGAAGCACAGCATCGTACGTAACTTCCCCGTGTTTGGTCACCTTCGGTTTTTAATGGAGGATTTGCGCCCCAAAATATACCAGTACTTTGTAGAAAGTGATACCAACGGTACACCCTTCAACCGCCAAAACCGTAGTGTAGTGTACCAGCGCGCCAAAATGGTTGACGATACCCGTCCTTTTGGTACCGAGCTTGATGTTTACGAAAACGGCTACGAGTGGCTTAACCACAGTATTGCCGCTATTGATCACCATAAGCTAAATATGGCCCCCCGCGTAAAAGTTGGCGGCCCCGATTGTACGCAACCCTACATGGCCAGCGTATTCAATATCTCGGCCATGAGTTTTGGCTCGCTGAGCGAGAACGCTATACTGGCCCTTAACGGCGGCGCAAAACTGGATAATTTTGCTCATAATACCGGCGAAGGCGGCTTGAGCGACCACCACCTACAGCCGGGCGGCGATATCATCTGGCAGATAGGCACCGGCTATTTCAGCTGCCGCCACAAGGATGGTACTATTGATTATGACGCCTTTGCCCAGCGGGCCGTGCTTCCGCAGGTAAAAATGATCGAGATTAAGCTGTCGCAAGGTGCCAAACCGGGGCATGGTGGCATTTTGCCGGCGGCCAAGGTAACGCCCGAAATTGCCCGTATCCGACTGGTTGAGATGGGGCAGGATGTGGTATCGCCGCCATACCATACCGCTTTTAGCGATCCTATCGGCTTAACTACCTTTATCAAAAAACTGCGCGAATTATCCGGTGGCAAACCCATCGGCTTTAAACTGTGTGTAGGCCATAAAAGCGAATTTTTGGCTATTTGTAAAGCCATGGTTAAAACTGGCATATACCCTGATTTTATTACGGTAGATGGAGGAGAGGGAGGCACCGGCGCAGCCCCGCTTGAATTTTCGAATTCAGTTGGCATGCCCCTGCGCGAAGCTTTGGCCTTTGTTTACGATGCCCTCACTGGGTTTGATATTAAAAAACACATCAAGCTCATCGCATCGGGAAAGGTAGCTACCGGTTTCGATTTGGTGAAAAATTTTGCTATCGGTGCCGATATGTGCAACAGTGCCCGCGGCATGATGTTCGCCCTGGGATGCATCCAGGCGCTGGAATGTAATATGAATACTTGCCCAACGGGCGTTGCTACGCAGGATAAAAGCCTGATGCGCGGATTGGTAGTCGACGATAAAAAGGTACGTGTGGCCAATTTTCACAAGGCCACAGTAGGCAGCGCTATCCAGATGATAGGCGCCGCCGGCCTCACCAAACCCTGCGATTTGCACCGCATGTTCATTTACCGGCGCATTAACCACAGCCAAATCCAAACTTATGCCGAACTGTTTCCCTATATCCCCAAAGGCAGCCTGCTGAATACCCCATACCCTGCCAGTTTTGAACTGGACATGGCACTAAGCAGTGAAAATACTTTTTTGCCCGATTACAGCGTGGTAACTAATATTGATTACAGTAATGTAAGTTCTTATACAATATGAAATAGCCGGATAGGGAGGGAGTATTAATTATCAGGGCTTTTTATTTGTTTCTAACCAGCGAGTGCTGTAGTTAATGAATTTTTTTAATATTATCGGCGTGGAGGGTAACGCATAATGTTCCTGTGTTTTAATTGCAAAAAGAATAAAATAAAAACAGCAAAAAAAATAGCGATGAAAATACATCGCTATTAAAAATCTTGATTTTAACTATTTCTCCGTTTTTTCCGGAACGATCAGATAAACATCCTCGTTATCTTTTTTCATGAGATATTTTTCGCGGGCAAATTTTTCTAACTGCTGCGGGTTAGATGTAAGCTCGTTAAGCTCTTTGGTAACCTGGTCTGTTTGGGCTTTATAAAAATCGCGTTCTTTTTTCAGCTTGTTTACCTGGGTGCGGTATTCATATTGCGAAAACAGGTCGTTTTTATCGAAAAAAATCATCCATATTAAAAATGCCAGCGTAACCAAAAAGAATTTATTCTTAAAAAGGTTAATGAGGCGTTTCATCGATATGGGTTCTTTGAATTTCATTTAAAGTTATTTGATTTTTTATTTCGTAGCAAATATGCTTATTAACTTATTAACATGGAAATTGGTGAATGGTTTATTGAGTTGATTAGGTTAATAGTTAGTTTTAAACTAATCACTTAATCAACTACACACCTAATCAACTATCTTCTACCCGACGATCTGCTTGCCCCACTCATGCCGCTGCCGCCACCTGATTTGCCGCCGCCGGAACGACTGCCGCCTCCTCCGGCTGGTCTGCCGCCGCCACCCGAAGGTTTGCGGCCACTACCGCCACGGCCGCCTTCGCGTTTAAAGCTGCCTGAGCCTTTTTTTGATTGGCCTGCCACTAAGTTTGCAGCCATAGCCACGGGGCTCATAGGGTAAGGGTGACCTTCCTCAACAGGGATTTCTTTTCCTATCAGTTTATGGATGTCGCGTAAAAACAGGATCTCTTCCGAATCGCAGAACGACATGGCTATGCCGTCGGCGCCGGCCCGGCCTGTACGACCTATACGGTGTACATAAGTTTCGGGTATGTTAGGCAACTCGTAGTTTACAACGTGGGTAAGCTCGTCAATATCAATACCACGGGCAGCAATATCAGTAGCTATAAGCACGCGGGTAGTACGGTTTTTAAAGTTGGTTAAAGCCCGCTGACGCGCGTTTTGCGATTTATTGCCGTGAATGGCCTCGGCAGTGATGCCTACTTTATTCAAATCTTTTACAACCTTATCGGCGCCGTGCTTGGTACGTGTAAATACCAGGGCGGTTTTAATTCCTTTATCTTTCAGGATGTGGATCAGCAATGATTTTTTATCATTCTTTTCTACATAATATAAGGCCTGTTGTATAGTGTCGGCTGTAGACGATACCGGGGTTACTTCAATCCGTTCAGGATTGGTTAAGATGGTATTGGCTAATGATGTTATTTCGGCAGGCATGGTAGCCGAGAAAAACAGCGTTTGCCTTTTTGATGGTACTTTGGCGATGATCTTTTTAACATCATTTACAAAGCCCATATCCAGCATGCGGTCGGCTTCGTCCAGTATCAGCATCCTAACCTGGTCAAGGTGTACAAAGCGCTGGTTCATTAAATCCAGTAAACGGCCCGGGGTTGCTATCAAAATATCAACGCCACGGCGTAAGGCATCAACCTGCGGGTTTTGTGATACACCACCAAATATAACCAGGTTTTTTAAGCCGGTATGTTTACCATATGCTGTAAAGCTTTCGGCAATCTGGATAGCCAGTTCGCGGGTTGGGGTAAGCACCAGGGCTTTTATAGCTTTTTGCTCTTTGTGGGCCATCCTGTCCTGGAACAGTAACTGCAAAGTAGGCAGCGCAAAGGCCGCTGTTTTGCCCGTACCTGTTTGTGCGCAACCCAATAAGTCGCGGTGATTTAATACAATAGGAATGGCTTGCGCCTGGATAGGAGTAGGTGTTGTATATCCCTCGGTTTTTAAGGCCTTGAGGATAGGCTCAATTAATTTTAAATTTTCGAATGACATTTTTTTTTGAATGTGCAGATGTGCAGATTTCAGATGTGCAGATGTGCTTGTAATATTATAGACTGATATGCCTATGTTTTTAGCGAGGCATTATTATTTCTGCAAAGATACGGTTTTTATTGGTAAGATTAATTTGGACAATTAAGCCTGGCGAATTGTTTTAAAAGTAAAGTTGGGCGATAATTTACGGGATGTATTAATACACACTTTATAGATACTTTTGATACACTTTTGCATACTTTTCAACTACTTTTTATGCAATTTTGGGGTGCTTTTTCGTACTTTTTGTGCCTTTTAAAATGGTTTAAATTATTGATTGTTAGTTAGTTAATATATAGCCTGTCGTTTTTTCGACTTTGCTTTTAACAACCGAGGGCGGTTATCAGTGTGTGATAGCCGCCCTCGGTTGTGGGTATATTCAAAGATACAAAAAATCGGGGTTAAATCAAAATTAGCAAATTAAGCAGTTACTGCTTTCCCGGCAGCTGCCTGCCTTTTTTGCTCACGTTCGCGCATAAAGGCGTTTAACAGCAGCATGCCTACGCCTACCATAATGGCTACATCGGCTATGTTAAATATGCCGGTTTCAAACAAGCCAAAGTTCATATGGGCAAAATCGGTTACGCTGCCATAAACGGCCCTATCGTACAGGTTACCTATACCACCTGCCAGTATCACGATGATGCCTGCCTGGTTAAGCAGTGTTAAACCGCGTTTTAGCAATACGTATAACAGGCCCCATGCCAATGCTGCAGCCGGTAAAACCGAAAGCAGGATAAAATGCCATGGATTGGGCAACTTATCGCCCATACTTAAAAATGCTCCCGTATTTTCGACACGGCTAATTGTGAGGAAGTTTTTTACAACGGTAATAACAATGGCAAAATGAATATGATCACGTACATATATCTTGCTGATCCTGTCGGCCCCGATAACTAATGCTAAAAGCAATAACAACCACAATCCCCTCGAAACCCTTTTCTTATCCATTAAAATTTAGTACTGGTATTTTGTTTATAACGTAACAGGCGTTACTTAAGTTGTCGGTTCGCACATAAATTGCTGCCGATAATATTGGCTATGTATAAAAAAGAGCCATCCGTTTTATTTACAGATGGCTCCTGATATCGGTCGAAATTATTTTTTGTAGAATTTAAAATCTTTACCAATGAATTTTGCATTTGCGCCTAATTCTTCTTCAATACGAAGTAATTGGTTGTATTTAGCAATCCTGTCTGAACGTGAAGCCGAACCGGTTTTGATTTGGCCGCAATTTAATGCTACAGCTAAATCGGCAATGGTAGCATCTTCAGTTTCGCCAGAGCGGTGGCTCATTACCGAGGTATAACCGTTGGTTTGTGCCAAAGTTACCGCGTTGATGGTTTCTGTTAACGAACCAATCTGGTTTACTTTTACCAGGATTGAGTTTGCAGTATCCTCGTTAATACCACGTTGTAAACGTTTGGTGTTGGTTACAAATAAATCGTCACCTACCAGTTGTACCGTTTTGCCCAGTTTTTCGGTTAATAATTTCCAGCCATCCCAATCATCCTCAGCCATACCGTCTTCAATCGAAATAACAGGGTATTTGGCAACAAGCTCGGCAAGGTATTCAACCTGCTCGGCACTGGTGCGGATAGCACCTTTTTCGCCTTCAAATTTGGTATAGTCGTATTTACCGTCTTTGTAAAATTCAGATGCAGCACAGTCAAAAGCGATAAAGATATCTTCGCCTGGTTTGTAACCTGCTTTTTCAATTGCTTTTAAAATGGTTTCAACACCATCTTCGGTACCTTCAAAAGTTGGAGCAAAACCACCTTCGTCGCCAACAGCGGTTGATAAACCACGGTCGTGCAGAATTTTTTTCAGGTTGTGGAATACTTCGGTACCCCAGCGTAATGCTTCAGAGAATGAAGGAGCGCCAACCGGCATAATCATAAATTCCTGGAAAGCGATAGGGGCATCAGAGTGCGAACCACCGTTGATGATATTCATCATCGGGATAGGCAAAGTGTTGGCATTTACACCGCCAATGTAACGGTATAAAGGCTGGCGGCTTTCCTGCGCTGCTGCTTTTGCAACTGCCAACGAAACACCTAATATAGCGTTGGCACCAATTTTACCTTTATTTTCGGTACCATCAATTTCAATCATCAGGGCGTCGATGCTGTTTTGATCAAATACATCAATGCCTTTTAATTCGGGAGCTAAAATGTCATTTACGTTAGCAACGGCTTTTAACACGCCTTTACCCATGTATTTTGTTTTATCGTCATCGCGAAGTTCAACAGCTTCGTGTACACCGGTTGATGCACCTGAAGGTACCGCGGCGCGACCGAATGCGCCATTCTCAGTTAATACTTCTACTTCGATAGTAGGGTTACCGCGCGAATCTAAAATCTGGCGGGCGTGTACGTCAATTATTAAGCTCATTTTTTTATTGTCAGATATTTGTAATTTGTAAACCGGCGGCTAAGTTAACAGCAAATTCAAGAAATCACAATCGAAATTTTCTATTTGTTATGATTATTAATGATAAAGCCCAAAGGGTAACAACAAATTAACATGCAGTTAAAAATATTTTTACGTAATGGACTAAACCGCTATGCTCATGTATTAATCGGTTGTGGTAGGCACATGTTCGCGCTGCACAGCGTTTTTGCGGTTAATACGGTACATCAGCATCAGCATTATATTACTTTTGGCACTGCTTTGTATAGCCGTGTAATTACGCTGATTTATCCAGCCGGCCTGCACTATCCAGCTTTTATCAACCTGGTAACCTAAAGCGGCGGATATCCGGTTACGCTCAAAATTGGGCACCCTGTTATTAAAAAACACCTCGTCGAAAACCGATATAAACCAGGTGTTGGCAATAATTTTTTTGTGATTTAAGGGGATAAACATATTCAGGCGATACCTGAAACGATTGCGGTAGTCGCCATTCACCCATCGCTGTTCTATGCGGTAACGATGTTCGAATTTAAAGCGGTCTAAAAACTGGTTAACCGTCATTTGCTCCCAAAACCTGAATTCGTTGGTTGTTGGGCCTTTATCAAGATCGGTATAATCATACGTATGGTAAGTTCCGGTACCAAGCAGGGCTGTAAAATTTTTATCCAGATCGTAACTTACGCCGGCTTTTGCCTCGTAGTACTGAAATTGTTTAAATACGCCGTTTGTTCGGGTTTGAATTTCGGAGTATCCGCCCCATTTATGGGCACTATCACCCGGTAATACAACGGTGGCTATGCCCCATGTACCTACTTTGCTATCCTGGGCTCTAACTGCCGATGACCCAATAATCAATACTAAAAAAAACAAGTAAAATTTGCTCACGTTAAATCAATGTTAATAAAATGCAAATATCTATTTTATTAACATTAATTTAATGTTGGTGACTGAAATTATTTAACAGGAAATCCCTCGGTAAACATGGGCAATATACTTATACAGCAAATTAAATTATTAAGACGATGCCTGCGGCCCGGGCTAATCGCTCATACGCGCACAAGGCATTAGGCGCGGGCCGGTATCCGCTTTTATCCCTATCGCAGTAGTCTGAATCAGAATTGACAGAATTTGAGAATGGGCAGAATACTATGTCTGAACCGGAATTCATCGAATTAAAGAATTAACAGAATTTTAATAGCAGTTTTTACCTCACCCGCGTTTAATCAAATTCGAATAATTCGCTTAATTCCAAAAATTCCGGTTCAGAAATTACCCAAAAACTTTGTAAGTTTCATCAAAGAGTCATGGGTCTTAATTCTTGACTCTAACCTCTTGATTCTCCCATTATTCCCACTTAAAAGTTTTAATAGCCACAGCATATACAATAACAAACCAAATTAAAAGGATCAGGAGCTGGTGTGTTACATCTGCCAGGCCTGCGCCCTCAAAAGCCACCTTGCGCATGGCATTGTTTAAGTGTGTTAAAGGCAAAGCATTACTGATTACCTGTAGCCATTTTGGGAAAGCTGTTACAGAAAAAAAGGTGCCCGACAGTAAAAACTGCGGCATGGTAATAATATTGGATAGGGGAGGCACTGTACCCTCGTTTTTGGCGATGCCCGAAATGATGAAACCAAAGCCCATAAATATAATGAGCCCGAAAGCCGAGAGCACCAGCATATTTACTACCGTGATAACCCCGTGGATAAGTGTAAAGCCAAACAGGTAATGGCCAACTAAAATAATGAACAACGCCCCCAGTAAAGAGAAGGTTATCCGGGCCAAGGCCTCGCCCAGCACAATGCTCGACCGTTTAACAGGCGTTGCAAAAAAACGTTTGATAACCAATGTTAAACGCAAACTCAGGAAAACAAAGGCAGTACCAAAAACGCCGCTGCTCAGGATAGAAAAACCTAACTGGCCCGGTAAAATAAAATCGATGTATTTATACGCGCGGCCGGATACGGTAGTTTCTTCCAGGTGCACTGCCTCGGGTATTTTAAAGCCCGATACGGATTGTATTTTGGCTATTTCGGCCAGCTGCGCATTGTAGGAAATATTGTTCAATATCGATTTTAAAATGCCTCCTTTATTTGAAGCCTGGCTGTATTGTATCTTGATATTCAAAGGCTGCATAGGCACCAGCGGTTTAATATCTATAATAGCATCTATTTGCCCTTTAGCCAGGTTCTTGTTCATATCATCTGTCGACTGATCTGTTATGAAATTTATCAACTGTCGCTGTTTGAGTTGCTGATAAACCTTTCCTGCAGTATCGCAACCTTTGGCTACGCCAACATCAACCGAAGGGGCTCCGCCGCCAATATTGGCAAATACCACTATAAATATTAAAGGGAAGGCCAACGTAAACACCACCGCCGACGGGCTGCGCAGTATGGCCCTAAAACTTGCTTTGGCAATAGCCAGGGTTGCTTTTGTATTGCTATATTTCTTTTGGTTCATTTGTTCAATGGTTCATTAGTTTATTGGCCTTTTCGGGCGGCGTTGTTGGTCATTGGGTCTTTTGCCTGTGGCGTCATTAAGTCATTGAGTCATTTGCCTGCGGCGTCATTAGGTCATTATTTTTTTCTTACTGCAAACTCAAAACTGCCAACTTGCTCCCCCTTCAGGGGGCCGGGGGGCTAACCTTCCCGCCATTCTTTACCCGTAAGGTTAATGAAAACATCTTCCAGGTTGGCCAGTTTAACTTGTTTTTTACGTTCGAAACCGGTTGCTACCAGTTGGTCAATAAAGTGATCGGGGGTATCTATGCCTATGATGTGGCCGCCGTCAACAAAGGCAACGCGGTCGCATAATACTTCCGCCTCGTCCATGTAATGGGTGGTTATCACAACCGTTGTACCCTGGTCGCGAATTTCGCGGATCAAATCCCAAAGGTTGCGGCGGGCCTGTGGGTCGAGGCCGGTTGTGGGTTCATCTAAAAAGATGATCCGTGGGTTATTAATAAGGGTGGTGGCGATAGAAAAACGCTGTTTTTGCCCACCCGAAAGGTCTTTATATTTTGCTTTAGCTTTATCAACAAGCGCAACTTTTTCCAGCATTTCGGTGGGTGTTTTGTCAACCCCGTATAAACCGGTAAACAGCTCTATCAACTCCGATAGGTTAAGGTTGGGATAATAGCCTGCTGCCTGTAACTGTACACCAATACGCTGTTTAATGCTGTCTTTATCGGTGTCAATGTTAAAACCATCAACGGTGATTTCGCCCGATGTTTTTTCGCGCAGGGTTTCAATAACTTCAAGGGTGGTAGTTTTCCCGGCGCCATTGGGCCCAAGTAAGCCGAAGATTTCGCCCTCGTAAACTTCAAAGCTAATGCCTTTTACGGCTGCAAAATCGCCGTAGTTTTTTACCAGGTTTTTTACAGTGATAATGGGTGGTTTTGCCATAGGGTAAAAATGCAACAGAATAATGAAATATCAATGAATTATTTTAGCCTCACCCAACCCTCTCCAAAGGAGAGGGCTTTGATTTTGCACATCTCAAAAAAGTTCTAAAAGCGTTTGGTTTTCAGAACCCTCTCCTTTGGAGAGGGCAGGGTAAGGCTCTTTATGGTTTTGGTTACGGGTTCATCGTGCTTTTTAACAATTTTGCCTTCGGCTTCCGATTTTCCCCAGTTCCAGCTTACGTTATCTCCCTTTTTCATAGTGCTATTTTTAATTGTTAACAAAATGAATAGGTTTATTGATTTGTAATAAAAACGGTATTCAAAAACTCCCCCTTAATGGGGCCAGGGACTATTTTATGAGGTGCCCTATGGAGTGAATAATAGCCTCGGCGTGCTCAGCAGCTTTAACTATCAGGTGGATGATTTGTATAGCAAATAAAGTTTTCATGGTGATTGCGATTTGTTGATTCAAAAGTGCAAACAGAATGGACTTTTAGCTATGGTTATTAGGTGAAGCAAAGCAAACTTCCGGTAAACGGCGGAAAATTACCGATGAATGAGCGGCGGAAATGGTGGTTAGTCGGTGAGTGTTTGAAAAAAAAGCGGTGTGTAGCCTGCTGATAATCGTTTTCAAAAAAATTAGAATACAGCCATAAAACACACCGCCCTTAAATAAGGTATTTGCGCGCGGTGTGTTTTGGCCTATTCTGCAATCGCAAGTAAACGTTTCCACTCGGGGTGGCGTTTTAAATAGGCGACAATATATGCGCAAAGGGGCACAATTTTAAGGTGGTTATCTTCAATATAGTTAAAAGCTTTCTCTACCAAAGCGGCGGCAACGCCTGTGCCCTCCATCTCTGCCGGTACTTCGGTATGTATCAGGTAAATTTTGTCGCCTTTTAATTTGTAATCAATAAAAGCCCTGTTACCATCTATAATCAATTCAAAATTATGGATGGCCTCGTTATTAATAAGTGGAATATCCTGGTAGTTCATGTTATTTTTAGATTTGTGCCGAAACTAAATTAATAACAAAATTAATAAAGCCGATTTGTAAATGTATTTTTAGATGCGCGCAGCCAATTCTGTTAAATAATGAAAATTACAAAACGGTTCGGTATGTTTTTTAACTGGTCACAAATGTCTGATATTAACTTAGTTGTTTGTGTTTTTAAATTTTAATTAATTTTGATTTGTGGTTCTATTTTTATAGAATTACATGTAGAAACATCCCTGGTTTCGTTGTTAATGAAAACTATTGTGAAGCAGTTTAAGCATATTTTACTTCAGGCTATATTATTGCTATGCGTTATCTGCGCTTTTGCACAGGTGAAGCGCACGCAATATTTGGCCGGCAGCAAGAAAAAAACCGCTACTGCCACACCAGTTAAGCCGGTAAAAGGTAGTGCGCAATTTCGCGAGTTTTCAAAAATTTTGGCCAACGCCAATGTTACTTTTACCTTCCCCAAAGGTTTCAGGGAAATACCAGCCGTAAACAATGAGAATTTTTCTTTTGATTACGCCATGGAAATTCCCGGACGCGAGTTTGAAATATGGTTCCAGGTAAAATCCTTAAAACAAAACTGGCTGAGTTTGGAGCGCAACCACGAGCAGCAAAATCCCGATTCATCATACCTGGAGGTTGGTAAAGCGCAGGCAACAAATTTTTCTGGCGAACAGGATAATCTTGTCAGGTCTATTCCGGCCAATGTACTGGCGCGTTATAATGCCGATGCAGGTAAATCGTACCTGTTAACGCTGATGGATATGCCCGAAACCAAAAGCTATAAATACGCCTTGCTTATTATTTTGCAGCGTAACCATACCGGCACCATTATGGCGGTTTGTTTTACCAACGAAAAAGATCCGGAGTTTTTCAGGAACATTGATAGGGCCAGCAACTGCCTTAAGTTTAAGCCCCATTAATACCAGAGTCAAGAGTCAAGAGCAATAACGGGTAAACGCACGCTCATAGTGAATAAAAAACAGTTTGTAAAAAGACAATTTTTACCTTAAAGGCCCTTTTGCATTTATCTTGACTCTTGATTCATGACTCTTGGCTCGCTTATAATGTTAATAAGTTGACAGTTTTGAACACTCAATTCATTGCCGAAACTTTATTTTTGCAGATAGGTGCATAGTGACACCTGTTTTAAAATTCTACTTTATAAATGGCAGAACCAGTTAATTACAGTGAAGATAGTATCCGTTCGCTCGATTGGAAAGAGCACATCCGTTTACGCCCCGGTATGTACATTGGTAAACTGGGCGATGGTTCGGCTTACGATGATGGGGTATATGTATTGCTTAAAGAGATTGTAGATAACTCGATAGATGAGTTTGTAATGGGCAGCGGCCGCACCATCGAGGTAAATATGAGCGATCATAAAGTATCGGTGCGCGATTATGGCCGTGGCATCCCGCTGGGTAAGGTGATTGATTGCGTAAGTAAAATAAATACCGGTGGTAAATATGATAGCAAGGCCTTCCAAAAATCGGTAGGGTTAAATGGTGTGGGTACCAAGGCGGTAAACGCGCTGTCAAACAATTTCATTGTACAATCATACCGCGACGGACGTACTAAGCTGGCCGAATTTGCCAAAGGCGAGCTGATTCGGGATGAAGCTGAAAAGGAAACTACCCAGCGTAACGGTACTGCCATCAACTTTATACCCGACGATACCATTTTCAGGCATTACCGGTTTATCCCGGAATTTGTTGAAAGCATGATCTGGAACTATGTGTTCCTTAACTCGGGCCTTACGATAAACTTTAACGGTCAAAAATATTTTTCGGAACGGGGGTTGTATGACTTGCTTACCCGTAATACCGATGTAGAAACATTGCGCTATCCTATCATCCACCTTAAGGGCGAGGATATTGAAATAGCCATGACCCACGGGCAGCAATACGGCGAAGAATATTACTCGTTTGTAAACGGACAGAACACCACACAAGGCGGTACGCACCAGGCCGCCTTCCGCGAGGCAGTTGTTAAAACCATTCGCGAGTTTTATAAAAAGGAGTTTGACGCTTCAGATATCCGGGCATCAATAGTTGCTGCCATTGCCATCAAGGTACAGGAGCCGGTTTTTGAATCGCAAACCAAAACCAAACTTGGCTCGCAAAATGTTGGCCCCGAAGGGCCGTCAGTACGTGGTTTTATTAACGATTTCCTGAAAAAGGAACTGGATAACTACCTGCATAAAAACCCGGCAGCTGCCGACGCGCTGCTAAAACGCATCCTGCAATCGGAGCGTGAGCGTAAGGATATTGCAGGAATAAAAAAACTGGCCAACGAGCGGGCCAAAAAGGCATCGCTGCACAACCGCAAGCTGCGCGATTGTAAGCTGCATTTTGAAGATACCCACGAACGCCGCCAGGATACCACACTGTTTATTACCGAGGGTGACTCGGCCAGCGGAAGTATCACCAAATCGCGCGATGTAATGACCCAGGCAGTTTTTAGCTTAAAGGGTAAACCGCTTAACTGTTTCGGCCTGACCAAAAAGGTAGTTTACGAAAACGAAGAATTTAACCTGCTGCAACACGCCCTTAATATTGAGGATGGCCTGGATGCCCTGCGATACAATAACATTGTAATAGCTACCGATGCCGATGTTGATGGTATGCACATCCGCTTGTTGCTCATGACCTTCTTTTTGCAGTTTTTTCCCGACCTTGTAAAAGCTGGCCATGTTTTTATACTGCAAACACCATTGTTTAGGGTTCGTAATAAAAAAGAAACCATTTATTGCTACAGTGATGAAGAACGCCGTAACGCTATAGCCAAATTAGGCAATAAGCCCGAGATTACCCGCTTTAAAGGTTTGGGCGAGATATCGCCAGATGAGTTTGGCTTATTTATAGGCAAAGATATCCGCCTTGACCCGGTGATCCTGAAAGATGCCAATATTAAAGGCCTGCTGGAATATTTTATGGGCAAAAACACCCCAACCCGCCAAATGCACATTGTAAACAATCTGCGGGTTGAAAAAGATGACGAAAGCATAAACCCGCTGGTAGCCGAAGAGGCCGAAGGGGTGGCATTGCCGGTGGCGGTGTAAAGAGGTTTCTGAACCGGAATTTTTAGAATTATCGGAATTTTTCGAATTTTTAAAATTCTGCTAATTCTTTAATTCTAAAAATTCCGGTTCAGACAAACTTATTTCACAAAAAGTTCTTATATTGTTTCCCCTTCTTTTTTTGAGGGGGTACAATTATGACTAACCACGAAATTAAAATAGCTTTCGACGAATACGACGCTATTGAGCAACTTGATAACACCGATTACAAACTGTGCCTTGAAGCAGCAGAAGCATTAAAAAACTCCCATTCTCCATATTCAAAATTCAGGGTTGGGGCAGCCTTACGGTTGCAAAGCGGTAAAATTATTTACGGCAGCAACCAGGAAAACGTAGCCTATCCATCCGGTTTGTGTGCCGAGCGCGTAGCATTATTTTACTGGGGGGCCAACCACCCAAACGATCCTGTTGAAGCTATGGCCGTAACCGCCCAAACTGATGAGTTTGAACTTACCCGGCCTGTAACCTCATGTGGTTCATGCCTGCAGGTACTGGCCGAAGTGGAAAAAAAGCAAAACAAACCCATTAAAATTATATTGTATGCACAGCAGGGGCCGGTTTGGGTAATACAAGGTATTGAAAAGCAACTGCCGTTTTTATTTTTTGAAGAACGCCTCACTACATAAACCATGAAAATTAAACTGCTTTTATTGCTGATTGCTTGTGCTTTTACTACTCATATATTTGCGCAACAAGGATTTCCGTTTGATAACGAGATCAGGGCCTTTAAACACCAGGATAGCATCAGCTTCCCCAAAAAGGACGGCATTTTGTTTATAGGCAGTTCGTCTATCCGCTTATGGAGCGACCTGGAACAACGTTTTGCCGATAAGCCCATTATTAAACGCGGCGTTGGCGGCAGCACCATTGAGCAATTGGTGGATTATTATACGCCTTATATCCTGGTGCCTTATCAGCCCCGCAAAATATTCATCTACGCCGGCGAAAATGATATTGCCGCCGGCAAATCCGGGCAATTTGTAGCCGACGAGTTTGCTAAACTGTGGGCTATCATTCATGGCAAATTGCCTAAAGCAGCAATCTATTTCATGTCGGTAAAGCCAAGCCCGTCGCGTGTTAAATATTATGCCGAAGTGTATAAAGCCAATGAACTGATCAAAGCCTACCTGAAGAATAAGCCCCAAAGCCATTATGTTGATTTAGTGCCGGCCATTTACAAGCCCGGCACAACCCAACCCGATAGCAGTTTATTTAAGGGCGATTACCTGCATTTAAATCCAAAGGGCTATGATAAATGGGAACAGGTGCTGAAGCCGTTGGTTGCACGCTAATTGCACCAATTGTGTCGAATTTCACGAGCCTTTTGCGGGTACGAACCGTCCTGATTGAAGCTGTTGTAAATGGTTAACTTTATAGGTAGGCAATCTCGCAATTTATCAACCCTGATTAGTGCAATTCGAATAAATTAGTGCAATTCGTGTTTATCAATTCGTGCCAATAAAAAAGACCCCGCCTGGCGGGGTCTATACTTACTTACATTATAAACACTAAACTAAAACTCTCTTCTTTATTTAAAAACGCTGTATACGTTAGTAATTTTCCAGCCTTTACCGGTATTGGCAACGGTTACGTAGTTGGTGCGCACAAAGCCATCAAACTGCATGTCAACTTTTACTACGGCCAGGTCGGCATTGCTTTCCATGATGGTAGTGCTGGTGGTGCAATTTTGTTCGATATTTTTGTTTGATTTTATCGACTCAATCATTTCGTTTTTGGTAAAGCTTAATACGTTTTTACCACGTAACATATTAAACTTAGCCGATTGGTCAACCACATCACCAAGGCCCTGGATTTTGCCGCGGGTCATGGCATCTACATACGTATTTATTGCGAAATTGCGGGTTAGGTTATCGCCTTCTGATATCACGTTGGCTTTGGCTGCGCCACAAACTATTACTAAAGCAAATGCTGCGATTATTGATTTTAAGGTTTTCATATTGTTGTTGTTTTGAGGTTATTTGTTTTTTAATTTATATCTATAAGACAGCGGCACTATTCCATTCGTTACAGCTAAATCAATAGATTTGTACGATTTAACAAACATTTAACAATTGGTATTTTTTATTAAATATTTAGCAACAGAAATATAATATATACCACGCTATGGTTGATTTTACTACCATTATTTTACAATTTGCGGAACAGGGCGAGAAAACCGGGTGGACTTATATTGAAATTCCGGCCGATTTAGCGCAGGAAATGAAGCCCGGGAACAAAAAATCGTTCCGGGTGAGGGGTAAACTCGATAATTTGGATGTGCGCGGAATGGCCCTGATGCCCATGGGCGAGGGTAATTTTATCATGGCCCTAAAAAAAGATATTTGTAAAGCCTTGCATAAAAGTCGCGGTGCCATGCTGCGCGCGCAACTTGAACCCGACGACGATTTTAAATTTACCATCCCTGCCGACCTGCTGGAATGTTTTGAGTACGAACCCGAAGGCGAGGAGTTTTTTAACAGCCTTGCCGAAAGCCATCGCGGTTATTTTATAAAATGGATAGAGAGCGCCAAAACCGATGCTACCCGGGCCAACCGGATAGCCAGTACCATAAACGCCATGGTAAGGCGAATGGATTACGGGATGATGCTGCGGGAGTTAAAAAAAATGCGGGAGTAAGTTTAAAACTTGCAAAAACAAACTTGGATTTAAAAAACAGTATAAAAAAACAATATTTAACGGTATTGCCTGCATAAAATGCATGAATGATTAATAGCAATCCTTAAATTTGCAATTCATCAATAAAAAGAATGGTAAAATTATTTGTTGTGGGTATACCCCGCGATATGGACGAGATAGAATTACTCGAGATATTTACCCTGTATGGCCAGGTTGAACAAGTAAAGATCATTACCGACATTGATACAGGCCAAAGCAAAGGGTATGGTTTTATTAATATGGCAGATGAGCCCGGTGCCAACCGAGCTATTGATGCCTTAAACGGCGCAACCATTGACGAGCGTGAAATCAGCGTACGCGTAGCCGACGACAAACGGCCAGCGCCGGAACCTCCGAGGCAACCTTTTAAAAAAACCTTTACGCCCAAAAATCAATATCACAAGGTAAACCCACAAACATCAAACGAAAAACAAAAACGGCCGAGAAGGCCGCTTTGATGCTTTAGGTCGTTTTTTTGCTGTTGCTGTTTATGAATAACGTGTGTTTGCATCAGGCTAAATTTTAATATATTAGCGTGATATAAATGAACCACACCAACTCCTAAACCGCATGGAAATCCTTGAACAGGAAGAAAAATCACTCTTCGTAGATGTTACGTCACAAAAAATATATACGCTCCGGTCTATACAGGTGGCCACCTTTTTGGGCGGGCCAATAATTGCCGGCTACCTTATATCCGAAAATTACCGGGCTTTTAACGAAGATAAAAAATCAAAAATAGCCATCGTGCTTGGCGTTCTTGCAACCATCGTATTATTCGGCGTGATATTTATGCTGCCCGATACTAAGAAAGTGCCAACATATATTATTCCGCTGGCTTACAGCTGGGCTGCCTATATATTGGTGCAACAGCTCATGGGAGCACAAATGAAGGCTCATTTTTCCGCCGGCGGTGGCGTATATACCATCTGGCGGGCGCTGCTGGCTTCGCTTATCGGTTTAGCAGTTACGGTGGCCGGTGTTTTTGTGACGCTTTTAGTAGTGGGGTAGACAAAGAAAATTATACATCGTGACAAGAACTACCCTTACCGCCGGACGCTTAAATACAATTTCATGGTTAAATGATAACATCGTTGATTGGGCAGCGGGCGGCAATCATTATTCGATAGATGGAAGTACAAAAGAAAGCAATTCATATTATGCATTTAATTTTGATGGTTCTATTAATACTACCGACGGCCAATATGCTTTTATCTATCAAAAGCTTGGCACCAAAGGGTTGTTATTAAAAAACGGAGAACTTTTAAGGGAAATAAACAGATCTTATTACTTTGCTGAAGCTTACGAGTATCCCGCTGCCTTTGTGACCGTAGATGAAGTAACCTATCTTATTCATTGTCCCAAAGAATATTGCAGGCTTGATTTTGAAAACGTGGAAACGGGTGAAATTGTAACTGATATGATTGGCCGGGATCCGACTGACGTATTTCATTCACGGTTAGAAATAAGTCCTGATGGTTTTGTTTTAATGAGTAAAGGCTGGCATTGGCACCCTTTAGATGTAGCTTATTTATATGATATTAAAGAGTGTTTGAAAAACCCTAAGCTACTTGATGAAATCAATTCGTGGTTAAGCATAAACGCGGAGATTAGTACTGCAAATTTTATCAACAAAACAAAGGTTCTTATAGGCTCGGGCGAGGAGGTTTTTGATGATGAAAATATCGTTTTTCCACCACGGTACATTGCAGTTTTCGATATAGGTAGTAAACAAATATCAACTCCAGTAAAAGTGAATGGCGAATTTGGCAACCTGTTTGCCATTGATGACGAACGTGCCTGGGATACTTACCTTTATCCTAAGATTATCAGTTTAAAAACCGGCGACATTATAGATAAAGATGAATCGGTTTACAGTGGCAAACAAAATTCAAGTATTGTAAATAAAGAGAATTTGGTCCAGATTGTGTTTAACAGGGATACAAAACAACTTGCAATAGCAGGCAAAGAAGTGATTGAGGTTTTTACACCATAAATTATTTACAATTAAAGGTATTATTTCCCCATCAACAACTTATCTATCAACTCGTCCGTCAAAACAGTTCGTTCATTATCGGTTTTCCATTTTCCACTGCTCGGTGGGAAAGCATTACGGGAATACCCAACTTTGTTTTTAAAATCAAATATGGCGTGGCAGTAGTTATTGATTAATAACGAAGCCAATTGCCAGTCGTCAGTCCATGCTATTTTAATATTGCAGGGAATATCGTTATCTGTTACATCGGCTACGTTGTAAATGTGCACGGCATCCAGAATTGCCTGGCCGGGCATTTTTCCTATCGCGTAAAAATATCCTGTTGTAAGGTTATCCTCAAAAACAACCCCATGCGATGAGTCGGGAACAACGCTATCCAAAAAAGTGTCTTCGCCAACAATAAATTCTTCTTCTACCTCTAAAATCATCAGGCAAAGTTACATTAAGGGAGCGAATTTTATTTCAGGTCGAATTAACAGATTTTAACAATGTTCGGAGTGACTCCCAGCGGAAATGGAATATATCTTTGTTTGATATGAAAAGGTCGTTTCTGATTTTATTAACGTTGTTATGCATTGCCTTGGCGAGTAATAAAGCCACAGCCCAGGTAAAAATAGGCTATATTGATCTCGATACTTTAATGGCTCAAATGCCCGAAACTAAAGATGTGAAGAAGCAAATGGATGCTTTTACAAAACCATTTATTGATCATTTAACAAAAATGAACGATGATTATACAAGTTATGGACTTACTTATGTTCATCGCAAGATGACAGATTCTATCGTGGCCGTAGAAAGTAAAAAGTTGCAGATGATTCTAAAAGAAATGCAAGATTTTCAAGATAATGCTTTTAAAATGGTTGCAGCAAAAAAGGACGAACTATTAAAGCCAATATCTGATAAAGCAATAGCCGCACTTAGTCAAGTAGCCAAAGAAAACGGAATCAGCTATGTGATAGATTCGTCAAAAAACACCAGGCTAATTGTTGCTTTTGTCGCTTCAGACGAAATTAACCTAATGGATGCCGTTAAAGCCAAATTAGGTATTAAATGAATGCTCGGCGTCTGATCAGAAAATTTCTTCCTTAACCAACGTCGGCAGATTGAATATCATCCACCTTCCAGTCATCCGGAAACGGAATTTCCCTCATCGTAACCTCTTTAAAGCCCGGCACCTTAAAATCGAATCCCGATTGGTTATAATAAAAAAACGGATCAGCTTTAAAGGCTTCGTAATCTGCCAGCATCTGCTGTTCTAATTTTATTAACCGGTTACGGTATTTATTATCAAAAGGGGCTTTATCTGGTTTTATAGCCAACAGCCTCATAATATGCTGCAGCAGGTTATAGCAGGTGGTAAACTGTCCGCAGGCTATAATGCAGGCTTCGCTATGTTCTTGCTCGGTCGATTGTTTATCAAACCACAACGTGGTACCCATATTGAAGGCTACCTGTGCCACAATCTGGATATCGCGGCTGGGGTTGAGTATAGGCGGGGTTGGCGAATGATAGCCATCATTGGCTTCGCGGTTAATGTTGTTTGAAAAAGAAAGGTCGTAAATGTGATTGCCCTTGCCCCGGTTTTTCCACTGTGGCGAAAAGTAAAATTTATTGTAGAGCAGTTGTCTTATCCGCTTCAAAAATATGCTCAGGTTAAGCATCAGTACCGATTGTACCCTTGCGCTTATCATTTGCTTAATAACGCTTAAGGGGGTTTTTGCAAAATAGCCAACCAGCACGGTAATTATTCGCTCGGTAAAATTCTTTTTAAAGTTTAATATCAATGCCGAATTAGCGACGCCTAACAACTGCTGTCTTAAATAAAGCATTGTCACCAGAAAAATTAATGGGACGGTAATAAGTAAAGAACAGCCTACTGTTAATAATCCGTAGTGCTGCTTTATGCCATACCAGGCCCCTGCCGCTAAAACGATAATAACCGCCACCGCTATAAATATCAATCCCCTTATGGATAGCTCCCAGCCCTTTTTTACTTCGGGCATTACATAAGGTTTAATAAAATGGCTGCCAACGTCGTTAACCATCAGCAGGTCAAAATGCCGCAGGTCGGTTTCGTGCCGGGTGCGGCGGCCATCGGCATACATCATGCTTTGCAGGCCCTGGTTGTCGGTAATGCCACCATCCATCAGCCCAAAGTTTTTTTTGCTTATAAATTCCTTTTCCTGTTTATCGCCGGTTTGCGGCAGCATGGTAAGGGCGTTTTTAAGTTCGGCCGGGTACAGGCCGGGATATGTAAAATCATCAGGGAAAACTATAGGCTCAAAACCAGCCGGAAAGCACGACGATGCCGCCAGTATATCGCCCAGTTTTAATTTGCCTGCCGTTTTTTCGTCCAGGTATATCACCATATTGCCATAAGTAAAATAGGGATCCTTACCGGCATCGGGCACCAGCTTTATATCCTGCCTGAAAGACTGGCCGGTAAAAAATTCGGTGGCGTTAAAACAAACTTCCTGTAAATGTTTACCGGGTGCCCCGTCATGACAAAGCGCTTCAAGGGCGGCATGGTCAAATAAATATTTATCGTAAGCCATTGCAAACGCGTTAATAATATTACGGCTTTTAAGCTCCCTGGTTTTCCAGTACTTTTTATCGGCCAGTATTTCCATCGCCTGTTTTAACAGCTCATCGCCGGTTAGCGCTGTTAAAAGTTTGCTGTAGTAATCGCCAAAGCTTTTGCCCTTACTGTTGTACAATGCATACAATGTGGTTGCTATTGTGCCGCCCGATGCCGACGACATGTAGCTAACCCTTTGTAGCAGACTAAGGCCAAAAAGTTCATCTGTTGAATCCTCAAATTTTACTTTGTCGAGGTATGATAATACACCCAACGCAAAGGAAGCTGCACGAAAGCCACCGCCCGAAAATGCGAGCGCGATGCTATCAAACGGTTTAATTATGGCAACCTCAAGCTTGTTTTCTGATAGAGGTTCAGGAGCGGCTATCTTATCCATAATAACATAGGTTTGGTTATTTAAAATTAGGTAAAATATTATATAATAGTATCTTGTGTAAATAAAAAGCCAAACTTTATTTAAGCTGATTTGGGGGTTTATTGTTAATATTGATGGCAAGTTGATTTGGATGCGGGTTAGCTAAATGTCAGTATACAGGCTAATTAAAATGGAGGGAGTTACACCGATACTTAATCGCTATATTTTTAGTATGATAGATGCTTTTTTTGTAAAATCACCCAAAAGTATGACCCGAAATATAAGCCGTTGCTGCAATTTTGGACGTGCTTTAAAACTCAATTAAAAAACAAATGAGAAAAAATATTTTAGTTTATGGGTTTATTGGCGGCCTGATACCCGCCGCCTGGGCCGTTGTTGTTGAAGCGATGCTGAGCAACAGCTTAAGCTTAAATACGCGGATGGTGCTTGGCTATACATCTATGATAATAGCCTTTTCGCTCATTTTTGTAGCTGTAAAAAACTACCGCGATAATTATAACAACGGTATCATCACTTTTGGAAACACGCTTAAAATCGGGCTGTTAATTACACTTATAGCATCTACCATTTATGTTATTGTTTGGATGGTAGACTATAGCTATTTTATCCCCGATTTTGGCGAAAAATACCAGGCCCAGGTGTTGGCCGAACTGAAAGCAAGTGGAGCAAGTGCTGCAGTTATAAAAAAACAAGGTGCCGAAATGGCTGTCATGATGGAGAAATATAAATCAAGTCCCGCCTTTAGGGTGATGTTCACCTATCTGGAAATTGTGCCGGTTGGCATCGTAGTATCTTTAATAGCTGCGCTTATACTTAAAAATAAATCTAAACCGGCTACTGTCGTGTCAACAATGAACTGATGGATAGCCTTTAGTCAAAGTCTTAAGTTCTCAGTAAAAAAAGAAAAAATTAACCTTTAGGCTTACTACTTTCTGCTGTTGACTTAACGCTACAGTGATCTTATAATTTAAAACAGAACTGATTAAATATGAAAAAAGTAACAGGTATAGGCGGCGTATTTTTTAAATGCGAGAATCCGCAAAGTATGAATGAATGGTATGCCAAAAACCTTGGATTGCCTAAAAGTGAATACGGAACAACGTTTGAGTGGCGGGAGGCCGATGATCCGTCGAAAACAGGATCAACATCCTGGTGTACGTTTCCGCAGGATACCAAGTATTTCAATCCCTCGGCAAAGCCGTTTATGATTAATTACCGGGTAGAAAATCTGGTTGCGCTGGTTGACGAGCTGAAAAAGGACAACGTAACCATTGTTGACGAGATTGCCGAATATGACTATGGCAAATTCGTCCACGTGCTCGATCCCGAAGGAAACATTATTGAACTTTGGGAGCCCAAAGATTGATGCGTGAAGCGACAAAAACATTCAGTTGAACGCAGTCGAAGACTCACCTGACGAGGCTACGCCCGCCACCCTCTCTTCAATCTGCGGCTGGAAAGAGGGGCTTGAATGTTGAATGTCAAATTCTTATGAAAAAATAAGTAATAAATTTTCAGCCCCTCTTTCCGGCGAAGCCGAAGAGAGGGTGGCCAGCGCAGCGTAGCCGGGTGAGTCTTCGCCGCCATGCGATATACTCCATTTCTGCATCAGAATTTCGCGAAATTTTACAACTACCCATCACATATTGGAATTTATATAAGCATTTGAATAGACGCAGTCGAAGACTCACCCGGCGAGGCTACGCCCGCCACCCTCTCTTCAACCTGTGGTTGGAAAGAGGGGCTTGAATGTTGAATGTCAAATTCTTATGAAAAAAATAAGTAATAAATTTTCAGCCCCTCTTTCAGGCGACGCCGAAGAGAGGTTGGCCAGCGCAGCGTAGCCGGGTGAGTCTTCGCCGCCATACAATATACTTCATTCCCCCCCCCCCTAAAAAAAAACTTTCCTAAAACATTTGCAATTATATAAGCACTTATATAAATTGCACTATGAATTTATATCAAAGCCTGGGTTATTTGGTATTGGGTAGCAGATTAAGGCGGTTAAGCGAGGCTTTTTTGGCCGAAATTAACCGTGTTTACCAAAATGAGGGGATAGATTTTGATGCCAGCTGGTTTCCGGTGTTTTATTTACTCTCTAAAAACGACGCTTTATCTATTAAAGAATTGAGCGAGCAGATTGAAGTTTCGCACCCGGCGGCAAGTCAGCTGATTACCAATTTGAAAAACCGTAGCCTGGTTACCAGTGCTACCTGTGCCGATGATGGCCGCAGGCAACTGGTTACTTTAACTGATAGCGGCCGTGAGCTGCTAAAGCAGATATTGCCCGTGTGGGATGCCATTAGCCAGGCCATGACCCAACTGGTGGATACTGATGCTGTATCACAACAGCTATTGCCTGCCATTACGGCTGTTGAGAATACCTTCCGTTCAAGCAACCTTTCTGTCGTTATCAGCGAAAAATTAACTGCTCATTTAAAACCCGCTGACCATGAATAGTACCTTCAACTACGGCATAAATCATTTAACCATTGGCATTTGCCTTGATATTGCAGCAGGCAAAACCAGGGGAATTATCGATGCAGATACTGATAAAGCTATCCGCGCCTCATGGGATGAGGTAGCAAAAATTGTTCATGCGCAAAAGCCGGTTTATGGCATTAATACAGGTTTTGGCCCGCTATGTGATACCCATATATCCGAGGCAGATACCAGTTTGCTGCAAAGTAATATTCTTAAAAGCCATAGCGTGGGGGTAGGCAAACCTATCCCGCAGCAAATAGCCAAACTGATGCTGATAACCAAAGTGCATGCTTTGGCACAAGGTTTCTCGGGTGTTGCGCCGGATACGTTAACGCGTATCATCTGGCATATTGATAACGATATTGTACCTGTTGTACCCGAAAAAGGGTCGGTAGGCGCATCCGGCGATCTGGCTCCCTTATCGCACCTGTTTTTGCCTTTAATAGGTTTAGGTGAGGTTTATGAAAATGGCGAACGCAAACCCGCAGCGCAGGTACTGCAAAAACATAACCTGGCCCCGTTGGTTTTAGGCCCTAAAGAAGGACTTGCCTTAATAAACGGCACACAATTTATATTAGCTTTCGCGATAAAGGCAGTTGAGCGTTTGGATGATGCCCTGAACCGTGCCGACCTTATTGGAGCCATGTCGTTAGAAGGGTTGATGGGCTCGGTAAGGCCTTTTGACGCCCGCATCCATGCACTGCGCCCTTTTAAAGGCACTAAAATGGTTGCCGACCGCCTGTTTACTTTATTAAACGGATCAGCGATCAATTCCTCGCACATCAATTGCGATAGGGTGCAGGATCCTTACTCTTTGCGTTGTATGCCGCAGGTACACGGCGCATCGCGTAATGCCTGGTTACATTTAAAAGAACTTACTGAAATTGAACTAAACTCCGTTACCGATAACCCCGTTATTTTTAGTGCCGATGATACCATTAGCGGGGGCAACTTTCACGGCCAGCCGCTGGCTTTACCGTTAGACTACGCCACCGTAGCCGCTGCCGAACTGGGCAATATAGCCGACAGGCGCTGTTATCTTATGAGCGAAGGCCGATACGGCCTGCCAAAACTGCTTACCCATGATGCAGGCTTAAATTCGGGCCTGATGATACCGCAATACACCACCGCGGCTTTGGTTACCGAAAACAAGACACTGTGCTTCCCGGCGAGTGCCGATAGCGTGCCTACTTCATTAGGGCAGGAAGATCATGTATCTATGGGTTCTATCAGCGGGCGCAAGCTGCACATGGTTTTAGATAATATAGAATACATCCAGGCCATCGAGTTGCTTTATGCGGCGCAGGCCATGGACTTTCGTAGGCCGTTAAAATCAACACCGGTTGTTGAGGCGCTGCATGATCACGTGCGCCAATACGTTCCATTTATAAACGACGACCGTGTTTTTGCGGATGATATTAACCGTTTGCATCAAATTATTACCGATGGCTCGTTTTTGGCTACTGCCAATAACGCGGCTATTCATCACCACATAACCCTCAGCCATGACGAGTTCGGAATTTATTAATACCTACGCCAGCCACCCGGTTTACAAAGCGCCCCGCGGTATGCAGCTGCATGCCAAAAGCTGGCAAACTGAAGCGCCTTTGCGAATGCTGCTTAATAACCTTGATGACGAGGTTGCCGAAAACCCTGCCGAATTGGTGGTATATGGCGGTATTGGCCAGGCCGCCCGCAACCCCGAATCGGTGCGGAAAATTATTGAGTTGTTGCTGGAACTGGACGAAGATCACTCTTTACTGGTACAATCGGGCAAGCCGGTAGGCATTATCCGCAGCCATCCCGAAGCACCTCGCGTTTTAATAGCCAACAGCAACCTTGTCCCCGCCTGGGCCAATTGGGAGCATTTTAATGATCTGCGCGCCAAAGGCCTGATGATGTATGGCCAGATGACCGCCGGTAGTTGGATATATATAGGTACACAGGGTATTTTGCAGGGCACCTACGAAACCTTTGTAGAATGCGGCAACCAGCATTTTAATGGCGATTTGACCGGCAAGTTGATTGTCAGCGCCGGTTTAGGCGGTATGGGCGGCGCTCAGCCATTGGCGGCAACCATGGCGGGCGGCGTATTTTTAGGTGCCGATGTGGATGCAACGCGTATCCAAAAAAGATTGGATTCGCAATACATCGACCGGATGACCTACTCCTACGAGGAAGCAATAGCCTGGGTAAAAGAGGCTATCGACAAAAAAGAAACCCTCTCTGTAGGCCTGGTAAGCGATGCCGGCGACTTGCTGCAGAGATTATTGAATGACAATATTATCCCCGATATTTTAACCGACCAGACATCGGCACATGATCCGTTGAATGGATATATTCCTGATGGTTTATCATTACAACAAGCAGCCGAATTACGCAAAAGCGACCCGGTAGAGTACAAAAGCCTGTCGTTAAAAAGCATGGCCCGGCATGTAGGTTTGATGCTGGAATTACAAAAACGCGGTGCCATAACTTTTGATTATGGCAACAACCTGCGCGAGTTTGCCCGCCAGGGCGGCGAACCGGACGCCTTTAACTTTCCCGGATTTACACCGGCTTATATTCGCCCTTTGTTTTGTGAGGGGAAAGGGCCGTTCAGATGGGTAGCCCTCTCAGGCGATCCGGAGGATATTTATACTACCGATAGGGCCTTGATGGAACTGTTCCCTGACGATAAGCCCCTGGCCAAATGGCTGACTAATGCAAAGGAAAAAATCTCGTTCCAGGGCCTGCCTGCCCGCATTTGCTGGTTGGGTATGGGCGACAGGGAAAAAGCCGGTTTGCTGTTTAACGAATTGGTAGCGACAGGTAAGGTAAAAGGCCCGATAGTGATAGGCCGCGACCATTTGGATTGCGGCTCGGTAGCATCGCCCAACCGCGAAACCGAATCTATGAAAGATGGCTCGGATGCCGTATCCGACTGGCCGCTGCTCAACCTGATGGCCAATGCATCGGGTGGCGCCACCTGGATCTCGTTTCACCACGGCGGCGGTGTAGGCATGGGGTACTCCCAGCATGCCGGCATGGTGGTGCTTGCTGATGGTACCGAACGAGCTGCAACCTGCCTCAAACGTGTTTTATACAATGACCCGGCGATGGGAATATTCAGGCATACCGATGCGGGGTATGACAAGGCTGAAGAGTGGGCAGAAAAGTTTGGGTTGAAGGTGTGGTGAGCCCCACCTAAATCCTCCCCGGTAGGGAGGACTTTAAAAGAAATGTTGAATAAATAAGTTTCCAAAGTCTCCCCTACCGGGGGAGATTTAGAGGGGGCTGCTGATATTTATGAAAAAACTAATCGGTCCATTTACGCAAATACTCCCGTTAACAGGGCTGCCGTTAAAAGGTGCTCTGAAAGACGAACAATTGCACATCATCCCCAACGGAGGCGTGCTGATTGAAGACGGATTAATACTTGCCGTTGATGACTTTGAAAAACTCCGGTCAAACTATCCATCGGCACAAACAGAAGAAATAACCGGTAATCATGTACTGTTGCCTGGTTTTATAGATTGCCATACACACATTTGTTTTGCCGGCAGTCGTGCAAAGGACTACGCTATGCGCAACAGTGGTAAAACCTATTTGGAGATTGCACAATCCGGAGGGGGCATCTGGGATTCGGTTACCCAAACCCGTGCCGCGGACGAGGCGACGCTCACCAGCCTGCTTTTGAAACGCGTACAACGTCATGTAAGCGAAGGTGTTACCACTATCGAAATAAAAAGCGGCTATGGTTTAAGTGTCGAGGCTGAGCTAAAACAGTTGAACGCGATAAAAACAACTGCAGATAAAACGAATGCCGGTTTAATATCAACCTGCCTTGCCGCCCACATATTGCCTAAGGACTTTAATGGCAATCACCAGGAGTACCTTAATCATGTTTTAAACAACCTATTGCCTGTTATCAAACAAAAGGGATTGAGCAAGCGGGTTGATGTTTTTATCGAGCAAAGTGCCTTCAATACCAGTGATGCTTTAAACTACCTGGCCAAAGCGAAGCAATTGGGCTTCGACGTAACGGTTCATGCCGATCAGTTTACCATAGGAGGTAGCGAAGTCGCTATCAAGGCCCGCGCGGCATCAGCCGATCACCTGGAAGCCAGCGGCGATTATGAAATAAAATTATTGGCCAATTCCGATACCGTAGCTGTAACTTTGCCCGGCGCATCCTTAGGTTTAGGAATGGCCTACGCACCTGCCCGGAAGTTACTGGATGCTGGTACCTGCCTGGCCATAGCCAGCGACTGGAACCCCGGATCGGCCCCAATGGGCGACTTATTAATGCAAGCCGCTGTAATGGCTGCCGCAGAAAAGCTAAGCGCAGCCGAAGTATTTACGGGCCTAACCGCCCGTGCGGCCCAGGCCCTGAAACTAAACGACCGTGGTGTTTTAACCAAAGGTAAACTTGCCGATATGCAAGCCTACCCATGCGATGATTACCGCGAAATACTATACCAGCAAGGGAAATTGAAACCTGAAATGGTTTGGACGGAGGGAAATATTACCAGACGCATGTAATGCGTCTCTACATTTAGCCTCGCCGCCAAAACCAATGAACTAATAAACCAGTGAACCAATGAACCAACTAATTGAATGCGTAACCAATTTTAGCGAAGGTGTAAACCTTGATATCATTAAGCAAATAACCAACGAGGTAGAATCGGTTGAAGGGGTAAGGTTATTGAATGTCGATCCCGGCAAGGCTACCAACCGCACTGTGGTGACTTTTGTGGGCGAACCTTCCCGGGTGATTGAAGCGGCTTTCCTCGCCATAAAAAAAGCCGGGGAGCTGATTGATATGAGCAAACAGAAAGGGGAACACCCAAGGATGGGCGCTACCGATGTTTGCCCGCTGATACCCATTAGTAATATCAGCATGGAAGAAACCGCGGAGTATGCCCGGCAGCTGGCCAGGAGGGTAGGTGAGGAGTTGAAGATACCGGTTTATTTATACGAGAACGCGCAGCCCAACAAAAGCAGGAGCAACCTGTCGGTGATTCGTGCCGGCGAATATGAAGGTTTTTTTAAGAAGATAAAATTGCCTGAATGGGCGCCCGATTTCGGCCCCGCCGAAAATGATGTTAAACGGGGTGCAACTGTTATAGGTGCCCGCGATTTCCTGGTAGCTTACAATGTAAACCTTAATACCACATCAACCCGCAGGGCAAATGCTATTGCATTTGATGTACGCGAGGCTGGCCGTACTTTGCGCGAAGGCGACCCGGTTACCGGCAAAATTGTAACAGACGAGAATGGCAAACCCAAATCAATCCCCGGCTCATTAAAAGCGGTTAAAGCCATCGGCTGGTATATCGAGGAATATGGCATCGCCCAAATTTCGATGAACCTGACCAATATCGAAATAACCCCTGTTCATGTGGCTTTTGACGAAGTTTGTACCAAAGCCAACGAGCGCGGCATTCGGGTAACGGGCAGCGAATTGGTGGGTTTGATCCCTTTAAAAGCGATGTTGGATGCCGGAAAGTATTTTCTGAAAAAACAACAACGATCAGTTGGCGTAAGCGAAAAAGAACTGATCAAAATTGCCATTAAATCGATGGGACTTGATGAACTTGGCCCCTTTGTTCCCGAAGAACGCATTATTGAATATTTATTAAAAGACAAGGCCGGCAGTAAGCTCATCAGTATGAGCCTTGCTGATTTCGCGGACGAAACAGCGAGCGAAAGCCCGGCGCCCGGTGGTGGCTCAATCTCGGCCTATGTGGGCTCCTTAGGGGCCTCTTTGGCCGGCATGGTGGCCAACCTAAGTTCGCACAAAAAAGGCTGGGACAGCCGCTGGCTGGAGTTTAGCGACTGGGCGGAGCAGGCACAGCAATATAAAAATGAGCTTTTGGCATTGGTCGATTTAGATACTGCGGCTTTTAACAAGATCATGGAGTCCTTCAGCCTGCCCAAATCTACCGATGAAGAAAAGGCAACAAGAGATCATGCTATACAGGATGCTACCAAATATGCCATCGAAATCCCTTTTAAGGTGATGCAGGCGGCGCTGAACAGTATGGAAGTGATTAAGGCGATGGTGGAGATAGGCAACCCCAACTCCGTAACCGATGCCGGCGTAGCTGCCCTTTGCGCCCGTACCGCTGTTTTAGGCGCGTTTATGAACGTGAAAATCAACGCTTCCGGATATAAGGATAAGGACTACGTTTTGGATATCATTTACCGGGGCAACGAGATTGAACGGCAGGCTATTGCTTTAGAAGCAGAGATTATTGAGTTGGTGAATGGGAAGATAGGGATGTGAGAAAGAGTCCATGGACCATAGTCTATGGTCCATGGACTAAATGAATTAAAACCTATACCTCACAAACGCTTCCATAGCCTCATATTCAGCTAAACCTAATTTGTCATATTTTTTAGCGGTATCACTTGTCCGGTCCTCAGCCCTAACCCAAAACTCCCTCGCATCGTCACCTGGAAAAACCGGCCTGTCTTTTTGCGATTGGTGTTTGAAGATAGCGTTGCGTTTACGAATTACCTCCTGTGGTGATAATGGCACAGCCATTTCAATTTCATGAGTTTCAAATTCGTGCCATGCACCGCGGTACATCCATAACCAGCAATCTTTCACCCAATCTTCGGTGGCTTTCAGGCGATCAAGTGCTGCTAAAATAATGTTGAAGCAAACCAGGTGGGTACCATTCGGATCGGCAAAATCACCGGCTGCGAAGATCTGGTGTGGTTTTATTTTTTGCAACAGGTCGATGGTCAGCTGGATATCTTCCTCGCCAACGGTGTTCTTTTTGGTTTTACCTGTTTCGTAAAAAGGTAAAGCCATAAAGTGGATATGATCGTCTGGCAAGCCTGCATAACGGGCGCCTGAAATAGCCTCTGTTTTGCGAATAAAACCTTTTACATTCCTTATCTCGCGGGTATCAATCTGGTTAGGTTGTTTTTGCGGGAAGAAGGCGCGCATCTCTTCGTACAATTTTGTCAGGTGGTTACTGTCCTCACCGATGCTGTTGGTAAAATCGATAGCGAATTCCATGTAACGCAGCACATCATCGTCCCAAACCGCGGTATTGCCCGATGTTTGGTAGGCTACATGCACATCATGTCCCTGGTCAACCAAACGGATGAAGGTACCTCCCATCGAGATCACATCATCATCCGGGTGCGGGGAGAAGATAACCGAACGTTTTTTTGCCGGCAAAGCCCTTTCCGGCCGTTGTGAATCATCCGCATTGGGTTTGCCACCCGGCCAGCCGGTAATGGTATGTTGTATCTGGTTAAAAATATCAATATTGATGTTGTAAACCGGGCCCTGCTCTACAGCAAGCTGGGCCATACCATGGTTGTTGTAATCTTCTTCGGTAAGTTTTAATACCGGTTTGCCAATGGTATCAGCCAGCCAGATCACGGCTTTCTTTTTCAGGGTATTATCATCCCATGAACAATCTTTTACCAGCCATGGGGTATCAAAGCGGGTTAGTTCAGATGCTGCCGCTTCGTCCAGTACAAATTCAACATGATCTGATAATTGCAAATAGGTGGCAGGTACTTCGCCGGATATTTCACCTTCCACGGCTTTTTTAACAATAGGCGCCTTTTTGGCGCTCCAGGCCATCAGGATAATTTCGCGGGCTTTAAAAATGGTGCCAATACCCATGGTGATGGCTTTGGTAGGCACATTGGCCTTGCCGCCAAAATCGCGGGCAGCATCGCTGCGGGTCAAATCATCTAACGTAACCAAACGGGTACCCGAGTTTGGCGCCGAGCCCGGTTCGTTAAAACCGATGTGACCGGTACGGCCGATACCTAATATCTGCAGATCCAGGCCGCCTAACTCTTCAATCTGTTTTTCATAATCCAGGCAGAAGGCTACCACGTCTTCTTTATCCAAAGTACCATCGGGTATGTGCACATGGGCTTTATCAATATCAACATGGCTGAAAAGGTTCTCATACATGAAAGTAACGTAGCTTTGGGCGGCATCTGGCTTCATGGGATAGTACTCGTCCAGGTTAAAGGTGATCACATCTTTAAACGACAAGCCTTCTTCTTTGTGCAAGCGTACCAGTTCGGCATAAACACGGATGGGGGTAACACCTGTTGCCAGGCCAAGCACGGCCTGTTCGCCTTTTGCCTGCTTATCGCGGATAAGTTTGGCTATCCTGCCTGCTACGGCAAGGGATGCCTCCTGCTGGTTGCCATAAACGCTTACCGGCAGTTTCTCGTACCGGGTCTCTTCCAATAAATTTAATCGGGCCATAATTTTCTAAAGAACCTTTGTTATATATATGTTGAATAAAAAAAAGCATATTAAAAAAAATCCCCGCCGAAACGAGGATTTTATCAAACCAATTAACAAAACTGTTTTAGCCTCACCGACATAAGGCTAAAAAGAATTCTATTTAATAACAAGTTGTGCATTACTGGTACAAACATAATAAAACTTATTTTCAATAAAAAGAACTTTTTAAATTATTTTAATAAGTTATTTTTATGTTGCCTGTAGGTTAATATAAAACAAGAAAAGAGCTCCTGATGGGCAGGAACTCTGATCTAACCAATTATAAAACATAAATATGAGAAGAGAAGAGATGCAGGGGACGGGGTCGAACCATCCGCTTGCTGCCAGCCAGCGCCTGCTTTGTTAGTTATTAAAAGCACCCTCTTATAAACTATCTGCTGCAAATATATAATTAATTCTATATTGTCTATGTATTTAGTAGTATAAAATGAAAATTTTATTTTAATGACCCGAATTGCCATTAAAACAAAAAAAGGTGACTCGAAGTATAGTCACCTTTTTTGTAGATAATTAAAGCATTAACTAAACCAAATCAAACCTATCCAAATTCATAACCTTGGTCCAGGCGGCAATAAAATCGTTAACAAATTTTCTTCCGCCGTCTGCACAGGCATAAACTTCGGCAATGGCCCTAAGTTCGGAGTTAGAGCCGAAGATCAGGTCAACACGGGTGCCGGTCCATTTAATTTCTCCTGTAGTCCTGTCCGATCCTGTAAATACCAGGCCGGCATCTGATGTTGGCTTCCAGGTGGTCGACAAATCAAGCAGATTTACGAAAAAATCGTTGGTAAGTGTTTCCGGTCGTTTGGTTAACACGCCATGCTGCGATCCGTTAAAATTGATACCTAATACGCGCATCCCACCAATCAAAGCCGTTAGTTCCGGCGCCGTCAATGTCAGCAGTTGTGCTTTATCAATCAGCATTGCTTCAGCGGCGCTGGAATGCTGAGGATTAAAATAGTTACGGAAACCATCGGCACCGGGTTCAAGGTATTCAAATGATTCCACGTCGGTTTGTTCTTGTGATGCATCGGCCCGGCCCGGTGTAAAAGGCACAATAACATCTAAGCCAGCATTTTTAGCTGCTTGCTCGATACCTGCAGATCCGGCTAAAATAATCAGGTCGGCAATAGAAACGCTTTTACCATTGGTTTGAGCGTTGTTAAAATCATGTTGGATACCTTCAAGCGCTGATAAAACATGTGCCAGCTGAGTTGGGTTATTTACTTCCCAATCCTTTTGCGGCGCAAGGCGAACGCGTGCACCGTTGGCGCCTCCACGTTTATCAGAACCGCGGAATGTTGATGCCGATGCCCATGCGGTTGATACCAATTGCGACACGGAAAGTCCCGAATCGAGAATTTTGCCTTTCAGTGCAGCTATGTCGCTATCATCAATTAAAGGATGACTAACAGCCGGAATAGGATCCTGCCATATCAATACTTCGGCAGGTACGTCCGGGCCGAGGTAGCGGGCACGCGGGCCCATATCGCGGTGAGTGAGTTTAAACCAGGCGCGCGAAAATGCATCGGCAAATTCGCCGGGGTTTTCGTAAAAATGCCTTGAAACTTTCTCATATGCCGGGTCAACTTTTAAAGCAATATCTGATGTAAGCATAAACGGCGCATGGCTTTTTGCCGGGTCATGCGCATCGGGTATTAAACCCGCGCCTGCATCGTCTTTAGGTTTCCATTGGTGTGCGCCGCCCGGGCCTTTGGTTAGCTCCCATTCGTAACCAAACAGGTTTTCAAAATAGTTGTTGCTCCATTGCGTAGGTGTGGTGGTCCAGGCTCCCTCTAAACCGCTGGTAATCGTGTAGCCGGCGTTACCACTGCCAAAACTATTTTTCCAGCCAAGGCCCTGCTCTTCAATAGCGGCGCCAGCGGGTTCTTTGCCCACATACTGGCCCGGATCGGCGGCTCCATGGGTTTTACCAAAGGTATGCCCGCCGGCTATAAGCGCAACGGTTTCTTCGTCATTCATTGCCATACGGCCAAAAGTTTCGCGAATGTCGCGTGCAGATGCAAGCGGATCGGGGTTGCCGTTAGGGCCTTCGGGGTTTACATAAATTAAACCCATCTGTACGGCAGCAAGCGGATTTTCCAGCTCACGGTCGGCAGTATAACGGGCGTCGCCCAGCCATTCTTTTTCAGACCCCCAATAAACATCCTCGGCCGGTTCCCAAACATCGGCACGGCCGCCGCCAAAACCAAAAGGTTTTAAACCCATCGACTCCAGTGCACAGTTGCCGGTAAGTATCATCAGATCGGCCCATGACAATTTTTTGCCATATTTTTGTTTTATGGGCCAAAGCAGCAAACGTGCTTTGTCCAAATTGGCATTATCGGGCCAGCTGTTTAGCGGCGCAAACCGCTGGGTGCCAAAACCGGCGCCGCCACGTCCGTCAGAAACCCGGTATGTACCGGCGCTGTGCCAGGCCATGCGAATAAAGAAGGGGCCATAGTGGCCATAATCGGCCGGCCACCAATCCTGCGACGTGGTCATCAACTCAAAAATATCTTGTTTAACAGCATCCAGGTCCAGGCTTTTAAACTCTTCGGCATAATTGAATGCCTCGCCCATAGGGTTTGAAAAGAGCGAGTTTTGGCGAAGAATGTTCAGTTTTAACTGGTTGGGCCACCAGTCGCGGTTCCTGGTGCCGCTACCGGCGCTTTGCTTTAAGGCTCCGTTTAAAAACGGGCATTTTGCTGCAGCGCTGGGGCTGTTAACATCGCTTAGTTTGCTGTTATCTGCGTGGTTTTCCATAATTAATAGGTTGTATAAGTTTATGTTTAAAATTAAGAAAATCTAATTTGAGATATCTACTTAACGTTCATAAATAAGTAATCTTTTCTGCAGGCAGCAATGGCCGTGCTGCTTTGTACGGCAGCAGGGTTCACGGTCTCCATCTCTTAGTTTTACGCCTTCGTCGATACAAAACAGCTCTATGTCGATGCACGCTTTGGCAACTGCAATTTAAGCTGAAAATTTACCGTTAACCTGATAATTAATTAAAGGTTTAAACATCAGCCTGTTTTACGTTTAACAAACTATTAATTTATGATCATACTACTTTGTGGCCTGTCGGGCGCCGGGAAAACAACCCTCGCCAAAAAAATTAAGGAAAACCTTAACCGGGTAGAAATCCAAACGGAGGTAATAGATGCCGATGAATACCGGCAGCAATTATTCCCCGATCTTAAATATTCAAAGGATGACCGTTTTGAAAATATCAGGCGCCTGGGCTTTATAGCCAACAAGTTTAGCAACCTGGGCATAGTTACCGTCATTAGCGCCATAATGCCTTATGAGGCCATGCGGAGCCAGTTGATTGACAATTATGATGACGTTAAAGTAGTTTATGTGGATTGCCCCTTGCCTATTTTAAAAGCAAGGGATACCAAAGGCCTTTATCACAAAGCGCAGCTACCGGATGGGCATCCCGAAAAGGTATGCAATTTAACAGGTGTAAATGATCCGTTTGAAGCGCCGGTAACGCCTCACCTGTATATTAACACCTATACTCATAATATTACTGAATGCACGGGGATGCTGCTGACTTTTATACAGCAAGAGCGTCATTTATTAAACCGGCGATATATAGCATGTTAAATATTTTCAAAATATAAACCCACTAAATTAATACTCATGCAACATCAAACTTTAATCATTACCGGGATGCACCGCTCCGGAACTTCGTTAATAACAAATTGGCTTAACCGCTGCGGATTGCAAATTGGCGAAAGCCTGGTAGCCGCCGGCAATGGCAATGTTGAAGGGCACTTTGAGGACGTAGAATTTTTGAAGTTGCATGAGGAAATTTTAAATAACAACAGCCTTGATATATCGGGGCTGGTAGATGCCAAAAAGATAGAATTATCGCCTTACCAGCTGGCAAAATTGCAAGGTGTTATCAGCATAAAACAGCAGCTATATGAGCAGTGGGGCTGGAAAGATCCACGTACCTGTCTGTTTCTTGACACCTACAGCAAGCTGCTGCCCGAAGCCAAATACCTGGTAATCATGCGCGATTACAACGCCGTTATCAGTTCGCTGATAAAAAGGGAGTTTGCTCATGTCGATAAAAAATACCTGGGCCGTAATTATCTTCAACAGATGATTTGGAAGTATTGGCGCCGCCGCCGCCGGGAAGAGAAGTTTTATACAGAGCATGCCGAAACCTATTTAAAGGTGTGGATAAACTATAATGAAGAGATATTAAAGACCTTAAAAAAGTTAGCCGCGGATGATTACCTGGTTATCAATTACGAACTATTGCTGGAGAAAGACGAGCAGGTTATTGAATTTTTAAAAAACAAGTGGAAGTTTAATTTAAACTACTTTGATTTTGGCCAGGTTTACAAAAATAATTTGATGAGCGCACCGCACAATATTGAGCGTTTTATACAAACCAAAACGTTGCTGGTAAAGGCGCAATATCTGCAGTTGCGTATTGGTCATTATGTTAGGTTGGGATGAAATTGATTTGAAAATTTGAGGATTTGAAAATTTGAAGATAATTTTATAAGTGGATGGCTTTACGGCTAATGAACTATATACTAAAGCGCCCAATTTAAATGAGTACGCAATGCTTGTAAAAGAATACGTAAGGCATTGATTTTCAAATTTTCAAATCCTCAAATTTCCAAATCATCTCCAATATTAAAACCGCACATACTTTTCAATAAGTGTTTTGTCAATACCTTTTGAGCGGGCTTTTTTTGCCTGTTTTCTGAGGATAAACTCAAAAATACTCATCCAGCCGGGAAGGTTGCTTTCGCTGATATCAAACAACCAGGCTAATGCCAGTTTATCCTTTGGGAAACCTTTTTTGTTGGTAAGGCCATCTGATGCCAGGCCGTATCCTATTTGAAGCGATTGTTCAAAACCCCTGCTTGCCGGCCTCAGCTCTACCCTGAATTTGCAGGGTTTGCCGCTTCTGTTCCTGAACAGGTGGTTAACGTTGGGTTCGGCCAGGGCTTGCTGACCGGGTTTTAACTGATACATATTTTTGCCTAACGCTACCTGTACTTCCCCCTCAATACAGTTAAATTTTTCGCTATAAGTTTTGTGGTAATGCAAGCCCACACCGCCACCATCGGCCAGTTCAACTTCTACTAAAGTGTATTGGCCGTTTGTTTCGGCGGCTGTTTTTAAAAATACTACGGTATCTTTCTGGATAGGGTTATAAATGCTTCTGCGGTTATCGGTCATGATTACTTGTGATTTGCTATTTATATACGGTCAGTTAAACAACATGGATTTTTTCAGGACTCGGATTAAGCAGATTCTTCAGATTTTTTGGATTTGATTTGCAGGAGGATGAATGGTCAAAATTTCTAAAATCTGTGTAATCTGAAGAATCTGTTTAATCCCGGTTCTGATAACTTAACCAGAAAAGAATTCGTGAAATTCGAATCAATTCGCGCCATTCGTGTTAATAAAATCATCTGCACATCTGAAATTTGAAATCTGCACATCTGCACTTTAATTTTTATCTTTACCCATCCAAAAGTTTTTAGCGAATAATGAGTGAAGATCTGAATCAAAACGAGATACCTGACAATAACGACGACAAATTACATAACGTTACCTCACTCGACGGGTTATACGAAAACTGGTTTCTTGATTACGCCTCTTACGTTATCCTTGACCGTGCCGTACCACACATCAACGATGGTTTAAAGCCGGTACAGCGCCGTATTCTGCACTCCTTAAAGGAGATGGACGACGGGCGCTTTAACAAGGCGGCCAACGTAATTGGTAATACCATGAAGTATCACCCCCACGGTGATGCATCCATAGGCGACGCCATGGTACAAATAGGGCAAAAAAACCTGCTTATTGACTGCCAGGGCAACTGGGGCGATCCGGTTACAGGCGATTCGGCAGCGGCTCCGCGTTATATCGAGGCCCGGTTATCCAAATTCGCGCTGGATGTGGTGTTTAATGCCGATACTACCATTTGGCAGGCCAGCTATGATGGCCGTAACAAAGAGCCCATTACGCTGCCGGTAAAATTCCCTTTGCTGCTTGCACAGGGTGCCGAAGGCATTGCGGTAGGTTTGGCTACCAAAATTTTACCACATAATTTTATTGAACTGATTGATGCATCAATAGCCGCCCTTAAAGGTATCAGGCCTAATTTATTGCCCGATTTTCCTACCGGCGGCATGGCCGATGCATCTGCTTATAACGAAGGCCAGCGCGGCGGCAAGGTAAGGGTACGGGCCCGCATTGCCGAAAAGGATAAGAAAACGCTGGTGATATCTGAAATACCTTTCAGCACCACCACCGGCGGGCTGATGGAGAGCATTGTGAATGCCAACGAAAAAGGCAAGATCAAGATTAAGAAGATTGAAGATAATACATCAAAGGATGTAGAGATTGTAGTGCACCTTGCGCCGGGCATATCGCCCGATGTAACTATCGATGCGCTATATGCCTTTACCGACTGCGAGGTTTCTATATCGCCCAATACCTGCGTTATCCAATCGGATAAGCCGCGCTTTATGAGCGTGAACGATATGCTTACCGAAAGCACGTTTTTTACTAAAGAACTGTTAAAACAGGAGCTGGAGATAAGGCTGAAGGAATTGATGGAGAAGATCTTCTTCAGTTCGCTGCTTAAAATATTTATACAGGAGGGGATGTACAAACACCCCGACTATGAAACATCGGGTAATTTTGAAACGGTACTGGAAGTGTTGAACCGCTTGTTCGAGCCGTTCTTCCCTCAGTTTTACCGTACCATAGTGGCCGAGGATTACAAAAAGCTGATAGATAAACCTATGAGCAGCATCACCCGCTTTGACGTTAAAAAAGCTGATGAGCAGATGAAGGCCCTGGAAAACGAGATAAAACAGGTAAAACATCACCTGAAACACCTTACCGATTACACCATTGCCTGGTTTGAAAAGCTGCGCGAAAAGTATGGTAAAGACAGGGGACGTAAAACCGAACTACGCACTTTTGATAAGGTAGAAGCAGCGCAGGTGGCATTAGCCAACATAAAATTGTACGTTAACAAAACCGACGGCTTTGTTGGCTCGGGCCTTAAAAAGGATGATGCGGTTGAGTACGTTGGCGATTGCTCGGATATTGACGAGATTATTGTTTTTCGTGCCGATGGCCGCTGCCTCATCACCAAAGTGCAGGATAAGGTGTTTGTGGGTAAAGATATCATCCACGTTGCCGTATTTAAAAAGAACGACGAGCGTACTGTGTATAACATGATATACAAAGATGGTGAAAGCGGCATCGCGTATATCAAACGTTTCTCGGTAGTGGGGGTAACCCGCGATAAAGAGTATGATCTTACCAAAGGCACCAAGGGTACCAAAGTACTGTACTTTACGGCCAACTCCAACGGCGAGGCTGAAATAGTGAATGTGCAGCTCAAGCCACATTCAAAACTGAAGAAACTGCAGTTTGATGAAGATTTTGCTTCGATAGCCATAAAAGGACGCGGATCGATGGGGAATATCATTACCAAATACCCGGTTAAAAAAATTGTGCTGAAATCGAAAGGCGTATCAACCCTGGCCGGCAGAAAAATTTGGTATGACGAGATCCTGAAACGCCTTAACGCCGATGGGCGGGGCAAATACCTGGGCGAGTTTGATGGCGACGACCGTATCCTGAATGTATTAAGCACCGGTGTTTACGAGCTTACCAATTTTGATTTGAACAATCATTTTGATGATAAAATGATCCTGATTGAAAAATATGATCCTAAAAAAGTTTTCTCGGCAATTCACCTGGATGGAAAATCTAAAAACTACATGGTTAAACGCTTTGTGTTTGAAACCATAGCTATAGGCAAACAGGTAAGCATCATCAGCGATGAGCCCGGATCAAAACTCCTTTACATTGCCAAAGCAAACCAATTGGTTAAAATTGTGCAGCTAAAAGGTAAAGAGCAAACCCCCGAAACTATTGAGATTAACCTGGCCGACCTTATAGATGTAAAAGGTATGAAAGCTATGGGCAACCGCCTGTCGCAATTACCTATCAAATCTGTCGAGCTGATAGCTACTGAGGATGCTGCCGAGGAGTCGGTTGAAGAAGAAGATAGCGAGGCAGAAGAATCTGTTGAAACAAACATTGAGACTGATGAAACCGAACCAGTGACAGAGCCGGTAATACAATCGGCCCCAAAACAGGTTGAACCTTCGAAAGAAGAATTACCCAAAACAGAATCGGCAAAATTGCCTGAACCTGGGGCGGATGAAGCTTCAAACGGATCATCGGATTCGCCTGCAAAACCGGCGCAAACTCAAACAAAGAAAATAGATTTCGAGATTACCAACCCGGATGATATCGATATAGACGATAAAGGCCAGTTAGGGCTGTTTTAAATTATTTAAGCCACCGGTTGAATTTGCAACCGGTGGCTTTTTTTTGATAGTATCTTTTTATATTTTCCTTGTAGCCACATAAACCACCAGGTATTGTGGCTTGGCTTTAGGGCCGGCTTTAAGCACACCTTGTTCTGCACCTGCAATCACCGTGTTTAGCCGGGTAGCTACAAGGCCGGGCACGGTGGCAAGTACATCGGGCGCCAGCAGGGCCGATATTACGGGGTAATATTTCTTTTCGATAGCTGCTTTTTGTTTATCGGCCGCTATGTTTACATTCCACAACTCGTCTTTAGCAAACCCATATTCGCTGGCGCAATTGGTTAGCTCATATAAAAAATCCCGGGCCTGGGCCTCGGCAGATTTGGCTGCCATTATTTAGCTTTTTTATTGGGTGTTATAATTTCTGGTTTGGCTTTACTGGTTTTACCGGCCTGGTAGTCAGACGGGGCTTTTTTACCTACCGGATTCGGCATGCTTTTTTTGTCTTTGCTCATGGTAGTACGGGTTTTATATCCTGCCGGATGTATTTCTGGCTGTGTGTGGTAATCAAAGATGAACTAATAAAACGATGTTTGCGCTATGTTGAAATAATAATTAAATAGCGGGGCTATCTTTACTTTTTGATTAAAAAATAACAAAACTTATTCGTGGTTTATGTGTTGTTTGGTTCAATAATAAAAGGTAAACTGCACTCATGAACGCTGAACAAGAAAAAACAAGATATAACGAAACCGAACTACTGGAATTTAAAACACTTATACAAGGCAAAATCAAATCGGCCCGTGAAGAACTGCTCGATCTGACCTCTTCCATTAGCAACCCCAACGCCAATGGTACCGATGATACGGCCAGTTCGCACAACACTTTAGAGGATGGCTCGGCTACGCTGGAGAAAGAATCTATTAATCAACTGGCATCGCGCCAGAAAAAATTTATCGATCAGCTGGAAGCAGCCCTGGTGCGCATAGAGAACCGTACTTATGGCATTTGCCGCGAAACCGGCAAACTTATCCAGCGCGAACGTTTGCTTGCCGTGCCACATACTACGCTGAGCATGGCAGCCAAGCTGAAACAGTAAGTTGTAGTAAGTTATTTGAAAAATGAAAGCCCGGATGGATAAACATTCGGGCTTTATTTTTTGATACAAACTCTCCCGTTTGGTATCCATATAATTTTCGGGTGTTTATTGAAATCAAATATTTTGACATCATTCCAGAATAGCCATATATTTATCAGCTAATAAATCATTATCACAATACCTGCTTAACAGTTTGCCTTAACACATAAAACAAACTTAACCTTACCCGATGAAAAAATGGGGAATAATTATCGTATGCTTTTCTTGTTTATTTATAGGTGCCATTTGGTATGTCGAATTTAAATACAAATTAGAATCGCTTGATTGGTTATTAATCAAATTGGCAGGTATGGCTGTTATATTCATCGCCTTGGTTTTTGTCGTAATCAGTCAAAAAGAATCAAAATGGAGTAAAATTTTAAGGATATGTAATTTGCTTTTTTGGATGATTTTTATGGGGTATAAAGACATAGCCAAATACAACAATAATGTCCAGTTAGGTAAGTTTGGCAGGGTGTTTAACCCAACGAGGCGGAGGTTGGGCGTACCCGAAATTCCTGTTGATTGGTATATAAAATACAAGGGGAACAGGTTTGTAGAATGGCAGGCGAAGGATACAACGATTGGGCACCAATCGAAATATGTTTCCCTGGAAGATGCTGTTTGGAAAATAGAATTGGAGGTTGATGATTACAAACTTAAGCCTATTGATAGCGTATCCAGGAATATATCGATCAGGACTATATACGCGCATGGCAAAGCCAAAGACTCCATTTTTTATAATTTTAACCCGGGTGATAGTAGCCGGTTAATTTCCAGACTACAGGCTGATAGCATTTTTGCAGCAGAAAAAATTAGAAAAGATTACCAGCGCTAATGTAATAGAATACCCGGCTGATGGTTTCGAAGCACAATTCACCATGTTTTTAATATTAAGGGATATTTAGCGTAGTTTTATACAGTTAACCTGATACCATCATGAAAATTATAGCATCGATATTAATAGCCCTGGTAGCCATTGAGCACATTTATATTTTATGGATAGAAATGTTTGCCTGGACAACCAAAGGCCGCGCAACTTTTAAAAGCTTTCCTGCCGAACTGTTTGAACCAACCAAAAATCTGGCAGCCAACCAGGGGCTTTATAACGGGTTTTTAGCCGCCGGGCTGATATGGGCGCTACTCATTGGCGATGCCGTATGGGCCAAAAATGTGGCCATGTTTTTTTTAGGCTGCGTAGTAGTAGCGGGCTTGTATGGCGGCTTTACGGCTGGTAAAGCTATTTTTATAAAGCAAATGCTGCCCGCCGCCATAGCTTTGTGCGCGGTGATGCTGTGGATGTAGGTTAACCTAGCCTGGTTGCCTAATTACTAAACCTGTTATATTGCCCCCGCTCCATACTAATATCCAGGCGCTGCAGCATGGCTGGCAAATTGAACCCTTGTTGCTGATATTCGGCTTGCACCAGTTCTTTCGCGTTTTTTAGTGCTTCTCCACTGGCCCATATGGCTATGGTTACACAAATAAAGTTGCCTTCTTCGTCGGTACGTTCATAAGCCTCATCGCCAATGAAACCGGGAAGTTGTTTGATAAATGAACGATTGATCTGCATGCGTTCGGTAAATTCCGCCTTTGCGTTTTGGGGCATTATAAAGCGGTCGATAAATATTTGTTCCATTTGATTAGTGTTATTAATTATGTTAAAAGAGTACAGGAATAACCCAGCCTGTTCATGATATAGATAACCTGCGGCAGGTTAATTTGCTGCTGCGCCGATTCGATACGCAGTATCCGGTCGCAATCCTCCAGGTCGAAATTGACGCTGCAATGGGGCAGATGTTGCAATAGCAGGCCAACCAGCGTGGCAGCTTCGCATTCTTGCATTACATCAGTTTTGAATATTTCAACCTGGGTGTTCATGCTCAGTAAGCTATCTCTACAGTTGCCTGGTAAATTTCTTTATTAATAAGGTTGCTCACCATATAATGGCTTACATCCGCACGCGATACCTGGAGGCAGTTTTTTAAAAACCGGTTTACAGCGGTACGGTAATTACCTGTTAATGGTTTGTTGTTTAACTGTGGCGGGCGGATAATTGTCCAGTCGGCGCTACTTTCTTTTATAATAATTTCCATCCGGCGCAGGTCGGCATACATATGTTTAAGTAGCTTTTGAATTACATACCGGGCAACCAGGCGCACATACCAGGGAATCACCGGGCTTATTTCCAGCGCCGAAGCCGAGATACAAATAATCCGTTTTACCCCATGCTGCTCCATTGCTTTTAAAAGGTTAGCATTGCCCTGTGAGTAAAGGGTGGTAGGCTTATCGCTAAATAAACCGCCGCTTACACCTAATGCCGATAGCACAATTTGCTGGCCTTTCATCTCGTCGGCAAAACTTTCGAACAGCATAATATCACCCGTTATTATTTTAAGATTAGGATGCATCAGCTGCAATTTTGCCGGATTACGTACCAATGCGGTTACCCGGTGACCCGCCTTTAAAGCCTGCTCCACCGCCTGGCGGCCAATGCCGCCATTGGCGCCTGCAATAAATATGTTCATATCAGTTAAATTTAAATACGCTTAAAAAAATAATGAGCGAAAACAGCAGCAGTTGAAGCCGGTGAAATGTTTTGATGTTGCTTTTGATGCGGGCAACTTCGGTTGTAAATACCAATTCGCCGGCTTCCAGTAACTTGCGAAGCTTTAAACCCTGCCGACGCCCTATGAGCAGGCTATTGAGGATTACCAGGAGCACCAGTGCAAACTTGATCCTGAACCAAAGCTGCTCGCCAAAAACGCCGTGGGTTACGGCCATCATACCTATGCCGCTTATGATGAGCACGGCAGCGCCAATACCGGCTACACGCGGCAGCCTGGCCATCGTATTCAACAAAGCATCGGGGCGACTGCCCTGGTCTGCAAACTTCCAAAACGATGAGTAAGCCAGGTAATCAACCAATGTTGTACCGGCCATTAATACTAATGCCGTTAAATGCAGCACCAGAAAAGTGGGTAAAAGATAAGTGATTTGCATATTTTAAACTTTTTGGTAGTAAATTATATACAATATTATACCATATGGTAGCATATGGCAAATAACTTTTGTCATTTTTTTATAATTTTGCTTCCAAATGGTAGTAAATCAAACAGTAGAGTTAGTGAAGCTCTGGGGCGCTTACGAAGCGCAGCATCCGGGGGCCAGTATCGAAGATTTTTGCCGGTACCAGCTGGCCCAAAATGTTAAGTCCGAAAGTTACGGCAAGCCCAAAGGCGAACTGCGACCTGACCTGAACGGTCAGTTGGTGATCCTGTTGCGCCGGATAGGTAAATTCCATATAGCTTATTCAAACAAAGCGCTGGAGGGTACGGGGCTTGACCAGATGGAAGAATTTGGGATACTTGTAACCATTTATAATCAAAAGAACCCCATAAAATCAGAAGCCATATACAACAACATTATGGAACTATCCAGCGGCAGTAATATGCTGATCAGGCTAAAAAAAAGAGGTTTGGTGAGCGAGTACGACGATGAGCAGGATAAACGGGTAAAACGCCTTAAACTAACCGCCAAAGGCGAGGCCACATTGTTAACTGCCAAAGAAGTTGTACTGAAGGTAGCCCGCATGATGGTTAATGACCTGAGCGACGAGCAAAAGCGCTTATGCATTCAACTGCTTAGCCCTATTGACCGCCGGTTTTCGGGCCTGTTTCAAAAACAACGCGCCAAGTCATTTGATGATATTTACCTTGAAAATGTTGGTTAAGCAAAATGAGGGTAACCCCTTATCAACCAGATGGGGCTTTTGATGCGGCAACTCACATCTGGCCATTAGGTATATACTAAAGCCTGCTTTAATTACTTATTTAAGCGTAGATTTGTTAATACAGATTAGCTATACCAACTTATGGATTTCATAGCCTACCAGCAACTCTTTCAACATATTTTAATGGATACCAATCCCCGGTTTCCTTATGATGACCCGCATTATTTAAATTATACCCGGTTAAACTGGTCGCGACAGGAACGCTGGCTAAAAGTGGGTGCGCTGAATGAAGAATTAGTTGAACTTATTACAGGTATCAACACCAAACAAAACTGGACTATTATTACCGAGCCGTGGTGTGGCGACGCATCCCACAGTTTGCCTTTTATTCACAGGCTATCGGAATTAAACCCATTAATTGAAGTCGATTATCAATTAAGAGATAGCGAGCCGTTTTTAATAAACAGTTACCTTACCCGGGGCAGCAAATCGATACCCAAACTGATTATTGCCGATGCCCAACATCAAGACCTGGCCACATGGGGGCCACGACCGGCCGGTTGCCAGGTATTGTATGAGCAGTTAGTTAAAGACCATGTTGTTATGGAGCAGCAAAAGATAGCTTTGCAACAATGGTACAATGCCGATAAGGGCGTGAGTTTGCAGCAGGAGTTGATTGTTATTTTTAAAGCTATTGTGAGGAGTTAAAATTCGCAAAATTCTGAAGGGGTGGTGAAATACAATAAGAGAATTGTCATCCTGAACGTAGTGAAGGATCTATTCGCGAACTTTTTGTCGGTGATACATGTCGGTTAACAGATTCTTCACTCCGTTAAGAATGACAATGGGCTATTCCAATATTTTATGTGTAGTGATAGCACTTCGCGAAACCCTGACAAAGGAATGCCAGGCTGTCGAAAATCTGGCATTGTTTCAGCTTATCCGGGGTATAGATCAACTCAACACTCCACCTGTAAATGAAACCTTGATCTTTGATTGAAAGTTTTCAATGATCTTGAAAATCTCCTTTAATGTAACGCGTTCAATTTTTGAAAGCTGCGAGATGTCGATATAATTATCTGGTTCGGTATGGTCCTGAATGATCTGCTCGGTTTGTTTTTTTAGCCGAAGGTTCATCAGAAAGTAGTAAGATTGGATTAGCTCATGGTACTCCGATTCGGAGAAAATTCCTTTTGCCTTCAGGGCTTTCATACGCTCGCCGGTGTTTACTTCAAAAATTCTGTTTTTAAGGGCGTAAACACGAACAAGGTCAACAATAGGGCTCATTGTTCTTTTAATATCAAAAACTTCCCGGCTATCTTTTTTAAACGTGCGGATAGTATTGAAAAATGTTAACGGCGGCTCATATTGAAGGGCATTTTTAGCCATGTGGAAAAATAACTTTTCCAAAGGCTGCTGCAATCGCTCGTCTAAAAACTGGTGCAGTTCGTCCATAATGGTGTTGTCGCCATAAATGGTGCGGCAATCAAAAAAGGTAGAGAAGTTGATGACCGTTTCGGGGATAGATTCGTCCATCCAGTAATCGTAATTGCGTTTCCAGTGCGATAGCGAGTGGGTCCATTTGGGGTTTTGGGCCATGAAATCGCCTGTGCAGTAAACAAAGCCAATGTTATTCAAATCGGTTGATACCCTGGTGGCCAGGTCAAGGAAATAGGCACGTACTTCTTCGCGGTGCTCATTTGCCTTATCTTCATAAATAATGGCGTTGTCCTGGTCGGTTTTAAAGGTTTGTTCTTTGCGGCCCTCGCTGCCCAGTACCATAAACACAAATTTGGCGGGCGGCGGCCCTATTTGGGCAATTACGCTTTCAATTACTTTTTGGGCAATGGTATCGGCAACGGTAGTGATAATCTGGTTCACAATTTCGGCATTAACGCCGCGGCCCAGTAACTGGGTTACAAATTGTGGCACGCTTTGCCACTTACGTTTTAACTCATCTGTTGATAGGGCCAGCTTAACAGATTGTATAAATACCATCGGCGACTGTGCCTGCTCGCTTAATAGCTTATTGCGGCTGATAAAGCCCACATATCCGGCCGCCTTTTGAATCAGTATATACCGGGTTTTAGTCTGAAACATCATCAACAAGGCCTCATAAACCAAGGCATCCGCGCTGATGCTTACTATCGGCGTATCCATCACCAGGCTTACGGCGTCGGCGGTATCATGTTGCCTGGCTATCACCTTATCGCGCAGCGTAATATCGGTTACGTAGCCAACAATCTTTTGCCCGTCGTTCAAAATAAAAAGGCAGCTGGTTTTTTGGGCAGCCATCAGCTGAGCTGCTTTGTAAATGGGTGTGTGGCCCTGGCAGGCTATTACAGGCCGGTATTCAATGCTTTCTACACGGCGCGAGTATAATTGCTCAGATGCAATATAGCTTTCGGCAAACGATGCCGGTTGCTTGAAAAAATGGACAAACTCCTCATTTTGCATCCGTTTACCAAACTCGGCAGTAAAATGCAAAAAGAAATCTTCGTAGGTTTTGCACAGCAGGCGAAAATCTTTACGGTGCAAAAAATAAACCAGCGTTCCCTTTTTGGCAACAACCGTTCGTAACGATCGCCTCCTGTTAAGTAATACCGAAACGCCGCCGTAACAAAAGCCAGGTTCGTGGTTTTCTATCAATCGCTTATTGCCTGCACTATCATAAAAAAAAGATTCATAACTGCCCTGTACAATAATGTCAACACCTTTCATCATCGTAACATCCTGCTGGTAAATTACCACATCTTTTTGATAATTGATTTCCTGTAATTGTTCGGCTACGCCTTGCAGTACCTCGGTGGGCAGGGCGTTAAAAGGCGTAATGGATTTTAAATATTCCAGTCGGTTGTTCATAGGCTGTAAATGATAATGGCCATTAACAATATAAGCATTAATGCAGGCAGTAAACAGCCCTTTTGTTTTTGGGCAGGGTCGCGCTGCTGCTCAAAATCCAGATTTTGCTGACGGATGCTTTTATCGGATATTTCGCCACGAGTACGCAATTCAAAAAAACAGGCGGCAGTGGCCTGGGCATCATATAGTGCATTATGCTGGTTTTGTAAATCGGTATTAAACAGCATATAGTACAACTCTTCCAGCCTTAAGTGGCGTGTAAGCGAGCTGTGCACCAGTTGCGTAGTGGCAACCATGGTACAAAAAACAGGGAGGTTACCGAGCGGGTTTGCTATGCCCGACCGGTAAAATGTCGCACCGAGCAGGTGATAATCCAGCCGGATAAAATGGCCTATCAGCATAGGGTTGTATTGCTGCACATCAGCTGCCAGTAGTTGTATTACCTCGGTGCGGGTTTTGCCGCTCAGTTTCAAAAACTCAGGTGTCAGATGGTGGATGGCCAGAGCTGCAGGGGTAATCGTGATTCCCTCGCTTTGGATATAGTAGTCCTGTTGTTTGATGAGCTTGTGATGCTTATCGTAAATAAGCCATGATACCTGTAACGCGTGCGGCCAGTTTTCATCGGCACTGTAAGGCAAGTTCCACTTAAGCGGCAGGCCCGAGGCTTCTGTGTCGATAAATAAAAAATAGTCGTTCAAAGTGTTTGCCCAATTGCTGTTTGCGGTTGTATTCAAAAGTAATTAATTCCGGTAAAAGTTGATGAGAATAAAATTGTGGCAGGGCAAACGTATCCAGATTGGGTTAACATAACTTAACATGTTTTAAGAAAAATTCCATATAAAATTCTGTAAAACAATGTTTTAGTATTTTATCATGGTTAACACTAAACTGATGTTTTACGTAATTTAAACGCATACAAATGCTTGTGCCTGTTGTTGGCCAAACAGGTGCCGAACAGGCGCTTTCTTTTAACCGGAGTAAGGGGATAACGCAAGGTATTGTTTAATGCATATATCTAATGCATATATCTTTTTCGCCCCCTAAGCTTATTCCGTTAGCTACAGCTTATTTGTAGGCAGGAGCAACGGCCTTGATGTGGATCAAAGGAGATATACAAGTGCGTTTGGCTGACGCGACCTAAAACATCAGGAAATAAATCCTAATACACTAACATGCACAGTTATGCAATTTCTTATTCATCTCTTGGAAGCACCCGCACAGAAATTATACACACTATTGCACTTAGCAGCAGCAATGTTAAAATCAGAGTTATCAATGGTATTAATTAATTGGTAATGATAAAATTACAAAAAAATTTAATTTGATAAAATATTTTAATAAAAAAAACGTTAGCGCTTTTTTTGCAGTGGTTCGGTTATTAATGATTATCCCTCCCGGGGGCACTATAAATAACAGTAAGGAAACTGGACTTGGCTATTTTACAGCATTGGGCTATCGTAAAATCTCGCTTTTAGCTTGTCTTTTAAATAAATTTCCAGAACCTGAGTTCGGCCGGCCTTGTAAATGTCCTGAATACTTAGCTTATGTTTTTTGTTTTCAAGCTCAATAATCAGCGAAGGGACTTTTTTTACAGCTATGTAAATACAATATATGCCCAGTAGTACCGGCAAAACCGGCAGTGCTATTGATTCTATGTAGATGCGGTGTACGGTAGGATCATAAAAGTTTTGGTATACGCCTAGGGTGTTGTACACCGCGAAAGCAATAAATAATACCCCGACGATTAAGGTAAGCGCAACGTTTTTTGTTTCGACAGCCCTGGCGAAAGTGGCTTTGTGGATGTCGTAATAATTGATGGTTTTGTAATTGAACCGGTTGCGCAGCAGGTGAACGCCTTGTGGCGACAAAGCAAAATCTTTTGATTGGATGTCGTAATTGTTCATGGCAGGTTAGCTCACGGGCATTTTAATCAATATTCCATCTCGGATAGGAACGTCGTTTTAAATATAATGTACCCGGATTTAGCTATGAAAACAGAATATATATGACCAGCGCCGTGCTTGCTAAGCCTACTCCTCAAACAAATAACCGCTATACGCCAAACCTGTAGCTACACTCTTAAAATTATCGCCCGAGTTGAGGTTAACATGCGGAAACCTGTTTTTAAACAGCTTTTGAATACTGCCTACCAGCGATGTGCCGCCTGTTAAAAACAAACTATCAATTTTTTCAGGATCGATGTTGTTTTGTTGCATAAATTGATCCAGGTATCCGGCAATCCGATCCACATCTTTGGCTATAATTTGTTCGTAACCAGGCAATGGGACATCCTCTTCAATATCGATATCCATGTTATGGTAACTAAACGCAGATGTATCTGCGTTTGAAAGTTCAATTTTTGTTTTTTCGATTGCCTGGAATACCGAGTAGCCCAGGTTATTGTCAATAAGGGTGATCAAATTTTTAAATTTCCGGTTGTTGCCCGAAAAATAGTAGTAATCGTCAATATCTTTTTTAATACGTGGGCCATTAAAAAAGTTCATCTGCTCCCATGAACAAATGTTTGCAAAAAGCGAATTGGGAACGGTTAGTACCTTGCCCGGAGTAGCCTCGTATTGCGTGTGCTTACCAAAATATGGCGTGCCTATTTCCCACATAAAAGCCGAATCAAGGCTATCGCCACCAACATAAATACCGCCGTTGGCTATCATATCGTCTTTGCGGTTTTTGCTGCCAACTTTTTGAGGGTCGAGCACCAGGTAGGTAAAGTCTGTTGTGCCCCCGCCCAAATCGGCCACCAACACATTTTCTTTTTTTGCCAGTGTTTTTTCATAGGCAAAGGCGGCACCTATAGGTTCAAACTGGAAACGTACATTGGTAAAACCTGCAATTGCTGCCGCTTTGCTTAGCCGGGTTTGCGCAAGGGTATCTTTTTGCACATCGTCGTCATCAAAAAAAACCGGCCGGCCAATTACCGCTGTGCGGCAATCCTCCCCGGTTAGTTCATCGGCCCGTTCTTTCAATTCCTTTAAAATAATAGCCACAAGGTCAGATGCGTTGAACCTTTTATTTTGAATGCGGGTTTCGGTGAAGCTGCTCCTGGATAAAATTTGTTTAACCGATTTAATAAACCGGCCCTTCATTCCGTCATTAAGATAAGCTGCAATCGCTTCTTCGCCCACTACATAGTTTTTTGTGGTTTGTAACCCCGGCTGACTAAAGAAATAGATGAGCGATGGGATGATGATGGTATCGTGGATGGCTTTTGTTTCCTGGTTGTAAATTGCCAAAGCCGAATTGGTTGTTCCAAAATCAATTCCGTATAAAAACTTATTCATAACAAAACAGGTAAAGCGGTAAAAATTAAAGGGCGGCGAAAGTATAAAAAAATAGTTTAGCGACAAAATGAAGCCCTGCCGGCCAAACGAGGATATCTTACAAAAAAATGCGGATTTGTCGAACCAATAGTCATTTACTCCACAATAATCACGTCATTATAAAAAGAAAGCAAAGGTAAGCTTAGTCGGTTACTTGATTATTTTTAACTTAAAAGGGATATAGTTTACAATGAATGAGGCTTGCAGGTTGAATAAGGCAATTATTTAACTTTAGATAAACTTATTGAACTAAATTACGATAGCTATCGTATAAAAACGGGATTACGGCCCCAGGACAGCCTAAAATACATGGATATAGGGATTTGTCCTTTTTGATACATAACGGTCCGTTTAAAGTTTGCATATGAGAAATAAAAATTACCTTATTCGTTTATTAGGCGCTGCATTGGTTTTATCGTCTTTTACGATGTGTACCAAGAGTTTAAATAAAATTGAGGCACCGGCTATAGCAGCTCCCGGTCAGGATAGCGTTAACTTAAATTTAAAAGCCCAGGCTGTAACTCCTTATACATACACGGTGCAACCTACCGAATGGATGGTTGACGGTACTAAGATACCTGCGGGGGCTGTAATATATATTCCTGCCGGCAAAAGGGGCGCCTTACTGCTAAAAAATATTAAAGGGACGGCTGCAGCGCCTATCACCATTGTCAACAAAGGTGGTAAAGTGACCATTTCTGCAGATATTACGGCATCGTACGGATTTAAGACCCAAAACTCCCAGTTTTTTAAAGTGTTGGGCAACGGAACACCGGGTATTGCCTATGGGTTTGATGTAAACGGAGGCAATATCGGCATGACGATGGATGATCTGAGCACGGATTTTGAGATTGCCAATGTTGAAGTAAGGAATAGCGGCTTCGCCGGGATTATGGCGAAAACCGATCCATCGTGCGATGCCGCAACCTGGCGTGGCCATTTTACCATGAAAAACGTGATTATTCATAATAACTATGTTCACAAAACGGGCGGCGAAGGGCTATATGTAGGCAATTCTTTCTATGCCGATGGGGTGTCAATTTCATGCGGCACAGTTTTGCCTCATGATGTGGTAAACGTTAAAGTATACCAAAACCTTACCGATTCTACCGGTAGCGAAGGAATACAGGTTGGCAGCGCAACTTCGGGCTGCCAGATTTATAGCAACACGGTAAAAAATCCGGGAGTTAGCCCATTTTCGGCCTACCAGGATAACGGCATCCAGATAGGCGAAGGTACCGGGGGCAGGTGCTTTAACAATATAGTAAGAAACGCGCCGGGCAACGGCATCATTGTGCTTGGCCTTGGCGATAATGTAGTGTTTAATAACTACATCCTTAACTCAAAATCATATGGCATTTTTGCCGATTCCAGGTATACCCCAGGGCCTCATTTTCAATTTATTAATAACACCATCATCGCTTCGGCATTAGGGGGCATCAAATTAAACTCCGAAACTATCCCCATGAATACGGTTATCAATAATGTTATTATACAACCAGCATCAGTACAACCAATAATCAGAAAAAGCAGCAGCGTTAAACTAACCGCTTCAAATAATTATACAGGTACCGACGTAAACGCCTGTAAATTTGTAAACTATACCGGTGGCAATTTTCATTTGCTGTCGTCGTCTCCGCTTATCAATAAGGGGGCAAACGTGTTATCATATGGCGTAAGCTTTGATTATTACGGTGCTAAGCGGCCGTCGGGTGTTGCTTTTGAAATTGGGGCTACGGAGTATTGAGGTTGGCATACTGCAGATAAAGCATAGTGCCGAAGAGGTTAAGGCTGTGGCGGTTATTAATTGATTGTTAAACTGACACGGCGATAAATGAGCTCATTGTTATAACCCACACCTCGTCGGCCACTGCGGTGCTAAGAGAGGGCTAAGCATTATATGGCTTCTTTCTTTAGTGACAATAACCGGCGTCCTTCCATCGTCATTTTTATTCCGTAAAAAGATGTAGAAATTGCACAACACATTGCTACTACCGCGTTTATCAGATTTCGGTCTGCATTGGTTTTTAAAATGAATGTCATCCCTAAAATAGCAACTAATGTAGTCCAGGTGCCCATAAAATAATCGAATTTACGCCTGAATACTTTAGCTAACGGAAAGAAGTGAAGCCCAACGATGAGAGCGATTGAAGAAATGAATAAATAATCCATTTTTATATTTACCAAAATGTTTTTTGCCAACAAAATTGCCAATCCTTCTATCGCGAATATGAGCATGAACCCCTTTCCTCTCTTCTTTTCATCATCACCAATGGCGCTTTCATCCGGCAATTCCTTTCTGAAATTTTTAAAGACGAAAAAGTTATATAACAGTATAATAATTCCTAATGCGAAAATACCCTCTGCTAAAGATAGATAGGTATTACGATAACTAACTACAGCTATAGTAGTCCATATAAAAGTATTTAATATCATAAATGACATACCATTTATCGGTCTGTCTATATCAGCTTTGGTAACAGCCTGCATATTGAATTAGTAGATCGGTTTGAGTTTCGACTGAACTTTTTGCGATAAATATACTATAATTTCGTTTGTACGATAACCTCTTCAAGTATTATTTAGAAAATGGATTTTAAATAGAGACCTGCTTTAACGATTATGTAGTGGATAGGTGAGAGGCGACTTTATGGTGGTTAACCTGCGTTCAACCAGCCGTCAAAAAACGAAAGCTTTCCCTTCCTCACATCCCCTTTGTTTGTAAGGATAACGCCCTGTTTTAATGATTATTGCGCTCGAAAAAATATAGTTTAAAAACGGCATTTTGATAGGTTATACCTTATATTTTTGGCTGCATATACCAAAAATAAACCCCATATGATGCCTGAAAATAAACTTAGCCCGGCAAAAAAATCATCCAAATATGTACTCAGTTTCCGGGAGATTAACAAATCGATGCTCATGCTTGCAGGAGGCAAGGGCGCTAACCTGGGCGAACTTTGCCGGATTGAGCAAATACAGGTGCCCGGCGGTTTTTGCGTTACCACCGAAGCGTATAAAAAAATAACCGGGAGTAATACGGAGCTTATGAGCTTGCTGGATGAATTAATTCATTTTAAGGCTGATGACGGGGAAAGTATCGGCACTATTTGCGCTAAGATCCGCAGGGTTATAGAAGCGATAGCTATTGCAGGGGATATAGTCCACGAGATTACGGAGCACCTGGCAAAGTTTGGGAAACAAGATGCCTTCGCTGTACGCTCGAGCGCTACCGCGGAAGACCTGCCAACGGCGTCCTTTGCAGGGCAGCAGGATACTTATTTGAATATTATTGGCCAGGAGGCAATTCTAAAGCATATTAGCAAATGCTGGGCGTCGCTGTTTACAGATAGGGCAGTAATTTACCGTATCCAAAACGGCTTCGATCATCGTAAAGTGCAGCTGGCAGTGGTTGTTCAGCAGATGGTGTTTCCGCACGCAGCAGGAATTATATTTACTGCCGACCCTGTCTCCGGTAACAGGAAGGTTCTATCTATTGATGCCGGCTTCGGCCTTGGCGAGGCTATGGTAGCCGGCCTGGTGAATGCAGATAATTACAAACTATGCAATGGTGAGATTATTGATAAAAAGATTGCGGCAAAGAAACTGGCTATCTATACGTTAAAACACGGCGGTACCCAAGAGCAGGAGATTGAGCCTGGGTGGCAAAACAGGCAAGCGCTGACCGATGAACAGATTTTACAGCTGGAAATAATTGGCAGAAAAATTGAAAAACATTTCGGCTACCCGCAGGATATTGAATGGTGTTTGGCTGATGGTGAATTTTATATTGTACAAAGCAGGCCAATCACCACCCTGTACCCAATCCCCGAAGGGAATGAACAGGGAAATCACGTCTATGTATCTGTCGGGCATCAACAAATGATGACGGATGCTATGAAACCGTTGGGATTGTCGCTGTGGCAGTTAACAGCCTTTAGGCCGATGTTTAAAGCCGCCGGAAGATTGTTTGTGGATATTACAGACAACCTAAGCACGCCCGCAGGCCAAAAAATGATAATAGACGCCATGGGCGCGCACGATCCGCTTATAAAACACGCGCTGGTTACCATTGTGGAGCGGGGCGATTTCATAAAATTGTTACCAAATGATAAACAGGACCCCGCCGCTATTATCAACAGTACAGGCAAATCGTTCGCAGATATCCTGGGGCAAGTTGAAAACGACCCGGCAATTGTTGCTGATTTGATAACAAGTAACCAGCTATCAGTAAAAGAGTTGAAATATAATATTCAGGCAATATCAGGACCCGGGTTGTTTGATTTTATTGTGCAGGATGATCAGCAGGCAAAAAAAAATTTATTCGCCCCGCAAAACAGGGGGGCTATTATGGCTTCGATGGATGCCTTATGGTGGATTAACGAAAATATTAAAAACTGGTTAGGCGATAAAAACGCGGCTGATACGCTTGCCCAATCGGCACCAAATAATATTACATCAGAAATGGGACTGGAGCTATTGAACGTAGCAGACGTGATACGGCCTTATCCCCAGGTGATTGAATATTTACAACAGGCAAAGGATGATAATTTTTTGGATGGCCTGGTCAATTTGGATGGCGGGAAGGAAGCCCTGTACGCTATTGAAACTTACCTGGACAAATATGGGATGCGCTGCGCCGGCGAAATAGACATTACCAAAACCCGCTGGAGCGAAAAACCAGGTACACTTATCCCCATCCTCCTCGGCAATATCAAAAACTTTGAGCCTGGCGCCGGCAAGTGCAAGTTTGAACTGGGGCGGCAGGAGGCTTTAAAAAAAGAGGCAGAAATATTAAATAGGTTAAAGCAATTACCGGATGGAGAGCAGAAAGCCGATGAGACAAAACAAATGATTAGCCTGCTGCGCAATTTTGCAGGTTATCGCGAGTATCCAAAATACGGTATAATCAGCCGTTCTTTTGTTTATAAGCAGGCTTTAATGAAGGAAGCCGAAAAATTGGTGCAAGCGGGAATAATTAACGAAAAAGAAGACATCTACTACCTTACTTTCCAGGAATTGCGCGAAGTGGTACGCACCAATAAACTGGATTACCAGCTAATTGGCAAACGAAAAGAGGAGCATAAAATAAATGAAAAACTAAACCCGCCGCGTGTTATTACCTCTGATGGAGAGATTATTTCAGGGAAATACAACAGCGAAAACCTCCCGGCCGGTGCCATTGCCGGCCTGGCGGTGTCGTCGGGAATTATAGAGGGACGCGCCCGCGTTATTTTAGAGATGGAAAACGCCGTGCTGGAAGATGGCGATATATTAGTAACCACATTTACCGACCCCAGCTGGACACCGCTGTTTGTATCCATTAGGGGCCTGGTAACCGAAGTTGGCGGCCTGATGACGCACGGCGCGGTCATAGCACGCGAGTATGGACTGCCGGCAGTGGTAGGAGTGGAACAGGCTACCAAACTCATCAAAAACGGGCAACGCATCAGGGTAAACGGAACGGACGGGTATATAGAGGTTCTTTTTTAAACGCAGCACCTGGCAATTGAGGATAACCAATTCGTGGCTCTGTTTTTGCCTTCCATTAATAAATAATAACAGCCTGTTAATGGACATCTATAATATATTCACCTCAAAAATTCCCGCTTCGATGATGGAGTTTGACCCGAGGCAGAAAAAACTAATAACTTTTTTAAATCCGCACTCCTATAAGTTAGCCTTTAATGCCCCTGAATTGTTCGAGAAATTTGACTGGATAGCACCCGACGGAATATTAATAGTGCTCATTTTAAATTTATTTAAAGCAACAGCCTTTAAAATAAAACGTTTTTCGTGCGACATGACTTCCGTGGCGCCATTTGTTTTTGACATAGCTGTAAAAAATCAACTAAGTGTGTATTTTTTAGGCGCCGACGAGGAAAGCATTACCGACACCGTTAAGACGTTTAAAAAAGAATATCCTTTGCTGCCCATAGCAGGCTATCGGAACGGGTATTTTGATACTTATGCCAACAGGTGGAGTGCTATTGATAATATAGTAAGCTTAAACCCTGATATTGTTTTTGTTGGGATGGGAGTTATTTTACAGGAAACAATGGCCTTGAATTTAAGATCGAGAGGTTATAGCGGTGCAATTTACACCTGCGGCGGCTTTTTGCACCAAAGCAAACATGAAATTAATTTTTATCCTAATTTTATCAACAGGCTTAATTTACGTTTTATCTATCGTAGTTATAAGGAAGGTGGTTTTTTTTCGCGTTCCATGAAAACCTACCCTGCCTTTTGTTACCTTATGGTGCGCCGTATAGTTAAACAAACTTTTAATTTAAAATATAAATCCTGAAAGTAAATCAATTTCGTTTTTCGGTATATATTCTCTCTTGGGGGTATATAATTCTCCTATCGGGAAATGTTGGTTGTTTTTTACCTCACGTTTGTGTTTATCCCGTATAAAGCTTTCGTTGCGATATAAAAGTTGCTAACAAAAACAACCGGTTATGCCACTATAGAAAGCGGGCTTTTAACGGGGCTGGCAGAGACTGAGGAGATAGGAACTACCGGCGCAGAAGCAGCCGCAGCCTGCACCTGATTTTTTTTGAACGTAATTTTAAAACCCCTTTTCCAATACTTTTCAAATGTAACAACACTTAGTACATTGACAACTGATAGCAGCAGGCCGAATTTTTTATTGTTCATGGTTCCAGTTATAATAACACACCGTAGTTTATACGGTAGTTATACTATAAAGGTTACCATGTAAATAATTGTTAATAAAACAAGCCACCTACCATTAAGCTGGCCTGCATCAGTTTAATAATTTATTTATAGTTAACACCAGCTTTTTTAAGTCGAAGGGCTTGGGAATATAAGCATCGTAATTAAAATTGACTAAATCAATTGCCGATTTGTGGTATGCAGACATAAGTATAACGGGGATATGACTGGTATCTTTATTGGTTTTAATCATTTTACAAATCTGGCCGCCGTTTAACCCGGGCATCATATAATCGGTTAATACCAGGTCGGGCCCGTGAATTTTGATTAATTCGATAATATCATCGGTCCTTTCTACACCCTGAACGTCAAAATCGTATAAAACCAACGCAGTTTCCAATATGCTGCGGATATCGTCATCATCTTCTATTATAAGTATTTGTTTAGCCATAATAAATTATTTCGGCTCTTAGTTGGCCTGAAAAATTGATTTTAAAGTGGGTACATCTATTGGCTTGGCCAAATAGGCCTCTACCCAGGGGTTACTCAATGATTTTAAAATATTATCGCGATCAATAGACGACGATAACATGTAAATTTTACTTTTGTAAATCGGTTCTATCTTTAGCTTTTTATACTCAAGTAAAAACTCCCATCCGTCCATCAAAGGCATCATAATATCAAGAAAAATATAGTCGGGCAGTTCATTAGGCTGCTTCTCTATTAAAAATTTCAGCCTGTTTATGGCTGTTAAGCCACTGTTGCAACTTTCAATATTGGAGTTATGTAAAACCCTTTTTACCACCAGTTTAAAAATAATGCTGTCGAGCTCTCCATCATCAATAACCATGATTTTAGGGATTGTATCCATGTTATCCATTGGGTTTTTAAACACGCAATAAGGCAATATGTTTTGAAAAGATAATTGTTGTTCTTTGGCGAAAGTAAAATAGCCCCTGGGGTAAACTTTCCTTAGTTAATAATTATGGGCAAAAAAAAAGCTGCCCCGTTTAAAGGACAGCTTCTGCTTTGGAAAGATTTGTTTAAGCTTCAATAAAAGCCAAAAGGTCTTTATTAATGGTGTCGGCTTCGGTTGCCGGCATGCCATGAGGGAATCCCGGGTAAGATATCAAGGTGCCGTTTTTTAATAGTTTAGCAGCCTTTGCGCCCGAAATAGGGAACGGAACAATCTGGTCGTCTTCGCCATGCAAAACCAAAACCGGGATATCTACACTTTTAAGGTCTTCGGTAAAGTCGGTTTCCGAGAAGGCTTTAATACCGTCGTGCTGTGCTTTTACGCCGCCCATCATTCCCTGGCGCCACCAATTATCTTGAATGCCCGGTTTTACGGTTGCGCCTTCGCGGTTATAGCCATAAAAGGGTACGGTAAAATCTTTAAAGTATTGGGCGCGGTTAAATGCCGTACCCTGACGTATCTCGTCAAATATAGCCATCGGTACACCTTCTGGGTTGTTTTCTGTTTGAACCATCAGGGGCGTAACCGCGCTGATGAGTACAACTTTGGCCACACGGCTTTTGCCCAGGTTGGCAGCGTAATGAATAGCTTCGCCGCCGCCTGTTGAGTGGCCAATATGTACGGCATCTTTTAAATTCAATGCCTCGGTAAGCGCGGCCACGTCGGCTGCGTAGGTGTCCATATCGTGTCCATTGGCAGTTTGGCTCGATCTGCCATGACCGCGGCGGTCATGGGCAATTACTCTGTAACCTTTTTTTAGGAAAAACATCATTTGTGCGTCCCAGTCGTCGCCGGATAATGGCCAGCCATGATGAAATACCAGCGGTTTTCCTGTACCCCAGTCTTTGTAATAAATTTCGGTTCCGTCTTTTGTGGTGATTGTGCTCATGTTTTCAATTTTTAAGTGATGTATTTGTTTTGTGATACAAATGTGCAGCTTTTTGAATTCAGCAACACTTGATATAGATTAAGAAATGATCATTTCAATGCAAAATTTTATATGATTTCTGCAGCGGATGTATTTTGTGCTGAGAGGCCCCGCTCCAGCATTAAAAAAATACGTAAAACTACCTACGTAAATACCGTATTTTAACGGTTATAAGGCGCAAATCTATTGTCGATTTTTATTAAATATTAGCTTCATATCCAACACTTATTAATTTAACTTGACTTATATCATGGCCACAGGAAAAGACATTTATCAAAAAGCATTAACCAGGAAAGGGCAAGCCTATATTGAAGGAACGCTGGCACCCAAAGACGACCCGAACTGGAATGGTCCCTGGGACTGTGCCGAACTTTGTTCATGGGCGGTTTACCAGGTGGCAAATTTAATTTATGGCTGCACCAATGACCATGCATCGCCTGCCCATGCCGATGCATACTCAGGTGCCTGGAAAATCGACGCGGAATCAAAAGGGATAATTATCCCCGTGCAAAAGGCTGCCGGTATCCCCGGCGCTATGGTACTTAGGGCACCAAGCGCGGCACTTGGCGGGCATATCGTTGTTTCGGATGGCAATGGCGGCACTATTGAGGCTAAAGGGAAAAACTGGGGCGTTGTTCAGGATACCTTAGATAACCGGCGTTGGGATTATGGGATACTGGTACCCGGCATTGATTATACCTCGCCGGAAGATGTGCCGGTTGCCCCGCCCGATTATGTAATTTACCGGTATACAAACCCCATGATGGTTGCAAAAAAAATAGGCGAGATCCAGCAGGCGCTTACCGGCGTGGGTTTCGGAACAAAAGGCATCGATGATATTTTTGGGGTAAATACACGCAACGCGGTTATTGATTTTCAGAAAGCTAACGGCCTCACAGTTGACGGTGAGGTTGGTAAAGATACCGCTGCCGCGCTGGGCATAACATTACCGTAATTCCGTCCCTGCGGGGTCTCTCGATAGAGGACCCGGCGGTTGTATGAAGTCGGTCGTAATCCCTGAAGCCGCGTTGATGCGAGGTGATCGGGAACCTCAGGGTGCTTTTTCAAAGAGGCCCCGAGGGGACGGTGTGAGTGAATTTCCCTTCCCCGCGGGGCCTTTCGGCAGAGGCCCCCCCAATTTTAGCGCAAGTCTTGTGTAGTAGGTGGGTAGGGGGCGACTTGTGATTGTTTTGTACTTGGTTCGATTTTAAAAACTAATACTCTTAAAATTTAAGCTACTTTCCATGCCTGGTTAGGTGACACCCCGAATTTTTTCTTAAATGCATTGCTAAAATGTTGAACGGACGAAAAACCTAATTCAAATGCTATTTCGGTGGCGTTTTTTCTTTTTTCCAGCAAATCGTTTTTTGCCAACTCCATCTTTATTTCGTTCAAATAGCCAAATACTGTTGTACCAAATACCTCTTTAAAGCCTTTCTTCAACTTAAATTCATTAATGCCCGCAATTCTTGCCAATTCCATTAACGTCGGCGGGGTTTCCAATTTATCCAGTATATAATCACGGGCAAATAAAATCCGTTCTTTATCATAATCGGATTTTAGGTACCGGGTATGGTTTATTTTTGAGTTATCGAAGGCTCCCGCCTGCAAAACCAATAATTCAATAGCTTTTGAATAGTAAAAAATTCTTTTTAACGACTCTGTATATCGGCATTCAAGTATAGCCCGGAGGCAGCTCTGTATTGCAATGTCGATGTTGAGGTTAGTTTCTGACAAAGCAACCAATTTACCATTAACAATATTATCTGCAAACCGTTTTAAGGCATCATTACCATCGCGTGCGATATTAAAAAAGGAATCTCTGGTAAACTGGATCATAAAAGATTTCATTTTTAATTCTTCAACCTTAATAATCCCCTCTGCCTCTTTTCCGTAAAAAAGATTATGCTCATTATTTCCTAATTCAATGATTTTGGCAGCCCCCGGAGAGGCCAACGAAAACTTTCCCTTAAGATTAAAGTACATGGTAATTAACTCCAGGTCGCCTTTCCATTCAAATTCTGTATAGCTGTTTAGCTCATATTCTGAATACATTAACCTTACGCCGTTTACAAACCACTGTTGCGCCTTTAAATTTCCAGATGGGAGAGGGATATTAAATACGCCGTCCATACTGGTATCATTAGCGGTTTTGTTTTCATAATCGGCCGTAGTGTAATGCCCTGAAAATAGCACCTTGCTATCTATATTGTTTTTAAGTTCAAATGGCATTATTCCGTTTTGTATAAGTTTTTATCCGTTAGCTGTAACATAAGCGTTTGACACCCAAGGTACATTTGTGTTACAAAAAAATGGCAGTCAGCAGGCATCCAGGCAAATGTATTGAAAGAACAAGTGACCAAAAAATCTGCGAATTACAGGTGTCTTCTGGTTACAAAGTAACTTTTAAAAATATAGCGAAGAGCCCGCATTAGCGCAATCTTGCACAGTGGGCACAGTGTGAGGCAGCTTGTGATTGTCTTGTTTTTTACCAGAAAGCTTAAAAATGGCAACGTTTAAAAAATTAAGAGAAATGATACAAATAAAAGGAAATGGAAACATAGTTTCCAAAGAGATACATGTAAGTTCATTTATACGGCTTCACCTATCGGGGAAAGGCCTTTTTGAATTAATTCAGTCGAACGAAGAAAAGGTTATTGTTGAAACTGATGAAAATTTAGTTGACTTTTTTGAAATAGTAAATTCCGGAAGAACGCTATACATATCTGCGGACGGGAAATTCAGAAAACCTGTTTATACTCAATGTATCGTAAGAGTATTTCTGCGACAAATTGACTCCCTATATATTCGCTGTGATCAGGGCGACATTAAATGTGATCATCTGATAACACTTCAAAATTTGCTGGAAATAAAAATCCAGAGTATCGGGAATACGTCTTTAAATATCAACGCACCGGCTATTAAATTACTAAGCCAATGTCAGGGAAATGTTACGCTGGAAGGCAAATGCCAGTTATTGGAAGTAAAAAATCAAAGTGAGGGAAGTTTTACTTCCAGGGAAATGGCGACGGACATTTTATTATTCAAAAATATGTCGGTCGGCGATGTTAAATTATTTGCCGAAAAACAGATTTCAATTTCGCATTATGGAGAGGGGCAGGTAAATTATTGGGGAAATGCGGTGCTAAAGGAAGTAAAACAATATGGCACAGGCCAGATAAAACATCTGGAAAACATCAATTGATACAACACAATTATCATATAAAAAACAGACAATGTCAAACAAAGCAATTATTATAGGTGCAGGAATAGCAGGACCATTATTAGCTATTCAATTAAAACGAAACGGGTATGCTGTGGAGGTTTATGAAGCGCGGGAACAGGACGCCGGTGAAGGCGCCTTTTTGGGCTTAACTCCAAACGGTTTAAACGTTTTGATGCAATACATTCCGTTAGCGTCTTTAAAAAGCGAATTTGCACATGGTTCCATGTATTTCTATAATAGTAAAGGTAAACTGATTGGCGAACTACTTACCGGCTATCAAAAAGAAAAATATGGTGCCGAAACTATCCAGGTAAAACGGGGGCACCTACATAAATTACTCCATAAGGCGGCAGAAGATGAGGGTATCATAATAAATTATAATAAAAGGGTTGTAAGCATTTCCGAAACACAGAAAGACGTTGTTGCTATTTTTGATGATAATACCAAAGTTTCAGGAAATATATTATTCGGATGTGATGGTGCATTCTCTGTTGTAAGAAAAACAGCTTTCGCAAACGCGGGAAAACCTTTGTATACAAAAAATATCGGCACCGGAGGATTCGCTTATTTACCGCAACTAAATAAACCATCCGCAGGGATCAATATGACGTTTGGCGAACGCGGTTTCTTTGCTTATGCCGTATCCAATAAGGGTGAAATTTGGTGGTTTAATAATTATTACCGGGAAAAGGAACCAGATAAGGAAGAGATTAAAACCAAATTAGATGCGGAGATCCGTTCGTATCTTTTAGAATTGCATAAAAACGATGATCGGTTATTTAGTGAAATCATAAATGCGTCGCATCAACTGTCTGTTTATCCGGTTTACGATATCCCTAAACTCGAAAAATGGTCAACCTCCAAAATTTGCCTTCTAGGCGATGCCGCTCATGCTACATCGCCCCACGTAGGGCAGGGGGCTTCAATGGCTATGGAGGATACGGTGGCGGTATTAAAGTGCATGGCACAAAACAGGGATATCGAAAAAGCGTTTAAAGAATTTCAGGCTATCCGTCAACAAAGGGTTGAAAGAATTATAAAGGAATCGCGTAAAGCGGGCGATTCGAAATCAAAGCCAAATCCTGTTGCCACATGGTTCAGAGATGTTTTTTTGAAATATTTTATCAAATCGCAGGTAAAAAAACTCGACTGGATTTATGGTTATCGGCCATAGTGGTGGCTCGGGAAAAGAATTCCGTCCCAGCGGGGAGACGCATCGAGGGGACGGGAAGATTTAAGACAAAAATACCTATTTCACCCCTCCCACCAACTTCACCTTTCCTACAACTTTCCCCAACGCTTCCACCTCTCCCCAAATATCCAATTTAGCTAATACCTCGGCCGGGATAACAGCCGGTTTATTAGCAGCCAATACCTCAGTGTAAATTTCCAATAGTTTTTTTAACCCGGTGGCGGGTTTATTGCTTAAACGGGCCAGGCAGGCGTTCAGGAGGGTTTGCAGGGCCTGGTTGTGGGGTTTGGATACCTGGAACAGGTTGGATTGTAGCAGGTCGGTAAAGCGTTTAAAGGGGCTTAATTCAATGGCCTGGTGGCGGCCAATAATGTCGCCTATTTGCTGGCTGCTGATGGTATTTTGGCTTGCGCCATGTATCCACACTTCGGCGGCGTAGGCGCGTACGGTTTTATCGTTGCTGATCATGGCCGATGCCACCAGCAGGTGCGCCATGGGGCCGTAAGCGGTGCCGAGCGCCATCATGCCCTCGAGCGCGTGGATAATAATCCTTTTATCACTCTCACTGCTAAAATCCGGGCTTTGCATCGCCGCATTGATGATTCGTGCCAGCCATAGTTCGGGATGGTTGGGGTTTAAATAAATAAGGCGCATCACATCGTTATCGGCGTCTGAACTATATCTAAAAGTTATGGTGGCCATATCATACACCGATGGGGCTATCGGCGTTTTGGCGGGCATCAGTTTGGCAAACAGGTTTTTGATGGCGCTTATTTTCTTTTCTGTTTCCTCAAACTCAATAACTATTTTACTGCGTTTGGCCTGGGTATCTACATTTTTGCGGGTAACGTAATCCCACTTTTTATAGGTATAGGGCTCTACTACAGGAGCCCAGGTAAAATTGGCGGTAAGGTAGCTGGCCGGGAGACTGCTGTATGCAAACCATTGCGGGTTTGCCGGTTGTTTGGCGCGGGTAAGGGCCGCTACCAGCCAAACAGGCTTGTATTTATACATCTCCTGTGGTTGGTATTCGCCGCCCAGCATAAAGCTGATGAGCTGGCGGTACTCGCCGGCTAATTCGCGGGCCGCCAGTTCCAACGCTTCCTGGTGGTATTCAGTCGAGCAGCGGGACACTGCCACCTGGAAATCGATATCGGCGGGCGCCACATTGGCCACCTTATATTTAATAAGCCGCTGCACCAGCGTAAGGGGAGATACCCAGCAAGGCTCGTGCGTTGGGGTGGAGAGCATGGGCAGGTTTATTTTACGCTCGAGCATAAAAAAGGCCGCCAGTAGCACGTGTTTGTGTGTTTTATAGCTTGAGCCCCTGTTCCAGCTTTTTACGTTATCTATCCGGCTGATGTACCTGCCCCATAGCTCGTGCTTTTTAAATGCTTCCATAAACGATTCGCGAAGCTGTTTCAGTTCGGTTGTTTGCAAGGGGTAAAGTTCAACCAGCAGGCGGCTGTAGTCGGCAAAAAAGGTGGCCAGCATATTATCCAGGTAACCCATGGTACTGGTAAAATCGGACGAGATCATTTTACAGGCCCGCTGGAAGGCGGGGATAAGCTTGCTGATATTTTTGGCCGTCATTTCGCCTTGGAAATGCAGCAGGGCGGCCGGCAGCAGGTCGAAATGATACGGCTGATTGTTATCAAAGGCCTGGCTGGCTAAAAATACCAGTTCATCAAAGGTTTGGGGGTAGGGTATTTGTACAAGGGCCTGTTGAGGTTCGGGTTGTTCCTGGGGATGGCTTGCTTCTGCCGGTACTTCTTCGCTGTTATCCAAAAAAGCCGTTAACAAATTGCGGGCGTCAAAAAGGAGGGCATCCTGGTAAGCGGCCAGGGCGGCTTTCAGATCTTCGGATGCAGGATCGCCATATTTTTGCAGCAGTTTGGCCGCGCGAACCTGCAAACTGTTATCCTGGTGAATAAATGCCTGGCAGCCGATGCCCATGATGGTTTCGGCTTTGTCCTTATACTTTTTAGCCAGCTTATCCAAAGTCATCAGCGTGGTGGATACCGTGGCTTTTGACTCCGAGGACAGCAGCAGCGGCACATGATCTAAAAACGCGTCGATGTTAAAACCGGCATCGTCGCAAATATCCTTTATATATTTTATGGCCGTGTTTACGGGTTTGCTGTGTGGCGAATTGAGGAGGTGCAGCAAATCGTCCTGCAAGGTTAGCAGTTCTGTTTTTGAAGGCTCGAGATGCATAAAAAGGGAGACGAACCAGTTGGCTGCATATTGGGCAAAGTTGCTGTTCGCCGCTTTTAAACACTCCTTTAAAACCCGCTGCCTATCAATTCTGCCGGCATCGCTGTGGGTTTTAAAGGCATGTGTCCAGATACCTTCGGCGGGTACACCGGGGAGGTTGAACGGTTTGTCGGCGAGGTGCACGTCCGATTCATGTTCAAAAAGATACCAGATGTGTTCGGCCAGGGTAATACTTCTGTATATGAGGTTATCGGGCAGGTAAGTTTGTTGCTGCGCTCTTCCTGCTTTATATAGGTAATAGGGAAGTAACCTGGCTAATATTGCCGGGTTAAAGCCGATGTAGCCGTGCTCCGCCATTTCCATATACCATGCATAATCTAAAAACCATATAGAAAATTCGTTGGCGGCGGGGTGGTTTATAAAATCGTTAAACCAGGTTGGGCAATACCACGGCAGTATAGCGTCCATCGTCTTTTTGTTCAGTATTCCCTCCTGATCCTGCGCAAAATCTTTGCGGTTATGGCATACAAAACCGGTTACGCCCAGTATATGGATTTGCGCGTCGGTTCCTTTACGCTTGTAACTGCCACTTTTGGTCTCCTTGTATTCCGAATAAATTTTATACAGCTTTTTTAATTCGGGCACCAGTTGCTTTTTCTGAGCCTTATCAAGCGTTTGCAAAAAGGGAATGATTTTGGCTTCCTGCCCTTTCTCTAAAATGCGGGTAAAATCGTCAACTATGCTCATGGTGGTATTAGTTGGCCAGCTTTTTTTTAACTGCTAAAATATGTTTGCAAATGCCCCGCTCGCCCTGGTTTTTACTAAACCAGGTACAGGTGCACTGGGCTTTATCGCCGTTTAATACAACCATGTGGTGTACGCCGCTGCCTTCCACACGGGCTTCTACCTTATCATCCTGTTGTTTGGTTATCTGTACCTTGCCTTCTTGCAAAAGCTTTTCGGCATCCTTTAAACGCGGGTTAAGGCTCATGATGCGGCTAAGCTTAAAGGGTAGGCGGCGGTAAAAAAAGTTGTTCTCATCCAGATCGTAGCCCAGCAAGCCAATGGCCGAGAGGCGGCCGGTAATGTTATCTACCTTTTGCATATCCAGGCCTTCGTTTACGGCCAGCAGGGTAGGGTTAAACTCCTGGTTGGCATAGCTGTAGTTATCCAGCGATTCTACCCAGTTATCAGGCACATCTTCTATCAATGATTCAAGCGCGGCGCCCTCGCCCGAGAAGCCCCGCCAGGCATCGCGTGAAATGGACAGGCTAAACCGTACTGGCCCAATATAAATTTGCCAGGTGGTTGATTGCATGGTAGCATGCGGAAACACCCGCAGCTCATCGGCAATGGCCAGCAGGGGCTCTATCAGTTTTAACCGGTGCACACCGCCAACCGTAATGGCATCGCCCGATTTTACGGGCGAAAACATGGGTTTGCCGCCGCGGGTTATCAAATAATAATCTGTTTTGGGTTTGCCCAGCGGGATGGTTTTAAACAGCTGCAAGGCCTGGAGGCGGTTAAAACTGTGCACCTTTTCCGATCCGGCCAAAAACATTTGTACCGAGGTAAGCCCTTTTATCCATTTGGTAGGCAGGGGCACTTTGCGCTCTACCACCTTTTCGCCTTCGCGGTGCAGGGCCACTTCTTTTCGGCCTACTGATAGCAGTACTTTTTCGCTTCGGCGGATATTGCTTAGCGCCGCCAGCATGGGCTGGTTAAAATCGACATTGGTGGTGCCGTTATCCAAAAACTCGCCATCGTGCCCGTCGCCCAAAATATCTACCCGGGCATACACCCCCGCGCAGTGCGAAAATCCCTCAAAGCGGATCTTTTCGTTGCCGGCCGTTACAATAGGGTCTTTAAGCATAGCCAGCTCAAACGGCGACAGGCTAAAGCTCGATTTTACCACGTTGGAGAGCGTTAGCAGGCAACGGGCCACGGTATACGGGTCGGTAAGTTGTCCCCAGAAAAAGCAGGGGGCATTATTTTTTTGTACCTCGCTGTATTTGGCCAAAAAAAGTTCGTCGGTTAATGTCGACTTTTTTAGGGTTGATGGCTGGCTATATTGATAGGTTATTGTTTCGGACATAATCTTGTTTAGGTTATACTGCGAAATAAAATTACTAAATAATTTTAGCGACGGATGAGAAGGGGGATAAAATTTTGCGTTGGCCGCGAATAACCGGCGCCTGAATGTTGCCGGTAGCTAATTTAGCTTCTGCTAATAATTTACCACGACATTTGGTTATAGCCGCTTTCGCGTTAAGGACTGAAATGGATACCGGCCGGGGGAGAGAGCCTGAGTATCAGCCGCGCTTAAGGCCTTGTGCGCGTATGAATGTAAGGCCTGGCCCCAACTTCTACCGGTTGGGGAAACGCCCATAGTTTTTTGACCTTTTTTATATGTTTTTTGCAGTGATTTGGTGTTTTACGATCATCCGCATAACAGGATAAAAAAACAAAAGTGTCCGGGAAGAGATTTTGCAGATGATTTTCTCCTCCCCGAACACCCAATCAGGCTCGCCCTAAAGCGAACACCTGTACAAACAGTTTATTATTTTACGCGCTCGATGTATTCGCCGGTGCGGGTATCAACTTTTACTTTATCGCCCTGGTTGATGAATAGTGGCACTTTTATTTCAACGCCATTTTCGGTAGTTGCTGCCTTTAATGCACCAGAGGATGTATCGCCTTTAACGGCCGGCTCAGAGTAGGTAATCTCCAGCTCAACAAAGTTGGGTGCCTGGGCCATAATGGGTTCTTCACTTTCAACAGAAACGATCACATTCATCCCCTCTTTTAAAAACCTTGCCGATGGGCCAAATAACGATTTTGGGATGCTTAGCTGATCATAGGTGGTATTATCCATAATCACCATATAATCGCCTTCTTCGTACAGGTATTGGTAATCATTGGTTTCTACACGGCAAATTTCAACCTGTTCGTCGGTTGCCAAACGGGCCTCTACAATTTTTCCGGTTTTTATGTTGCGAAATTTATCTAAGTAGAAAGCTCCGCCTTTACCGGGTGTACGATGCAGTACTTCGGTAACTGTTACCAATTCGCCGTTGTAGCGTAAAATGTTTCCTACTTTAATTTCAGATGCCTTTGCCATGAAAATATAATTATAAAATTTGTGCGCAAAGATATACGCTTTTTTGAGTATTACGTACTTGAGCCCCCTCTAAATCTCCCCCGGCAGGGGAGACTTACCTGTAAGCCTGATTATTTAACCACAATGGTTTTGCTTTGGGTGGTATGGGCGCTAAAATAGCCCAAAACTGTTGGCTTAATATTGCTCGGCGGATCGGCAGGGGTAACGCCGCCGCCGGGGCCGTTGTCGCCTTGCTGCATCAGGGTAAACCAGTAGGTATAAACGGGCTTATCTATACACTGCATTTCGACGGTTACGGTATCACCGGCATAGATTCCAAAATCCCGGTCGCTGTTGTTATCGGTGCGCAAATCGATGCTAACGGTACGGCCATCGTTAAAATCGTCATTAAAGGCATAAATTAGTTTAACTTGTACCTTGTTTACAAACATTACAAAACGATACTGGTTAACAGCGCCTGCAGGGTCATGGTAGTGAACGGTAATATTCTTTTTGTGCTTACTGCTATTAAACTCATCGTCTTTCGAGGTCAGCGAATCTAACGCAATTGGTGCGGGCATAGCCGAAGTGGCCGTATAAGTTTTTGCGCCCGTTGTTACCGTCATGGTGTAGGAGGTTCCGGGTATGCCCGAAAGTGTATTGGCCGTGTAGGTGCCCGGGGTAACTTCTGTAAACGCGTAGTTTTTGCCGGCCTGGTCGGTTACGACAACGGTAGCCCCCGTAACCGGCGGATAAGTATTGGTGTTTGAAAAGGGTACATTTTGGCTCAGTTTTATAGTTTGAGGCCCGGTTGCGTTGGTAATATTGCCTTCAATAACCAGTTTGCCCGTATTGTTGCCCAGGTTAAGATCAATAACTTTGGTACACGAGTAAAGGAGCGGTAAGGCAAGTAACAATATGATATGGAGTTTGAATGTTTTCATGAGGCTTAAAATTTAAAGTTCCAGGTAATTGATGGTATCTGGGTGGCAAAAATGCTGGTCTCGGCAGCCTCGGTTGTGTTGGGGCTGGTTTTGCTGTCGCGGAAGGTAATGCTATATGGGTCGCGATGTGCATACACGTTGTATATACTAAATGTCCAGCTGGAGTGGTATCTTTTGTGCTGCTTGCCTTCTAACGTAGCGCCAATGTCAAGCCTGTTGTTTGCCGGTTTACGATAGCCGTTACGTTCCGAGTAGGAGAAAGTGGTAAGCCCGCCAACATTGTATTTGCCTGTTGGGTAAGTAACGGCGCTACCGGTTTGATAAATGAACGAGCTTGAAAAAGATAACCGTTTGGTAAGCTGGTAAATGCCAACCACCGATAGGTCGTGCGTACGGTCTTGCCTTGATGGGTAGTAACGTCCATTGTTGATAGCCGCAAATTTATTCTCCGTACGTGATAGGGTATAACCTATCCAGCCATTAAACCTGCCATATTTTTTTTTCAAAAACAGCTCAATACCATAAGCCCTGCCCGAGCCGTAGGTGAGCAGTGATTCCACATCCTGGTTGGCTATCAGCTGCGCACCATCTTTATAGTCAATTTGGTTTTGCAGCCATTTGTAATAGGCTTCGGCCGAAAATTCAAACAGGTTATCCTTGAAATTGCGGAACCATCCGGCTGATACCTGGTCGGCAATTTCGGGTTTAATATTGTTGCTGCTCATCACATAAAGGTCGGTTGGCGAACTGGTGGTAGAGTTGGTAAGCAGGTGTATGTTTTGCGTGTTACGGTTATAGGATACTTTAACGGAACTGGCATCATTTAACTGGTAACCGGCAGATAGCCTTGGCTCCAGGTTAAGGTAACTTTTAACGGTTGAACCAGAGCCGTATCTCGTAGAATCGGCAGCCTTGCCTGTGGCATCATATGACTTAAACGTGCCAGGGCCAATGAGAGAAAATGAGCTGAGCCTTATTCCATACAATATGCTTAGTTTGTCGCTAACTTTCCAATCATCGCTGAGGTAGGCGGAGTTTTCATAGCCAAAACGCTTTTCGATGCTTTTGGAGTTGAAGCTGGACGAAGCATCGGTAGTGATATCGCCGGGAGCTATGCTGTGGTGCAATATGTTAATGCCGAATTTAAGCCGGTGCTCATTATTAACCGCGTATTGCAGGTCTTCTTTTAAATTAAAGTCGGTGATTTGCGAGGTGGCCTTAAAGCTGTTATCGCTCAAAAAACTCTCGATGGCATAGTTATAATTGCTAAAAACTACCGAAGTATTAGAAAATAGCTTACTGCTAAAAATATGGTTAAACCTTACGGTGCCTGTGGCATTGCCCCAGTTGGTGCCAAAAAGGTTTTTAAGCCCCAATACATCTTTACCAAAATAGCCCGACAGGAAAATCGTATTATGGTCGTCAAAATGGTAATTGGCCTTGGCGTTAAGATCATAAAAGTAAAGCTTGCTGCCTTTGATGGTCGAATCTTTGGAGGCCTTTAAAAAGAAATCGATATAAGTTCGCCTGGCGCTTATCATGAATGATCCTTTATCCTTAACAAGTGGCCCCTCTACTTTAAGCCTTGATGCGATAAGGCCCAGGCCGCCCTGAACCGTAAAATCTTTATTATTACCATCATTCATCTTGATATCAAGTACCGATGATAGGCGGCCACCGTATTCGGAAGGCATACCTCCTTTGTACAGGCTTACATCTTTTATGGCATCGGAGTTAAAGGTGGAGAAGAAACCAAACAAATGCGATGCGTTGTATACAGTAGCCTCATCAAGCATGATCAGGTTTTGATCTGAGGCACCACCCCGCACATAGAAGCCCGAGTTTCCCTCGCCACCCGATTTTACGCCCGGCATCAGGGTTATTGTTTTTAAAATGTCCTTTTCGCCCAATACTACCGGCACCTGGTTAATCTGGGTCATGTTTAATCGTTCAACCCCCATTTGTGGCGAAGCTATCTGGTCGTTATTGGGCCGGTTGGCGTTGATAACCACTTCCTGCAGTTGGCTTTTGGGTGACAGTGAAATGCTGATAGGCAAATCATGCTGAAGCGAAACCTGTTTTATGATGGTTTCATAACCTATGTAGCTAAAAAGCAAGGTATATGAGCCATCGGGTACAGCCAGGGAGTAGAAGCCATAATTGTTGGTGGCCGTGCCCACAGAGGACAACTCTTTAACCCTTACAGATGCGCCAATAAGTGTTTCGCCGGTTGCAGCATCTTTGATGGTGCCGCTGATGATATGCCTTTTTTGAGCAAAAGCCGATAAGGCGAATAATGAAAATAGAAAAACAAGTAGTGATTTGGTCATTTAAAATGTTTTAAACAGGTTACCCCGGGGTTGCCGGCAACAGGTTGTTTGCGGAATTCCGATCAAAAAACAAGCGCTGCTATCTGCCCTTTAAGACGACCGGAAAGCCAAAACATTTCATGAATTTGTAAAAAAAAATACGGGTCTGCTTATCTCGCTGTTTTCCAGCTAATTGATTGGCTGCCCCGGTGCTATAATAAGATAACACGTCGGCTTATGATGTTGTACACGGTTGGTATACTTTTGCGCTACTTTTGTTATCTTTTTACACACTTTTGCAATACTTTTAATCACTTTTGCTACACCAATTAAAACTATTTTTACACTCAAGTTATTGTAAATAAGTGTATTGTGTGTTTTTATTGGGGATTGGGCTTTTTTGTGTAAAATCCCGGAATGGAAAAGCGGGCCATTTTTTGTTTCGATACAAGATACTGAAAATTTGGCAAATTACCGGCAAAAATTGAAATGATAAATACGAGTGGATACCAATAGAGCTGACAACAGCTATCCGGCGCAGTGCCCATTGCCGGTTCAAACCCGAACTGCCAACCACGAGTGCTTACGCGGAACTCCCCAACCGTGTCGTTATTACACAATAGTAGTAGAAGTATTTCTACAAACTATTAAGAAAGTAAAAATAAAGTGCCGTTTTATTTATTTTAATTAAGATGTAACCATTGGTACTGTTATTGAGTATAAATTAATATCCTTCTCAAAGGATTGTTTTTCATAGGTAGATGTAGGGCCGATCAAAAAACTGCGAGAGTTTTTCGGCCCTTTTTTATGAAATAAGGTTTTTAAGGCGCTGCCTGAAAATTAAAAAAGAGTTTCATTGCTTAGTACATACCCATAATCTGTTTAATATTTACACAAACATTGGCTTTGAACGCTGGCTAAGACTCACCCGGCGAGGCTACGCCCGCCACCCTCTCTTCGGCTTCGCCGGAAAGAGGGGCTTGAAAATTTATTGTTTATTTTTTCTTTATAATATATTGATATTCAATATTCAAGCCCCTCTTTACACCGCAGGTGAAGAGAGGGTGGCGGGCGTAGCCTCGCCGGGTGAGTCTTAGCCGCCATGCGATATACGTCATTTCTCCCCTTCAGACTTTCGCGAAATTTTACCTCTCAGTATTACAGGCTTTTATTCTTGAATGTCATGCCTCCTTCAGCGTTTTGGCAAAATTTACCAAAAAGTAATTGCCCGTTTTCCCTTTAACTATTTGACTGAATCAACGCCGTTACAGCCGCCCGGTAAGCCTCGCCTATGGGGATCTCTTTTTCATCAATGATTACAGCTGTTTTATTAATGGCCTCAATTTTTTGCGTGTTAATAAAAAATGATTTGTGAATGCGCATAAAATGCGATGGCCATTTTTGTTCTACATTTTTAAAGCTGAGCCGCACAATGGCCGGCTTTTTATGGCCGGTGAAATATATTTTAACATAATCCCGCAAACCTTCCAGGTACAGCACTTCGTCAAACGTAATTTTAACAACTGTGTACCCGGCATTTATATAAGTATAGTTTAAGGCGGGCGGGGTCGAAGCGTATTTTAACGCCTTAAGTTCGGCAAGCTCTTTTGCTTTGTTACAGGCCTGCATAAACCTGTCCAGGGGTACCGGTTTGGTAAGGTAGTCAACCACGTTTAACGCAAAGCCATCTAAAGCATATTGCTTGTAGGCCGATACAATGATAACCAACGGTTTTTTTATTAAGCTGTTTATAAACTGCAGCCCCGTCATGCCGGGCATTTGTATATCTACAAATATTAAATCGATGTCGTTTTCCTGCATGGCTTTATTGGCCGAAAAACCATCGTCGCAGGCTGCCTGCAGATTTAAAAACGGAATTTTACTTATGTTATCGGCAAGTAAACTTAAGGCAAGCGGCTCATCATCAATTGCAATACAATTTATCATGCATCTAATTTTAGTATCAGGTTAACCTCAAAGCAATTGTTTTCGCTTTTAATGCTCAACTGATGTTTGTTTTCATACAACAGGTTTATTCTACGGCTCACGTTAGCTATGCCTATGCCCGACGATTCGTCTTTCGGCCCGGTGTTTAAAGCATTATATTTATTGATAACGGTAAAATTTAAAAATCGTTCGTCGGTAACTAACTCAATTATAATACGCGGGTCATCAATGGAACCAACCCCATGTTTAAAGGCATTTTCAACAAACGGGATCAACAGCATCGGTTCAATCAGCTGGTTTTTATTCAGGATGGTGAATGAGGTTTCTACCTTAACTTTTTTGCCAAACCGCTGCTTTTGCAAATCAATATAATGGTTAAGGTATTCCTCTTCAACCTTAATATTTACTTTCTCTTCATCGGTATGGTAAAGCATGTATTTCATTAAGCCCGAAAGTTTCATCACCGTAGGCTCCAGCTCGGTGCTATTTAACCTTACCAGCGATACGATGTTGTTAAGTACATTAAATATAAAGTGGGGGCTTATTTGCGACCGTAAGAAAGACAACTCTGTTTTTAATTTCTCTTTATCCTTTTCGCGCAGCTTTTCCTGGTAGTCAAGCAAGCCGTTTATGGTGGTATAGGCCAGGCTTGCCGCCATGGTGAGTAAAAATGCGGGCAGGCGCAGCCAGCTGGTGCGCAGCAGGCCATAAGGCAGGTCTATCTCCAGCCAGTTATAAATATAATGATATACAAACAGGTAAATGGCATAAATTGAAAGTACGGCCAGCACATAGTAAGGGTATTTACCCTTCATGAACAAATGAGGGATAAGAATTAAGCTGTTAAAATAAAAAGCGGCTATCCAATAAAAGTATCCCGCGTAATCAAGCTTAATAAACCCGCTCATTTCTTTGCCCGTAAATGTGCGGGAAGGCAATACATTGATTGAATGCATGATGTATGGTAACGCCATCAGAACAAGCCAAACGCATACGTGCGCCCAAATCCTGAATTTTTTATTGTACAAATTCAAACCTATTATATTGTTTTTATCATGCATGGCTAAAGTACATTTATAAAAGGTTTAATGAAATTATATACATAAATGCAGTATTATTTTTACAATACAAATAGTAACAAACAGGACACAATCGATTGTTTATGTTTAAACACGTGATTGCCTGGCTGGTACGTACCCGCTCATTGTGAAATGTTCGCACAATTGCTGTTGTTAAAAAAAATGTCCAGATTTTATACGTGAAACTGGTTTTAAATTGGTTTTTTGGTAGTTTTTTAAACTCTTGCTAATATATAATATCCCCGCAAGTTCTGGTATCCCTGCGCCCCCAAAAGCAAAAATATTTTTGTCGCATTGTTTACCTGTTTGGTCTTACAATAAGTATGTTTTGTCGCTTTATTAAAATCTATAATTCTATTATTTTATTATTTGTGAACAATTATAATAAACCGGGGCATTTACCTGGGGCGCGCAGATCGTGTGGCCTCTTTTACATAAGTAAACATTTTTAACAGGCGCCTTTTGTGCTCCTGGTGATCGGGATAAGGAATTAGCGATACAGGTGTATTGATGAACTGATTTTACGGTTTTGCGCTGCTAAAAATGTAAATCAGCAAAGTCGATAACACCGGTATCTGAAGAGCTTAAATGATTTAGTAAACGTGTCATTTGAGAATTAGTTGATCAATATCACTTGAGAAATGATATTGGATTTGCGTTCCGGGGTGAGATCCGGAACGCACTATTTAACAGCTGATTAAGAGGTGATTACGTGTTCTGTTTGCAATCAATAAATAACCAAATATATATCAATTAAATCTCAAATTCATGTTTAAAAGTTTACTCCTAAAAGGGAGATTCCTGGGTGTGCTGTTATGCTGCCTGGTATCTTCGGTGGTAGTTACTGCCCAAACAAAGTACAAGGGGAAAGTTATCGCCAGCGATGACAAATTACCCATTATTGGTGCATCGGTACGGGTAAAAGGCGCCGCGACAGGTGCAATTACCGATGTTAACGGCGATTTTACCCTCTCGTTAAGTCCGGGTAATACACTGGTCATATCCTATATAGGCTATGTTACCAAAGAAATAACCGTTGGCACCGATGTTAATTTAAACATCACCCTGGTTGCCGGTAACAATACCTTAAACGAAGTGGTGGTAACCGGTTACGGCAGCCAGCGGAAAAAAGACCTGGTAGGTGCGGTAGCCGTTGTTGATATAGCCGCCGCCAACAGGCAGCCAACATCATCGGTAGAGAACCAGTTGCAGGGCCAGGCAGCGGGTGTTACCGTTATTGCATCGGGACAACCGGGCGAAAACCCTTCGGTAAAAATTCGTGGTGCCAATACATTTGGCAACAACCAGCCGCTATATGTTGTTGATGGTGTACCCACTACAAACGTAAGCGACATTAACCCCAATGATGTGGCCAGTATGCAGGTATTAAAAGATGCAAGTTCGGCATCAATATACGGCGCGCGCGCTGCTAATGGTGTAATTGTTATTACCACCAAAAAAGGTACCGGTAAGGTAAGTGTATCATATGATGCGTATTACGGTACGCAGGTACCCAAAGGAGGCAACGTGTTTAACCTGTTAAATCCGCAGGAAATGACCAGCCTGAGAACGCTGGCCATTCAAAATACCGCTGCTTTAAAAGGAATACCGGTTGATTTAAGCAGCAACCTGTATGGCCCCAATGGCAATGTATTGCCCGATTACATTAGTGCAGGCAGTACAGGCCCTTATGGCGTACATGACGGCGACCCGGCTGTCGATCCATCAAAGTATAACGTTAACCCGTTTTACACCTCCGGCGATCCATCGGGCTTTTACCGTATTACAAAGGCCAACAAAGCAGGTACCGACTGGTATCATGAAATATTTAAATCGGCCCCTATACAAAGCCATAACCTGGCTTTAAGCGGCAGTTCAGATTTGGCTACCTACTTGTTCTCCATGAACTATTACAACCAAAAGGGTACCCTGATAGATACTTATGATAAGCGTTATACCGTAAGGGCAAATACCAGCTTTAATGTATCTAAACACATCAGGGTAGGCGAAAACTTATCCTACTCGGTAACAGAAAATCCGCTGATCAATGAAAATGACGAGGGTTCTGGTATTGGTATGGCTTTCCGCGAGCAGCCTATAATTCCTGTATATGATATTGCAGGTAACTATGCCGGCTCAAATACGGCAAACTTAGGTAACGCCCGTAACCCGGTGGCTGTGCAGCAGCGTACCGGCAATAATTACGGAGCTTATAACAGGCTGTTTGGTAATGCCTTTGCCGAGGTTGATTTCCTGAAATACTTTACCTTACGCACCCAGTTTGGTGGCGAGTATTATTCTGACTATAACCACAGCTTTACTTACCCGGAATATGAGAACTCCGAAAACAACACCACAAACTCATACTCCGAGAACTCATTTAACGGGTACAATTACACCTGGACAAATACTTTAACCTATCACCAAACCATTCGTAAACACGATATTAAATTATTGGTAGGTACAGAGAATTACAAAAACAGGTACGAAACCTTAGGCGCTACCAATACCGGCTACTTTACCTTTGATAAAAATTATACCACTATTACAACAGGTACCGGTACGCCAACTGCTTATAGCACCATTGAGAGAGATAAGCTGCAGTCGCTTATTGCGCGTTTAGATTATACTTTTAACGATGAGTTCCTGTTAAATGCTACGCTTCGCCGCGATGGTTCATCAAGGTTTTTAACTTACCAATATGGCTGGTTTCCGGCAGTAAGTGCCGGCTGGCGCATATCGCAGGAAAGTTTCCTGAAAAAAGCAACGTGGATAAACGATTTGAAGATCCGTGGCGGATACGGTGTAATGGGTAACCAGATCAATGTCGATCCATCCAACGCCTTTACCACATTTGGCGCAATCAAAACCAATTCATACTATGATATTGCCGGTACATCAACCAGTACAGTTGCCGGTTTTACCCAAACCAGGATAGGTAACCCCGATGCTAAATGGGAGCTTGATAAAAACTTAAATATTGGTTTTGATGGCTCGTTTTTTAACCAGAAATGGGATATATCTGCCGATTATTACAAAAAGATTATTACCGGCTTATTATTCAATCCAAACCTGCCGGGTACTGCAGGCTCGGCCACAGCGCCATACAGCAACGTAGGTGCTATGAATAATACGGGTTTGGATATCGCCATCGGCACGCATCAAACCCTGGGGCATGACCTGAAAATGAACGCTTCGTTAACCTTTACTACTTATCATAACGTTATTAAAGCCGTTACCGTAGGGCAACCTTACTTTGACCAAAACTCAGGCCGTTTTAATGGTAGTTCCATTATTCGTAACCAGGTAGGTGGCCCGGTGGGTGGTTTCTTTGGTTACAAAACTGATGGTTTCTGGAATTCACAGGCCGAAATTGATGCCGCCAATGCAAAAGCAGGGGGAACCTATCAAACCGATGCCGCTGTTGGTCGTTTTAAATATGCCGATATAAATGGCGATGGTAAAGTAGATGCCAAAGACCGTACATTGCTTGGAAACCCTAACCCTAAATTTACCGGCGGTTTCAACCTCGATTTTACCTACAAAAACTTCGATCTGAACATGTTCTGGTATGGCTCATACGGCAACAAGATTTGGAATGACGTAAGATGGTGGACAGATTTTTACGCCAATTTTGCGGGTGCAAAAAGCAAAACAGCTTTGTATGATTCATGGACGCCTACCCATACAAATGCCAAAGCACCTATCCAGGAAATTGATGGCTCATTTAGTACCAACACCGTACCCAACTCTTATTATGTAGAAAACGGCTCGTACCTGCGTTTAAAAAACCTGCAGATAGGTTACAAGTTTGCACCTAACCTGATCAAATCAATTGGCTTAAGCAGCGCCCGTGTTTACTTATCAGGAGCTAATTTAATTACCATAACCAAGTACTCTGGCGTTGACCCCGAGATTGTGGGCGGCGGTACAACCAGTAACACCAACAGCAGTACCAACTTTGGTGTTGATAGGGGTAACTACTCGCCAAGCCGTACTTATTTATTAGGTGTACAAGTTAAATTTTAATTAAAGATTTTATGAAAAATATCATACGTTTATCAGTTTGTACTTTAGTTATAGCTGGTATAGTTCAAAGTTCATGCAAAAAGTCGTCTCTTGACCAGCCTGCGTTGGGCGCGTTAAGTACGGCGCAAATAACAACGGCGGCAGGTGTAGATGGCCTTTTGATTGGCGCATATTCGGCGCTCGATGGCCAAAAAGGCAGCAACGTTGCTTTTGGCGGCGGCAACCCCTGGGAGTCATCACCCGATAACTGGATATATGGCAGCGTGGCCGGCGGCGACGCTCACAAAGGCAGCTCCGGTATCGATCAGCCTGCTATCAACTCTATAGCAACATTTACAGTTGATGCCAGTAACGGCTTTTTAAATACCAAATGGATTGCCGATTATGAAGGTGTAACAAGGGCAAATAATGTGTTAAAAGCAGTAGCAGCGGTTGCAAGTATATCTGCCGCCGATAAAGCAAATATTATTGGCCAGGCCAGGTTTTTACGCGGTCATTATTATTTCGACCTGAAAAAGATGTTTGGCAACGTGCCTTATATTGATGAAACCACAACCAATTTTGTGCAGCCCAATACCGCCGATATATGGCCAAAAATAGTTGCCGATTTTGCATTTGCCTATGCAAACTTACCGGCAACGCAAACACAGGTTGGCAGGGTAAATAAATGGGCAGCGGGTGCCTACCTGGCTAAAACCTACCTGTACCAAAAAGATTATACCAATGCCGATAAAACATTTACCGAAGTTATTACCGGCGGAACAAACTCGGCAGGTGTTGCTTATGGTTTAACCGATAATTACGAGGATAACTTTAACGCATCAACCAAAAACAATAAGGAAACTGTTTTTGCTATTCAACAAGCTGCAAATGATGGTACCGGCACTATCAGTGAAGCCAATAACGGCGATATGCTGAACTACCCGTACAACAGCCCTTTCGGATGCTGCGGATTTTTTCAGCCTACCGAAGATCTGGCTAACTCGTTCCGTACCGATGCTACCGGCTTACCTTATTTAGACGACTACAACAGTCACGCTGTAGTTAACGACCAGGGTATTGCATCAACAGCAGCCTTTACACTTGATGCCGGTAACCTTGACCCACGTTTAGACTGGACAGTTGGCCGCCGCGGTATTCCGTATCTGGATTGGGGCAATCACCCAGGCCAAAACTGGATCCGTGAGCAAAGTTCGGCAGGCCCGTACTCGCCTAAAAAGAATGTTTATTACCAGGCTACCAAGGGTACCCTTGGCGATAGCCATACCTGGGCACCGGGCAATGCAAACCAGGTTAATATTATCCGCTTTGCCGATGTATTGCTCATGGCGGCCGAAGCCAAAGCACAACTGGGCACTGGCGATTTAGGTTTATCATATGTAAACCAGGTACGTGCAAGGGCTGCTAAACCGGCAAGTATGGTGTATACTTATAAAGATGCGGCTAACCCAATGGGCGGCTATACTACCACACCGGCTGCAAAGTATGTAGTAAACCAATATCCTGCCGGTTACTTTACGAGCAAAGATTTGGCATTAAAAGCTATTTATTTTGAACGGAAGCTGGAGTTAGGCATGGAAGGCCATCGCTTTTTTGACATCGTGCGTTGGGGTACAGCACAGCAATCACTGGCAACCTATTTTGGCTACGATGGTAAAAACATAACCGACGTTACCGGCGCGCATTTTACAGTTGGTAAAAACGAGGTTTATCCAATTCCGCAGGCACAGATTGACCTGGAATCAACCGGATCATCATCTGCGTTGAAACAAAATCCCGGTTATTAATATTGTTTATTTTTGATAAAACGAAAAGAGGTGGCATTAGCTGCCTCTTTTTGTGTGTAAAAAATATAGCTACTGTTAAGTTCATAGTACTAAGTCTTACGTCTTAAGTCAAAAGCAAAATTTATTCTTTCTTGACTTAGTATCTGTCTAAGTTTGTTTTGCTAACGTTTTTATGCTTCTAATGAAGGGACAACAACATATTTCGCATAGCGTCTACGACTCACCCGGTCGAGGCTACGCCCGACCACCCTCTCTTCGGCTTCGCCGGAAAGAGGGTTTTGAAATTATAATTTAATAAATAACTGATTGTCAAATAATTAATAATAATAAACCCTCTTTCCACCGCAGGTGAAGAGAGGGTGGCCCAGCGCAGCGTCGGCCGGGTGAGTCGTAGCCAGCGTTCAAACAAATGTTTATGTAAATTCCAATACTTGATGTATGAGTACGAAGCAATAACGACCTGTTTTTTATTTTTAGACAGCCTCTTAGAACTTAAGACTTTCGACTAAAGACAATCCGTCGTTACTCGATTAACCTAACACTACATTCATCACCAAACTTTAGCAGCCAGTTATGAGGTTTAGCAAACATTACATTTTAACATCAACCTTATTTTTATTTACAGCAGTTGTTTGCGTGGTCTCTGTTAATTGTAACAGTCCCCAACCACAGGTGGTTGCAACAGATGGGAAAAGCTTATCTGTTGCCTATTGCAAAAGCTGCCATCAGTATCCCGAACCACGGCTGCTTGACCAGGAAACCTGGACGAAACATGTGCTGCCCGCAATGGCCCCCCGTTTGGGCATAAAAGTTTATGCAGATGACCAATACGTGAACGACCTGGAGGCAAAATCGGCAGTATCTTATGATGATTGGTTGAAAATTGTTGATTACTATACCAGGGCATCACCAAAGAAATTGATACCCGCAAGGGTTCCTGTTGCCCCGTTAAAAGATTGGAGCAATTTTAGTTTGATAAAACCTGCCCACGATGTGCCTTTAGCAACAACTACCATGGTGGCATTTGATACCACCGGGCGGCGTATTTATACAAGCGACCGGATGAATAGCAGTATTTTTAGATGGTCCAACCAACTGAAGATGCTATCAGCCGTTAAATACCCTTCGCCTGCGGTTGATGTGCAATTTGGTAAAGATGATAAGGGAAACCCGCAGGGCGTTTTTACTTTTATTGGTTCGATGGATGCAGTTGATATAGCCAACGGTTTTGTAAAACAGGTGGATTTAAATTCCATAAATGCTCAAAAGGAAATACAGATTGCCGGTAAATTGCCAAGGCCAATTCAATCCGTACCGGCAGATATTGATAAAAATGGTTTGCAGGATTGGGTGGTATGTGGCTTTGGCCATAATTTGGGCGGCTTGTACTGGTACAAGCAGTTGCAGGGAAATCAGTTTGAAAAACATACCATCAGTACCATGCCCGGTGCCGAGCATGCCGTTATTGGCGATTTTAACCACGATGGCTGGCCCGATGTGGCTTGCTTATTTGCGCAGGCTGATGAAGGTGTCTGGTTGTTTTTGAATGACCATAAAGGAGGTTTTACAAGCAGGAACATTTTGAGGTTTCCGCCGATGTATGGCTCAAGCAGTTTTCAGCTGGTTGATTTTAATAACGACGGGCAACCGGATGTTTTATACACCAGCGGCGATAACAGCGACTATTCAAAAATATTGAAACCCTTCCACGGCGTTTACATATACCTTAACCAGGGGAATTTTAAATTTAAGCAAGCCTATTTTTACCCCGTGAACGGAGCCACTAAAGCTGTAGCTGCCGATTTTAACGGCGACGGCAGGCTGGACATAGCGCTGATTGCCTTTTTTTCGGACCTGAAGAAGAACCCCGGTGAAGGTTTTACCTATTTTGAGGAGGACAGCCCCCTGCATTTTATACCCCACAACCTGCCTATATATAACCAGGGGCGCTGGATTTGTATGGATGTTAATGATTATAATGGCGATGGAAGTCCGGATATTATTTTAGGCAACTTTTCAATGGGCTTTATTAATGATGACAGTATAAAGCCCGGCTGGAATACCCACACGCCATTTGTGATATTAAAAAACAATAATAAATTTTTAAGTAAGAAGCGCTGAAGTTAAAAAAGGAGGCATTGTGAGTATCCATCAGGTAAAACCTGAAAAACGGGGATGACGTGCAATGGATATCATTAAATAAATGTTCTAAGCTACCGTCATTGCGAGGTACGAAGCAATCCCGAACTATGTGGGACTTAGCATGTCGGGGATTGCTTCGTGCCTCGCAATGACGGATATTTTACGTTGATAGTCAATTGCTTATAAATGATTCGTGCCGCGCAATAACGGTCATGAGGGCGGTTAGGTATACATACAGGTCATTACTGTTTTTTTGCTGTGGTTGATTCTTAAACAGCTTCAATCACCCTAACCCCATTCTCCCCGGCAATAATAGCTTTGGTAGCCATAGCATAAAACAAAGAATGCTCAACAATACCCGGTATCATTTTTACCTTAATGTTTAACTCATCAAGCGGTAAAAGCTCCGCAAAAAATACATCAACCAGCATGTTACCGTTATCTGATATAACCGCGCCATCCTTTTGGTTGCTTATACGTTGATTAATTTGGGCATCCGGAAAATCTGCGGCCAGGCGTTTTAATACGATTTGTAGAGCGGCGGGTAAAACTTCAATAACCAGGGGGTAGGTAGTATCCAGCTTATCTGTATATTTTCCCGCATCGCCAATCAGCATAAATTCATCAGCCATTGATGCCAGGATCTTTTCGGTAGTGTGGATGCCGCCGCCGCTTTTCAGGGCGTTCAGTTGTTTATCAAACTGGTCGCATCCATCAAAATAAATATCAAGTCGGCTTAACAGTGCCGGCGCCATTACCCTTAACCCGTTTTTGGCAAGCATGGCTGTAGTTTTAAAAGACGACGATGTGAAGGTAACCGATGTTGCAAGTTCATCATCTGCAGCTGCCAGGGTAACCAGGTGGGCAATGGTGCTGCCGGTCCCTAAACCTATGATTTGGTGTGGTTTAATAAATTTTACGGCTGCTTTTGCCGCCTCGAGTTTTAAATCGTTCATCGCAAAAAAAGAAGAGTCAAGAATTAAGAATCAGGAATCAAGATTGAAAACAATAATAGCATAATTTATACTTAATTTTAACAATTAAACTTTAAGTAAAATCGCAAACTTTTGTCTTTATTTGATATTTTGCGCTTATCTTGACTCTTGTATCTTAATATATCCTTAAATTTAAATTAATATCATTGGCGTTACTTTACCCCTATAAAAAAGGCTTGTGAAACTGTACTCGGATGCTCAACTTTTATTGGAACTGCAAAGCGGGAATGACTGTGCATTTCAGGAAATTTATGAGCGTTACGCCGATAAACTGATAGCATTTGCCTTTAAAAAAACGCAGAATGAAGATGAGGCGATGGATATGGTGCAGGAACTCTTCCTATCGGTATGGAAAAACCGCTACACCATACAGGTAAACGGCCCGCTGGAGGCTTACCTAATTGTTTCGGTAAATTACATGGCCTACAAGTGGTTCAAAAAGCAAAGTAAACAACCACAATCATTAAATGATTTTATGGAGTTGCCGGATATGGCCGAGGACAGTACCGCCCAAAAATTGTCATTTGCCGAACTCAGCTTTTTAATAAACCGCGAAATTGCCGATATGCCCGAGAAAATGCGCCAGGTTTACCTGTGCAGCCGCGAACAGGATATGAACGGGCAGCAAATAGCTGCAGAATTAGGTATATCGCACCAAACCGTGCGTAACCAGATTAGCAGTGCCCTGGGCCGGTTAAAAAAAACGGTTCATCATTATTATAACGTCATCCCGCCCGATAACCTGAGCGAATTTTTGCTGCTGATAATTTTTTTAAGGTTGTTATAGTACATCTCCCTTCCTGCTGTCACTTGGTAAGTATAAAGGCTTATAAGTGAAAGAAAAGGAAATCAAAAAACTACTTGACAAATTTAACGAAGGCAAATGTACCGACGAAGAATTGGCGTATTTGCAAATGTTGATGCAGGATTTAAACCGCCGGCAGGATGCGCCGCAACCGGTGGGGCATTTAAAGCAGGCCCTTTGGGAAAAAATACAAGCGCAAACCATTAACCAGCCCCGCATAACCAGGTTAAACACCGCCTGGTTAAAAGTAGCCGCTGTTGTTTTAATTTCCCTTTTTGCGGGCATTTTGGGTTACCGCATGTTTACAGGCCCTAAACCTGCAGAGGTAATTGCCTACCAGGTGATCACCACGCCTAAAGGGCAAATGAAAAAAGTACTACTGCCCGATAATACCCTTGTGCAATTAAACGCAGGCAGCGCCATCAGGTGCCCGGTTAAATTCGGCGCTGCTGTAAGGGAGGTAACTTTGCTGAACGGCGAAGCCTTTTTTGATGTAAAGCACGATGCCACAAAACCTTTCCTGGTTCATACAGCTGGCGTTACCACACAGGTGTTGGGTACTTCATTTAATGTTAAATTTTACCGCGAGCTGCCAACCATACAGGTGTTTGTAAACAGTGGTAAGGTTGAAGTGCATGACAGGCAGCATACTTTAGGTATGTACACACCGCAGCAGCAGGTAACCTACAACAAGCAAAACCAAAATTTTTCAAGACAAACCATTATTGGCGACCACGCGCTAAGCTGGATGCATGACGACCTGATTTTAGATAACGTTGAGTTTAAAGAAGTAGCTGTTTATCTGCAAAACAGGTATAACGTAAACTTTAATTACACTGGTAAAAGGCTAAGCAGGCAACATTATTCGGTTAGGTTTTCAAATAAGCTAACCATTAACCAGGTGCTTGATATTTTGCAGTTTATTGATGGCCGTAAATACCGGCTTAACGGGGATGTAGTAACTATTAAATAATAGATATAAAAGAAAACCAATGCCTGCTACTAACAAGCACTGGCTTATTAAGTGTAACTGCCCAGACTAAACCCAGACAGGCGGTTACTAATCACTTTTAAAAACAAATGTATGGAAAAATCTTTATCCCAGATTTCAAGAAAGTTAATGACCGCAATTTTATTGCTCTTAACAATTTTCGCAACCTTGGTGCCGGGCCAATCCCTGGCCGAGCGTAAAGCATCATTGATTGACCAGCCGGTAACCGTAAAGTTTGCCGATGAAACAATGGATGCATCGCTCGAAAAATTAAAAAAAGCCATGAACAATGTGGCTTTTAACTACAAATTAGATGATGTGGCGGTAGTTAAAGTAAAAGCAAGCACTTTTATAGGCAAGCCGTTAAAAGATGTATTAAATGCTTTAACCAGCAATACCCAGCTGGAGTACCGCGAGAAGTATAACACCATCATTATTTCGCGCAAAAAAGTGGTAAAAGTGCCGGCGAAAGTAATGATAACCGGTACCGTGAGCGATAAAGACGGCCCCCTTGCAGGCGTCGCCATCCGCAGTAAAACATCGCAGGCTGGTACATCTACAGATGTTAACGGTGTTTTTAAAATATCCGTTGAGCAGGGCGAGGTATTGGTGTTTTCGTTTATTGGCTACAAAACCCAGGAGGTAGTTGCAGATCATTCGCCGCTTGATGTTGTTTTAAGCGCAGATATCACCGGCTTATCGGCAGTAGTAGTGGTAGGTTACGGTACGCAAAAAAAATCGGATGTTACGGGTGCTGTAGGATCATTAAAGGTATCAAATGTTAAGGATCGCTCCGTAGGCTCGGTTACCGAAATGCTGCAGGGCCAAATAGCCGGTGTTACCGTATTAAATGAAGGCGGCGACCCAACATCGGGTCCAAGCATCAGGTTGCGCGGCCAGAGCTCATTTAACAACGAGGGCCCGTTAACCGTGGTAGACGGAACCATTTACAATGGCGGCCCGATAGACCCTAATGATATCGAATCAATTGACGTGTTGAAGGATTCATATGCTGCTATTTACGGTGCAAAAGCAGCGGGCGGTGTAATATTGATAACCACCAAACGCGGCAAGCAAGGTAAAACCAATTTAGATATTTCGGTAAAAGGAGGTAATCAAAACGCGCTCAAAATATTGCAGGCCCTAAATGCCGCCGAATATGCTGATGCCATTAATACAGCCTATGATAATGCAGGCAAAACCCGCCTGCCGGCTTTTGATGCCACTGTAAACCCCGATTCGCGCATTACCCGCACCAACTGGACTGATGCATTGTTCAGAACAGGCCATGTACAGGATTATAGCCTGAACATTAGTGGCGGTAATGATAAATCAACGTTTTATGTATCGGGTGGTTATCGTAAAAACGACGCTATCCTTTTAAATACTAACGCACTGCGTTACAACTTCAGGGTAAATTCTGATCACCAGATAAAAGACTGGCTTAAAATGGGCGAAAGCATGTCGTTCTCCTATAATAACGGCCAGGGGGCCAATACTACAAGCGCTTATACAGGTGCTATATTATCGGCCATATTTTACCCGCCAAACGCCTCCATTTATAACGCCGATGGCAGCTTTGGCGGTGTACCTGCTGCTTATGCAGGCTCGTACGGCGATGTTATAAACCCTGTTGCTTACCTAAAACGCCTGGATAACAGCGATGCGGTTACCAGCTTTACCATAAACCCTTATGTAGAAGTAAGTTTGTTTAAGGGGTTAAAATTCCGTTCGAACCTGGCAGTTACTAAAAACCTGGAAACTATCAAAAACTTTAGCACCAGGATACTGGAGCCCGGAAAAAAGTTTTTTGATAACAACCTTTTCCAGGAGCAAAATAATTCAAGAACAATACTTGCCGAGCAAACCTTAAACTTTGACAGGACATTTGGAACCGACCACCACGTAACTGCTTTGGCAGGCTACACCTATCAGGATGACACACAGGAATTTTTTAGTGTAAATACCGATAATTACCTGAGCGAAGATCCTGCATACCGTTACATCATCAATGGTACGTTAAACCCAACAGGTGTTCCTTTACAAGGTAACAAGAATGAATCGGCGCTTATCTCTTATTTAGGCAGGGTAGGGTACGATTATAAAGGCAAGTACTTTATAAACGGTATTATAAGGCGCGATGCCACATCCATGTTGAGCAGTAAAAACCGTACAGAAACTTACCCGGGCGTATCTGCAGGATGGTTAATTAGTAAAGAATCATTTTTTCCTGCCGATGGTTTAGTATCATTTGCAAAATTGCGTGCAAGTTACGGCCAGTCGGGTAACCTTGCCGGCTTGCCTAACTTTCCTACGTCTGTATCCTTAACCAAAACCGCGGGATATTTGGGTAGCCCTGCCACTGCCATTACAGGATCGGCAATTGATGGCCTGGCCAATCTTGATCTTAGGTGGGAAAAAGCAACCCAAACAGATATAGGTTTTGATTTGGGTTTGTTAAACGGCCAGCTGAATGTTACCGGCGATGTATTTATGAAAAAAAACACCCGGTTTTTATTTCAGCCACCTGTAGCAGCCGTTTTTGGCGTATCCAATCCGCCATTTGTTAACGGTGGCGAAATCCAGAACAAGGGTATCGAATTAGCCATCAAATATCAAAACAGCATTGGCCAGCTTCATTACAACTTAGCTGCCAATGGATCGTATATTAAAAACAAGATTATGGATATTTTGCCGGGCCAGCAATCTATCCTGTCAAATCCTACGGTAAGAGGTAACCTTGTACCGGTTCAATTACAGCAGGGATACTCGCTATACTCTTTCTTCGGTTACAAAACCGCCGGTTTGTTTCAAACCCAGGATGAGGTAAACAACTATACAGGTTCATCTGGTGCGCTTATCCAGCCAAATGCAAAACCGGGCGATATTAAATTTCTTGATTTAAATGGCGATGGTAAGCTTAACGATGCCGATAAAACTTATTTAGGCACGCCTTTTCCTAAATTCAACTACGGCTTTACAGCCAACTTTAGCTATGGCAACTTTGACCTGAGTGTGTTTTTACAGGGTATTGCCGGCAACAAAATTTTCAACGCTGTTAAATACACCGGCTTAAACGCATCAATCCAAAACTATAACCTGCTGGCCGATGCTAAAAAGGCCTGGAGCCCTACACATACTAATACCAGCATACCAAGGCTTTCGGCAAGTGATGCCAATGGCAATTTTGGTAACGTATCTGATTTTTACGTAGAGGATGGTTCATACATGCGTATCAAAAACGTAACACTGGGTTACACGCTGCCAAAAACATTGATGACCAAAATAGGCATACGCAGCGCAAGGGTTTTTGCCAATGCACAAAACCTGGCCACATTTACCAAATATTCAGGACTTGATCCCGAGGTAGGCATTGGTCAAAACGGTGTCGATTTGGGCTTGTATCCACAATCAAGGATCATTTTAATAGGTATTAACGTAGGCTTATAACAATAAGGTATTTAGAGAATTAAGGAGATAATTAAGATGAAATTTAAAAATATAGTTAAAGGCTTGTTAGGTGTAATGGTAATTATACTTGCGCAAAGCTGTAATAAAAGTACGTTAGATAATATTAAGCCCACCGGTACGCCCACCAGCACCAACTTTTGGAAAAATGCGAGCGATGCCCAGGCAGCTGCCAATGGCTTGTACGAAAAGCAAAGTAACAGCGAAGATCTGTACGGACGTGGTTACTTCTGGCTTATTGATGCCAGCGACGATATGGTTGTTGGCCGTACATCTGCCGATAGGGAAAACATAAAAAACTTTGTTTGTACCGGTAACGAAAGCAGTATTTACGCGCCATGGTCGTTACATTTTGTGGTGATGAAAAGGGCAAATGATGTTATAGCCAATGTACCTGGCATCACCATGGATCAGGCAACCAAAAACTTTATATTGGGCCAGGCCTACTTTGTACACGCAGTAATGCACCTGGAAATTGCCGATTTATATGGTACCGATAAACAAGGCGCACCGGTTCAAAACCGCGCTAACCCGATCGCTTTCCCGGCGCAGCTGGCATCAGTTAAAGATAATTACGCCTATATCGCGGCTGATTTAAAAAAGGCGGCATCATTATTACCTTATTTTGATCAGCTGGCAGCTACTGATAAAGGGCGCGCGCACAAAACGGCCGCATGGGCATACCTGGCCAAAACCTACCTGCATGCTAAAGATTATGCCAATGCCGAAAAATATGCCGATTCGGTTATTTCAAGCGGCAAACACGCTTTGTTGGCTAATTATGCCGATGTATTTAAAATAGCCAATAACTATAGTTCGGAATATATATGGTCGGTAGCCAGCAATTTAAACGGGCAAAGCATTTTGCCGGGCGCTATGCTGGAGAATAAAGGCTGGGGTTTATATAACGGTTTCGGTTACTTTCAGCCAACTAAAGAGCTGGTTGACGAATTTGAAACTGGTGATAAAAGGCTGGCGGCAACCATTCTTAAAAGTGGCGATATTTTTCAATACTTTGGCCAAACTTACACTTATCCAATTGGCGGCAAAAGCAACAGCTTAACCGGTTACCAGTTTAATAAATACATGGAGCCATTTAGTTATGCCGGTGGCATTCATATAAGCCCTAATGGTGATGAACCGTCGACAGATTTAAACGTTCCGTTATTACGCTATGCCGAAATTTTGCTGATTAAGGCCGAAGCCCAAATTATGCAGGGTAAAAATGGTGATGTCGCCTTAAACCTGGTACGTGTAAGGGCTGGTTTAGCACCAAAATCTGGCGCTACCATGGCCGATTTGAAACATGAGCGCCGCGTAGAACTGGCAGGCGAGTGGAGCGACCGCAACTTTGACCTGGTACGCTGGGGCGATGCGCAGGCTACTTATGCAAAACCATTACACGGCGCAAATGGTTCGGTAGTGTGGAAAGCACGCAATTTCGACCCGGCAAGGGATAATGTATGGCCTATTCCGCCTAAAGATATCCAGATAAGCCAGGGCCAGCTAAAACAAAATGCTGGTTGGTAATTTAATAATACAAAGTTTAAAACCGGGCAACGCCCGGTTTTTATATTTACAGCATTATGGTAAAAATAATTAGAACAGCAACAATGTTGGCGCTGCTTACGGGCATGAGCATTGCTGCCCACGCACAAATTAAGGCCTATACCGTGGCCGATGCACACTCGCACAATGATTATAAAAATAATATTCCCTTTTATAGGGCCTATGAAAAAGGTTTTGGCTCAATAGAAGCTGATGTTTACGCGGTGAACGGTCAACTGATGGTAGCACATGATAAAAAGGAGATCAGCGCCAAACGTTCGTTAAAAATCCTCTATATCGATCCTTTAATTGAAAAATTTAACCGCGACCCGCAACGGCATTTAAGGCTGTTAATCGAAATAAAGGAAGATTATAAAGCTATATTACCGCTGGTGATCAGCGAACTTAAACCATTAGAAAAATATTTTGCATACGATGGGCATCCCGGCAGGTTATCTATCGTGATGACGGGGGCTGTGCCTCCGGCAGCTGTCATGCCAAACTACCCAGACTGGATTTCATTTGATGTTGACCATTTAGATGGATTTACGGCTGCGCAATGGAAAAAAATTGGATTGGTAAGTTTCCCGTTAAGCAAATATGTGCATTGGAATGGCAAGGGTGTATTTAATGCCGACGAAATTAAAAGAATAAAAGGTGGTATTGACAGCGTTCACAACGCCGGTAAAAAAGTACGTTTTTACGAAACTCCCGATACCAAAAGCAGCTGGCTGGCCATGTTACGTTTGGGCGTTGATGTTATAGGTACCGATGATATAGAAGGGCTTGGCAATTTTTTAAACAGGAAAGAGAAGTCGGAATACAAAGCTCCCGAACCTTATGTTATTTATCATCCAAGCTATAAATCAGATGGCACGGTGAAAAAGGTTAAAAACATCATTTTATGTATAGGCGATGGCATGGGCTTATCGCAATTATATGCTACCTATAGTGCCAACAGGGGGCAGCTTAATATATTCCAGATGCTTAACATGGGCTTTTCGGTTACTTATTCGGCTGATGCTTATATTACCGATTCTGCCGCGGGGGCTACGGCGTTTGCATCCGGACAAAAAACAAACGACAGGGCTATAGGTGTTGATCCGGCAGGTAAACCCTTACGCTCGCTGGCCGATTATAGCGCCGATGCCGGGAAAAAAACCGCCGATATTGTCGTATGCGAATTAACGGATGCAACCCCCGCTGCCTTCTACGCACATGACTCTGAACGAAGCCATTCAACAAACATAGCCAATCAAATTGTATCATCGCCCGTTGATATATTTTTAGGGTCGGCTTATAAAGATTTTACCCAGCCGGTAGATGGACAAACCCCTATCGATAAAATGAAACAACGCGGGTATACCATTATCCGCAATTTTGATGATTTTTTAAATACACCTGCAACAAAGATCCTGGCATTAATGGACGATAGCGTAACCAGGCCCAAAATGGATGGCCGGGGAAACTATCTGCCATTGGCATTAAAAAAAGTAACCCAAACTTTTAAGAGTGCGCCAAACGGATTTTTTATGATGATTGAAGGATCGCAGATTGATCATGGCGGGCACACCAATAACCTGAAACAGGTAATTACCGAAAACAGCGATTTTGACCGGATGGTTGGCGATGCCCTGCGCTTTGCTGATGAAGATGGCGAAACACTGGTTATTGTTACTGCCGATCATGAAACAGGCGGTTTAACCCTATTGGATGGCAATATCGCCAAAGGATACGTTTGGGGCGATTTTAGCACCAATGACCATACCGGAACACCCGTACCCATATTTGCTTATGGCCCGCATTCGCTTGATTTTAGAGGCGTTTTTAATAACACCGAAATTTTTAATAAGCTGAAGGCATTGATAAAGTAGCAAGGGAACTGTTTTGAAATTATTATGTTCACTTTGTTAATGATGAATTTCAAATCCTGTTTGTAAAAGCGTTGGGAATGCGCGATTTCTTCCCTGGGCGCTACTGTGCGTACACATCTTTAAAACAAAAGAAAATGTCATTTCGAACGAGGTACGAGGAGAAATCCTATACGACATGCATTCAACCATGCAAATTTGCAAGCATGTAGTATAGGATTTCTCCTCACGGCAACGCTCAAAGCCCTCCCCGGTTCGTTCGAAATGACATTTTTTTAATTATTAGTACGTTTCCAAAAGATGTGTACACACAGTAGCCCTGGGAGGGGGGTAATGCTATTGAGTTAAGCTATTCAACCCCGTAGGGGTGTAACATTTGTAGAAAAAACAGAAAAATAATGCTCCGTGCCGTAAGTACGGAGCTTATGAAGCGTACCTACGGCAAGCAAAAATGTTGATTTACAAAATGCTACAAATGTTTTGCTGCGATGGAGCAACCTGTCAACTTCTCAACTTAATAGCATTACGCCCTCGCAAGGGAGGGAATTGAAAAGGTAACGGATTTTGCAGGTTTTCGATGTCCTGGGATTTAACTCCGGGCCAATACATCAAAACAGAAAAAGCCGGTTTACCATCATGATAAACCGGCTTTTTTATTACTGAGCCAGCTTTAAACAGCAGCGGTTTGTGTTTGCGTATCGCTTTCGTTAGCAGCAGCAACAACATTAACCGGCGGCACTTCGCAATGGAAACCAAACAAGCACCTGTCTTTAATCATGGCGGCTACTTCGTTAGGTACATATTCTTCCCAACCGGCAGCGCCTTGCTTTATCAGTTGGAGTACTTTATCGGTATCAACATGCAGGTTGCCCTCGGTATAGTGCCTGATGTCTTCAATCTTGTTGTTGGCAATCAGGTAGCGGTATAAATCAATAAGATGGGGTGGCGGGTAAAACTTAAGGCAGTTCCATATTACGCCATCGCGCAGGGTAGGGTATATAAACAGTTTTACTTTACGGCTAAACAGCGTAGCAAACGATTCAAGAATGCCGCCCGGAAGATCCTGGTAGTGTTCTTCAGAGAAAATATACTCCAGGTTAGGGAAGCCCAGCACCATGCCAATTTTCAACCTCGTAATTTTTGAAAGGTAGGCCACCAGCTTATAATACTCATGAAAATTACTGATCATAACCGTTTGCCCAAGCGAGCACAGGATATCTACACGGTCCAGGAAGTCTTTTTCATCAATGTCGGCATTCAGGTCGGCGTTTCGTTCTTTTAAAGCCTGCAAGGTAAGCTCGGTAACCACTACCACCTTTGATTTATCAACATCGGGTTCCTGCAAAAATTGTTTAACGCCATTATTAAGCATATCTAAATGCACATTAATAATAGGGCGGAAACGGCCGCGGATAACCACAATATGCTTTTTATACAGCGCTTCGGTAGGCTGCATGTTTTTACCATCAGGGCCAAACACGGCAGCGTCAGAGAATCCGTATTTTACCAGGTGCAGGCTCATTAACCTGTTATCAACCTTGGTAAAGTCGGGCCCTTCAAAGCGGATCATATCAATCTGTATCCTGTCTCTCGATAGGTTATCCATCAACGACAGTAAAAATACCGGTGGTATTTCGTTATAATAAAAGCAGGCATACATCAGGTTTACACCCAAAATGCCAACTGCCTGTTGCTGCAGGTTGGTATCGTTATCCAGCAATTTTACGTGAATAACTACATCATTAAACGCGCTGTTGGGTGTTAGCTGAAAGCGTACGCCCATCCAGCCGTGGCCATCGTTGGTTTTATTGTAATTTAAAGCCGATACGGTGTCAGAAAAGGCAAAAAACGTAGTGGAATCTCCACGTTGTACAGCCAAACGTTCAATAAGCAGCCCGTATTCGTGGTCAAGCATTGATATCAGGCGCGCTTCGCTCACATAACGCCTTGATTGTTGTACGCCGTAAATGGCATCAGAGAAAACCATATCATAGGCCGACATGGTTTTGGCTATAGTGCCTGATGATGCGCCGGCCTTAAAAAAGTTAGCGGCAACATCCTGTCCTGCACCAATTTCGGCAAATGAGCCGTATATTTTAGGATCAAGGTTAATAGCAAGTGCCTTTTGCTTGGTCCCTATATCCTTGTTGTGAATGGCATTCATACCCTTATTCAATTATAGTTTATTGTTGCCAATATGATGATCTGAAAAGACGCCTTAAAAATACGGTTTTTTAAATTAGTTAGGATCATGTATTAGTAAAAAGGCAAGGAAACCGCTTTTGTTTTTTGATTTAGATAGCAACACTGGCGTAGGGTTTAATAAATTGTTAACAAATGTTGATCGTACAGCATAGCCAAGCTTTTTTATTTTTTGTTCAAAGGTGGTTCTGCCGTGGTGCTAATCGTTTTTTTTAACAGACACCGGGTTAAACAGCGCTGCCCGGTATTTCAATAAATCAGTAGATAATTTTGCCCGTTGTTGGTTAATAAAACTTATTATAGGATAGTATTTACTGTTGTTTGAATAATTTAAACATATCTGCGTATGTAATAATCAGCTTGTTTTGTAATGCCCGCTTAGTAAATAGGCTACCAACCAGTTAAAATCAAATTATATAAGCATGATCTCACCAAAAACACCCGTATTAAACAGTTTTATCGATGTTGATGAAAGGCAAATAAGTAATTTCAGGCTGCATGGGCACGTGCTTCTTCCCAATATCCTTCAGGCAAACGAAGTTGCCTACTATCGCAACATCATCCGCCAGGCAGCTTACCGGCACAATACCGAAACCCGCGCCATGCAGCATAGGGATACCTACGGTAAAGCCTTTTTGCAGGTAATGAACTTGTGGAACACGGATGAAGATGTAAAACAGTTTACCCTGGCCAAACGTTTTGCCAAAATAGCTGCCGATCTGCTTGGCGTAAATCATGTGCGCGTTTACCATGACCAGGCCCTGTTTAAAGAACCGGGCGGCGGCTTTACCCCCTGGCACCAGGATCAATATTATTGGCCGCTTGATACCACCAATACGGTTACCATGTGGATGCCGCTGATTGATATTGATGTTGAACTGGGGATGCTCACCTTTGCTTCGGGGTCGCACCTGGATGGCTTTGCCGAAAATATCCCTATATCCGACGAATCGGAAACGGCTTTGCAGAAATATGTGGCGCAAAAAAAATACCCGATCAGCCGTGCCGAACGAATGCGGGCCGGCGATGCCACCTGGCACTATGGATGGACATTGCACAACGCCCCGGGCAATTCCACCGCCAGTACCACCCGTGAAGTGATGACCATTATTTATTATGCCGATGGAGCCCATATTACGGCACCGCAAAACAAGCACCAGGAAACCGACCGTAACCGCTGGCTTGGTGGTCTTAATCCCGGCCAGCCGGCAAATTCGCACCTTAACCCATTGGTTTATTAATTATTGCCTGTAAGGCATAAAGATCATATTATGAAAAAAATATTTTTATTACTTATAATGATAACCGGCATCGGCGCCGCTTTTGCACAAAACACAGGCAAACGCTGGACGGAAGAGCGCGTCTGGAAATGGTACAACCAGCAGCCCTGGTACTGCGGGTTTAACTATATCCCGGCATACGCCATTAACTACACCGCTATGTGGGATAAAACCAGTTTTAACGCCGCTGCTATTGATAAAGAACTTGCCCTTGCCGGGCAGTCGGGCATGAATTCGCTGCGGGCTGTATTGCAATATGCAGTTTATGCAGATGACCCTGAATACTTTTTAAATACGCTGGATAAGTTTATGGCGATATGTGAGAAGCATCATATAAAATTTATCCCCGCGTTGTTTGATGATTGCTCCTTTGGTATTGATAATGATCCTAAAATTGGCAGGCAGCCCGAGCCTTTGCCCGGCTGGTATGCCTGGGCATGGTCGCCAAGCCCGGGGCATAGCTTGGTGGTTGATTCGGCTACTCACCCTAAGCTTGAAAAATATGTTAAGGCGGTTATTGGCCGCTTTAAAAATGACCCGCGCATCCTGATGTGGGATTTATACAATGAGCCTACCAACGGCGGTTTGGGTTCGGCAACTTTTCCGCTGCTAAAAAAGGTGATTATTTGGGCAAGGGCTATTGACCCTGTGCAACCGCTTACCATTGGTATTTTTGATCAGAACCCGAGGCTGAACAGCATTATCACCGACAATGCAGACCTGATTACTTTTCACGATTACGGTAATAAAGACAACGTTATTAAAACCATCGAAAAGCTAAAGCAATACAACCGTCCCATGATTAATACCGAATGGATGAACCGGCCCTGGAAGTCGACAGTGAGCGAGATTATCCCCGTGTTTTACCAGTATAAAGTTGGCTGCAACCTTTGGGGGCTGGTTAACGGCAAAACCCAAACTAACCTGCCCTGGGGCCATCGCCCCGGCGATCCGGAGCAAAAGCTATGGCAGCATGATTTGTACCATGGCGATTTTAAGGCTTATAAAACTGCCGAGATCGACTCGCTCAAAATGTTTATCGACAAATCAAAAACTATACAATATATACAGCAGCACCAACATAAATAATCCATATATTTAGTTTATTTGTGTAACAGCCTGCCAGATACATGATTAAACCCACTTTAGAAACACTTTCGGGACATGGGAACAGTACCTTCCTTGTCCGGATTTTTGAAGAGACCGAGTTTGCTTCGCCCTATCATTTTCATCCTGAATATGAACTTACCGCAATTTTAAAGGGCGAAGGCAACAGGTTTGTGGGCAACAACATGTCGGCTTACCAAAAGGGCGACCTGGTATTGCTGGGAGGTAATGTGCCTCATTGCTGGAAAACGGGCCTGCGTACCGAAGATATTAATGCCCGTTCGGTAGTGATCCAGTTTGACAGGGGATTTTTAGGTACGGCTTTTTTTGAAGATCACCATGCCTGGCAGGTTGTTCAGTTGCTTGACAAAAGCCTGCAAGGAATTCAGTTTACAGGTGCTAAAGCGCAGGCCATTATTGATTTAATGCTAACGATGGCAAAAACAGATAACGAATTTAAAAGGCTTATTATGTTGCTGGAGGTGCTGGATAAACTTACCGAGGCCGATGATTACAAATTATTGAATGAGCAGCCTTTTATTTACAGATCAACGGTAACAGAGCACAACCGGCTAAATACCATTCAGGCTTTTATAATAGATAATTTCAGGAACAGGGTAAGCCTTAAACAGGTAGCCGACCTTGCCGTGATGACACCTAACGCCTTTTGCAAGTTTTATAAAAAAATGACAGGCAAAACGTTGATAGAAGTTGTTACACAATACCGGCTTAATTATGCCATGCAGCTGCTTATAGCCAGTAACAAAACGGCCACCGAAATTAGCTTCGAAAGCGGTTTTGCAGATGTGGCTTACTTTCATAAACTTTTCAGGCAGTACACCAAACATAGCCCCCAGGTTTACCGTAAAGAGTACCTGAGAAAATTGAGGAACGTTGTTTAAAACGGCCTGAGCGCGGCACGGTGCGCCTTGTAAATTTTTTGTATCCAATTCGCCTGCTTTTTATAACTTACGGCTTTGTAAATACACCTTAATGCTTAACAGCGCGGTAATTTTTTGCGGCATGCCTTATCCATATTTTAAGCTAATTATAAAGGGCTTTTTTTGTGCTGTAATTTTGTTTTTTTTGCAGGTTGGAGGTTTATATGCCGAAGGCAGTAAGGAGCTGGCCGCCAATGGGGGATACCGCGCATACCTGTTTTCGAGCAGCACGGTGGCCAATTCTTCGTTCCCGTTCCCCACTTTAGGTACAGTTAAAGTTTACGTAAAGGCAGGCGAAAGCATTTATGTAGGCTCAAGTGCCCAGGGTATTGCCGGCGGTACCATTAACCTGCGCGCGCCCGATGGTAACAATTATACCAGCGGCACAGATGTAAACACCGGCAATATCAATAGCCGTGCCCAGGAAGTAGCAGGCCCATTGCCCAATGCAGGCGGGTTTACGCCATTTATAAAAACAGCAGGCGCGGGGCAGGAGGGGGTTTGGGAAATTGATTTTGTAGCCGAAAATCCCGGAACGGTATTAAACGGCAATCCGCCTACCATCCCGGCTAATGCCAACTGGACACAGCCGCAGGCCGAATATATTACCGCCTTTGATGTATCGGTACGCAATGCTTCAAATTCGGGCTTTATAAATGGCAGGGTGTATACCCAGGTGTTTTCGGGTATACTGGGTACGTTTAATGTGGGTTTTAACGCTATATTCCACATCCTGACGAAAGACGGATATCAATATATATTGAACAACAATGGCCAGGCCGGCAATGGCTTTACCTTTTTTGTAAATAACAAAGGTTTTAGAGGCGCGGATGGAAATGCATCGTACAAAAGCATCAATGGCCTTAGCGCCAACGTTAACGTGCAGGACCCGCGCGTGGCCGATACCCAGACCGATATCACCCAGAAAATATTTTTCAATATCCCGGCTACCGATATGCCCGCCGTAGCCAATACGCCCGGATCGGCCACAACATGGCTTTTAAATACGCCCGTGGTGCCGGCTATAAGTAACGTTACTTTCACAGGTGCCGAAGGAACCGTTGGAAAGGCCGGAACCAACCCGTTGGGCGGCAATTTTAACTTTAACATAACCGGGAACGGTAATTATGTAATTGGTATTGATATAAATCATAACGGTGTGTATTCCGATGCCATCGACCGTAAATTAACCGGGCAGGCAACCACCGGCGGTAACCAGGTATATTGGGACGGGCTTGATGGCCTTGGCGCCAAAGTAGCGGGCAATAGTTCCTTGTCGCTACAGGTTGATATCACCATTGCCACCACCGCAGGCGAAGTTCATTTTCCGTTTTTTGATGTGGAGCGCAATGTTAATGGTCTTTTACTTACACGTACAAACGGTACCTATGCGCCCGACGACACACTATACTGGGACGATACGCCTATCAGCATTGTTGGCACACCATCAAACCCTGTAAAAAACCTTACAGGGTTAAGCAGCGCCATCAACGGGCATAAGTGGGGTACTACAACCAGTATAGCCACCAATGATGCCGATTTTGGCAACAATAAATCTATTGATACCTGGAGTTATATAAAAAGCAAGCCGGTAACAACTTCCGTGAGCTTTGTAATGCAGGAAGCCGATCTTTCTGTAGAAAGTATAACGGCTGTGGCGGCCTGTTCGGGCCAGCCGGTGGTATATAAGGTGGTGGTAAAAAATAACGGGCCAAATAACGTTACAGGCGCCGGTTTTAGCTTTAGTTTTCCTAATGATATCAGCGGGGTGGTAGTAACAAGCGCTGCTACTACCGGCAGTTCTTCAACTTCAGGCGGTGCTGTTGTGGCAAACGCGTACCACGCTAACCTGGATATTGCCAATGGCGCTGTACGCACCTTTACCATAACCGGGAACATCGCGCTGGCAACAAGCGGCAATCTTACGGTTGAGGCCGCTGTGTTAAGGCCGGCAGATGTAACAGACCCGGATGCCACCAACCCGGATGCTGCAATACCTACTGACCCGAATAACGAATGTGACGCTTCCCCTTCCGGAGTGGGTTGCAATAACGTTAAAACCAACACCGTAAACATTGCGCCGGGACCAAATGCAGGCGCCGATCAAACCATATTTGAGTACGCACCGGCTACTATGGCGGCAACCGGTACCGGTGTATTCACCCAAGTTGCCGGCGATCCGCTGCCGGCGACTATCAGCACCCCTGCAAGCAATACAACTATAATAACCGGGCTGGATAAAGTTGGTTTATATCACTTTGTTTTTACCAACGCCAACGGTTGTGCCGATACGGTGGTGTTGAAGGTGATCGCGGCCGATTTGCAGATCCCCAATGTAATAACGCCCAACAATGATGGCAAAAACGATACTTTTAAAATTGTTGGGTTAGAGAGCTATCCCGGTTCGCAACTTACAGTTTTTAACCGCTGGGGTAATGAGGTTTACCGCTCTGATAACTACAAAAACGATTGGAGCGGCACCGGACTGGCCGAGGCCACTTATTTTTATGTATTGAATCGGAAAGAGCACACGGGCGAATTTACCCCGGTTAAGGGCTGGGTATTTTTAAAACTGAGTAAATGATGCGGGGCTTTAAACTATATTTCCTGGTAGCAGGCCTGGTTTTACTCACCGTAAAATTGCAGGCCCAGCAAAGCATACAATTTAGCCAGTATATGTTCAATGGCCTGGCGGTAAACCCGGCCTATGCGGGCTATAAGCAGGACTGGACACTTAACTTAAGCAGCCGTATCCAGTGGGTGGGCATTAACGACGCGCCTAAAACAGGCACAGTATCTGTTGATGGCCTAACCAACAGCACCAACCAGAATATGGGCCTGGGGTTAATAGCTACTTTTGACAAGCTTGGCCCCGAAAGTACATCATCGGTTTATGTAAATTATGCCTATAGGCTAAGGCTTGATGAGGATGATACCAAACGCCTGAGTTTTGGCCTTGGCTTTGGCGCCATACAGTATCGCCTGGATGGTACTAAGTTTAACGCCACAGACGATGGGGATGCCAATATACCCGCCGGAACGCAAAGTAACGTTACACCCGATTTTCGTTTCGGGGTTTATTATTATTCGCCAACTGTATATGTTGGGGCATCCGTGTTTAACCTGCTTTCCGGTTTGGGTAACACTGTCGATCATTTGCAGCAGTATAAGCAGGCCCGCACAGTTTACTTAACCGGCGGTGCAATGGTGCCGCTAAATGAAACCATGGATATTAAACCATCGTTGCTGATAAAAGAAGACTTTAAAGGCCCCACCAACCTGGATGTAAGTAATTATATAGTATTTAATAAAACCATTTGGGTAGGTGCATCATATCGCACCGGGATAAACCTGTGGAAAAAAAGTAACCTGCAAAGCGGCCTTGATAAAACAGACGCCGTGGCGGCTATGGTGCAATTTTATATAAGCGAAAACTTCAGGATTGGTTATTCATATGATTTTACAACAAGCAGGCTTGCAAGTTCGCAAAGTGGGTCGCATGAATTGTCGTTGAGTATAAGTTTTCCGGGCAAAAGCCCAAGAGTGGTTAGTCCGAGATATTTTTAGGGAGATGAAAAAGTTAATAATGATTGTTTTGTTGATGGCTTTGCTGGCAAAGGTTACTTTGGCGCAGGAACAGCTATCTGTAAAGCAACGAGCCGACAAGCTTTTCGATCAGTATGAATATTTTAAAAGCCTGAAATTTTACCTGAAACTGGTTGGCCATAAGCCCGATGTTAAAGTTGTTGAGCGTATTGCTACCTGTTACCGCTACATTAACCAATACCAGGATGCCGAAGATTGGTATGCCAAAGCCCTGAATGATCCCAAAGCCGCCAAAATCGATCATTATTTTTACGCAGAAGTATTGTTTCGCAACCAAAAGTTTGACCAGGCCAGGCAACAGTACCAGCTGTATTTTACTGATGATGCGGGCGCATTAGCCTTAAAGCTGGCCGATGTGGATTCGGCTATGGTGTGGATGATGCAGCCATCGCCCTATAAGGTTAATAATGTTGGCGGCGTAAACACTCCATCATCTGATTGGGGGACCGCCTACGGTGGCCAGACAACCATTATATTCACATCTGACCGCGAAAACGAAGATGGAAAAAGAGATAACCGCACCGGTAACGGCTGGTTTAAACTATACACCTATGATTTAAATACAAAAGAAACAAAACAGCTGTTTTTAGACCCCGGCACCAGCAAGGAGTTTAAGGATGCTTACCATGTTGGCCCCATGGTATTGAATAATAAAGGAGATACCGCCTACATAACCCTCACTACCGAAGTAGCAGCTAAAAACTTACCGATAGACCAACATAGCGGTAAAAGTAGTCCCCGGCTTTATACGCGCCGTTTGCAATTGGTTACTGCCGTAAAAAAGGATGGCGGGTGGGTTATTTCGGGAAGTTTCCCTTACAATAATGTACTGCAATATTCTGTAGGTAACGCGGCATTGTCAAAAGATGGCAGTCTGATCTATTTCAGTTCGGATATGCAGGGCGGGCAGGGTAAAACAGATATTTGGTATTGCGAAAAACAAAGTAACGGAAGCTGGGGCAAACCAGTAAATTGCGGTAAGGCCATCAACTCCAAACAAGAAGAAAGCTTTCCCTTTGTTGATGAAAACGGTGTTTTATACTATGCTTCCAAAGGACTGCCCGGTATGGGAGGGTACGAGATTTATGCTGCCCATGGCCAAAAAAATAGTTGGGATACCCCAAAAAACCTTAAGTATCCTATCAACTCCACCAGCGACGATTTTAACCTGATAACACGCGATGGTCAAAGCGGCTACCTCTCGTCCAATCGTGATAACGGGCAGGGGAGCGATGATATTTATGCCTTTACCCGCGTAAAGGATTCCATTTTTGTAAAACCAATAACGGGTAATCCGCAATTAATTGTTGCAAGCGGAAAGCCGGGATCGCCAGGTTCACCCGATCCACTTTCGGGTGCATCCCGTCCCGATTTTAACATCCGGCCTATTTATTATGATCTTGATAAATCATTTATACGGCCCGATGCAGCTGTGGAACTGGATAGTCTGGCCGGTATTTTAAAACAATATCCAGCGCTAAAAATAGCATTGGCATCCTATTGCGATTCAAGGGCATCGTATTTATACAACCTTGCGCTATCGCAGCGCAGGGCCAAATCTGCAGTAACCTACCTGGTCAAAAAAGGAATTGCCCCAACCCGCATGGCAGCCAAAGGTTATAGCGAAAGCAACCTGGTAAACCAATGCGCCGATAAGGTTAAATGCTCGGAAGCCGATCATCAGCTCAACAGGAGAACAGAGATTAAAGTGGTTTCGGGCAGTAATTGATTATAATAACGGTAAAAGTGTGTTAACGATATTGAAGAGGTACCTAATGTCGTTTCATCGATAAATTGACGGATAGTCTTTAGCCCAAAGTCTTAAGTTCCGAGTCAAAAAAAACTTTAGACTTGTGACTTAGTACTGTTGATTTAAGACTAGCCTATCTGAACAAATCTTGTAATACAATATCATTTTGTACAAGCCCTGTTTTATAACTATTGTCCTGGGTGCCAAAGGTGGTTACCATTACAATAAATAGTGTTTTTGAAGTTTTTGTGTTGCTTTTAAATACCTCGCATTTTTGCACCAGCTCGGCCGCGTAGGCTTTATCTATAGTAAAAACGGTATTCGAAAATTTTATTTCACAAATGCTGATGCAAAAATCCTGGCGATCAAATAGAAGATCTATTTGTGCCCCGGGCTGTTTTTTGCCGGGAACATGTCTCCATGCCGATTCTTCTGTATAAACCCCGGCTATGCCAAGCGCGGCTTTAATTTCGCGGGTATGTTTTAGGCATATGCTTTCAAAGGCTGTGCCGCTCCAGCTTCCCCATGAGGGTGCGGCCGATAATTTGATCCAGGTGCCTGTACCTGTAGCGCGGCTGTTTTCAATAAATTTAAGATAAAACCGGGAGTACTCGTCAGATAGCTTGTAAATACTGTCCCGGGTATTTTTTGCAAAAGGCAGGTAGGCAGATATGAAGCCCGATTCGGTCAGTTCCTGTAGCAGCAAAGTAGTAGTACCCCCTGTTGATAGGTGACAAGCGGCGATGATTTCCTTGCGCGTTAAACCGGCTGGCTTGGCAGCAAGGGCCTTTACAATGGCTACATGCTTATCGGCCTCCGAAAATAACGATTGATATAGGTTATTAAATTCACCCTGCAACGCGCCATCTTTGGTAAAGCAAATACGATCGATGTTTTGGGCGGCGCTTTGGCCGGGTGCAATTTCCTTGAGGTATTGAGGGATGCCTCCCAACGCCATATATAGCTGCGTAATCTGGTACTGATCTAAATTTACGTTGTTATTGTTCAGGTAATCGCTTGTTTCGGCCAGTGTAAAAGGAAGCAGGCGAATTTTTTTAGTGATCCTGTTATGCAATCCGCCTTTGTTATTTACCACTTTTTGTATCATCCATGATGCCGCAGAACCACAAATGGTTACAATAAGGTTGTTTTGCTTTGTTCCCCATGAGTTCCAAAAAAACTCAAATGCAGATAAGAAACCCGATTTTGGTGAACTTAACCACGGAAACTCATCCAAAAAAATAACACATTTGTTTTTCTTCAGCAGCGGTTCAGCATAATTTTTAAGTATTAAAAAAGCCTCAGTCCAATTAAGCGGAACAGGAAGCGGAATGGACAGTTTTAACAGCGGAGCTATCGTATTCCTGAAATTGGTGAGTTGCTCTTTTAACGGCGCGTTATGTATCCCCGAAAATTCGAAGATCAGTTGCTTTTGAAATGTTTTGCGGATGAGGTATGTTTTGCCTACACGCCTGCGACCATACATGGCAATTAATTCAGCCTCATCGGCTTTTAAGGTTTGCTCCAGCAATTGCTTTTCTGTTACTCTCCCGATAATTTCCTTCATATTATTCCTCTCCTGTTAGGCTAAAGAACTGTTAATAAAGTGATTTGTATAATTGTGGCTGGTTATAAAAATAGATAATCAGCCACAACTATACAAATATACACACTTGTGGCTGATTATAAAAATAGATAACCAGCCACAACCATGATTTTTGTTGTACTTATGGCTAATTATAATTTATTATAATCAGCCATAAGTGTGTTTTTAAGGTATGTTATGGCTGATTATATAAAGGTAATTTTTGTATAATTAATTGATATATAGTTTTTTGTTTTTTTTTATAAAAGAAATAATTATCCGTTGCCTCAGATTAATATTGCGGTAAGGGTTTTATTCTTTTAAAAAGAGAAATAATAAAAAGAGTTGTAGTTTTTATACCTGTTTTAATCATATGCCTGCTACAAATATATTGCCCGCCCCAATCTATGTTGTTTTTCATTTTGATATTACCACCCTTTCAAAATGATAGGTTTTTTAAATGCCTAAATGTGCCTGCTCAATCAAATTAGTCGGTTTAAAGTGTTTTTAGCTGCTATTAAGCATTTTAAGCGTTTTTTGGCATGCCAATAGTAATTCAGGCTGTAATTGATAATACACTAAAAAATTAAGTCATGACATCATTTTATATCGTACTGGAAGTAGCAGCCTTTATTGCAGTAATTGTAATACCAATGGCCGGCCCAAAAGCAAAAAAAAATGTACCTGTAGCAACTACCAGTAACCTGGCGGTTAACAACGAAGGTTACCTGGAACCAATTCCGGCAAACCAGCAAGATCATCATCCGGTGCATTAATTGTTAAAACCACTTAAATTGAAAATAAAAGCCTTTCATTTTGATAGGCTTTTTTTATTCACCAATATTTTCTTTTTAATATAATTTATTCATTTACACAGGTAAAACCGGTTATCGTGCGGTTGTTGGCATTAAGGGCATTCTTTTGGCATTGGGGTATATACAGTTATTGACCATTTAGCGCCGGTAACTGAAATAAACTAACAAATGCAATGGAAGATGAACGAATTATTGTAAGGACGGCCATTCCGGCCGATATGGTTTTTGCGGATCAGATCATTCGCGAGATGGAAAGTTCTGCGATAGCAAGGGGCTCAGGGATCTCAAAACGATCGGCGGCCTCGGTAATAGAAAAGATAGACGCGGGCAAGGCCATAGTTGCAATTACCCAAAACGGCGAGTGGGCGGGTTTCTCTTATATCGAAACCTGGGATGATGAAAAATTTGTATCCAACAGCGGTCTTATCGTATCGCCCAAACACCGTAACAATGGGATAGCCTCGCAAATTAAAACTCAAATTTTTGAATTATCGCGTAGCAAATACCCCGCTGCCAAAATTTTCAGCATTACATCGGGACTGGCAATCATGAAAATGAATACTAAACTTGGCTTCGTGCCGGTAACCTATACCGAGGTTACGCGCGAAACCCGCTTTTGGGATAGCTGTAAAAGCTGTGTGAATTATGATGTGCTGCAAAGTAAAAACAGGTGCAATTGCCTTTGCACCGCAATGTTGTTTGATCCGCAATTAAACTAATTGAAAACATGGTTATGATAAAAGATTTGAACCAGCGGTTAAGCTTTGCAAAAGCCGCCAAGAGTTTGCCCTTAAATCCTCATTTTTTTAGCGAATCTGTAGCCCTGCTGCAGCATTTGATCAGGACGCCTTCATTTAGCGGGGAAGAAAGCGATGTAGCCGATATTGTGCACCAGTATTTGTTTGGCTACTCGGTAAAAGTAAAGCGTAAGGGGAATAATTTATGGTGTTTTAACAAATTCTATGATGAAAACAAACCGACAATATTGCTTAACTCTCATCTGGATACGGTTATGCCAAACGAGGGTTATACCAAAGATCCGTTTTGCCCGGAAATAATTGATGGTAAGCTTTACGGCCTGGGCAGTAACGATGCAGGCGGCTGCCTGGTATCGTTAATTGCCACTTTTTTGCATTTTTACAGCTACCAGGGCCTGGGCTTTAACCTTTGCCTTGCCGTTACCGCCGAAGAGGAAAACTCCGGCGAAAACGGCATTAAATCCCTGCTCCCTCAATTGGGCAAACTGGAGCTTGCGATAGTTGGCGAGCCAACACTGTTGCAGATGGCCGTGGCAGAAAAAGGCAACTTGGTTATAGATTGCGTGAGCAACGGCCGGTCTGGCCACGCGGCCAGGGACGAGGGCGATAATGCCATTCATAAATGTTTGAAAGACCTGGAGTGGTTTAGTACCTACCAGTTTCCGCAGCAATTAAAAAGTTTACCGCCGGTTAAAATGACTGTTACTACAATTAAGGCAGGCATGCAGCACAATATTGTACCTGCCCGTTGCGAGTTTACGGTAGATATCCGTAACGACGATACCTTTTCGCAGCGGCAAATCCTGGATACTATTTTAAAAAATGTTTCCTGCCAGGTTAACGTACGCCCGGGGGCGCTTGGTGCATCCTCAATACCGGTTAATCACCCCATCGTAAAAACGGGTATAGCTATTGGTTGTAAAACCTACAGTTCGCCTACTACATCCGATCAGGCCTGGCTATCGGTTCCGTCGATAAAAATAGGCCCCGGCGATTCGGCCAGGTCACACTCTTCTGATGAATTTATTTACCTGGAAGAGATAAAAAAAGGAATCAGCTTATACATCAGGCTGCTTGATGCGCTGCCATTGATGCTGATCAACAATCCTAATAAATACAAAAATGAAATCAAGCATATTAATAATTGATGATGAGGTAAAACTCAGCGAACTGATGGCCCGCATCCTGACACTTGAAGGGTACCAGGTAATGCAGGCAGCCAATGCTAAAGCTGGTATTAAGCTTGTTGAACGCGAAGATATAAGGGTAGTTTTAAGCGATGTAAAATTGCCCGATGCCAATGGGGTAGATTTGGTAGAGCGCATAAAAAAGATAAAACCATACATCGAGATTATCAACCTCACAGCCTTCGGCACCATCAGCGATGGGGTGCTGGCTATAAAAAACGGGGCTTTTGATTACCTGACCAAGGGCGATGATAATGATAAAATTATCCCGCTGGTAAGTAAGGCTATTGATAAAGCCAACCTGCAATACCAGGTTAGCGAACTGCAAAAACAGGCCGAGGCCCAGCATGGCTTTCCGGTTGTTTTAGGCCAGTCGGCCGCCATTTTAGAGGCGGTTGACCTGGCAAAAAAAGTGGCCCATACCGATGCCACCGTTTTGCTTTTAGGCGAAACAGGTACCGGCAAAGAAGTATTTGCCGAAGCCATACATGCCGAAAGTTTAAGAAAAGACAAACCCTTTGTAGCCGTAAACTGTAGCGCCTTTAGTAAAGAATTGCTGGAGAGCGAATTGTTTGGTTACAAGGCAGGGGCATTTACTGGAGCCGTAAAAGATAAAAAAGGCCTGTTTGAAGAAGCCAGCGGCGGCACCATTTTTTTAGACGAGCTGGGCGAAATGAGCCACGATTTGCAGGCCAAATTATTACGGGTACTGGAAAACGGTACCTTTATAAAAATTGGCGAAGCCAAAACTACCAAAGTAAATGTGCGGCTGGTAGCTGCTACTAACCGCGATTTGCAGAAGGAATCAGAGGAAGGGCATTTCCGGCTCGATTTGTTTTACCGCTTATCCGGCTTTTCTATTGTTTTGCCACCACTGCGCGAACGGGTTGGCGACATTGAAGTACTGGCCCGGCATTTTATAAAACTATATTCGGCAAAAGTTAAAAAGAAACAGCCCGATGTTGACCCCAACTTTTTTAAGCTGCTTAACCAGCACAAGTGGAATGGTAATATCCGCGAGCTCAAAAACGTGATTGAGCGGGTTATTATCCTGATGGACGAACCTGTGCTTACCCCTAAATTATTACCCAACGAGTTTCATAACGGCGGCTACTATGACCTGGTAGCGCTTGATCTGCACAGTGTGGAGAAACATCACATCCGAAGGATACTCAAATATGTTAAAGGCAATAAAACCGAAGCCGCCCGGGTATTGGGCATTGGCCTGGCTACCCTTTACCGTAAAATAGAAGAGTACCAGATACTGCTTAACTGATACTCGCGACGAGTTGAAAATTCAGACTTAGGAAGTTTCAAAAACTTCCTAAGTCTTTCTCCAGCGTGTTATCCCTCCTTCAGAATTTCGCGAAAATTTACAACGACGCATAACATATTTAATATTACGCAAACATTGGCTTTAAACGCTGGCCATGACTCAACCGGCGGCCGGTGTACTAACGGCGGCACCCTTTCTTTACATGCGGTGTGAAGAAGGGTTTGAGCGGTCATATCAATATATTAAAAAATAAACGATGAATTTTCAAGCCCCTCTTTCCGGCGAAGCCGAAGAGAGGGTGGCGGGCGTAGCCTCGCCGGGTGAGTCTTCGCCGTCATGCGATATACATCATTCCCCGCTTTAAAATCTGGCGAAATTTTACAACTCAGGATGAGAAAGCCTCCCTCACAAAATGAGAAGCTTTTGATGGACTGTAAATTCAATTGATGAAAGCTTAATAATTATATCGCTGATAATCAATTCAAATCAAACCAAGTCCCAAAATCTGGAATAGCAATTGGCATCTGTGCCATAGTTAACGCAAGCAAACAGGGGCAAAGCAATAAAAATTAAAAAAACGCTTTGCCCGGTATGCTCACAAGTAATATCCATATTTAAAATGAAAAAACTTTTCTTATCAATTTTTGTAGGCTCCTTGTTTACTACGGCCTATGCTCAAAACCCAACAGCTGTTGTTAAAAAAGACAGCGTAGCGGTTACCGACTCTGTAAAAACTAAACCCGAGCCATTTGCTTTTGGCGATTTTACCTGGCTTAACGGCAACGACCGCAGGCACAAGGCTCTGCTGGATACCAAATATTTTACCGGCCGTTTTTTGTTAGATTTTAATTACACCGCATCAAACAACAACCCTATTGACCATACCGTGGTAGGGTCAACCGCGCTTGCCCGCGATCATGAGTTTGAAATATCAACCGTAGCGTTTGGAGGCGATTTCCATTACGATAATATCCGCGCCAGCGTGCTTACCCAGTTTGGTACCCGGTCTACAGTGGTGCCCCGTAACGATTTTAGCGTTACGCGCGGTCAGTTCGATTTGTCAACGGCATACCGTTATTTAAGCGAGGCCAATGCCGGTTACCACTTTAATGTGCTGAATGGTATCAACGTTGATGCCGGTATCTTCATGTCGTACATCGGTTTGTTCTCTTACTACAACGCCGAAAACTGGGCATATCAACCTTCATTCACATCTGATAATACCCCCTGGTTTTTTAATGGAGTAAGAGTACAAATCTTCGTATCAGACAAATTGAAAATTGAGCCATGGTTAATAAACGGCTGGCAATCATACGGTATGTTTAACAGCAGGCCGGGTATAGGCGGTCAGATTTTATGGCGTCCGAAAGAGTGGTTACAGATACTGTCAAACAACTACTACGGTGCCGATACACAGGATAAACCAGGCCGTAAACGTTTCCATACCGATAACAGTATTGAAGTAAGGTATTTCAAAAGCTCCAATAAAGGTTCGTTTGTAAACAGTGCTGCATTCTCAGTAACCGGCGACCTTGGCGACGAGAAAGGCGACGGCGTAAACGGTTTTACATCTGATCCGGTTAAAGGCCCTGCGCAATATTTTGCCAGCGCCATGCTTTACCACCGTATGGTGATGGCAAAAGGCCACCTGGGTTGGACAGTTGGGGGCGGTTTTATGAACAACCCCGGCCGCTACCTGGTATTGTATCCTACGGGCGATGCCAACCCAATTCCGGCCATTAACACAGGCGCTGTTGGTACACATCCGTTTTCGGCCAATCCCGGCGATAAGTTTAAAGCTTATGATTATTCAACCACTGTTGATTTGATGCCTAACGATTACCTGACATTCAGGTTAGAAGTTGTTCATCGCCATGCCAACGTGCCTTATTTTGCTGGCCATGGTGGCGTTACTTCGCCCGACGGTTATAATACCACCACACTCCCTGCCGATTTTAAGCCCGACCTGGTAAACTCCGAAACAAGGTTTATAGCGGCCCTATTGGTTAGATTTTAATAACATGCAATAAAACCGGCAATAACTTACGCTTGATTGTTTGGCTAAGTTTAGTAAAGGTTGGAGGCCGGGTTTTGCCGCCCGGCTTTTTAAAAAGCTACTATTAACAATAGTATACCACAACAATAAATTAAAAGTAAAATGAAAAACTCAATTAAAATGCTAATCGCCTTTGTGGTCATTAGTTTGCAAATTAGCACGCTGTATGCCTATGATAAAACAAATAATACAGGTGTTTACTTAACAGAGCAGGATTATAAAGCCGGTAAACTAAGCTACATTTTAAGCAATGGCGACAGTATGCACCTGAACGATTTTTTAGGTGGCAACCACATTAGTATACGTTACCAGGGCAAAAAAATAAAGCTCTCAAAAAAACAGGTTTTTGGCTATCGCCAGGATAACCAGGACTTCAGATTTTATCAAAACCAGGCTTACCGGGTGCTGGATACCGCCGGCTTTTTGCTTTATACCAGGGATGGGTTAGAGCAGCAAGGAAAAGGACCGAAAGCCGTAGCAAAATATTTTTATAGCGTAAATACACAGGAGCCTGTTTTAAATTTAACGCTACAAAATGTTATCCAAAGCTTCCCTGCCGATAGTGATTTTTGTTACAGCGTACAAAACAACTTTCACCAGGATGCCGATCTGATGATTTTTGATAGGGTAAACAGGCAGTATGAAATCAAACACCTGTACCTCGGGCACAAGCACAACCTTAATAACCAACATGCTGCTATTTAATTAAACAAATTTCCTTAACTGATTAACTGATAAAAGTCCCGGTTTATACCGGGCTTTTGTTTTTAAATAAGGTATTGAAATTAGTTATGGCTATAAAATGTTTATCTCTTTTCTGTTTATGAAATTTATAGGATAATATTGCCGGTAAATACTAAACAAGATTTGTATTTGCCGCTTATGATGAATTGGGAAACTTTACTATCGGCCAAGCGCTGGGGATACGAGGATAAATATGTTGCAAGCCAGGTTGATGCCCGGTCGGAGTTTCAGCGGGATTATGACCGTATTATATTTTCGTCGCCTTTCAGGAGGCTGCAAAATAAAACCCAGGTATTTCCTTTACCGGGAAGTATTTTTGTGCATAACAGGCTTACCCATAGTTTAGAGGTAGCCAGTGTTGGCAAATCATTAGGCCGCATTTTTTATAACAGGCTTAAGGAAGAAGATCCGGGGATTGATGCCCGCCTGCCGCTGATGAGTGATATCGACACCATCATTTCGGCGGCATGCCTTGCGCATGACCTGGGCAACCCGGCATTCGGCCACTCGGGCGAAGCCGCAATATCACATTATTTTATTGAGGGCGATGGTGCAGGCTATCGAAAAAATATGCCCGATGAGCAATGGGCCGATTTGATTAATTTTGAAGGTAACGCCAATGCTTTACGCATACTTACACATGCTTACTCGGGCAAAGGGAACGGAAGTTTCGCGCTTACTTATGCTACCATAGCCGCTATTGCCAAATATCCCTGCGCTTCTATCGTTGGCGGGAATAAAGCGAATATCCACACTAAAAAATATGGGTTCTTCCAGTCGGAACAGGCCGGTTTTAGGAAAATAGCCGACGAACTGGGACTAAACAAAGTACAGGACAATCCGCCGATTTATAAGCGCCATCCACTGGTTTACCTGGTAGAGGCTGCCGATGATATCTGCTATAATATTATTGATATAGAAGATGCTCATCGCCTCAAGATATTATCCTATGATGAAATTGAAGCCCTGTTGCTGCCTTTATGTAACGACCCGAAAATGAAGGCGCGCCTTGATGACATTGACGACGACGACGCAAAAGTTGGCTATTTGCGTGCCCGGTCAATAAACACATTGATACAGCAATGCTCCAAATTGTTTTACAATCAGCAGCAAAACATCCTTGCCGGCGATTTCAATACATCGCTGATAGATATGATAGACGAACCCTATCGTACCATCATGAAAAACATCGAAACCTTGTCGGTAAAAAAGATATACAATTACTCGTCGGTTGTGCAGATAGAAGTTGCCGGTTATAAAGTTATGGGTGGCATACTGGAAGAATTTATCCCGGCTTACCTGCAAAACTCATCCAAGTATCATAAAAAACTGGTAGAGCTTATCCCCAGGCAGTTTTTAACCCAAAACCAGGATGATTACTCTAAAATTCAAACTGTACTTGATTTTGTTTCGGGGATGACGGATTTGTACGCGGTGGAGCTGTTCAGGAAAATCAAGGGAATCTCGTTCCCGACATTGAGTTGATGAAATAAACAAAATCCCACAAATCGTATCAACTTTTCGCCAAAAACAATCAATTGTAATTAGGGGTTAAACGGACTTGGCATTTTAGTATAATTTTAGCGTCAGTATTAATCATGCAGGGTATTAAAGGCCTGTGTGCTTTCCGCCAATATTATGAACTTAAAAAAAATCCTTTGCTTAGCAGCAATGATTATGCCCTCGCTGCTGATTGCCCAACAATGGCAACCAAAAAAAGCGGTACTCATGACCCGGTTTGCTAAAGATGTAAACCCGAACTGTGTTTTGCCCGAGTACCCGCGCCCGCAGTTTGCCCGTGTAAAATGGCTTAACCTTAACGGTGTTTGGCAGTACCAGCCCGGTGCTGCCGGCGATGCTTTACCAAAAGGCAAGCTCAGCAAAACTATCCTGGTGCCATTCCCGGTGGAATCGGCGCTATCGGGTGTAATGGAACACCACGACAGGCTTTGGTATCGTCGCAAATTCACGGTCCCCGCGGCCTGGAAAGGTCAGCATGTCCTGTTGCACTTTGGCGCGGTTGACTATGAGTCGGAAGTGTTTGTAAACGGCAAAAGTTTTGGTGTGCATAAGGGCGGATACGACCCATTTAGCTACGATATCACATCTGCAATAACAGGTGCTGGTCCGCAGGAAATTACCGTAAGGGTTTTTGATGCTACAGATGATGCCGGCGAACCACGTGGTAAGCAAAGCCTGCACCCGCAGGGCATTATGTATACGCCTACTACCGGTATCTGGCAAACGGTGTGGCTGGAGCCTGTGCCGGTAACAAATATTAACGATATCAGGATAACCCCGGATATTGATAAATCAGTGGTAAAACTTACCGTAAGCACAGCAGCAAAAGCAGCAAGATACACGGTAGCCATTAAAGTGAAGGATGGTGTAAAAGTAGTACAAACTTACAGCGGCAAAGCCGGCCAGGAATTAAGTGTGCCGGTTAAGAATGCTAAATTATGGTCCCCGGATTCGCCTTTCCTTTATAATTTAGATATCAGCCTGCAAAAAGACGGCAAAAGCGTAGATATGGTTTCCAGCTACTTCGGGATGCGGAAGATATCGGTAGGCGATGAGGATGGTTACAAAAAACTGTTCCTGAACAATAAATTCCTTTTCCAGATAGGCCCGCTTGACCAGGGTTTCTGGCCCGATGGTATTTATACCGCGCCTACTGATGCTGCCATCAAAAACGACTTGCAGATGATTAAAAACTATGGCTTTAACATGGTGCGCAAGCACATTAAGGTTGAGCCGTACCGGTGGTACTACTGGGCCGATAAACTGGGCTTAATGGTTTGGCAGGATATGCCGTCTGAAAATTCGTATACAGAACATACGCCACCTATTGATTCAGTTGCCTACGCATCTGAATTAACCCGGATGATTAAAACGCATTGGAACACGCCGAGCATTGTAACCTGGGTAGTTTTTAACGAAGCACAAGGGCAGCATAACACGGCCGGTTTAGTTAACATGGTACGTAAGCTCGACGATTCGCGGCTTATTAACCAGGCCAGTGGGGGCAACCATTTTGGCGTTGGCGATTTTATGGATATTCACAGCTACCCGCCGCCAGCGGTGCCCGAAAGTAAAACCCAGGTTTTGGCCTGTGGCGAGTATGGCGGTATCGGGTACATAATTCCGGGTCATATCTGGAAATCGGGCCCTACATATATCATGATTGATAACAAAAAAGATTATACCAATTTGTACGATACCTACGCCAACGACCTCGTGCTATACAAAACCAATAAAGGATTAAGCGCCGCGGTATACACCGAAATTACCGATGTTGAAGTGGAGTTAAATGGTTTACTCACCTATGACCGCGAGGTAGATAAAGGAGGCGTAGCAAACATCAGCGCATCCAACAAAAAAATCATTAACGATCATATGTACATCAGCGATGTGCTGCCATCATCGCAAACCAACAGCCGCGATTGGAAGTATACCTTCTCCAAACCGGAAGACGGCTGGTTTAACACACAGTACAATGATGCCGCATGGAAATTGGGCCCCGGCGGGTTTGGTACAAGCTTTACGCCAGGTGTAAATGTTAAAACGGTTTGGAACAGCAGCGATATATGGATACGCCAGGATTTTACCCTTAATGAAACCAGGGCCATCAACAAAGACAATCTGGTGCTGTACATTCATCACGATGAAACCTGCGAGGTATACATAAACGGCGTTAAAGCTGCAACAATTGATGGTGGCACATCCGGCTATACCGTAGCGCCAATAAGTAAAGAAGGTAAAGCAGCGCTAAACCTGAAAGGCAAAAATACGATAGCCATACATTGCCACCAAACAGTGGGCGGGCAGTATATTGATGCCGGTATTTCGCTTTTGAGTAAAACAAAGCCCTGATTAATTTTTATCTCCTTGGTTTAGTAACAGGCCCTTGCTGATTGCAGGGGCTTTTTTGTGGGGAAATAAACACATATGCTGTAATTATTTAGGTATTAAAAATACTATTGTTTCAGCAACCGCTAACCGTATCTTAACCCAAATAACAAGCCTGTTCCTCTTTTTTTAACAAAAACAGAGGAATGAGGCTAAAATCCGGCTAATGATTGCTAAATTGTTAGTTCAATAATTTAGTAATCCACCGTACTTTTGATAAAAATAAGAAACAATGATAACTTTTGACTGGAAAGGCGTATTCCCTGCGGTAACCACCAAGTTCACCGATAACGACGAATTAGATTTTGATGCTTTTGATGTTAACCTTGCCGCACAGCTTGAAGCTGGTGTCGACGGGTTTATTTTAGGCGGTTCATTAGGCGAGGCCAGTGTGCTTACCGATGATGAAAAGTTTGCGTTATTAAAACACACTATTGAATATGTTGATGGTAAGGTGCCGGTAATATTAAATATTGCTGAGCAAACCACTAAAGCAGCTGTAGCCTGTGCTAAAAGAGCTTTTGATACAGGTGCCGATGGTTTAATGCTATTGCCGCCAATGCGCTATAACAGCGAAGAACGCGAAACTTTGGCTTACATAGGCGCAGTTGCCGAAAGTACCGAACTGCCTATCATGATATACAACAATCCTGTTGATTATAAAATTGAAGTTACACTGGATATGTTTGAAAAACTGGCGGTTTATAAAAACATCCAGGCGGTAAAAGAATCAACCCGTAATGTATCAAACGTTACCAAAATGTTTAACCGTTTTGGCAACCGCTACGCCATATTTACCGGTGTTGATCCACTGGCTATGGAAAGCCTTGTAATGGGTGCCGATGGCTGGGTAGCAGGTTTGGTTGATGCCTTCCCTAAAGAAACGGTAGCTATCTATCGTTTGGTAAAAGCCGGCAGAATTGCCGAAGCTTTAACCATTTACCGTTGGTTTTTGCCGGTATTGGAATTAGATATTCATCCAAAACTGGTTCAGTATATTAAACTGGCCGAAGTTGCAACAGGTATTGGTACCGAAAATGTGCGCGCGCCACGTTTACCGTTAATTGGCGAAGAACGCACCAAAGTGTTAAAGATCATTAATGATGCATTAGCCGTTCGCCCGGAACTACCTGTTGGCAGCTGGGGTAAACTAACCGAAGTTGAAGCTTAATCATCATTTAATAAAACTATAACCAAAGCTTAAGGCCGGCTTTATGCCTTCGGCCTTAAGCTTTATGCTTTCAAATGAGTAGTAAAACATTTTTTTGTATAGATGCGCACACCTGCGGTAACCCCGTTAGGGTAGTGGCAGGTGGCGGCCCAACGCTTAAGGGCGATAACATGAGCCAGAAGCGCCAGCACTTTTTAAAAGAGTACGACTGGATACGCACCGGGCTGATGTTTGAGCCAAGAGGGCATGATATGATGTCGGGAAGTATCTTGTTTCCGCCTCATGATCCGGCAAATGATGTGGCCGTTTTATTTATTGAAACCAGTGGCTGCCTGCCCATGTGCGGACATGGTACTATTGGTACCATCACCATTGCTATTGAAGAGGGGCTTATTCAGCCTAAAATACCCGGCATAGTACGTATGGAAGCGCCGGCCGGCCTTGTTTTAATAGAATATAAGCAGGAAGGTAAAAAAGTCACTTCGGTTAAACTCAGGAACGTGGCCGCCTATCTTGCCGCTACCAACCTGGAAGTTGAGTGCCCCGATCTGGGTATGCTAACCATCGATGTATCTTATGGCGGTAATTACTATGCCATTGTTGATCCGCAGCCAAATTTTGCCGGGCTTGAAAATTATACCGCCGGGCAGCTGATAGCCTGGAGCCAGGTATTACGCAAGCGCATTAACGAAAAATATAAATTCGTTCACCCGCAGGATCCTACCATAAATACATGTACCCATATCCTTTGGGCGGGCGCAACGTTAGATAGTACATCTACCGCCCGTAACGCCGTATTTTATGGCGATAAGGCCATTGACAGGTCGCCATGCGGCACCGGTACATCTGCACGTATGGCACAATGGTATGCCAAAGGCAAGCTGAAAGTTGGCGAGCCTTTTATCCACGAAAGTATTATCGGTAGTAAATTCACAGGCAAGGTTGAAGATGTAGTGAAAATTGGCGAACTGGATGCCATTATTCCGAGTGTTGAAGGCTGGGCAAAAGTTTATGGTTACAATACCATCAAAATAGATGATGACGATCCGTATGCACATGGTTTCCAGGTGATATAAAGAAATAACAATAATAATCCACTTGTCATTTCGAACGAACGAAGGGCAGGCCTGAGCGTTGAGTGAGGAGAAATCTTATACGACAAGCTTCACGGCCCATCGCTCGTATAAGATTTCTCACTCGTACCTCGTTTCGAAATGACAAGTTTTAATTAAAAAGTAAGCTTTCGGTCTTAGGCCTTTAGCTTTAAGCTTTCAAAAAATGGCAAAAGTGCTGATCATAGGTGGCGGAATTGTAGGTTTAAGTTCCGCATATTATTTACAAAAGGCCGGGCACCAGGTTACCGTGTTGGATAAAGGCGATCTGACTGATAGCTGCTCGTTCGGCAATGCGGGTATGATAGTGCCCAGTCACTTTATTCCGTTGGCGACTCCTGGTATGGTTTCGCAGGGCATAAAATGGATGTTTAATAGTAAGAGCCCGTTTTATGTAAAGCCATCGTTTAATCCGCAACTTATTTCCTGGGGACTAAAGTTTCTTCAAAAAGCAAATGCAGGGCACGTAGAGCGGTCTGCAACACCGTTAACCGAACTTTCTTTACTAAGCAAAAAGCTCTATGAAGATTTGAGTAAAGAACCGGAATTTGATTTCGACCTGGTTGAAAAGGGGATCCTGATGTTTTACAAAACCGAAAAGGCAGGCGAAGAAGAAGCTCACCTGGCCGAAAAGGGCCGCGAACTGGGTTTGGATATGGCCGTGCTTAGCCCGGCTGATTGTGTTAAGCTGCAGCCCAACCTGGAGCTTGACGTATTAGGCGCGGTACACTATCGTTGCGATGCACACCTATCGCCAAATAAGCTGATGGCGGCGATGGTAAAATACCTCAGAGGCGCCGGGGTAAATCTTATTACGAATAAAGAGGTTACTAAAATAGAAACTGTTGCAGGTAAAGTAACGAGGGTTTTATCGTACAATGAAGAATTTAAAGCCGATGAATATATTGTTGCGGGGGGCTCCTGGTCGCCGGCGATAGGTAAATTGTTGGGAGTTAAAATATTACTGATGCCGGGTAAAGGCTATTCTTTTAATGTGAAAGAACAAGTTCCATCCATGCAGATTCCGGCATTGCTGGCAGAAGCACGTGTAGCCATCACCCCCATGAATGGCGGCCTGCGCTACGGAGGCACTATGGAACTTGATAAAATCAACAACCGCATCAACATGAACCGCGTGAAGGGTATTGTTGAATCGGTACCTAAGTATTTCCCCGGCTTGAAACCAGCTGTGCCTGCCGAAAAAGATATCTGGTTTGGTTTCCGGCCGTCATCTGCTGATGGCTTGCCCTATATCGGCAGGAGCAATAAATTCGGCAACCTTGTTATAGCAACCGGGCATGGCATGATGGGCCTGAGTTTAGGAGCAGCTACAGGGTTATTGGTACAGGAGGTAATTTCGGGTACAAAAAACAGTATTGATATTGAGGCTTTTGCACCGGATAGAAGTTAGTAAGAAATTATAAGTATGTAACTGTCGCGAGGTCTTAACTCGTGACTACCATGGTTTCAGCTTTCAGCTGAACTGAAGCCAAAGGCTTCAACCATTCTACCCACGAGTTACGCTACGCTAACCTCGCGGGAGATTTTTTAAAATCGTTTACTGTCGCGGGGTTTTAACTCGTGACTACCATGATTTCAGCTTTCAGCTGAACTGAAGCCGAAGGCTTCAACCATTCTACCCACGAGTTACGCTACGCTAACCTTGCGGGAGAGTTTTTTAAAATCGTTTACTGTCGCGGGGTTTTAACCCGTGACTACCATGGTTTCAGCTTTCAGCTGAACTAATCAAATCAAATAATTTGAAATTATATTTTTAGTTGCTAATTTGCTTTCACCATGAGCCTTAGCCATAAATTTCGCAACCAGGAAAAACTTTATTTCGCAACTTTTACCACCGTAAGATGGGTGGATGTTTTTACCCGTATTGCTTACAAAGAAATACTTGTTGATAGTTTTAAGTTTTGCATGGAAAAGAAGGGCCTGGAAATTTACGCATGGGTTATTATGAGTAACCATGTGCATCTTATTATGGGAACCAAAGGCAAACCAATGCAAGACATCTTGCGGGATTTTAAAACACATACTTCAAAAGCGATCATCAAGGCTATTCAGGACAACCCGCAGGAAAGCCGTAAAGACTGGTTGCTTTGGATGTTTGCCAAGGAAGGTAACTTTAATCCTAACAATAAAAACAACCAGTTTTGGCAGCAAGGTAATCATCCAATAGAATTGACCGATAACCTTATTATTGATCAGAAATTGGAATATATTCATTTTAACCCGGTTGCAGCAGGCTGGGTAGATACGCCCGAACATTATTTATATAGCAGCGCACGTGATTATGCCGGAATTAAGGGCTTGTTGGATATTCAATTGATTTGTTAGTGTTTGTAAGCTGGAAGCTTACACCAGTTTTACCCACGAGTTACGCTACGCTAACCTCGCGGGAGAGTTTTTAAAATCTTTAACAGTCGCGGGGTCTTAACCCGTGAATATGCTGGTTTCTGCCTTCAGCTGAACTCCCTATTATAAAGCCTCATCAACCAATTGTTTCAACGCATAATATCGTTCGTGCCTGCCGTCATTTTTAATGTAAAAACACATTAAAAATGCGGCATAATGCTTATCGTTATTTACCCAGGGGAAACTGCCAAATAAACCTGGGCTACTTACTGCCGGTGTTGGATTTTGCGGGCCGGACGCTTTCAATACCCACTCGCCGAAACCATAGCCGGCATTGCCGGCTTCTTCAGGTGCATAGGCTATTTTTACGTCTTTGGTTATCCGGTCTACCTGCATTTCGTTAACGCTTTTTTCGCTTAGCGCACGTTTGCCGTTAACGGTACCTTTGTTTAATATCATCACCAAAAAGTTAAGATAATCGGTGGGAGTGCTCCATGCCCCCCCGGCTGGGAAGGCTACAGGGCCTTTGCCAAAATCGGTATTAACCATACCGCATGGGCCGGCAATGCGTTCGGCAAAAAGGGTTTCGAAACTTTTACCACTAATTTTCTCAATAACAGCTGCCGCCATTTGCAGGCCTACGTTGCTGTACCTGAACAGCGTACCGGGCTTTCCCTCAATGGGCATATCCGCAATGTTTTGGATAGATTGATCCATGCTGTGAATATCTTTCATATCCTGTAATGCCTCTTTTATGGGCGGCGCCTGGATGCCGGTAAGGTGCGACAGGCATTGGCTTATGGTAATAGCCCCCTTGCCGCTTTTGGAGAGTACAGACAGGTATTTACCTACGGTATCGGTCAGTTTTAGTTTGCCCTCGTCAACAAAAGTAATCACCAAAGCCGCGCTAAACCATTTGCTGCAACTGGCAACCGGAATTTTGGTAGTAGTGGTGAAAGCATCAAGGTTGGGTGTTTTGCTCATTTTACGAGCAATCATTTTTGTGGCAAACCTTTGTTTTATGGTCATTTCATCCTTGCTGCCAGTGTAAATGATTTTGCCATCTTTATAAACCATAAGCACGGTACGGCCACCCATTTTTTCGGTATTATCGGCAAGCCATTGATCAACTTTTTCAAAATGATGCTGAGCTTTTGCTGTAACTATAGTGCAAAGCAAAAGGAGCACAGTTATTAACTTTTTCATAATCTCAACATAAATTTAAAAAAGGCACTATAAACCAGGTGACTGGTACAGTGCCTTAAAAAGTTATTGTTTTTCTTTAATCTTTTCCATTAGTTTCGCTTTCATCTCATCCTCAAAGTCCTTGTATTGTTTAAACTGCGCCGGGGTGAACACGCTTTTTAATTCCTGGTCTTTTCCTTCCTGCAAACTCCTGGCCTGTTTCATTTTGCTAAAGCGACCGTCATCGCTCTTGATTACTGCCTGCATTTTACGGGCGTAAGTTAAATTAATGGCCTGCACCTTGCTCTCCTGGGCAGCATCCAGTTTTAGCTTGCTCTTCATCATTTCTGTCTGAAACTGTGCTCTTTGCTCCGGGGTAGAGTTTTTAAAATCGGGCATTGAGGTTTGGGCAATAGCCGGTTTGCTCATTAGTATCGTTAAAGTCATTATTGCGGTTATTAGCCAAAGTGCTTTTATAATTCCTTGCTTTTTCATCATTCGTAATTTGGTTAAAAATACACTTTACCATTGAATAGCATAGCTGGCACCGCTATTTAAAAGTAGGGTAGCCTTATTGTCGCCAAGGAAGGTGATGGTACCGGCAAAACTGAAAGACTTACCGGACGACGACGAGCCTGTAAGCTTAACCGCGGCGCTGCCCGATACTATTTTCAAGGTAGTTTTATCAACCAGTATGTTTGACGATGTAATGCTTAAATTGCTTGTGAAGGTGTATTTACGGGCAATTTTTGAGGTTTCGGTGCCGGTATGGGTAAAAGTAGTACTTAAGCTGTAAGTTGATGCAGATGGCTGTAAATTAGTGAGGACAAAGCTACCCGTGCTATTGCCGTTTGATGACATACGCGCGCCATCAAAAGTGTGCGAGCCGGTAAAATTGAAGGTAAGCTGGCTGGGCACAATACCGGCGCAGGTGAGCATATAATTCCAGCTGAGGTTGTAGCTGTATGATGGTGTTGCACCCGCCGCGCTTGTTTTGGTTAAGGTTGAGTCCTTTTTTACGCCGCAGCTTAACGCAACCGTTTTATGGATAGTTACCGAACTGTTTACCTGTAATGCAAACCCGCCTGTTGTTGGTGTTACGGCATCCGTAGTAAGTTCTGCCGCGTCTGCTTCAGTTACGGTTACGTCGGTGGCAGCAACGCCATCTTTTTTACAGGAATTTAAACCTAAACCAAGGCTTGATGCCATCAGCAATATCACCATTGTTGTTTTTACGCTTTTCATAATATTAAAATTTTAATGTTCTGTATATGTTATTCAGTTTTATTTTTTGTTTGATCAGGAAATTGCCTGCCGGCAGGTTTGCTTTAAAGCGATGGTGCCGGTCTCTTCGTTTGTTTCGGGAGATTTTTTGTTTTTAAACAAGTCAATAAACCCGCGGGCTACCAATACAAACGGGTTGTTGCTTACAAAGCCCGTGGTTAGGCCATAGTTTACCTTTTCGGTTTCGGCCTGGTAAGTGCCAAACAACTTATCCCAGATAATGAACACGCCGCCAAAATTTTTATCAATATAAATAGGATTGCTGCCATGGTGCACCCGGTGCGACGATGGCGTATCCATTACATGTTCTATTACGCCCAGGTTGCCAATAATTTCGGTATGTAAAAAGAATTGATAAGCCAGGTTAAGCACATAGGATATCACAATAAAATCTGTTGGCATTCCCAGCAGTGCCGCCGGTATAAAAAACAGCGGACTAACAATTGCCGAAAACCAGTTAAGGCGGTAAGCCGCCGTAAGGTTCATGTGCATGGCCGAGTGATGGATGAGATGGAAAGCCCAAAGCGGTTTCCAATGGTGAGAGATGCGGTGAAACCAGTAATAAATAAAATCGGCCGTAATAAAAGTGAGCAGGAAAACCCAGCCGTTCCTGGCTAATGTAAACGGCGCCAGTTTGGCAAAAAAGCCAAGTATGGCTAACTGGTAGCCGGCAAAAAGATATTTAGAAAACTGGAAGCCAACAAAAACATAAAGGTTTGCAAAGGTTTCTTTAACGTCATAAGCGTTTTTATCTTTCTTCCAGCTCCAGATAATCTCGGCGGTTACAAGTATCGCCAGGAATAATAATATGTATATGCGGTATGGGCCAATTTGATGTTTCATTTTCTTAGTCGGTTGAATTATTTTGTCGTTTTTGATTGACAATATAAAGTTGACCAGAAAATGCTGCTTAAGTTTTAGGAACCCCGGCGAAGCTGAAAAACCGGGGGGCGAAGTGACTGCACTCGTTATTTCCGCTTGCTAAATCCGAAATCGAAAATCTTAACTATCTACCCATTTTTTAAACTCAGGCACTCTTGCTTTGCTAATGAGGATCTTCTCCGGCGGTTCGGGCTTCATTTTCAGCGATAGGCGTCCGTTAAAATAAAAATCAACCTCGGTTAAGGCTTTGCGGTTGATGATGAACTGCCGGTTGGCGCGAAAGAACAGGTCGGGCTCCAACTGTTGCTCCAACTGTTCCATAGTAAACTCAATGTTGTATTGTTGCCCGTCGGTGGTTTGGGCGTATACTATTTCATGGGCCGTATAAAACCAGGCTATCTTAACCGTTTCAACGGGGATCAGCTTATCCCGGAAATGAACCAGGAATGATTTCTTATACGGTTTTGCCAATATTTTTACGTGTTGCAGCAGTTGTTCAAATGGCTGGTTTGCATCGCCTTTGGGCCTTTGTACTACCAGCCGTTTAAACTTGCTTAGCGCCAGTTCTATTTCGGCCTCATCAAAGGGTTTAAGAATATAATCAATGCCATTGTTTTTAAAAGCCTGAATGGCATAATCGTTATAAGCCGTTACAAATATAACCGGTTTCAGTACATCGGCCTGCTTAAAAATATCAAAGGATACACCATCAGCAAGGCGAATATCCATAAATACAAGATCGTAAGCGCCCGGATTATCATTAAACCATTCCACAGCGTCTTTTACATCAGGCAGGGATGCTGTAACATCGATGTTTTGATCAACGTTTTGCAGCACATGTGCAAGGTTACGGGCGGTAACGGGTTCGTCTTCAACTATAACAACACGTAGTTTATTCATGTTTCAAAGGGAGCTTAACTGTAAAATAGCTGGTAGTTTTTTCAATGTCTATTTCCCGTTGCATCAATATTTTGTAGCGCTGGTTCAGGTTGGCCAGGCCGGTGCCGGTACCATCTGCATCTACTTGGTTAAGGTTGTTGCTTACCGATAATTCATCGCCACACATTTTAATGGTTACCTTCAATGGCGTTTTCAGGGTTGCCGCGTTGTGCTTAGCCGCATTCTCCAACAAAGGCTGTAACGATAAATGTGGCAGTTTATATTGCATGAAGGCATCGCCCACGTCAATTGTTAGCTCAAAGGCATTTTCAAATCTCATTTTTAATAACTGGGCAAATGATTTTACCATGGTCAATTCTTCATTCACGGTAACCAGGCTGCTTACAGGCTTAATTAATGTATACCTGAAAACCGACGACAGGTGTTTGATATATAGCTGCGCCAGGCCCGGGTTTTCGCGCACCACGCCCGATAAACTGCTCAGCGAGTTAAATAAAAAGTGAGGGTTAAGCTGCTCTTTTAATAATTCAAGTTCGGCTGTTGTGTAGGCATTTTTAAGTTGTTCGTTTTCAATGGCCTGTTGTTTGTTTTGGCGCAGCAGCAGCACTATTTTTATAATAATACCAATTAATAAAGCAGCTAAAGCATACCGGGTTAAATATCCTAGCCAAAAAGCCCCCCTGATTTGGTTGGGGTTGAAGCTAAATACCCGCTTTTGTACGCCGCCTATCAGCACCATGCCAAAAAATGCTATTAGAAAATTGAGCGATAAATAGCTCAGGTATTTGTTGTTATCCCGATACCTGGCCAAGCGACCACGACCTAAATTGAGCGAAAACAGGAGGTAGCAGAAACCCAGCTGCGCCAATAATTGGTAGCCAAATTCGGCAGCGTTAAAGCGCCAGTAATGTGCCACAATGCCATTTTCGCGCAGGGCAAGCAACCTGCCGCTATTGAGCATTACTGCTATCAGCAGCGAACAGTAAAACCATAACTGTTTCCCGGTTTTCTCCATCAGGTAAATCTAATTAAAGATAGCTATAGCCAATAAAAAATCAGGGCGAAGCTGAAAATTTGAGGGGCGAGGCCTCACCTAAACTGCCTCACCTAAATCCTCTCCAAAGGAGAGGACTTTAAAATGCAAGACTAAATAATAGAAGCATTGGCAACTATGTAACTCAAGAACCCTCTCCTTTGGAGAGGGCAGGGTGAGGCCCATCTTTTTACAAAAGTCCACTTAACTTATCGTAGCTTTTTAACATCTTTACGGTACACATATTTTAAGTACAAATGCAGCATTGGTTAGTAAAATCGGAACTGAAAGGTATGTAAAAAAAATGAAAAGTGCCCTAACGATATCAAAAAAGCACTTTTTAATTTTAAAAAATCGCTAAAAAAGCCGCTTTTTAGCCCGTTTTGTTCCCTATTTTGTTCCCTTTTTTTACCCAAAAAACGCTGTTTTTTATGATAAAAACGCCGTTTTTTACTGGTTCTCAAAAAATAGTAACCAATGCGGAAAAAAAATTACTTTTATTTTTTTTTAAAAATTTATGGTCTTTTTTTATTGGTTAGCTTTTGCTGAACCAGTAGGGCGGGGGAGATGATATAAAAAGGGAAAATATTAGTTTTAGAGGTTGAAATTAGAGCATTTTGTTCCCTGTTTTGTTCCCTAAAAAGGTATAAAAAAGCCTAATTTCTTAGGCTTATATGCGTTTTTGGGCAAGTTTTAAACTATTTAACTTTTGGTTGTTTTAGAAGTATCCGTTTGCGTTCAATACTACGTTCTTCTTTTGTGGTAAACGCCTTTTTGTCTTTTTGTTCTGGTTTCCGGGTGTAAACACCTTTAACGAACTGAACATCTTCTTTAATATCCTGTACCGTTGATGCCATACCCGCCAAAGCTTTAATTTGGTTGGTGATGTCTAACTGCTCTTTGGTAACGATAACCTGAACGTCAGGGTTGAAATCCTTTGTTAAGTCTCGGATAGTATTTTGCTTTTTTTCCTGCTCAAACCACTGGTTTAACATCAAATTATCATTGATGTTAAGAACCCTTTCAGAATTGATACCAACAATATTTCGGGTGAATAATTTCTTAATTTTTTCTTTTCTTTCTGCATCCATAATCAGCCAATTTATAACGATAAATATCGGGATTTTATAGCTAAAAAACAAATATTCAGGGTTGAAAATGGGTGTAAAATGGTTTCTGAATATCCTTTATTTAAAATGCCGTCCCGGCATGGCTTAACCCGGTAAAGGGGCTACTGCTTACAAATTGATGAAAAAACGTAAAACTAAATTTAGTTTTATGTTTTATAAGGTCTAAGCCTCTTTTAGGCTTCAATATCTCCTGTCTAACTCATAATTATACACTTTTTGATATACGTATCGTCGAAAATTAATAATGCCTTAAAAGGCTTTAAAATAGGTTTTAGCGTACGTGTAATAAATTAGACCGAAGATTTCACCTTTAAACCCAATTAAAATGCCGTCCCGGCATAGTCTTCAAAATTGAAACCCTTATTCCAGTTGAGATATAGCCCTTCGGGTACAGGTAAAACAGTTGAAAAGAGACTGCTTCGCAGGTTGAAAGCTTATTCCTTCATTATTTTCAATTAAAGAAGCTATTCACTTATATGAAATGCCCTCCGGGCTTGGCTAAAGAAGATTGAAGGATTACTGCTTACGCAACTTGAAGGATAATTACCTGTAACAGAGTTTCACCCCAAAGCTTATTCATTATTTAAAATGCCCTCCGGGCATGGCTTAACCCGGTAGAAGGGCTACTGCATACGCAGGTTGAAGATTTATTCCTTTCTGCCCTCCGGGGGATTACTAATCAAAAAGGATATTGCTTTGCAAGTTGAAGACTAAAACCTAAAAGGATTTTTTCAACACCTCGCAGGGTTTTAGATATTTCTGTGTTACTGTTTAACAAATAATCCCCAATAGCAACCTATGTACTTTCATTATTCAACTTAAATATCTCTTTCAATTATTTAAATCTCTTTATATTTCTATATAACTCTTTATTTCTCTTTATAACTCTATAATACTCTATTGCGTACATACACACGTACATATACTCGTACATACACACGTACATACCGCCGTACATATACACGTATATACTGCCGTACATATTAGGCGTACATACTGCGGGGATGGTTGTAATCTTCAACGCCCACGGCTTTTATTTCCCTGTTTGAATGCTTACATAACTGTGACACTCCCGAAGAAAAATGGACTATTTTTGAAGATATGAGATTGAAAAGTAATTATTTTTAATTTTTTTGCTTCTTTTTTTGACTTCTTTGAAATAAGGTCGTATTTAAAATAAAGAAGCAATTCATTGTTTATTGTGCAGATGTATCTCGTACCAAACCTTGGGGTACATCTGCCTATACCGACTGGTACTCGGTATTAAAGGTTTGGATGGTATAATAATAAATCAATGCAATCAAATTTCAAAAATGATATTACACAACCTGTAATTTTCAACACCCCAAAATCATTAGACCTGTCAGGATTATTCCCTGCTTATTCGGAAGATAAATTAAATAAGGTACGGTACATCATTCACCAATGCAATTACTACAGCAATAAGTCAGGCTACAATCTTGACCTGAATAATCACAGGTGGTTTTTATCATTAACCCGGAATGATTTATCCTTCATCAAGAAAACTCTGGTTGAAGCTTCTGTTATCAAACTATCAAGTAAAAGCATCAGGGGGGCGAAGTCTGAACACTATTCAATGGTTAAGACTTTCAATTACCTGAATGAAGCTACTGTCAACAAGCACTTTTTTTACCTAAATACCGTTGATTGTCCGTTATGGGTTCAACGATATGTGGCTGATGATTCAGCTTGCCGTAACGCTGAAACAACCAATTGGGTAAAACGCCCCAATGATTGGCAACCGTCAACAGTTCAGCCGACAGCGGTTCAACCTCTGGAAGTACAAAACAATGATAAAGATGCTTACATTAAATTACTTGAAGCAGCTTTAATTGCCAACAACATTGCTTTGCCCGCTATGGATTCAATCCCGGCAATCGTTCAGGTATCAGCACCAGAGGCTTTAAAACCAGAGGCAGCCCCGGCAGCGCAAGTACTGCAACCAGAGCCTAAACCAGTTGATAAGGCTAAACAGTTCTTGGCGGGACTTAAAGCGCAAACCGCTGTTAAATCTGAAATAGTGAAGGCTGAACCCGTGAAGCCTGAACCTTCAAAGGCTTTAACAGCACTTAACACTGACGTACAACCAATGGAAGGTTTCCTGATGGTGAATAGCACCAAATATAAGCGGGCTACCCAACTTATGCCATTTATGAAGCTTTTTGCAATGGAACGCAGGTTACAACAATTGGTTGCCGAAGGCTATCAGGGTAATGAAACCTTTACCACCGAAACTTGGATATTGACCTTTGAAATTGATGCTTCAACCCGGACGGTGACACTTTCAGGCGTTTTGGATGCCGAACTGGCAGCGTAAATTATAGTTTTAGCACCGCCGATACTTATAATCTTAGCACCAAATCAGTGAATTTATACGGTGCCAAATTATTGAAAAACAACAACGACCAAATAGTTTTAGCTATAGATTTTGAATATCATCGAAAAAACTAAATTTAGTTTTTATATATCTGTTAATCAGGTAATTAAGTTAAAATATTACTTGACAGATTGGTATAAATGTACTATATTTGCTATAGGAAATCAGTGTAAGAACTGAATGTAGAAAGAGTGATTAGTGAGGGTGATATATAGGAAATTCAACGACGGGTTGAATTATAGAATGGGAGGCGAAAGCTTCCCATTTTTAGTTAAGCCCCCAAAAAAATAAATTTAGTTTTTTAGGGCACTTAAAAAAGTAGGAGAGTATTTATAAATAAAGAGATTATGAAAAAGACCAAAAGCGAAGTATTGGAAAGAGGTACGATTGTTAAAATAGTTGAATTTGGATTTACTAATCCGAAGCATAAATACGTATCAGGTAAAGTTGAAGTAGATAATCAGGTCATTGATATAAAAGTCATTCCAACTTTGGATGCGTGGTCATACTCATCATCTTATCGAGAGTTGCCTTTATATAAAGATTTGGCGGTCGGTGCTCTATTTAAAATAATTGAGTTTTCAACCGGACGGCTTTTTCTTATGAGCGCAAAATAAGGTTTAAGCATGGCGTACGCCATTTAAACAACAACCCAACCCCCGGTGTAAAGTGCCCGGGTTTAAAACACTAAAAACAAAAACATTATGGAAAAAAAGGTAACTGAAATGAATGAAGATGAATTGAATAAATTTCATAACGATTCAATTATTGACAAATATGGACTTGCTGATATGGCAAAGGTGAATGTGATAAACGAATGGGTTGATAACTTCCCCAAAGCGGGAACGTATGCAGAAAAGAGGGCTTATCTTGAAGCAGCCGCAGAAAACGGAACAATTAATACCTTTTCGAACGTGTATAAAGAAGGCGAAGAAAAAGATAATTGCAGTTTTAGCATCTTGTTATATGATACCGATGATAGGTTGATTATTGACTAAACCTATTGATACCCCGGTGTAACGTGCCGGGTTTTATTCAATTATAAAAAACTTGTAGGGTTCGACCTTTAGGACTTCGGCTATAGCGTACAGCATTGAAACGGTAGTGTTAATTTTGCCTAACTCAATCCTGTTCACTTGGGATAAGTCGGTATCAAGAAGATTGGCTAAATCTTGTTGACTTAGGTTCTGTAACTTTCGGTACTTTCTGATGTTGGCACCGACCGTTTTTATACCCTTAATGTCACGTGGATTTGCCATTGAACAAAAATTGATATTAGCCGACTTGTTTATTTAGGCATATATGCCTAAATTTGATAAACTTTAATTAGGATGTCAGGTAAGATTTGGTTTGATAATTGGCAGGATAGTACGGTGTTCGTCGCTCTGATAAGTGTGATGCTATATGTGCTTTACCAGTTTTATTTGATTGACAAAAGCAGGAAAAAAAGAAAAAATTAAATTATGAAAACTATAGTAAACCTTAGCCTTATAGCACTTGCGTCAATTACTTTAACCGCTTGCGCTAAGAGCGGTACGCCCGCACCAACTAAAAAGTTACCATCGGCAAGCCCGCTATCAAAGCGTGACACCACTATTGTAACTTAAAATAGGAACAAATGTTTGACCGGGATTCTTACTATTCACAAACTGAGATTTTGAAAAATTTTCAAATTTCGGATAAGAAGTTAAAAGCCCTGTTCGTGGCGTATTACGTTCCCGTGGTAAGCAATTTAATCACGTATGGCAACTACTATTCCATCACGGCTAAGTATCGGCTAAAGTCAGATATTGACGCTCTGATGGTACAGCAGGAAATAGCCCCTAAAAAGCCTTAACTGAATCTTTAAGATGCCCTCCGGGCATGGTAACACCTTACTTAAACCTTCGTGACCTGTAGCCCCCGCTACGGGATTTTTTATGTCAAAAATTTATTTTCAAAAAAACGAGTAAAATGGGGCATTTAAACTTTTACTGTAGTATTTATAATTAAAGAAGGAATACAAATGCAAGTACTACAACTAAACAATCTAATCTTTATCAGCACCACGGAAGGGTACTATATGGTAGATACAAATAATAAGAGCGGTAAAGCAATCAGTGAAGATTGCTACACCCTGATTTCTGAAATAGCAGAACTAAAGAATGACATTAAACAATTGAAATAATGAGCGATTACGAATTAGAAGAAATAAAAGGCAGAGGATATTATATCTCTATATTCCCTAAAGTACATACCGATTTTAGCCCGGTTAAAGATAAAGCGGTTTGGGATTGTTCAGGTAGCACACTAACAACTGATTGGTTAGGCGAAATTAAAATCAGGTATCAAAATGTAGATTCATTTTCTACTTCATTTTTAGAAGTAAAAAAGTATCAGGCTTTAAAAGAGTTGGCTGATAAGTTGGATTTAACAATGTGCTACATCAACGTTTACGCTGATGCCACTGTTACATATAATCTATCAAACCTACCGATTGATAGTTACGAAGTAACCTTAGAGTATTGCCCGGTCGCAACGTCCGAAGATGCCAGAGGCTACACGTTTAAGGATATGATAAATCTGCCTAAAGAAGCAGTATCAAGAAAAATAAATATAGGTTACAGGAGGTTGGAAGGGTGGCAAAAATGATAATAATATCAATATTGATAGGATTAGCGGTAAACGGCTTATTAATCAATCCTGCTTACATCTGGTGTTTACTAAAACTAAATTTATCCGGAAAAAAACCATTTAATTGCCCGCTCTGCCTTGGATGGTGGGGCGGTTGTATCTGGATAGCAATACAAGCCTTCTTAGGAGTTTTTACTATTCAACTGGTCTTAGTACCCTTAGCTGCATCTTTCTTAGCTGTAGCCCTTAAAAGGTGGTTTGATAGCCTACCTGTACGCATTAAATAAACCGGGGTGGATATCAAACAACAAGCAAACAAAATCATAACAGATTACTACAACACAGGTAGATTAAAAGTAAGGATAGACGGGTACTACAAGGGTAAACTACACATCAGCAGGTACACGAAGATAGCCGAAGAAGTTGAATTACAGGTCTGGTTGGAACTCTCAAAGTATCCCCCGGAAAAACTGGTTGAACGCTTTAATCGCAATCCTAATAGCATCGAAGCGTTGGCGGTGGTTATCGCTAAGTATCAGTTTATGCACAAAAAGTCAAACCCCAATAGTCCCAATAATTCATTTGGTACGAAACTGGTCTTCGGTAGCAACTACTTTTCAGATGACTATGTAAGCCCAACGGATACTTACAATGAATCAGGAGAAAATACCGATTACCGGGGTATACCAATTTCAGACGGTGAATTTTACGCCGACCGGGATTACAGCCCCGACAGGTGGCAAGAGATTCAAAAAAGGTTAACCCCTGATGAAATCGAGTTTGTTACCGCTCTCTGGAACGGCGAAAAATTTTACAAGCGCAAGCCCACAAATGCCTATAAAGAGTACCGGGATTATATCCTCAACAAGATTAAAAATATGGATTTAAACAAAGGCTTAACGCCCTTAGAGCAGATAAAGACCAAACTTACTATGCAGGAAAATAAACTGTTTGACGTAATGTTTGATGATGACCTGAACCGTCAGGATAAGATTAAAAATTTAAAATTCACTGAGCAGCAGTACATAGCGCAAAGAAGGATTTTACTTAAAAGAATTAAGGCACTGAATATAAAATGACCGATAAAGTTTACACCTATCTATTCAATAAAATGAATCAGGTGACGGCATTAATCATTACAAAATACGATGCCGACGAAACCGCCGTAAATAACATTTATGCGGGGTATTTAGAGCAAATCGGGGAAACGGGGGATGCTCAAATATTCATCAACTACATAGTACAGTTGATTAGCTTCTTAGAACAAAAAGAAGATTACGAAAAGTGTTTTCAGTTATTGAAACTACAGAACAAAATTAAAGAATACCAAAAGGAGAACGAAAATGACTAAAGCAGATATTCTAAGCAAAATTGATACGGTACTACCGATGCTGCAACAATGGATGCAATACAAAGAAGTTGTAGCATCTGGTGCCGATATGGATACCATAAAAGAACTGGCAGCAGTGATAGTACCAGAGCGTACTTGGTGTTGGACTTGCCCGGCAGGGAAGGGTGAACTGCTAACAATTATTTACAGCTACTATCAACGGGAAAGCCAAAAATAAGTTATGCTGTTTCCCGGTCAGCAGTAAAACCGGGATTTTAATAAATTTCATAAGAAGGTTATCCGTTAATCGTTAGCCTTTTTTTATTTTAGATAATCGTTTGCGGCAGCAATTACCTGATTCCTTACTAAGGTTCCGGGGTTTTCTTTCCAAATTATTAAATCAGTTTCACCGATTCTATGTTCAAAATAATCTGTTAATGAACTTGCAAGTTCACTTTTGTGCAGAGATTCTATATCGGAAACAGCCTTATAAAATCTATCAATTTTTTCTTGGTTCATTTTTTTAGTTTGAAATATAAGGCTTAGTATAGGAATCCATAAAGCTGTTAAATCCCAAAACTTGAACCGGGCTTTCTTCATCAGGATTTTGAGGGTTGTAAAATGCACATTCATCGCAGTTGAAATTTATTAACACTTCCGATGTTTTGCCATCTTGAACTAAAAAAAATCTGCCGTTGTAGGTTTTATTATCTTTTAAATCGAGGTAGCTAATATTACCCCAACTGTCATTCCAAAATTTAAAAGTGTATACAATTTGCTTATCATCTATTCGAGGTATTTCTAAAACACTTCGATAGTTGCTAATATTTACTTTAATCATACTCAAATTTACTAATGTTTTTATGTGACTAAAGTATTTTTATCAACACTTGGCTAAGAATGTTGGTAAGTGGTTTATTTCGGCTTAAAATCAAAATCAACAATTTCACAAATAGGAGATACACCCCGCCAGTGGTCACGGTACACACCGGTATCTATGCCGATGTTGAACTGGTAATCAAACCCGGTTTCCTCAATGAATTTCTGAACCTTATTAGGTACTTGTAAGCCGTGCGGGTTGTATCCTTTTGACTGCTCTCTTAAATCCATAAAGAATTGCGCCCCGGAGTACCTAAAAGGGGTTGATTGTTGGGGTAAAATGAAGCAACCGTAATCAGCAATTTTGGATGCTATTTCAATAGCGATAAGGTCAAATTCTGCACCCTTGTATTTCAAGTCTTTTTGAACTTCTTTATCTAAACCCGTTTTTATCTTTCCAAACGGCGGATTTGAGATTGCTTGGTCAAAGTGACCAAATTCTTTATAGTTAAAGATTGAATCATTAATCCATTTAGCCTCCGGTAACAGCTTTTTTCCTACTTCAATATAGGTAGGGTTAAGTTCTATGCAGGTAATATCTGTACATTCCCGGTAATGATACGCTACGAAAGCTAAAATCCCAATACCTGCGCAAAGGTCTATTGATTTAGCTTTATCGTATATATTCAGGCTAAAATCTCTGGCTAAATCGTGTGGGGTAAAGAAAGCCCCGGCTTCGCTGTTAACGGATGTTGCGGATTCATTCCATTTTTCAAAGACTGTTAGTTTTTCTTCGAAGGTTAATTTATCTTTTTGTAGTAGTTCAACTGCTATGTTGTGTTCTTTAATTTCTTGTTTTGAAAGTTTTGCCATTTATCTGTTTTAGATAAATAGTGCAAACTTTTAAAGAACGCCCCAAAGCTTGAAAATAAATTATAAGTATTGAAGATTTAGAAATCTTTCAATATCAGCTTGGGGTTTGTTAGGCTGATATATTTTTATTTCAACCCACGCCTCCGGGCAAATTTCGTTTTGCAAATGTACCCAAATGCGATTTTTATTAACTGTGTTTAAGCTTACTTCAAAGTTTGCTGTTCTAATAGTTTTCTGGTCGTCATCAGTCAAAATCAAACTTCCGGTTAGGTTGGTGGTAAATGTTATTGTTAAATTTTTCATTGGTGTTGAAGTAGGGGGGATTTGCCCTACACTATATATTATGATAAAGTCAGTAAACGACAAAGTAAAACTTTTAGAAGCCCGGATTATATCGCTATAGGCTGATGAAACACTAATGCTTATAAATTAGAAGGATAATTGTCAGTATCGTTAATATTATAGCTGTAACGTCTTTTATAATATCTAACCAGTCCTTTTGGGGTTTGTTTTGTTGTCTCATTTTTTGATTCCTTATGTCATAAATTTAATAACTGTCACCTATAAAATAATTATGACCAAAAGTTTTTTTGTCGAAAAGCTATAGCACCTTCGTTACCACTGGCTAACGACAGACAATATTTGATTTTTGCAAATAATTAAGTCAAAATGTGCTCATTTTTGCTTTACTGATTGTTGACTTTTTCTGCTTTTTTTTGTCGTATTGTTGATTTTATTTTTCTGTTTTTCTACTATTTAAATACAAGTTTGTGGTCGGTGTTTTTTGTTCTCAACCCGGCAAAACTGAATAACCTCAATCTTTTTTCTCGCACATATATCTTATTACCTATCTATTAATAGCGATAGAATAGCGAATGGCAAAATTTAAGATAGGCGACCCCAAACCAATTAATTCAGGCAGGAAACCGGGGGTAAAAAATAAGACTACACAGGAAATCAGGGATGCCATACAAAAGGTATTAGCGGATAAGGTAGATGAATTGGCTGATGATTTGGCTATGATGCCAGAGTTTAAGCAGTGGACTATACTTTCAGCGGTAGCTAAATATGTGATGCCGACACTGGCTAAAAACGATAATGATACTACGTTATCGGGAGAGATAAAATATAACGTTAACATCAATTTTGTTGATGCTCATAACGACCCGACCGGGGATAATGAAGACGCTGAATCCTAATCAGCTACTACGTTACTAACCTGTAAAGCCCCTTTAACATAGTTTAAAGGCGGTTTTTACGGGATAGGGAACGATTTAGGTAACAAAACACTGTTTTGAACGTAAATATTGACTTAAACCTTCCTAAGCTTCACCCGAAGCAACAATCAGTTTGGAATAGCAAAGCAAAGATAAAAGTACTTAGTTGCGGTAGGCAAAGCGGTAAATCATATCTGGCTAAGTGTATTGCTTTGCGCTATATGGTTGAAGGTAAAAAGGTAGCGTACTTCTGTCATAAGTTTGATTTAAGTAAAACCTTCTATAATGAACTGTTAACGCATATACCGCAATCACTGGTTAAGAGGCAAAACAGTTCATCTCTTTCAATTGAGTTGATTACGGGTGGTAAAATACAGTTCTATTCAGGTATAGCTACAGATACAATACGTGGTAATACCTTAAATCTGGTACTGGTGGATGAAGCAGCCTTTTATCCAAATCTGGAAGAAAGTTATAATGAACATATTTCACCAACATTAGCCCGGTACAATGGTGATATAATCTTTTTGAGTTCGCCACGTGGTCGGGGCTATTTCCATAGCTTATATACCAAAGGTGTTGAAGGCGAACCAAATTATCAGAGTTGGCATTTTACGTGTTACGATAACCCGCATTTGTCTGCCGAATACATTGAACAGAAACGCAAAGAACTACCAAAAGCGGTATTTGCACAAGAGTATTTAGCCGAAGAAATGGCTAATGCTGATAATCCATTTGGTACAGATAACATCAATGCTAACATAGCTGAACTATCAAAAAACCCGGCTATCTGTTACGGTATTGATATTGCCAGAGGTAAGGGTGAAAACGGAGACTGGACAGTAATTATAGGGGTTGATAAGGATAACCACGTGTCATACTTAGACAGGTTTCAGGCACCGTACTGGCAGATTAAAGATAAGATAGCCAGATTACCCGCCAACGTCTTGAAGATTTTGGACAGCACCGGGATTGGCGACCCGATAGAAGAAGAATTGGTAATGACTGTCAGCAACCTGCAAGGGTTTAAATTTACTGCAACCAGTAAGCCACAGCTAATGATTGAGTTGATTAAGGACGTGGAACAGGGTTCAATTAAATATCCATTATCGGTAGCCGGGGAAATGCACAACTTTCAATATACCTATAGCAGCACCGGGCATATCAAGTATGCAGCAGCTAAGAACTTTAAGGATGACCAGATAATGGCTTTAGCCCTTGCCAACAAATTTAAAAAGGATGCCATAGCAACAAGTAATTGGAGGCTTTACACAGCTTAAACTATCTAAAAAAAAGTGCCTTTTTTAACTGTGAAAAGAAATACTTCATCTCCTTCGTGGGTCAATGACAGCGTATCACTATTAGCATTCTTGTAAACAGAATCGCCCTTTACGGCTAATTTGTCCAATGGTGTATTTGTAGATAAAGAAACGGGATAATTCGGTATTCCTCGCTTCCGACAAATAACATAACGTACTCTCTGTATCGGTATACGGTATCTACTTTACCGTCAATTTTTGCTTTATGAAACTCTTCATATTTGCCTTTTCTTGCGGAGTATAAGAATAATACAAGTAGAGCGAGCCCAATAAGAAATAAATAGAACTTTTTATTCATTGTGCGTAAGCTTATCCGAAAATACAATATAAAACCTATTACTCACTAACAACAACAAAATGAATTATAAAGAACTATTAAACAAACTGCCTTCAAGTTGGGAACAGCTTAAATTGAAGGACTATATCAAGTTAAGCCCGGTGCTTAATGCTGCCGATACCGAAGGTGAATTGGTTGATGATGACATCTACACCATCAAACACTTATCTGATTTGGATATGAGCGTTCAAATCATCAGCCTGTTAACTGATACCGATATTGAAGATATTGAAGCGTTATCGATGTTAGAGGTTAACCAACTGATTGAGAAATTAGCCTTTATCGGCACCGTACCCAAAACTGGTAAACCTAAAATAGCCTACAAACCTTTTGATGAATTGAGTTATGATAACTTCATTACATTTCAGAAACTAAGTGTGGATTTTACGGAAGAAGGTATTTTGTCATCAGCTATAGGTAACCTGCCAGTAATGTTATCATTGTTTGCCAAAGACCCTAATCATAACCCTGAATTCATTTTTAACTTATCAATGCCAGAGGTCATCAACGGTTTTTTTTCTGTCAAGAGGAACACCGAAAAGTATTTACAACGTTTGGAGCGTTCTTCGTTGTTAAAGAAACACCTGATGTTCTGGAAAGTGATTCCGTTAGTAGTGACCCAATATTTCAGGAATCGCAAAGCATCGAAGCTGAATTTTCATCTCGATGGAACTATTGGCTAATCGGAAAAAGTGTATCCGAATTTACGTTACAACCCTTTTGGCAGGTATTAGAAGACAATGTTTGCAATGTTTTAACGGTTGCAACCCTGCTTAAAGAACAGGTGACATTAGAAGAAAATCGTAATGGTAAAATCAGTTCATAATATCGATTGTAAGTACTTTTAAGGCTATCAAATAACAAACGATACAAGTTGTCATCAACCAATAAATAACCCCGTATATGGCTCAGAATCTATCACAGGCGAACGCTAAAGCCCTCGATGCTTTAGGCGTTAGCAAAAGCGATTTTACTACTGAATTATCGGTGGTTGAATCCGTATGCGGTGCTTTTACCCTTTCGATAAATGAGAATATTCAATCAATCCCCAACTTTGTAAACTCTGGCAAAATTGAAAACCTTACTCTGGAATCAGCCGGTGACGAAGTACATATAAAAGGCTCTCAACACCTGCTTTATCAGTACCGGGGCGTTAATGGTGCCAAAGAAAAATTATACGATACCCCTTATTCATACGGTGATAGAAAACCACCTATGCAGGTGTTTCTAACTTGGATTCAGGAAAAGAATATCAGAATGGTTGATAATCCTAAATACTATGGTGATGCTTCACCATTTAAAGAGGTAACCGAAGATAAGCAGCAAGAAAAATTAGCTTGGATGATGGTTAATACGGTGTTCAACAAAGGTCTTAAACCTCACCCGGCAATTAAGTGGGATGAAGAAAAGGAACAGCTTAAAAAGGATTTAAAGGAAAAGGCTAAAGGTTTTGTTATTCAGAAATTGAAAACAGAAATCTATAATAAATACGGTGATAGGGTTGATGACAAAAATTTTAATGCAGGGATGCTTTTTTAACTTCTGATTGGGGATATATTTCTGTAATTTGAGTTTTATCGTTGTAGAAAATTATATAATTTTTAGTTTTTCCAATATAGAAATAGCAAGAATCTGATTTGATTAGAACTTCTGCTTTAGAGATAGGGTTCAAAATTGTGATTGAGGTGCCGGTATTATGTGATTCAATGGATTGTTGTATGTTTTTAATCGCAGAGAAAAGTGCTGTTTCTGATAGTATTATTATAGCTAAAACGAATGTTGAAAGATTTTTATATTTAAGTATCGAAAAATAGGAATTTATTGTCAAAAAGTTAAAAAAAATTGCCACGAACAGACTAACACATATAGATAACTGTTCTAACATCTCTAAAGAATCTAATCGGTTAAAAACTTTATGATTTCGCCACTCCTCAAAAAACATAAATATTGAAACTAAAAAGAGCGATACAATACTTGACCCAACTATTATATTATAGTTTGGCTTTTTATATCTGTTCAGTATAAAAGTCATTGCAGCTAATATTTCAGCATAAACCTTTATAGGATATTTCAATAGGTTTATCGATATAATTAGTATAACTACTACAAAAATTGAGCGAAGTAAATTACCCAATGCTATATTCACAGCTTCGCTGATATCTATTAATGACAAAATATCAAGATTGAAATATTGATAATAGACTATCATCTTAATTATTCCAATTAGATAACTCATTACGAGAAAAAGCGGTATATAAAACAAGAAAGATGACACAATGTCTTTTTCCGGTTCAGTAAATTTTTTAGGGTATTTAGTGCGAGGAAAATATATTTCGTACTTATTCATAGTGATAGAGGTTTTTCCAAATATAACTAATTACCCTACCAAATCATATTACCTATCCAAAAGGATAGATGATTACATTCACCAAAACACCACAAAAGCACACGCCGGCCAATAATCCGATTATATTTCAGGTATCATCTGATAACACCGCTATACAGTTTTTTCAGGTACAGGTTCAGGCTGATGATAACAGCATCATAGCTAATTTAAGGCTTTATACAACCCCGGCGAATCGTACCAGTAGCTTTACAGACCTTTCAAGTATTCTTTCAAACGTTGTAAATTATCAACTTTTGCCTTCTGCTAACATAGTTGATTCAACCTCGGCTATCCTACAAGCCTATAAACTGAAAGTAACTGAAAAGCTGTACGGTGATGCAGGTATTGTTGATGGTTCAACACTTACATCTGGTTTGTTTTATGTTTTTAACGGTTTGATTGATAAAATAAGCTTTAGCCAATACGATTATAAAAATTTCGTAGTTACCGCTACTGGTTCAACTACCAATTTTTTAACCAATAAACCCCAAATCAGTAACGTATACCGTACATCAACCGAATATCTATATTTTTTAAATGATGGTATCCCCGGATATTTAAGCTATAACTTTTATGGTTTTAATAATTCACCCATAGGTAGTGTTAGCTATAGCCTCTCAGGTCATACCACAGGCGCAACCAGAGTAGATATAAGCCCTAATGTAATTGATACTGCATACGGTTTAAATTTAGGTGGGGAATTTGGCGATATGTTTGATACTCCCTTTGGTTCAAATTATAATATAAGTACCTCCAACTATTTTACTGTAGGTGTTACCGATTTATCAGGCAATACTAAAAGCGTTTTAAGAACTTATATCTTAAAAGATACTGGCTGTAAAAATGTTCCTGTTCAAATAATGTTTGCTAATCAATTAGGGGGGTATGATTCTTTAATGATGTTTAATCCCCGTGAAACAATTGATGTTACTAAAACCAGTTTAACAAAGAACCCTTTAACCCTAAATTCAGGGGTTTACACTGATAATTTCAATAATGTTTTTAATGATGAATCAGAAGTTATAAATGTTCAATCTGTTTCAACTTTTAAGGTAATTTCAGATGCCCTTAGAGATAATGAAGCTATTTGGTTAAAAGAGTTAATCAAAAGCCCCAAGGTATTTATCAGATTAAGAAACGGGATGTTTTACCCTATAACGGTTACCAACTTGAATTACCCGGTACAGCAAAAACGATATTCAACATCTTTAATCAGGTTGGAGTTAACTTTTACTATTAACGATACCGGAATCAGCTTTTAAAAAAGGTTAAGTCCGGTCGCAATAGCCGGGCTTTTTTATTAGTGATAAACCTATTTCCTTCAAAAAGAAATCAATGGATATTACTAATTATCTTTCTGGCATAACAGCCAATATAACAAGTGAAACAGCACCTAAATCAATCCCGGCTACCGTTGTTGGCAATGCATTTACCAATTTAGCTAATTTAACAAAAACAGCAGTTGAACAAAAATTAGATATAACTGGTTCAACAATTTTCCTAACAGGGGTCACTAACTCACAAGTAACAGCCGCTATTGGTTATATTCCCGGTAATGTTAACGCAACAATCACTACATCAAAGAATTTATTCAATTTGAATGATTCCAACGTTTCGTTGGGACACGCCTTGTTGCCGGGTAATACTGTACCTGTTGTAAATGCTAATTATAATACTACTGGTTTTATACCTGTGGTGGCGGGTTCAGCGTACACGATGACCTATAAGGGTAATATTCAATGGTACAATAGTGCATTTGGTTTTGTTGCAGAATCTTTATCAACTGATACTGGTAAAACCCAAACAGCACCTACAGGTTCATTATACGTAAGGTGTAACGTGCTTTTAGCAAACTGGAATTTATTTCAATTTGAATCCGGTACAGCAAGTACGGTGTATACGGCGTGGACTGCACCTGTAAAAATACTTACAGGCTATCAGGCTGATTCTATATCAGCAGCATTAGCAACAAGTTTGGCAGTTCAGCCTAATTCAATAACACCAGAATTAACAACTTTTTTCGATGTTAGCCCGAACTTATTTAACCCCGCAGACCCTGATGTTTTATTAGGATATTCTTTGGCAAGCGGCGGCGCATCACAAGTAAATGCAGCCTTCAATTTAACTGGTTATATCCCGGTAACCGCAAACAGTACTATCAGTGTGAGTTATAAAAACTCAATGAGTTATTACACCTCTGGTAAGGTTTTTATATCAAGTTCACCACAATCAGACACCAATAAACAACAGGTAGTCCCAACGGGTGCTGCATTTGTTAAATGTAACGTAGCTTTAGCAAGTTGGGCTACTTTCCAGTTAGAGGTAGGTTCATCAAATACCAGTTACCAACCTTATGGAATAAAAACTATAAAATCGGTTAACCTGCCAACTACTACAGCTGTTACCGTAACACCAACTTATAATTACACCAACGGTACGGCACAACTATTTTTAAAAGAAGCTTTAACATCGGAAAAACAGGTTTTTAAAATCGGTATCAATGGTGATAGTATTTTAGACAGTGGTCATCAAATCATATCATTTCCTGATGAATTCGGTTTAGGTAAATATCAACAAGGTTATGGTTATTTATCTTATGATGGTATTGAACGCAGGATGTACAATTATCTAAACTTTAATAAACCAATTTGGGCAAATGCTTTATTAACCACAGCGTGGACTTATACGGGAACAGTTTCAAACACCGTTTCGGCTATTATGCCAAATATTGAACCTATGAAGCTGTTAGCGGATAGTACGTCTGGTAATACAGCTTCTGTATCTATTACAGGTTATCAGACTGCAGTTTTTGTATTTGAAGGTGGTGCAAGTGGTACCACCGGACAAACTGGCGTTGTTAATATAACTGTTTCCGTTAACGGTGGTAGCTTTGTAAATCCATCCACAATTTTAAAAGGTAATTTAACTAAAAGAGGTTTTGGCACTACTCAGATATTTGACCCCGCTGTTGATACTTTTGATACGTCTTTTGTGCAGCCAAATACGATACAAGCTGATAATACCTATTCAAGTGAAATTGAATTATTTTATAATGGTTTATCAACTGGTAATACTTATACATTTAAAATTACCAGAGCAGCAGCAGCTTTACCAGTTAGACTATGGGGATGTTACTATTTTACAGGACAAACGCTTATTGTGCATAACAGGACTAAGCCGGGGTTCAATTGGGTACTGCTAAAAAATCAATTTTACAGCGATTTTGTCCTTAGTAATACAGATTGGGTAATTATGCAGTCACCGATGTATCACGACCCTGATTTAACTACCGCCGAAACTAATATGAATGCGTTTATAGCTAATGTTAAAAGCTATGGCGTAAAATTGTGTTTAACATCTTGCCCCGGTGCAGGTGTTGCGACTACAGGTTCAGCAGCAGCTATTTTAGGCGATACCAACAGTTCATTTTATGTGCCGGGTATGCAGTTCTATACGTATTTCAATAGGTTGAGAAAATTTAATGTGAATACGATAGCAAGCGGTAGTACGCCTGTATATGGTGACGTATATAATGTTACTATTAGTGGTACAACTTACCCTGTAACAATAACAGCCGGGGCTACTTCGACACTTATCAATGTAAATGTTCTTGAAAATTTCCCGCAAGCCCCTAATTTCCCTTTTACTTTAACAAAAGTATCTGGTAATTCTGGTAGCACATCAGCAATGACCGTTACCTCACAATTAGGTTTTTATACGATGGAGCAACACCGGGATTTAATCAGGAAGGTATGTTATCAGCAGAATTTGCGTTTTGTAGATTTACTTCAAGCGTTCGCAGATTTAACAGCGACTTTAGGTGAATCGCAATCAACATCTGCTTATACAATGGATAGCGGACACCCATTATATGCATCTGTTTTAGCTGCATCCGGCAACCAGTCAAGTTATCCGGGTTTATCAGCCCCTTTCCAAATGAACTACCTGTCAAACTATTTCAATTTGGGTGACGGTCACCATTTACAGTACCCTGCGCAAATCTATATCTATAATGTGCTAAGAATGGAATTGTTGGGTAATTGTGCTTTTAAAAGTTAAATAATAACCTGTAAGGAAAATAACTTAAAGCTACTGAAATAAGTAGCTTTTTTATTTATATTGCGGTATCAACCAATCCCTTACCGCTATGTTTAATTTACCCTTCCCTACCGACAGTCTTTACAAGTTCTGCTTTATGTTTGGATTGGCATTGATTGTTTTTTCATTTTATTTTAGAGAAAATCACCTAAACGTGTACGATAGAAAACAGGATACTTATATTTTAGATTCTTTGAACAATAGGAAATTTGAAGACTCATTAAGTTGTGCAGATGATGACAAAACAATTGATAAAGCAATTAAATTTAACCTAAAAAGTGGACAAAAATCGGCATTGACGAGTGGAGATATTTCCAATGCATTGACGTTATTAAAATCAACTGATGGATTTAAACAAATATTACCAAAAGATACAGGAAGATATTTATCTCAATTTGACTATAATCTAAAATACGCCACCAGAAAAACCATCTCGTCGGATTCTTCAATATTAGAAACTTTAGGAGTCATTATTCAAGCCAAAAACTTATTGCGAACCAGTCCAATAGATAAGATAATATATTATTATCAAAACAAGTTAGACGACAATTTTTTTATTTTTGAAATAATCATCACTTTGGGATTCTCGCTATTTCTTCCCGGATTGTTCTTGTGGTACACTAAAACTCAGATAATACAAGATGAATTGTTAAAAATGCAGTTAGCGGAAGCAAGAATGAAATCTTCAAAGACCGAATCAAAACCCCCAATAACTGGCAGAAAACATTTTGACCCTAAAGTGTTACCCCGACCGGAGGCAAGAAATTTAAGGTAAAAATCTGCTTATGAAAAGTAACAGCTATTCAGATTTTGATAATTTAAATTCCTGTTCTGTAATTTCAGCGCAAAGTTTTATTAGTTCATCCCTATAATAAGTTTCTTCCGGGGTTAATCTTTCATCTTTAAATAATCCTTCAAAACAATGCCGAAGGTCATTAAAAGTGTTTTCGTATTTAGCGTTATTCATATTTGCCATAGGATTATTTTTAAGGTCATCCAAAATTAGTAATCTTCGATACTTTCCCTATTTCCTTTAAAAAAGGAATGACCCAAAATAACAATTATCAAATATTTTTAATAGATTCTATAACTGGTTCTACCGGGAATTATGCTACTCTTGATTGTGAAGGTATAGACTTAACTAATACATTTCAGGTTGCAGATATAGCAGATATTTCAAAACGAAAAGATGCAATTTCTAAAACAATAACTTTCAAGAATTCTAAGAATAATGCTTTAGTTTTTGGTAACTTATCAAACTTAAACAGGGTAGTTGATGATACTGTTAACCTATCTTTTCTTTTCAATTTCAACATTACAAAAGACATAGATTGTCAGGTTTACGAAGGCAATACATTAATTTTTGTAGGAAAGCTTCACTTTATATCAGCCTACCGGGATAAGTTGGGTAACATAACCTACCAGTGTTCAATTAAAGGCTACTTAGTGGATTTCTTCAATAAGATTCAGGATAAGCTATTATCTGATTTAGATTTTACTACTTTTAACCATACTTATGATATGGCAACCATCAAAAACAGTTGGTTCAATGTCTATCAAAAAAATGGTGTTACCGTCACTGGTACAACTGGTCAGGGTTATGTTTATCCGTTGATAGATTACGGTACATCAGTGACCCCGGATACTGCTTTTGATAATAAGATAGATTACGGTTCTTTTCGACCCGCTCTATATTTAAAAGAATATTTTAATGCCATATTCAACCAGTCAGGTGTTACAGGTAATTACCGTTATACGGTAACTGGCAGTACAGAATTTGTTGATGAATTTAATAAGGCAATTATGCCAAACGGGGATTCAGACTTTAGTTATTCCAGAACACCGGGTGTTATCTTTGAGTTAGCTAAAACTATCAACCCGCAGCAGTACAACGCCAATGGGCAAACCTCTTATGATTCGGTACATTCCAGAAATGAGTTTAACAACTTGGTGATATTTGATACCATTGTTAGCGGTGCAGGTGACCAAACAATTATCAACCCGATTTTAGCCGATGATACCAAAATTACCATCAACAATAAGATAAATACAACTATTACGGCAACTGCGAATGTAGTTACCTCATTGGTTGCGGGTAATAAAGCCAATGTAAGGTGTGTTTTTGAATACAGAAGCGACCCTAACGGGCAATTTGAATCGATAGGGGAAAGTAATAAAAACTATACTTGGGACTATTCAAAACCACTTTTCACTTATCAATTTCATCCTGATACTTTTACCGTATCGTTTACCCATCAATTTGATGCAGGTGGGCAACTGGCTTTGCTAATCTTTATTGATAATTACGATAATGATAGTAACGTAACAGTTAATGTTATCAATGCGGATTTGAAAATAGGTAGTGCTGTAGCATCTTCAACGGTAACACTTAATTTAGGTGATACAGCGGTATTGGTTGGACAGAATAGCCAAAAAATTAAACAGGCTGATTTCCTGAAAAGCGTTATACAGATGTTTAATCTTTATGTATATCCTGACCCGGAAGATGCCCACAATATCATTTTTACCCCGTACAACGACTATTATAGCAATTTTACAGCAGCCAATATCATAAATACTGCTTTAGACTGGACTAACAAGATAGATAACGCAAGCTTTACCCAAACCCCGGTATCTGATATTTTCAATTTGTATACCTTCAAGTTTAAACAGGATTCCGATTTCTACAGCAAATATTATATTGATAAGTACGGCGATACCTACGGTAATTTAACAATTACAGGTACCACAAACGGTTCTGATAAATCAATTGAATTGATATTTGGTTCAACCCCGGTAGCTTCTTACAATGGCCGTAATGTGCCTTGGTTGTGGGAATTGAATACTGATAACACCAAAAAAGCAAAGGTAACTGTACCTCGTATTTTATTTTATAACGGTTTAGTCAATTGCCCCTCTTATGAAATAGGTAAAATTCAGTTAAGTGCAGCAACCCAAACCTATTATTTCAGTTCAATAGATTCAGCGCACGTTTCAGGCTATACTTTTAATCAATATGCCGAAGCAAACGAATATACTTTAAGTTCAAACAATGAATTTGTTGATTTAACCTTTGGTCAGCCTCTGGAAGTTTTCTATACCTCTGGTGGTATCTTAAATAACTTTGGTTCAGGTAAAAAGACTTTATACGATAGATATTATGCAGACCAGTTTGCGGAATTGCAGGATAGTAACACCCGGATTATTGAAACTACTGCTTACCTGAATGAAGTTGATATTCAAAATCTTGATTTCAGGAAACCCGTTTATTTCAACAGTGTCTTAGGTCACAACTATTTTAAACTTTTATCGGTTGAATACAGTAATTCAAATCAACCATCAACCATTAAATTACAAACGGCTTATATCAATGATTCGGCGGTAGTAAGTGATGGTTTTTGGAATGATATCTATGCAACCTTTGTCAGAAAGAATGATTGTACTACATCTGGTTACACAGGTGAAGCTTTATATTATTTAGTTTCGGCACATAAGTACAATAGTTTGGTATCTGTAGCGGATGCAAACGCAATGGCAGCAAATGAAGCAGCAACGTCCGGGCAAACCTATGCTAATGCTAACGGAATCTGTGTTAATACGGCTACCACCTTTAGTTTAGGGTTTGCCAACAATCCAACAGTTGCTACTTCAATGACAGGCAAAACCAATTTTGTAACCAGTACCGGTACTTTAAATAGTGGTGCAACCATTTTTAGTTATGCTGGGGGCGATGCTACCAGAAATATCAGTGCTTATTATGGTAACGATACTTATTGGTATCAAACAAATACGCTATCAACTATTATCAATTCTGGTACTACAGCGTCTTTAACTGGTATGACTTACGATGATTATTATTTATCAGGGTCAACGAAATATTTAAGTTGTCAGGTTGCTAACGATGGTCATACAACCTATATAAATTATAAAATCAGTGACCCTACACCACGCATAGGTACTGTAGTGAAAGATTCAACAGGTACTTCATTAGTTGCCGATGGTTGGTATTCAGATGGTACAAATGGTTATAGCGTGGTAAGCGGTGCGATTGCGGATATTCAAAGCTGTAGAGGTTTACCGCCTACAATTTCTTAACCCGGCTTTAAAATCTGATTTAAATTAGGGGCAAACATGAAAAGGATCTTCCTGGAAGGAAGACCCTTTTCTGTTTTAGCCCTTTTCTGGTTTGAATCTATCCCAAACATCCTATTTCCCTTTAAAGAAATAGGAAAATGCCAGATAACGGAGAAGAAAAAATATTAATAAATGTCGGGTTAAATACCGATGAAGCAAATCAGGGTATTGCAGCTTTAGGGCAAAAAATTGATGCTGTAGGTAAAAAGGATTTAGGTTCGACCAGTGTAAAATCCTATAAGTTTCAGATACGTGATTTGACCGCTGAATTGCAAAAGATTGAACAGGTTCAGGGTAGAAACTCACAGGCTTTTAGGGACGGTGCTAAAGAATTAGGACGATTAAAGTTAGCTGCAAGGGATTTCAAAGACCAAATTGAAGCTTATGACCCTTCTAATAAGTTAGCAGGTATAGCCAATATTGCTAAAGGTGCAGCCGTTGGTATGACTGGTGCAGCCGGGGCTATGGCTTTATTTGGATTACACGGTCAAAAAGCCGAAGAAGTAATGTTAAAGCTTCAGGGAGTCCTTGCTTTATCACATTTTTTAGGTTCGCTTCACGAAATTTCTTCTGGTTGGCGGTCATTCATCAATGTTTTAGGTTTAGGCGCAACAGCAGCCAAAGCACAAACTACAGAAGTTGTTGAAGGTGCGGTTGAACAGGTTGCAGCAACCGAAGCAGTAACAGTAGCCATTTCTGAACAGCAGATAGCATCAGAGCGTTTAGCCGCAGCAAACGAAGCTGTTAATCAACTTAATTTAGATTCAGAAGCAGCCCTTTTAGCTATAAAAGCCGAAGGGTTAGACGCTACAATCGGAATGACAGGGGCTGAACAGGCTTATTTAGAAACTATGGCTGCAAAAACAGCAGCGGTAGCAGAATTAACGGCAGCGCAAACGGCTTATGATGCAACGTTAGCAGCAGGTACGGCAGAATCAGTAGCAGCCAGTGAAGCTAATGTTGCTCAGGCAGCAACACAGGAATTAGTAACAGTAGCAGAAGAAGCTTCAACAGTTGCAGCGGTAGGTTTTGGTACAGCTTTAAAAGCTATCGGTATTGGCTTAGTCATCAGTTTAATCGCTTATCTGGTATCTAATTGGGATTCTCTAAAAAAATCAATTGATAATCTGTTCCCTTCATTAGGCGGTACCAAAGGATTATTTAAGGAAACTATGGAAGTTGTTTTTGGTTTGGGTAACGTCCTTATTAAATTCTTAAAGATTCCAATTGATGAAATTATAGCCGGGGTTAAAATATTAATTCACGCTTTATCTGGTGACTTTAAAGCAGCAGTACAAGATTTCAAAGACGGTGTAAGCCAGATTGCCAGTGATTTAAATGTAGTTGATAACTATAAAGAAGGTGCTGCAAAAAAAGCTGCAAAGTATGCCGAAGAAGAACGCATAGCCAGAGTTAATAATGAAATCTTAGCTAATGAACGTATTATCAAAGTGCGTAAAGCCCTTGGCGAAGACGTAACAGCACTCGAAATTAAGAATCAGCAGCTTAAAAATTCAGTACTGGATAAGGATGCAGACGACTATAAACAAAAATTGGCAGATGGATTATCTGAGATTACTGTAATCCAAAATACGGCAATTAAGAAAAGGCAGGATGAAGCAGAAAAGCTTAGAAAAGCAGCACAACAAAAAGCGGATGCCCTTAAAAAATCTGAACTTGATAAGCTTAAAGCCGGGAATGATGCAGCTTCTAAAATAATCTTAGGTGGTCTTAAAAGCCAAAGGGAAATTGAATTATCAGACAGTTCATTTAAGTATAAAGCTTTAATTGCTATAGCTACTAAATACGGTAAAGATGCCAGTCAGCTAAGAGAGGCGCAAGGTATTGAAGAAGCACGTATTAATAAAAAATATGCAGACCAGATTAAGGATTACTTAGAAAAATCGGATGCTGAAACTTTAAATGATTTTGATAAAAAAAGGTTAGAAATTACTAAGGCAGCAGAAGCAGCTTTAAAGAATGCTACCCCGGTTGAAAAGGGTAAAATCATTCAATCCCAAACATTTCAATTAGGTAGGGTAGATAGTGCTGAAAAGTACTCAGATGCAGCGGATGCAGCCCAATTAAATGAAACTAAGGTAACAGATGCAAACAGGGCAAGAGTAGGTAAAGTACAGGATTCCCCGGAAGTTCAGGCGCAAAAAGAACAGGCTATCCGCAACGCCAAATTAGCAACTTTAACTGCTCAGTACCAAAAAGAAAGGGATTTAGCAGCGTATAACTATGATAAGTTGGCGCAATTAGATGCAGATTATCAAAGCAAAACCCACGATTTAGAAGATGAAGCTACCAATGCTAAGATTGAATTAGCGCAAAAAGAAAAGGATGCCAAATTAGCCACTTTGCAAGTGGTTGGTGACGCTTTACAGGGTGCAGCGGATATTGCCGGAAAAGCCACAGTAGCAGGTAAGGTATTAGCCGTAGCCAGTGCTACTATCAGTACATATTTGTCAGCCGTTAAGGCTTATGAATCGGTTGTGGGTATACCGTATGTCGGCCCGATATTGGCACCTATAGCAGCAGCTACAGCGGTTGCAGCAGGTTTCCAAAGTGTTAAGAGTATTTTAGCTGTTAAAGTACCGGGTTCAACTGGTGGTTCAGGTTCGGCACCTTCTTATTCGGCACCACAAATTAATTCAACGGTATTGAATCAGGCTCAAAAGGGTGTTCAGCAGGTTCAGGTAGTTAATCAACCAGACCCTAAAAAGCAAGAACCTGTTAGGGCATTTGTTGTTGAAAAGGATATTACATCAAAGCAGGATAGGGCTAATTATTTGGATAGACAATCAACTATTTAATCTTCGTTGTTTTGTGTTGGAAAATCTGGCGGTATAACACCGGATGTAGCAGTTTGCGGTTTAGCTAAAGGTTCTGGCATTATTGAATGCTTTCTAATTATGTTAGTTGGGATAGTTGGCGCATCTTTCGAAGCAGCGGATGATAACGCCATTATTTTATTCATTTCTTCAAGTGCTTTAGTTCTGAGTTGTTCCGTTGGTGTACTTTGCAGCGAGATATATTTCATTAAAAATGTTTGGATTAGATTGAAAACAACTTCAAATTCATTTGCTGATTTTTTGTGTTTGGTAGCTTTATCTGCAAATCTTAAAACAGTTTGAAGTGTTGATAGTACAGCAGCCGTTACTGAGAGGAAACCAGTTACTACAATAATAATTGAATAGTTTTCTTCCGTTGATTTAGTTTTTAAAAGTGTGGTGAAAATTGATGTGCCAACTATAGTTGATAAAATTGATACAATGACGTTCATAGTCAGGTTATAATTTTCATACTTGTGTGCTAATTCGTAGTGACATTTGTTTTCAATAATCGTACTTCTTTGATAGAATAACGCTCTATCAATCATATAATTTAAACTTTTATCAGAAAGTTGGTCAGGCGAAGTTGTGACGAAATCATCTACTGGTTTAAGCATATTCAAATATAATTTTTTGCCCGCTTAATTCCTATTACCGGGTATATGAAATTACCCGTAATTGAACTTAAAATAAATGAACTTGAAGATTCCTATGTATCAGCAATTTCAATAGTTAATTCCCCTGCTACTGAATCCGATTTTCTAAGCTTTAGTCAGGTTCAGAACTTTGCTGTTAATGATGAAAAATTTGAGTTGTTGGGCTATGCTATGCAAGCGGATAAACCCATATTCCGTACAAGCCCTTCCGGTAATTATTACGCTGTTTTCAGTAAGGATACCATCAGGAAAATAGCGCAGGTATTTGCCCAAAAAGGATTATTCAACCAAACCAATATTGAACATTCAGCAATCCCCGCTGATTCATTTGTATTTCAATCTTACTTAGTTGATGTAGATAAAGGTATCAACGCCCCCAAAGGATTACCAAATTTAGACGGTGGTTGGATAGTAGGCGTAAAGGTATGTAACCCTGAAATCTGGCAGGAAATCAAGAAAGGTAACATCAAAGGTTTCTCGGTAGAAGGTGTTTTCGGTTTGTTCCCAACAAATCAGTTAAGTGACGGTAAATCTGATATCGAAGATTTAGACCTCCAAAAAGCAATCAAAGAATTTAATGCTGCACTTGAAAAAGTGAATAAAATCAAAGGGTAACAGCAATGTTCCCGAAGGGTAATCAAATTATTTCTAAGGAAAACCTATTACCAATATAATAACCAACAAATGAATAAAAACGAAGCAATATTAGCTATAAAGAACGCTACCAAAGCAATCACTATGCTTTTTTCCACTAAGGAAGAAGAAGCTGAATTTGAGGCGGTAAAACGTGTTGATTCTGATGAATTAGTTGATGTACAGGGCGAATTAGCACCGGGTACAGCAGTAAGCGTATCAAGTGCAATGGGTTCACAGGCAGCAGCCGATGATACTTACAATTTAGCCAACGGTGTTGAATTTTCAACTAAAGGCGGTAAAATCGATAAAGTTATCAAAGTACCTGCCGAAGCGGCACCAGTTGCCGAAGCTAAACCAGAAGACGCTAAACCCGAAGAAGGCTCACCAGAAGAAGAAGCAACTGAAACCCCGGCAGAAGAAGCTAAAGAAGATGCCTCGGCACCAGTACAGCCACCAGACAACACCGCAGCCATTGCTACACTGGTACAGAAAATTACTGAACTGGATACGATGATTAACACCATCAAAACCGCTTTGGAAGGTAAAGCATCAGCGCAGGCTATGTCAGCTTTAGGCGAACAGTTTAACGCAATCAAAGGTGCTTTTGAAGTACTATCAGACACCCCGGCAGAATTTTCTAAGATTGATAAATCATTGGAAGCTAAAGAAGATAAAGCCAACAAATTGAATGCACTTGCATCAATTTGGACTAAAAAATAATAATCATAAAAGGTAATCAACAAAGCCTTTTAGCTATCCCGGCAGGGATATAAAAATAACGAGATAAGAGAAAACGAAAAATGGGTTTTAACATTTCAGCATTACCACAGTACGTAGACCAAACTTCAAAAACACTTTTGGTTGATACCGTATTTGGTAACCAAACTGCAACCGTCCTTAAAAATGCAGGTTCAGTAACATTAGGCGTAAAAGGACAGTACGCATTACAATTACTTTCAACTGATGTAGCATTACAAAATTCTACAGGTTGCGGTCGTACACCATCAGGTAACGCCAACTTTACACAAGCAATCATAACCGTTTATCCTTTAAAGGATGAACAAAACCTTTGCCCTAAACCATTGGAAAACGCTTGGATGGTTCAGTACTTAACTAAAGGACAGACTTATACCGAAGCTTTGTTTGCAAACGAAATTATGCAAGCCAGAGCAGCTAAGATTGCTCAGGAAAACGAAAAACTTTTGTGGCAAGGTGATACGGTAGCACAATCAGGTTCTACCACTTTAGGTAAATTCGATGGTTTCATTAAACAAATCGGTGCGGGTGCTTACATTCCTTTAACTGGTGGTACTATCGCTTCTGGTGTAACTGTAATTGAAAAATTGCAAGCTGCATTCTTAGCAACTCCTTCAAAAATCACTGAACAGGCTGATGCGGTTATCTTCTTAGGTACTGATGTATTCAACGAATACAATGTAGCCTTGGCTAACAAAAACATCTACAAGCCGACCGAAGACCATTACTTATTTGGTACTTCTATGAAGTTGGTTCCGGTTGATGGTTTGAACGGTACACGTAAAATCTATGTAGGTCGTTTACGCTCATTCCAAATGGCAACCGACCTTTTAGGCGAATCTGAAAAGGCAACTATGGAATATTCAATCGAGACCCAAAACATCTATATGGACTTCCATTACGCACTTGGTGTAAAACCAGTGTATGTAAATGAAATTGGTGTAGCTACTGTATAAGCAGATTAAAATAAAAGATGATTGATAACGGGGTTGCACAAAATGGTGCAGCCCTCTAATTAATCTCAAATAAGAGAAAAATAAATATGGCAAATTTATGCGCAAGCGTACAAGCTTATACAAAACAGTGCGGTAGAGGTATTTCAGGTGGTGTTGGTAAAATGTGGATTGTATCGTACAATGACCTTGGTGTAATTTCAGGTTCAACAGAAGCTTATGCTTTTGCATCTGGTTCAACAGTAATTTCAAATATCGCTTTAGCATCTGGTAAAACATTCAGTTCTGTAGGCTTACTTAAAGAATCTGTAACTTTCAAAGGTTCAGCAAAAAGAGATTCGGCAACAGGTTCATTTGAGAATCAAACCGAAACCACTATTTCAATATCAAACATATCTGAAACTGCAAAAGCTTACGTTGATTCGTTAATGCAAGCACCTGTAGCTATCCTGATGAAACTAAGAAGTGGCGTTTATGTGGTAACCGGGCTAAACGGATTAACTGAATTAACCGATACCGAAGAATCATCTGGTACAAAAAACGGGGATATGAACGGGTACATCTTGAAATTCACAGGTGTTCAGGATTCTTTAACATCAACTGTAGACCCTACTTTGATAGCTTCAATTGTAGACAAAGTATAACCTAAACAAGTTATTAACCTGATTAGTTAGGCAGCCTTTATCCTTAACCGGGTAAAGGCTTTTTTATTTATTTTTTAGTTAGTGAAATTTTAGGGGTGTTTCGGGTATTATGATATCTAATTTTTATAAAATATATGAAAAATCGGAAAATTAAGATACTTCCTGAATCAAGGATTCGGGGTGTCAACAATCAAACATTTAATGACGATTACCACTGATGGAACTCATTCAAAAGAATACATCATCGATGGTAAAACTTGGATGGTAGACATTGTTCTCACAAAAAAGGAGGTCTTAGTGTTAAATCATTTTAGCCTTCCGAACGAGGGTTAGTTGAACCGCCTTTTTGAAGCCTTTATCCTTAACTGGGTAAAGGCTTTTTTATTTCCTTCAAAGTCTTATTTCCTGTACAAACAGGCAGGAATGTTATTGATAAATAGGAGCAACCCAAAGACAGATTTAATTTTCACGTTAACCGAATTAACTACAATAGTTACCCCGGTTTACTTGTTGGTGCTTACCAGTGATTTCAACCGGACTAAATCCCGGTTTATTTTACCGCTGAACATTAGTTCAAATCTGAACAGGTATGACCATTTCAAAGTAGATACTTCAACCTTAAATGATTTGGATACTGGTTTATATACCTACGCTGTATATCAATCTTCTATTTCAACTACTGATGAATCTGTTTTAGGCAACCCGGTTGAAACAGGAAAAGCTAAAATTATAGCCCCTGCCGTATTGGTACAGCCAATAATCTACGAATCAGAAGATACTTCTGATTTCTACACCTACAAATCAATAAATGACTAAAAAAACGGAAGCAGCAAGTGAGAGGGATTTAATTAAGTTCAATAGTCACGTTACCGAATTACCCATAGAAGTAATCAATTCTACCAGTACAGACAGGTTCGTTCCTTACGGATTGAATAACCTGTACCCTAACTTCTTACTTAAATTATATAATGAATCGCCACTTCACAAAGGTATAATCAATTCCAAAATTGATTATATCATAGGCGATGGTGTGACCGTAAAAGGCGGTGATACCCCTGTTACCTTAAAGCCTAATGCAAAGGATTCCTTCCCGGAGTTCGTTAGTAAATTGGTTAATGACTATCTGATATTCAATTACTATGCGGTTGAAGTGGTTTACAACAAATTGGGTAATCCAATTCAGTATAACCACGTACCCGCCCACAAAATAAGGTGTAACCGTGACCGCTCAAAATTCTGGTATAGCAATGACTGGTTTAGGGAGCCAAACATCAATGTAAGCTATGATTATTGGAAACCGGGCGTTAACGCTGATGGTACCAATAAGCTTTTCTTCTTTACCAGTTATTCACCATCAGTAAATAACATTTATCCTATCCCGGATTATTCAGGTGCTATCAAGTCTTTAGAAACTGATATAGCTATCAGGGATTTCCAGATTAACAATATTGAAAACCAGTTTTCGGTATCATCAATCATAACCTTTTTTGGCGGTATGCCCAATGATGAAGTTAAGCGTGAAACAGTAAGGAAGATAACCAACGCTTACACTGGTGCCAACGGTGGTAAAATGATTATAGGTTTTGAAGGCAAAGACGGTACAGCCCCGGACGTTAAAAACATTGCGCCTTCTGAGTGGGAAAAAGCCTACATAGAAGTTAAAAAGGACGTTTTACAGGATATTTTGACCGCTCACAGTGCCGTATCACCTTTGCTTTTTGGTATCAAAACCGAAGGGCAATTAGGCGGTGCTACCGAACTTGAAACAGCGTATGAGATATTCAAAAACTTGTTTGTTAAGAACCGTAGGAATGAATTGGAATCAGGTTTAAGTAAGCTGTTTGCTGATTTAGGTTTAGGTGAATTAGAATTTAAAGATAAGGGTTCATTGTTTTCTGCAACCTTATCTGATGTAATGAAAATGAAGACCTATACGGTAAACGAAATCAGAGCGGAGGCAGGTTTGCCACCATTGTTAAACGGTGATAGGTTGATTGATGAAGTTAAGCCAGTACCAACACAGGAGCCAACAACAGTAGGTCAAATTCCTGATAATGATATTGCAGGTTCACCAGTACAAGCAACCCCGGTTAAACCTGTACCTGCTAATACCAGTTCAACAGCCCCGGCTAAACCGACTGCGTTTACCAGTGATTCAACTTTAACATTTGGTCACTTAACGGATGATGACTTTGAAAAGGTAAAACACATAGGTTCAGCAAAACAGGATTTCAGGGTATTTAAGAAACTGGATTACCATATTGAAAGATTTTCAGATTTGAAAGGTATTGAATTACAGTTTGATGATGAAAAAGATATAGCTGATTACCTAATTAAGAACGGTATCAAGAATATGACCATTGTTCAAATCAAAGCTGCAATCCGCAAAGATTTAGGCATAGCTGTAACAGCAGCAGATTTGAAAAGAGTAATTCAGGGTTTAGAAGATTCCGGGGTTATCAATAAATCAGATTTGGATAAAGGCATTACCATCAAACCTACTGAAAAGGCTATGCAGCCCGCCTTAGAAAATATCAGAAGGGTAGAAGTTAGATATTCTTATGATGGTGTACAGGATGACCGTAACAGACCTTTTTGTGCCAAACTTTTAGCTAACGATAAATACTATTCCAGAGAAGACATACAGCAAATGAGTTCATTGTTTGGCTACGACGTTTTTGCTTACCGTGGTGGCTTTTATCATAACCCTAATACCAATACAACTACCCCTTACTGTAGGCACCGTTGGAATGCTGTATCAGTAGTAAGGATTACCCCGGAAGGAGAATCAAACAATGATTAAAGTATTATTTATATCAGAACAAACGATTAAAGAAAATTCTGTAATTGAAACTAATGTTGATTCCAAAATTGTATCGAACACAATTTTAGAGGTTCAAAATCTGGAATTGGAGCCAGTGTTAGGCAAAGACCTTTATTCAGCGATAGCTAATGAAATAGTATCAGCATCAACTATTTCAGGTTATACGATTACACCAGTGAATCGGGAATTGTTGGATGATTATATCAAACCATTTTTGATTTATGGTACGCTTAGTTATGGCTTTATTCCACTGCACTACAAGATTACCAATAAAGGTGTAAACCGCAAGAATGATGAACGGGCTACCACGCTTGATTTAAAGGAACTGGAAGCAGTTAAGGATAATTACGATACAAAGTTCAGTACTTATAGGCAAAGGCTTAAAAAGCACTTAGAAATTGATTTAAAAGAACCTGATAACTGTTCAACTGATAAGGTTGATAGTACAGGTGAAGTTACTGGTTGGTACTTACCAGATAATGAAGTTAACCTTTCAGATTACTTTGAAAGTTTAGCCAATAAAACCGGGTTTTATTCCGGTTACTATAGAAGCAGATTTTAATGTTAACCCTAAACCAGATAAGCCAAAAATTTATAAATTTTTTCAGTGGTCATTCACAGGTCAATACTGTCATTTATGCTGATGATTTTGATTTTTCAGCGTACCCGAATATTTTATACCGTGTGGTACATATTCAATCAGTCGATAGTCAATTAAGGGGTAAGGAAATCATTAACCGCTTTAAATTTATAATTGCTGATATTGAAAATCCACAAAACAGCAATTCTGAACAGGATATTTGGTCTGATTGTGCTTTAATAGCTGATGACTTTTTAACTTTTTTTGGTGATGATGATTACCCTGATTTCTTATTAGATACTGATACTACTTTTCAACAATTTTCAGAATCAGGTACAGACAGAACAGCCGGGATAGTATTTACAGCATCTGTAAGACAAACCAGAGAAATTAACCCCTGTGCGATACCAACTAAGGATAATATCAGCTATGATGAAAGACCTTATTCCCCACCTTTCGGGAATGAGTTCTTTTAAGGTTTAACAGGTTTAATAAATGGTACTATTTGCTTTTTCAGGATTTGGTTTTGATGTTGAAGACTGATGATTGAATCCCGCATAGATAACTTTTCAGCATCAAAACGATTGTTTCCCCAAAAATAACCGATATACAAAACAACCCCGGCTATAGTTGCAATCGAAACCACATAGGTTATATCGAACTTTTTAACCTTAGATTTCAGGATTGAAAGTTCCTGAAAGGTGCTCTTCAATTCGGCTTCTTTTGAAGTAAGTTTTGCATCTAACTTTGCAATTTTTTCTTTATGCTCAGTCTCAACTTTTGCAAATAGTTTTTTAACAGCATCCCTGCTATTTTCTTTTGTTTCTTTTTCTACAGTATTACCGTTTGATGTTTGTAAGCTATAGGTTTCTTTTTTGGCTATTATGATGCCTTTAAACTTTCCTACACCCCCATTCCAAGCTTCTACTGGATTTCCACCGGGGTCTCTCCAAAGTTCAGACCCTCGTCTTGGTTTATAAATAATGCCACGAATCCTTCGAACTTCGTTAGTAAAATCATCTGGAAAGCAACGTTTAATAAGTTCTACAGCCAGTTCTTCAATTTGATGTAGCTCACCCCAATTTTCGAATGCCAATTTATTTAATCTATCAATAATATCATCAAAAGTAGTAGCCATTTAATAAGGTTTTCGGTAAAAATACAACTTCTTTTTTTACCTGTTTTAGCCTATTTCCCGGTTAATGAGAATAGATGCAGCCGGAAGGGATTTTATATACAAACAGGAAGGGGTAAGGCTAAAAGCCTATTACGATGTTGCCGAAGTTGCTACAATTGGGGTAGGTATGACTTATTACCCGGCTACTGGTAAGAACGTTAAAATTGGTGATATCATCAGTTTAGAGCAGTGCGATTCAATGTTTATCGCTATGGTAAAAAGTTATGAAGATGCGGTAAACAAAGCCGTTAAAGTACCCCTAAATCAGTCACAATTTAACGCTTTGGTAAGCTTCACCTACAATGTAGGCATTGGCAACGCTACCAAAGGTTTTTTGGGTTCAACCCTGCTTAAAAGGATAAACGCCAAAGCTTCACCAGACCTTATAAAAGCCGCTTTTTCAATGTGGATTAAAGCTTCTGGTAAGGTTATTCCTGATTTGAAAACACGTAGAACACTTGAAGCCGATATGTTCATAAAATCAATGAATAATGAACATAACATCTAAAACCATAATGAACTATATTTCAAATTTCTTCTCTGGCTTATGGGCTTTTGCAGGTAAGTATTCTATACTATTTCTGATGTTTTTGACACCAATACACCCGTTATTATACACGATTTATATATTACTAATATTTGACCTGATAACCGGGGTGACCAAAGCTTTAAGGAGTAAAGAAGCTATAACCAGTAAGCGTATGAGGGACACCATTATAAAATTTGTGTTCTATTCAATAGCTGTATTCATTGCTTTTCAGGTTGACATAACCCTGTTTAGTGCTGTAGCCCTTTATCTGTCAAAACTGGTCGGCGGTTACATTATACTAATTGAGTTCCAAAGCAATATTGAAAATATCAGTACCATCACCGGGGTAGACCTTTGGATGATGATTAAAGATAAGGTAGTTGCTTTTTTTGATACAAAATTGAAAGATGCAGCCGAAATTAAAGATGATTCCAAAGATGATAAATAACGATAAACGAAACTTTTACTTCCTGTTAATCATAAGTTTTTTTGCTTGTTTAGCCTTGGGTTGGTATTCTTACCACCAATATCAAATAATTGAAACCCGCACTAAACAATTAGCAGCTATTACCGATACTGTACGCTTATACAGGACTAAGACAGGCGGTTCAGGAGCAGGGCGCACAATCTTTGTCGGTAGCAAAGAAGATGCCTTAGAAGTGCTTAAAACAAGTGATTCTAAAGCTTATCAGGCTGTTAAAAATACATCAGGTTTACGCAACTACACCGATATGAAAACCGTTACCCGTATTGATACAGTAGTTAAAGCTGATACTGTTTATATGATTAAAGATTCAACGGGAAAATTAAGTTATAGTCTGGTGAAGGATATTCAAGAACCTAAGAAATGGTACACTGCAAAGGTTGAAGTTAAGAATGATTCAGTAGGATTGAAGCTATCAATGCACGACCGTTACCAGATAATCAGCCACGATAAAAGCAATGGTTTATTTAAGCCTAAATCTTACGTTATAAGCGTAGAAAATGAAAATCCATACGTTACTATAACTGATGTAAAATCATTCGAAATTCAGCCTAAAAACAAGCATACAGCCATTAAGATAGGCGGGGTAGTTGCAATAAGTGCAGCAGCGTTTTTATTACTGCATAAGTAAGCTTAGCGTTGAGGAAGTATGCCTACCTTTATTACAATTTGTTCTGGATTAGTTAAAGGAGATTGGAAAACTCTTATTGCTGCACCGTCATTTCCTTCAACGAAAGTTCCTCGGACAATATTATATCCATTTTCAGCGAGATATTTTTTTAGTTCGTAAGTGAAGGTTTGGGCGTTTGATTCTACGGTAGCAAATACGCAAAGTTTTTTTCCTTGTATATTAAATTCTTTTGTTAATTCTTCTATCCTGTTTAAAATCTTAGTTTTATCATCATCAGTAAGATGTCGTTCACCGAAAATTACATTACCAACAACTCCGTTGTTTGTGCCAACATTTACATTATTTCCATTGCCAGAAACTGCTACTGTTGGCGTTTGTAGTTGTTTCTTTGATGTATCACGTGACGGTTTAACAATCGTTTTAGATAGGTAGATATTTGATTTATGTTTTAACTTCTTTGAACGTACTTTTAAAAGAGTATCTAATCTATTTGTTACATCATCCTTCTTAACTAAAACAGGGGGAGTATTTGATTTTTTTGGAGAGTGATAATTTGGTGAAACGTTTTTTACACCAAAATGAGGTTGCATTCCGAAATAACCCAAACAAGTGAGTAAAATGCTTATAAAAGCTAAAACTTGAAACCACGTTGTGTTCCACCATTCATTTTGATGAATATTAGGGCTTTTTGATTTTTCATCCAAATGGGTAGTTATTCCTCCGGTTCGCCCCGTACTATGTACAATGTCGCCTCTTACTTTTTTTATTTGAATGCCTACTTTCTTATTTTTACTCATTTAATTTTTACTTATCCAAATATAATATTTTTTATTTGCCTGCTAACAAGGTTAGTAATGATAGGAAGTACTATTTTTCCACATTTAGTTAATTGCTAACTATTTTGGTATAATTTCGAATGTGATTAATTTGAAGTTTATGGCACCAGTAGGGGATGACCTGATAAAGGTTGAAGTGGGTGTACCATCTGGTATGGAAGGTAATACATATTACGTAACCATTGATAGTTACTGCTATGGCTCAATAATCAAACGTAATGGTGAATGGGTGCGCTTACACATTAACAACGGAGAATTAACAATAGATGACGTGCAAGCCCTCGGTGAAAGAATAGATGAAGCTTTAGAATTAAAATCAAATGAGCGAAGAAAATAAAACCTTTGCTCTTTTTAAATATAAATGTAAATTAGTTGAAAACCTAAATTATGGAAATTGTTTCACTTTTTGGCAGTACTATTAGGGAAACTATTGATGCCTTTAAAATTGTCGATGAGGTTATATCACTAAAGGATTATATTAAGTTAGGAGAACGATACAATAGAAAAATTGTATTGCGAGATGAGGCTGTTACCTTCGTGGAACCTAAAGATGGGGCAATTTCTGTTGATGGTTCAAAAGACGACCAAACTACCAGATTAAATAACCCTCCTAAGAGGAAGTCAGTCCGGACGGAAATTGCAAATGATATCTTTGAAAATCGTTTAAAAGCTATTATGCGAATAGTAGTTACTTTAATTTTATTAGGTATAAGTGTTTATTTGTTGGTAGTAAATACTACTGAATCGAAGACATTACCCTGTTCAATAATTAGTGCGGTAACTGGTTATTGGCTTAAATAAAAAAGCCCGTTGCCGGGGCTTATCGTTTAATCTAAAATCGTTTATTTTCAGATGGTTTAATGATTTTCTTATTCAACCTTTCCTTTACGTACGCTATCGTTACATTTGGGTTAGCGTGTCGGTTACGTTCACTTATCGTCTGAATACCAACCCCTGATTCTAAATCGTACCAGTCGGCACTATGTTTCAGGGCGTATAATTTTAAGTGTGATGGAATGTCATACTGTTTCCTAAATGCCCTCCAACGTTGTCCTAAAAAATCCTGATGCGCTTGTTCTGGTTTAGGGGTATTATGATTGGCAAAGACAAAGTAATCTTTAGGCGTATCCCTGATGTAATCATCTAAAAGGTTAAATAATTCATCAGTTAGTTCCCACTTAGCTTCATTACCGTTTTTAGTTTTGGTTGGTTCTAAGGTTAAAAGCTTTTTTTCAAAATCGATGTTATAAACCTGTATCCGGGTAATCTCGATAGGGCGGATGTTAAGGTAAAAAAGGATTTTGGAAGCAATATATAATTCTCGGTAAGCAGCGTCTTTTTCTAACAAACCCACCACGTTTTTCAACTCACTTTCTTCAAAAATCACAAATCTGGATGAATCATTTTTGGTGCTTTTCTTTTCTGAATTAGCTACAGGACTTTCCGGGATAACCTTTTTTGTAACAAGGAACTTGAAAAAGGTGTTCAGGTCGGTACGGTAGCAGTTATATGAAACTTTACCCCAACCCCGTTCTTTAGCTGTGGATTGTAAGAAGTTGTCAATATCTAAGTAAGTAAAGGAACTTGGTTTACGGAAAAGAAAGTTTTTAGCTTTTAACCACGTGGTGAAATATTCCATTAGGTATTTATTGCTTTTCAAAGCCTTCTCGCCCATAGCATTATTGGCAACGGATTCTTCACGGGTTTTAATCCAATATTCCATACATTCAGAAATTGGCGATAGCGGGGTTATCGACAAATCATTAAATGTGCCTGTTACAGGATTCCATCCGTTTGATAATAGTTCAATTAAATCTTCTGCTAATTCCTTGCCCTGTTTCTTTAAAGTTTTGGTATCACCGTTACGGTCAAGTTTTGCCGATTTTACTATTTTTTTATTTTTATTGGTTTCCGGGTTAAGAAAGTTGAAATAAACAAATGGCTTGTTATCTTTATCCCTTATGACTGGTATGTATAAATTGAAATCAATTCCCTCCCACGAGGTCAGTAAAATTGTCTGGCTTTTTTTCTCTTTCATTTTTTGTAAAGTTATGGATTTTATAAATTTTTCGTTCCCTAATTTGTTCCCTATTACCTCAAAAAGTGCCTTAACGATATGAAAAACACACTTTTTTGGTTAGTAAAATCCGAACCCGTAAAATATAGCTGGGAAAAATTCAATAAAGATGGCCGCACCTTTTGGGATGGCGTACGCAACTACCAGGCACGCAATAATTTAAGATTGATGCAAGAGGGCGACCTGGTGCTGTTTTACCACAGTAACGATGGTAAGGAGGTAGTTGGCATAGCCAAAGTAGTTAAAGAAGCTTACCAGGACCCAACAACCGAAGACCCAAACTGGGTTGTGGTAGATCTTTCGCCTGTAGAAACATTAAAGAAGCCGGTAACCTTAGAAACAATAAAAGCCGATGAACAACTGAAGGACGTTGGGCTTGTAAGGCAGGGCCGCCTTTCGGTAATGGCGCTAAAACGCGAGGAGTTTGACCGTATTTTAGAGCTGGGCAGCTAATGGCCATGCCACTTGCAGTCAGTCGCGGTATACAAACGGTGTTTCTTACAGCGATGTTATTTACTCCCCAAATTACCAAGGCACAATCGCCATTTGCCGGCCTGGAGAATTTGTTTGCAACGCCCGAAAATTACGTGGTAAAACATATTGCAAATGCGCCGGTAATTGATGGCGATATTAACGACGCCGCTTGGCAGCAAGCAAAATGGACCAAAGACTTTGTTGATATTGAAGGCGACCTTAAACCCAGGCCGCCTTACAAAACCAAGGTAAAAATGCTTTGGGACGACAATTATTTATATATAGCCGCCCATATGGAAGAATCACAAGTATGGGCTACTTTAAAAAATCACGATGATATTGTATATCACGATAACGATTTTGAATTGTTTATCGATCCATCTACAACAACCCATTCCTATTACGAAATTGAGGTAAATGCGCTGAATACCATTTTTGATTTATTTTTAAATAAGCCATACCGCAACAGGGGAGGCGGGCTAATAGGCTGGGATGCCAGCGGCCTGCGTTCGGCAGTTAAGGTGCAGGGCACACTCAACAACGCATCAGATACTGATGAGGGCTGGACGGTTGAAATGGCTATCCCTTTTAGTGCCATCACCATGGGATTTAAATCGCAGGTTCCTGAAAACGGCACCATTTACCGGATAAATTTTTCACGGGTGGAGTATGATACTAAAATTGCGGAAGGCAGAAATGTAAAACTGAAGGATTCTGCCGGGCGCGATCTTCCGGAACATAACTGGTCGTGGTCGCCGCAGGGCGAGATTGCCATGCACAGTCCCGAACATTGGGGGTATCTTTTGTTCAGCACACATGAGGCCGACGATGTGGTATTTAATATGCCCTATGCCGAGGAGCAAAAGAAATACCTTTGGCTGGTTTACTACAGGCAAAAACAATGGTACAGGCAACATCATGAATATACCTCGTCGCTTGGTAAATTGGGTATTAACAATAAGTATGATATTGCCGGTATCAGCAATAAATTAAAGCTGCAAAGCACTCAAAACCAGTTTGAGGCTTTTATTACCGACGCAAAAACAAACACCACCTATACCATAAACCACGAAGGTTTTATAGAGCAATTAAACCCGATACACCATGAATAAGCGCGAATTTTTAAAAGCCGGTTTATTGGCCGGTGTTGCTGCCCAGTTGCCATTGCTAAGCACCGCAGCCCCGGTAAATACCGCGGCTGCAAGAAAAAAAACAAAGAAAAACTGGATATGGATAAATCCTAACCTGAAGGATACGGATGAGGAGCTAAAAGCCAATTATACTGCCTATAAAGCTAAAGGGATAACAGGTATATTTTTTGAAAACGACAGCGAGCGGCATTTTCGCGCGGCTAAAGCTGCCGGAATTGAAGCCCACCGCTGGATATGGACTTTTAACCGTGCCGAACTGCTCACTGAGCATCCCGAGTGGTACAGCAAAAGCCGCAACGGCGATTCATGTGCCGATAAACCACCCTACGTAACTTACTACCGCTGGCTTTGCCCATCGCGCCCCGAAGTACAGGATTACCTGACGACTACTGTTGATAAGATACTGGCTTTGGATTATGTAGATGGTATTCACCTGGATTATGTGCGTTATTGCGATGTTGTACTGCCAGTAAACCTTTGGGACCACTACAAAATTGAACAAACCAGGGAATTGCCTGAATATGATTTTTGCTATTGCGAAGTTTGCCAGGCCAAGTTTAAAGAACAATACGGACAGGATGTAAAAGCAATACAATACCCGGATGCCAGCCTTTCGTGGCGGTTGTTCAGGTATGGTAATATTATCAGGGTAGTCAACAAAATTTCGGAGGTGGCTAAACAACATAAAAAGGCCATAACCGCGGCTGTGTTCCCAACGCCCGAAGTTGCACGCCGCAACGTGAGGCAGGACTGGACAAATTTTCACCTGGATGGCGTTTGCCCCATGATTTATCATGGCTTTTATAAAGAGGGTGTAAGCTGGATAGGTGACGCCGTGGCCGAAGGTGTACACTTTTTGGATGGAAAATTCCCGCTGTATGCAGGCTTATATATATCCGATTTTAAAAATGACGATGAAGTGCGCATCGGGATACAATATGCATTAAAAAATGGTGCTGCCGGTATCTCATTTTTTGGCAGAGTGACACCTACGATATTAGATATTTTGTACGAGGAAACGGGGAAGTCATAACTAATCGTTATGGCGAATGACCACCAGGAAAAATCTGAAAAAAATGTTATGACGTGCAACGAAATGTAGCTAAATCAATGTTCTAAGCTACCGTCATTGAGGTACGAAGCAATCCCCGACATGCTCAGTTCCACATAGTTCGGGATTGCTTCGTACCTCGCAATGAGGGAAATTTTATACTGACAGCCAATAACTTACAAAAGGCATTAACCATATGAACTACAGAAAATTTAAAAATACCCCCATTGCCAAAGTTGGCCTGGGTACCTGGCAATTGGGTAGCGCCGATTGGGGCAATGTAAATGACGATGACGCCTTCGCCATATTAAAAGCATACACCGATGGAGGAGGAAATTTCATTGATACCGCCGATGTTTATGGTATGGGGGTAAGTGAATCCGTTATTGGCAGATTTTTAAAAACAACAGATAAAGAAATATTTGTAGCTACCAAACTGGGCCGCCGCGGCGATGCACCAAACGGCTGGCCGCAAAACTTTACCTACGATATAATGAAACGGAATGTGGAAGACTCGCTGAAGCATTTGGATGTGTCGCAACTATTTTTAGAGCAATTGCACTGCATCCCAACCGAAGAAATGAAATCGGGTAAGGTATTTGATCATTTACGTACCCTGCAGCAGCAAGGCCTTATCAAGCACTTTGGCGCCAGTGTAGAAACGTCCCAGGAAGCGCTTATTTGCCTGGAGCAGGAAGGTCTGGCATCGTTACAGATCATATTTAACCTGTTCAGGCAACATGTGGCCGACGAAGTTTTTGCCAAAGCCAGGGAAAAAGACGTCGCCATTATTGTAAGAGTCCCCTTAGCCAGTGGGTTATTATCCGGTAAATTTAACGCGCAAACCAAATTTGCCGCAAATGACCATCGTAATTATAACGCCAACGGCGAAGCCTTTAATACCGGCGAAACATTCTCGGGCATCGAGTTTAACGAAGGGTTGAAGCTATCTCAACAAATAAAACAAATATTACCCGATGGGAGTATGCCGCAATGGGCTATCCGCTGGATATTGGATCATCCGGAAGTCACCACTGTTATCCCCGGTGCATCAAAAGTATCACAGGTTGATAGTAATGTGGGGGCATCTGCTTTGGAGCCCTTGTCGTCAGCTATTCATCAGCAATTAAGGAGTTTGTATGATGCGGAAATTATTGGGAAGATAAGAGGGCATTATTGATCCTCGAAATTTACCGGGTTGAGATCGCTAAATATCGACTACTGAACGTCCAACATCGAATAATGAAGGTAAAACTTCGGTGTTGGACATTCATTATTCATTATTACTATCCCTGCGTTTTATTTTACTTAACCGAATAGCATTTTAGATAGACTACTATCCACGCAATTTATCCAACAAGTCGCTTAACTGTGCGGCTTCGTCTGGTGTAAGGTTATCTTCAAGAATTTTGCGGGTTTTAAACTCTTCATCCATTTTGGCAAGGGTTTGAAGGCCAAGGTCGCTTATACGGATATCAACAGCCCGGCGGTCTTTATTGTTGGTGCAACGCGAAACCAATTCTTTTTGGATCAGGCGATCAACAATGCGGCTGGCGTCAGACATTTTATCAATCATCCTTTCTTTCAATAAATTGATGGTGGCGGGTTTTGGGTATTGCCCCCTTAGTATCCGCAGGATATTAAATTGCTGTTGGGTAAGGTTATACTTATCAAAATGGCAACGGAAAGCATTGTTTAACCATCCAGAAGTGTAGGCAATGTTAATGACTACCTTGTGGTAATTGTCTTCAAATTTGTTGCTTTGTATCTCGTCGTCTATCCGCATAATAGTTTATAATAACCAAAGTACAAATATGTTTATTTATTTTTAAATTGAGGTAAACTAATCGGGTATTGGCTTTTGCCCTGGCAGGTCATCTGGGTTAAAGTTGCTGCTGTCCAATTTTGGTTTACCATAGTCCCAGGGGCAGTGCAGGCATTTATTTTTGCAGCAATAGCCGCGCGCTAAATGATACTGCTTTGTAAAAACAAAGTTGCCATCCTCATTAATATAATAATCAATACCCTCTTTCAGCATGAATACCAAATTTTAGCTGTTAGTCATTAGCTGTACAGGTTTGCATATCTGCACATCAATATAATCAGTTGAGTATTTTTACAAATATCTCATCTTTAAAATAATTCTTCAAATGCCGGCCGTCGCCATGCAGTGTCCATACCTGCTTTGGCTGGGTACGGGCAATGGTTTCCAGGATATCTTTCCAGTCCACATGGTCGGATATAAAAAGGGTATCCTGGCTGTTTACCTGCAGGTTTTTCCAGCCCGATGCAAACAATCGCTTTACACCGGTGGCCCTGATGTAGCTGTCAAAAGTAAACGGAGGCACTATATATACAAATTCGTCCTGCACTTTCATTAGCTTACGGCCATAAACCTGGTATTTGCCGGGGCGGTAGCCCATGTTTTCGTAAATGGCGTTAATGGGCATAATTTTATGATGCACCAGAATTTTTTTCCGGGGGGCGTGTTCAGTTATCAGGTTAATAAGCCGCTGGCTTTTGCCCAGCCCATAAGCACCCAGCAAAATATTGATCTTGATATCGACGATCTTTTTAATCTCCTCAACCGGATCAGGGTGTATAACGGCAGGGTCGGCAAAGGTGCTTTCGGTTATCAGAACATCGGTTTTTACCCATTCTATGGGCTCGCAGGTGGCATCGGGTTGTAGTTTATAGTCGCCGGTGTACAGGTAACGGGTCCCCTCGTACTCCATAAGTATCTGTGCCGAACCAAGCATGTGACCGGCCGGTATAAAAGTAATTTGCACCCTGCCAATTGTAAAAGGCTGGTTAAAGGGTACAATGTGGAAAACTTTGGCGGCAGTGCGTTCATACCTTAACTGCATTACGGTTGCCGTGGCGCGGGTACAATAAACATCGGTATTGCCGCTGATGGCATGATCGGCGTGGGCATGCGTAATAACGGCATTTTTAGCAGGCAGTTTAGGGTCGAGGTAAAAATCGCCATACTTGCAGTAAAGGCCTTTATCATCTATAAGTACAAAATCGTCGAGTATCATTTTCATGAGCTAAAAGCTTAAGGCGTACAGCTAAAAGCTAATGTTTAATTCGTTATAAGTTAGTTATGGGCAAGGGCCAGATATTTTTGGTGCAGGGCAAGCACCTGCGGAATTACCAACCTGTTATCATCGTTTATAATAACGTCATCGGCCAGTTTTTTCTTTTCATCTTCTGGCATCTGGCGGCCTTCGCGTTTTTTAACTTCATCAACACTAATGCCGTCGCGTTGCACTACGCGGGCAATGCGTTTATCCAGGGGGGCGGTTACAATGATAGAACGGTCACAGGTTTTGTATGAGCCGCTCTCGAATAATATAGCCGCCTCGCGAATGATGTAAGGGGCATTTTTTGCTTTTGCCTCAAGTACTTCAAAAGCCCTGAAAACGGCAGGGTGCACCAATGCATTAAGTTTCTCTAACTCCGCCGGATTATTAAAAACAATAGCGGCAATATATTTGCGGTTTAAAGAGCCATCAGCAAAATAAGATTCGGCACCAAATGTTTGCTTAATGGCGTCTATAAGTATAGCATCGGTAACCATAACCTTTTTGGCTTCGTCGTCGGCATAAAAAACCGGTACACCCAATAGCTCAAATACTTTAGCTACAGTGGTTTTGCCGCTGCCTATATTGCCTGTTAAACCAATTTTAAGCATTTGCAGGGATTGGTATAGTTAGTCATCGAAATTAAATATATCATTCTTGAAAATGGATCCGCTTTATCCTTAATTATAGGTTTGTAAGGTTGTCAATGAAATACGGGGAATCGCGCGTAATAGGTTTTTTAATGCTGAGATAGGTAGCCCCTATGGGGCATAAAAGAAATTTAGATAAATATTACTACAAACAGGTAGCCTCTACGAGGCAAGCGCCTTTATTTGTATGATATGATGCCTCGTAGAGGCAACCCATTTTGTAGAACAATATCAAATGTATTTTTTGCCCCATAGGGGTTACCTTTCTACACCAAATTTTTAAAAGCGGTTTCCCTGTAATTAGATACCTTCCAAACTGGATTCTTCATTTTTTTGTTTTGTTTAAAATTTTGTTGGAGATAGAAACTTCTTTGGAAAAATCAATGGTCGATTTTTTACTTAAGTTAGCATCTGCCTTTTTTATAAATCCCTTAGCGACATTTCCTTTAAGGATAGGCGCGGATCTTATTGGTATCGTCATAAAACGAGTATTTATCTACAAAGATATTCCTTCCCTTAAAAACAGTATCGATCTATTTTAGAAGTACCACACATATTCATTATTTTTTGATAATAAAATCAATATTCGCCGGGCTTACTTTCACTATTTTACAAAAAGGAGGGAAGCGCGTTAACTGCACCGGCAGGGTAGAGTAGCCATGATCGCGCCAAAGATCAAGATCGGCGGTAGCCTCAAAAAGATCATCGCTCATATCCTTATAACGGCTTAACGACGTGGTAAATGTCACTTTTACCTTTTGCGGAAACACCTTAACGTTATCGTAATTATGGTTGTTGATGAGCTTAACCGGGATATCCAGCGTTTTCTCGGTAAACTCATCCACCGGGATATTCACCTGTACACTTTTAGGGTATATGGTTAAATTACCTTCGGTTACCGGCTGCAAATTTATCCGCGTGGCAATGCTTTCATTTACATTGCTTGCCTTTATCGAATCAGTCTTCCATTCGTCTATCTTTTGTAACCTGTCGGCAGGGCCGCTTACGGTTACATAGGCAGGCTTGATAGATACGTTGCCCGATATGGCAAACTGTTTTTGGTAATCAATACCCAATAAAGCCCTTACAGGTACTTTTTTGGTAAGCCGGTTGGTGAAATCAAAATATAGGGTATCGGGGTCAATGGCCGTAATTTGCTGGTTGGCATCTCGTTTGGCATTAATGAGCTTAAGCTGCGAGCTAAGCACTACGTAATTGCGGCTTTCCAGGGGTGTTAAATCGACCGTGATGGGCTTACTATCGGGCTTCATTTTCGAAAAAAGCATTTGCCAGCCTGTACCTTGTATGGTAATTTTTATGGTATCTGCCTGCAGGGGGTGGAAAGCCTTTTTTTGCGGTGAGTTTTTGTATACTAATGCCTCGTTAATAATAAAGGGCAGCGGACTCGATAGCGTAGTAAAAATCCACGCAACAATGGCCAGGCCAAGGCAGGTAAAAAATACCGATAGCCGCCGCCGTTCTGTTGTGGATAGTTTTACTATTGCCATATTATTGAGGTTGTTATTGATGTTAAAGGGTAAAGGCGAAAGGTTAAAGGTAAATGTTCACAGGTTGAACTGCTAACTACCAATCGCCTTTCGCCTTATTATTTAGATTAAGGACAAGACACCTTTATCCTTTTACCTTTAACGTGTAACCTTTCACCTACTTAACTACAGCAGGTGTATTTAATGCTTTTGATGCATCTAATGATATTGCCGATTTATCGAAACGGATTTTTCCGTTCTCAACCTCAACTAAAAAAGTAGAGTCGTTAAGGTCAATGATGCGGCCATGAATGCCAGCTGTGGTCACCACTTTATCGCCTTTTTTAAGTTCATCTACGTATTTCTTTTGGTCTTTTTGTTTTTTAACCTGTGGGCGTATCATAAAAAAGTAAAACACTACAATAATTAATACCATAGGTATTAAAGTACTGTAGCTACCAAAAGCACCGCCTGCAGCGGCCTGTAAAAAAATTGTTGCTATCATTGTTTAAATTAATTGAAATTATTATTTTAAAACCTCGCCAATAAGGTGTACCATAGTTTGGGCCGGTACGGTATTGGCGGTTACGGTTATTTGTTTGTCCTGCAAACCGCTTTTGCCTGCGCTGTTAAAGGTAACTTTTATAATGCCGCTTTCGCCTGGTTTAACAGGGGCTTTGGGCCACTCCGGAATAGTACAGCCGCAGGTAGCATGTGCCTCGCTGATAATCAGGGGCGACTTGCCTGTATTGGTGAATTTAAAATCGTAGTTAACTTTATCGCCGGTTTTTATCTTGCCAAAATCATGGCTTTCTTTTTCAAACTTCATTACCGGCGCGTTAGCCGCGTTGGCGGTAGTTGTAGCCGCACTATCGGTTGTAGCCGCAGTACTGCCGGTTTTTGATTGGTTACAGGCCGATAATAGTAAGCCTGCCGCTACTAAGCTTAAAAACAGTTTCTTCATTTTATATAGTCGGTTTTTATTTAAAATCTCTTAAAAATCGGGTGTTAAATTTTACAACTTAGTACCCAATACTTATCAAAACTATTCAATCAATCCTCTGCCAATTTTTTTGATCTTGTTTTCGGCCTTAAGGTCAATCAAAATCTTGTCTAAGATACCGTTTATAAATGAATTACTCTTAGGTGTGCTAAACTCCTTTGAAATTTCAAGGTACTCGTTAATGGTAACTTTTACCGGGATTGAAGTGAAGTTTACAAACTCCGTAATGGCCATTTTCATTAACAGCGTATCCATCATCGCAATGCGGTCGGGCTCCCAATTGGTAGTTTTAGCGGCAATTAATTCCTGGTAGGGCTTATCAAAACGGATGCTTTTTGCAAAAAGGTCAACCACAAATTCGCGGTCTTCGGCCCAGTTACCGGTTATCTCGGCAAGCTGATTTTGTTTAAAATCTTCGCTGCTAAAGTTTTTGAATGTTTTGGCAATCAAAGCTTGCAAAACATCCCTGTCTACAGGCCAAAAAATGAATTTATCCTCAAAAACCTGCTCGGCCAATGATGATTTTAAAATCACTTTTTTGAAAATAAATTTAATGATGTCTTTATCCGTTTGGATGGTATCGTCGGTTTTGGCCAGGTATTCGGCATACTCGGGCGATTTTTTTAGGGTTGTAAACAGGGTTTTAGCCAGTTCGGGTTCAAAACCCCAGTCAACCTTGTATTTTTTTGAGGCGATAAGATAATCCCGGTTATCATTCAGGGAGAGGATAAACCTGTTGCTGACTATTTTAATATTGGCATTGAGGTCCTCGGCGGTGGGTAAATGCTTGTTGGCGCGCTCCTCTTTATCATTTGCGGCATAGTTAGCCACCTCTGAAATGAGTGATAACATCCAGATATACATTTCAAAAACTTCATCTATACTTCCCAGCATGTTTTTTTCATACTGTTTAATGTCGGTGGTGTCCGATTGGTGGAACGCGTATAATGCCTGTAGTACTTTTACCCGTAGGTGCCTTCTGTTTAACATGTGTAAGAACGATTTGGCCGGCCAGCTGGCCAGCGGTTTAAACTATAATTAATATGACGATTTTACTTTTTTAATATCCGTAATTCTTTTCTCTGCTATTTTATTTGCTGCTACAACGGTAGAAATGTTTTCCAGTTTCGAGAGCTTTAAAATATTGCGCGTTACCTCGTAAATATTTTCGGTAAGTTGCAACGTGCGTTTTTTGCTGAATCCCATTAACTCCGAATAGCAATTAATAATGCCGCCGGCATTAATAACGTAGTCGGGCGCAAATAGTATATTTTTGTTCAATAACATTTCGCCATGAACCGCCTCATCCAGTAACTGGTTATTGGCCGATCCGGCTATGATGCTGCATTTTAACTTGTTTATGGTTTGGGTATTTACAGTGCCACCCAGCGCGCAAGGTGCATAAATATCGGCATCGATATCAAAAATACTGTTATTTGATACCGCTTCGGCGCCGTATTTTTTGGCAATTTGCCCAACGCGTTCTTCCTGGATATCGCTGATATACACTTTTACTTTTTCATCGCGCAGCAGGCGCACCAGGTGCTCGCCAACGTGGCCTACACCCTGAACAATAACCGATTTGCCCGCTAGGGTATCGGTGCCAAACTGTTCTTTAACACAAGCTTTTATCCCCATAAAAACACCCTGTGCCGCCACAGGCGAAGGATCGCCGCTGCCGCCAAGCGTTTCTGGGATACCGGTAACATGCTGGGTTTCCATGCGGATGTATTCCATATCGCGTGGATTGGTGCCTACATCTTCAGATGTGATGAACTCGCCGTTAAGATTTTTGATAAAGCGACCAAATTTGCGCATCATCGCCTCGGTTTTATCCCGGCGCGAATCGCCAATAATTACCGAATAACCGCCGCCCATATTAAGCCCCGCGATGGCGCATTTATAGGTCATGCTTTTGGCCAGGCGTAATACATCATTTAACGCATCGCCTTCGGTTTTATAACTCCACATGCGGGTGCTGCCAAAAGCAGGCCCAAGGGTGGTGTCATGAATAGCGATGATAGCTTTCAGATTGGTATCCGGATCGCTGCAAAACACCACTTTTTTATGCCCGAAAACATCGAGTTGGCTGAAAATGGATTGTTGTGATTGTTGATCGGGCATTAGTTATACTACGGTAAATGTTTTAAGGCGGCACAAAAGTAGATGTTTTTTTGGTTACAGCAAAGTTTATTAAAGGCTAATGTAGTTAGTTCATAGGCATAAGTTAAATTAATGCGGTTCATTTACCTGTAACGAAATGTTTTTTATGCAAACAGTGGTTTATACGTACAAGAATAACCTGGGTTGCCCGGGGCTCTAAAAAAAAATTCTTGCCGTAACACATCCTCCTATATGTCGCAAATGCACCCCGAAATTGTCTGCAATAACCCATCTTAAAAAGGATATTTAGTTATAGGTTTGTATAACGATGGTGATCGCTTTACCCTTATCGCTGTGGGGCATCGAGTGATTGATATGTTTTAAAAACCGGAATTAATATGTTACTCCAAAACAAAAATGCCATTATTTACGGTGCGGGCGGTTCTCTGGGCGGCGCGGTTGCAAAAGCCCTGGCTGTAGCCGGCGCAAAAGTGTTTTTAACAGGCCGCACGCTGGCCCCCTTGCAAATAGTTGCCGATGAAATCATTGCCCTTGGTGGGCTTGCCGAAGTTGCCCAAGTTGATGCATTTAACGCTGACGCCATTAAGCAACATATAGCTACAGTTTTAAAAACAGCAGGCACATTGGATATTTCGTTTAATGCCGTTGGTGTTGATGTTAAACAGGGTGTTCCGCTGGTTGATTTATCTGCAAATGATTTTGTGGAGCCGGTAACGGCCACGCTGAGAACCCGGTTTTTAACCGCTACAGCGGCGGGTAGGGTGATGGCCGAACAAGGTTCGGGTGTTATCCTGTTCCTTACTGCAACGCCCGGTGGTATCGGGTACCCATATACCGGCGGCTTTGCCGCTGCCTGCTGCGCGGTTGAAAGTTTTAGCAGCAACCTGGCATCCGAAGTTGGCCAGTATGGTGTACGTGTAGTAAACATCCGTTCGGGTGGCTCGCCAGACTCCAGGGTATTTGCAGATGCTATTAAAGATCGTCCTGAAGTAATGGCCATGGTATTGAAACAGATGGAGGCTGATACGATGCTGAAAAAGCTGCCGCTCATGGCTGATATTGCCAATACTGCCGTATTCCTGGTTTCGGATTTAGCAGGTAACATAACCGGTGTAACCATCGATGTAACGGGCGGAACTACCGCGGCCCTCAACTATCGGTCAAATCCGGAAGTCCGAAAGACGGCACGTCCGAAATTTGAGAAAGACTGATAATCCAAAAAATTGCCAATTTGATAATATAAAAGCGTTAAAAAAATGAAAGTAGTACGCGTACAATATACCACTAAGCCAGAGTTTGCACCCATTAACCAGGCCAATATAGCAGGCATTGTTGCCGAGTTAAAGCGGTTAAACCACCCCGGCATCAAATACACCTGCTGGCTGCTGCCCGACGGCAAAACCTTTATGCATTTTGATCAGCTGGAAAACGAAGAGGCTCACCAGGTACTGCAATCATTGGCCTCATTCAAGAAATTTGCCGATGAGCTTTGGGCAAGCGGATTGGAAACAGAGCCGGTATTGGAATTACTGAACCTTGTGGCTTCAACTGAGGCATATTTTGGGTGATCGACGCTAACCTCCGCGATCTCGCAATAATATTTTTATTTGCTAATGCGCCGAAAAAACCTGTGTCCAATACTTCCCGCTGGTGGCAACGCCCATTTGGCTAAAATCGCCATTCATAATGTTTTGGCAGTGGCCGGGGCTTTTAATCCAGCCAACCATTACATCAGTTTCGTTGGCATAACCTTCGGCAATATTTTCGCCGTAGGTAGAGAAAATATAATTTAGGCTCATTAGCCTGTCGCCGGTGTTGGTGCCATCGCTGCCGGTATGGCTAAAGAATTGTTTCTCGTCCATATCATTACTGTGCCTTTGAGCGGCTACCTGTAGGGTATCGTTCCAAACAACGGGGTTTACCGGCGGATAATAAACAGTACCACAGGTACAGCCCGACGCCCGGTAGTTGTTCACCAAATCCAATAATTTAGCTTTCGACGGATTATCGGGTGCCAGTACTGCCTTACGGCAAGAGGTACCCAGTATGATCACGCTTATAAAAGGGAGTATCAGTTTCTTAACAATATTTAGCATGCCAGGTTTTACCGGTAATAAAGCCCCAATTTAATTTAAAATATGTTAATAACAACGATGACCGGAGCTATTGCGTTGGTAACACCCAACTCTTTCTTATTTAAACAAGGGAGCACTAACCTAAATCATTGGCATGAAATTTAGACTATCTGATACATATAACCAATGCCATGAGCAAGAATATACTAATTGTCGACGATGACTCTGAAATGGTTGAACTCATTTGCCTTATACTGATGGAAGAAGGCTACAATGTTTGGACGCTTACCAGCGGCGAAATGATTGAAAAAACCATGGATACCTTTAAACCCGACCTGATCCTGATGGATGTAATGCTGGCTGGCCTGGATGGCCGCGAACTGTGCAAAAACCTAAAGGAAAGTGCTGAAACCAATCATATCCCGATAATCCTGATTTCGGGCTCGGACGAATTGCGCCTGGATGGCTACGAAAATAGTGCTCCTGACGATTTTATCCCCAAACCTTTTGATATCGATTCGTTACTGCAAAAAGTAGGTAACCAGTTGGCAGCTTAGGGTATAAAGGTTTTCATTCTCCTGCAAAATACACCGACCGATTGTTAAATTTGTGGACTAAAAAATGGTCAGCAAAATAGGTTTTGGCGGAAGTTGCCATTGGTGCACCGAAGCAATATTTTTATCGTTAAAGGGAGTGGTAGCTGTTCAGCAGGGCTGGATAGCGTCTGATGGCCAAAATTCTACTTTTAGCGAGGCCGTTATTGTTGAATTTGATGAGAGGGCAATAGCAATACAAACACTTATTGCGGTACATTTATATACCCACAGTTGCACGATTAATCACAGTATGCGGGATAAATACCGGTCGGCAGTTTATACTTTTAATGAAAGGCAGGCAATGGCCGCACAAAACGTTATTGACGCCCTGCAACCGGAATTTAAAAGTGCTATTATCACCAAAGTTATTCCTTACAAACGTTTCCGGCTTAATAGCGACAGTTACCTGAATTACTACTACAGTAACCCCGATAAGCCTTTTTGCCAAAATGTAGTGAACCCTAAATTGAGAGTGCTGCTGGCGCGTTTTGCTAACGTGGCAGACGCCGGGAAACTAAGCCACCTGTAAAGCCGATCTGACACCTACGCATATTCAGTCTTGATACTTGATACTAACTACTTGATACTCGTTTTTGAATTTGGCACATTTGTTAAAATTGAATTGTTATGAGTTTTAGTCTCGAATCGCGGCGTCTTATTATCCGGCCTTTTATTGCTGCCGATGAAGCACCTTACGTTAATATACATATGGACCCGCTGGTGAATGTGTATTTACCAGTACGCACGGCCGAACAGTATAGCGAACTGTTGCAACAAAGTATGGCACAGCCTCACGCAGCACTTAACCGCTGGGCTATCGTTGAACGCGAAACGGGCAATTTTATGGGTAGCTGCCTGCTACGCGAATTTAATGCGGGCGATGATGCAGTCATTGAACTGGGCTACAGCCTTGCAGCGCCCTATTGGGGCAAAGGATATGCTACCGAAATGGCAAAGCTGGTTGTTGACTATGCTTTTACTATCCCCCAAACCCAGAAAGTAGTGGCCGTTACCGATCAGGAAAACAAGGGTTCGCAAATGGTGCTCCTCAAAAGTGGCTTTATCGACCAGGGGCTGGTTGACAGGTATGAAGGATTGATCCTGTCGTATTTCGAATATCCGAGGAGGTAGTTTTTAGTCGAAAGTCTTAAGTACCAGATCAAATAAGGATAATTTAAACTTTTGACTTAAGACTTAATACTATCGACTTAACTCACCTGTTCCAGCGGCAACTCGGTTACCGTTGTAGCCCGGTCATAAAACCCTTTAAGCAATTTGGTTACGCGTCTTTTTAGCTGCACTGCCTGTTTCTTCAGTAGCGCTACTGCAGTTTCACCATCCGTGGCTTCGGCGGTAAAAAGCTCCATGGTAACGCTGTTATCGTGCCAGTTGCCAACCGCATTTTGTACTTGTTCCAGGTAATCTTCGTTAAAAGCTCTGTCAAGGTTAGGTTTTACAAGGTGATAATTGTAAATCAGCATTTTAATTTGCTTGCGGCAGGTATGCAAATCCTCTGCGAAACTATGTTTTTGCAGCCCGGTAGCAATGGTTTCTAACTGATGCTCATAATATAAACCGATGTGCAGGTTTTTTAACTTTGGGATGCGTTCTTTCAATTTTCGCCGCACCTTGTGTAAAGTAACCAGGTATTGTATCCCATCTGCTCTAAACTGCTCTGCTAAAGTTTTTAATGACTGTTCCTGTCCCTGTATAAAATCTATTTGTACAACCTGCTGGCCTTTGGCCAGCTGAATGTTCATATATGCATTGCGTACATGACCTGCCTGCTTAAAAATTTCACGTACAGGTTTAAATAATTTGGTTGAGGTGTGGCCCTTTTTAGTACTTTCGATCAACGTAAAAAATGCCCTTAGTTTTTTTACACCCGTGCGAAAATGATGCAGGCTTTCCTGATTACCGGTTTTTATAAAGTCTTTTAAATGATGGGTCATGGAATGCCATTCGCGCTCCATATATTTTTTTTCGTCTTTTTTCTTCATGTTTAAAACAATGTTCAATAATAGGGTAACCCTATATGCCGCAGGTATGTTTCAATAGCCTGGATTTGATTGCAATATGAAAGGTTTTTTGCAAACCTTTTAGGTTCAAAACTGTCTTTTAAATACAATTATATTTATAATGAAAGCTTTTGAAATACGCGTTGGCCAGGGGCAGCGGCTGTTAAAGTTCGAACCGCAGGATAAAGTTAATCAATTTAAGATTTATGCGGCTGATAAGGCCGAAGATTGGATAGATTACGAGCAATCGAGATCGGTAGATGTGCCGCAAGATGGCTTGTTGGGCATCATTACGGTATATAGCGATCATCATTTTGATTTTGACGGACCAGGAGCTTTTACCGGCCAGGATTTATTAAGCATTGCAGCGCAAATTGTAAAGCATCCGCAGTTTAAGGCCGAATAGCGAATACAAAAACAGGATAACCATTTTTTAACCATATAAGCCATGAGCAAAAAAAGAACAACGCCCAACGAGCCCGACGAGATGCCGGTTACACCCGAAAGGCCCGAAATAAGGCAGCCAACTGATCCCGGTGAACCGGATGTACCCGAAGAAGGTCCTGAAAACATCCCAAATGAACTGCCGCCGGATGAAACCGAACAACCCGAGTTAAACCCGGATGAGTTTGAGAAATAGGAACAATGTTAACAGATAGCGGGTGAAATTTTACTAACCTTTATTTCATTCATTATTTTAATAATACCTTTGACCAATAATTACCGCAGGGGCTAAATGAAAAAAATCGGTGCTTTGGTTATTACCGCGTTTTACCTGTTATTAACAACAGGGGTATACACCTGCGTGTTGCACTGCACAACCGGATATCTTGTTGCCAACCTGGCCCCGCCTAAGCAAGCGCACCATTCGCATCAGGATGCCGGTAAAGATCAGGACGACGATGATGACTGCAAAAGCGACAACTGCAATTGTTGCTACCACCACGGAACTTATGTAGTAAAAGAAAATTTTAGCCCCGGTTTTGATTTTCAATTTGCAATTGGCCAGGTAGCGGTGATGTTGCCTGTTAATATGCATGTTTTTCACGTGCCGCAGGCAACGGCCAAATCAAAAAACTGGCCCAGGGCCACCGGCCCGCCGTTTGTTGCATCGCAACCCATTTACATTTATAACAAAACTCTTCTTATCTGATTCAAGCTTTTGCCGTACCCACCGGCCCTGGTTTTTAATGCCCGATTTTTTGCCTCAAGTAAAATAACGTTGGTTATATTGTACGCCATATTATTGGCGTTGTGCAACGTCTATCGGAAGTTCAATGATGTTTATCGCGTAATGTTGCCTGTTCTGCCGTATATGCCGGCCGGGGCTTAAAATCAATAAATAACATAACTTAATAACAAAATTCTGTAAGAAATTAAACTGTCATACAGGTTAAATTTGTACAGAATAAAAGGGAAGCATTTAGCTACTATAAAAAACTGCCTATACATGTGTAAGGCAGCTCATCTGTTTATCTTAATAACTAAAATCATGAAAAAAATATTTTTATTGGTTGCTTTAATTGCAACAGCATTTGCACAACAACTTTTTGCACAGGACACTAAAGCAACTGCGCTCAGTCCGCTTCTTTCATCTTACTATGGTGTTAAAGATGCTTTAATAAAATCGAACAGCGCCGATGCAGCCGCCAGCGCGGGTCAATTTTTAAAAACTGTTAACGGGGTCGATATAAAGTCGCTGCCTGCTACAGATGCTGCGGCGTTTCAATCATTACAGGAAAAACTGGCTTTTGATGCCCGGCACATATCCGAAAGTAAGGATATAGCCCATCAAAGGGAGCATTTTGCCAATTTTTCGGCAAATTTCTTTAAGCTGGTCAAAGCGGTAAAATTAACCGATAAGCCTGTTTACTACGCTTATTGCCCCATGAAAAAAAGCTATTGGCTATCGGCAGATGCGGCCATTAAAAATCCTTATTACGGCAATATGATGCTTACCTGCGGCAAGGTTAGCGAAACCATTAGCCCGGCAACCAAATAATTCATTAAATGCTGCCGGTATCATCCGGCAGCTTATTTTATTATGAAAAGATACGCAATAATTTTATTGAGTTTCTTTTTGTCTCTCTCAGCCTATGCGCAACATATGGCTATGAAAATGGACGAAAAGGAACCGCGAAAACCCTTTTATACCAAAGTGGGTAATCGCGAAATATATCATTTATACATTGCCGATACTACAGTAAACTACACAGGTAAATTAAAACCGGCTATGGCCATTAACGGCAGCATACCTGCTCCGGCATTGGAGTTTACAGAGGGCGATACTGCCGAAATATATGTGCATAACCAAATGATGATGGAAACTTCTATCCACTGGCATGGGCTTATATTGCCTAACCGCTATGACGGCGTTTCGTACCTCACCACCGCGCCCATTGAGGCCGGACAAACTCATTTTTACAAGTTCCCGCTGGTACAACACGGCACTTACTGGTATCACTCGCATACTATGACGCAGCAGCAAAGCGGAATGTACGGCGCCTTTATTATTCACCCCAAGCAGCCGCCCGAACAAAAGGAATATACCTTGTTGCTAAGCGATTGGACCAATGAAAACCCCGACCAGGTAGAACGGTCATTACATAACCAAACCGATTGGTACGGCATTCGTAAAGGCAGTACCCAAAATTATGCGGAAGCTGTAGCCGAAGGTCATCTTAAAACCAAGCTAACCAACGAATGGAAGCGAATGGTAGCCATGGATGTAAGCGATGTTTATTACGACCGTTTTTTTAGCAATGGCAAAGCAGTTAATAACGCCCCGCAGTTTAAAAAAGGCGACCAGGTGAAACTACATGTCATTAACGGCAGTTCATCAACCTACTTTTGGCTAAAGTATGCAGGCGGCAAAATTACCGTTGCAGCTAACGATGGCGAAGATGTGCAACCGGTGCCTGTTGACAGGCTGATCATAGCCGTAGCCGAAACATATGATGTAATAGTTACCATCCCTAACGACGGCAGCTTTGAATTTTTGGCGACTTCCGAAGATCGTACCCGGTCAACCTCATTATGGCTCGGTAGTGGCGCGCAGTTTAAAGCCAAGCCATTGCCCAGGCTCAAATATTTTGAAGGCATGAAGATGATGAACGACATGATGGGGATGGATGGCAACATGAAAAAAATGGATGGCATGGTGATGACCAACCAGGTAATGGACATGAATACCGTAATGTATCCCGAAATAACAGGGGATGAAACAGCCGCAAAAGATACGGGTGCTACTGCGAAAAAAATGAGTGATATGCCTGGTATGGATATGGCAGCTAACACCGATATGGTTACCCTTAATTATGCGATGTTAAAGGCCATTAAACCCACTAATTTACCTGCCGGCCCGCTAAAGGTGCTGCATTTTAACCTTACCGGTAACATGAACCGCTATGTTTGGACGATAAATAATAAAACGGTTTCCGAATCGGATAAGATACTGATCAAAAAAGGCGAAAATGTGCGTATCATCCTGTACAATAATACCATGATGCGCCACCCCATGCATTTGCACGGGCATTACTTTAGGGTGTTAAACGGGCAGGGTGATTATTCGCCATTAAAAAACACACTGGATATTATGCCGATGGAAACTGATACCATTGAGTTTGCGGCTACCGCAAGCGGCGATTGGTTTTTCCATTGCCATATACTTTACCATATGATGAGCGGGATGGGGCGCATATTCAGCTATGAAAATTCGCCGGCCAACCCCGAACTGCCCGACCCGGCCAGTGCCATAAAAAAAATATACGCCGATGACCGCCGCTTTTTCCCGGCTGCCAAAATAGGTCTGGAAAGCAATGGCAGCGACGGTACCGTTAGCATAGCCAATACCCGGTGGAAATTATCAACACTATGGCACCTTGGTGTAAACAGCCGCAAAGGTTATGAAAGCGAAACCATGGCAGGCCGTTATTTTGGGCAAATGCAATGGCTATATGCATATGCAGGGTTTGATTACCACTACAAAAAAACAAACGACCAGGAAAAGAACCTGTTTGGCCAGCAAAGCAATAAAAATAACCGCCATACCGTAGTTGCAGGGGTATCGTATATATTACCCATGCTGTTTGTTGCCGATGCCCGTGTGGACGGCAATGGCAAATTCAGGTTTCAATTGGGAAGGGAAGATATTCCTTTAACCAGCCGGCTAAGGTTTACGCTGATGGGAAATACAGATAGGGAATACGCTGTAGGCATGCGCTATATTTTTACCAAATATTTCTCAGTATCATCACATTATGATAGTGATATGGGCCTGGGTGGCGGCTTAACCTTAACTTATTAAGTGATGGTTGTTAGTTGTTTATATGACGGTGATCATTCCCTGGTTGGTTTGTAATTAGCAGCTTTGTTTGGTTATTCAGTTGAACAACAAAACGCAAAAGGTAAAGATGAAGTATTACGGAGTTTTTGTAGAAATGCACCTGAAATGGAAATGAACAAAATGCATGAGGGGATGGAGCATCAGCAAATGCACCATAGCCATGATCCGCATATGGGAATGTCAGAACATGACCACCATGCCATGATGATAGCCGATTTTAAAAAGCGGTTTTACGTGGTATTGGCGCTTACCGCTCCTATCATGTTGTTATCAACCATGATCCAGCATTTTATGGGGGTTAACTGGCAGTTCAAAGGCTCATCCTACATTTTGTTTGCTTTATCATCGGTGGTGTTTGTATATGGTGGCTGGCCTTTTTTAGCCGGTTTGGTAAGCGAGGCAAAAGCCAGAAATCCGGGGATGATGTTCTTGATAGGTTTTGCTATTACGGTGGCTTATAGTTACAGCGTAGCCATCGTTTTCGGTCTCAAAGGGATGGATTTCTTTTGGGAATTGGCCACCCTTATCCTCATTATGCTTTTAGGGCATTGGATAGAAATGAGATCGGTTATGGGTGCGTCAAATGAGCTGGAGCTGCTGGTTAAGCTTATGCCGGCCGATGCCCACATGGTAATGCCCGGTATGGTGCACGATGTAAAAACAGATACATTAAAAGCCAATGACGTTATCCTGGTAAAACCCGGAGAGAAAGTTGCGGCAGATGGTATTATACTGGAAGGCGAAAGCTACCTCAATGAATCGATGCTCACAGGCGAATCTCGGCCGGTGCAAAAAGTAAAGGGCGATAAAGTAATAGCCGGTTCCATCAACGGTAACGGTTCGTTTAAAGTAACAGTTTCACACGCCGCCAAAGATTCCTATTTATCGCAGGTAGTTAAGCTGGTTGACGATGCACAAAAGTCAAAATCGCAAACGCAGTTGCTGGCCGATACAGCAGCAAAATGGTTAACAGTTATAGCCTTAATAACAGGCATCGGTACGTTTATGTACTGGTTTTTAACCGGGCAAACCATAGCCTTCGCCATGGAACGGATGGTAACCGTTATAGTTATTTGTTGCCCACACGCTTTGGGGCTGGCTGTCCCGTTGGTAGTGGCCAAATCAACAGCATTATCGGCCAAACATGGCCTGCTCATTAAAAACCGCACCGCCTTTGAAAATGCCCGGAAAATTACCACCGTGGTATTTGATAAAACAGGAACGCTTACCTTGGGTAAATTTGAAGTATCAAAAGTTGTTTCGTTTAATAAAGAAATCAAACAGGACGACCTTATCCGCCTTGCTTCTGCCTTAGAACAAAACTCCGAGCATCCCATAGCCACCGGCATCCTGCAAAAAGTGAAAGACTTAAAAATTACTATCCCGCAGGCGCAAAACTTTAAGGCCATAACCGGCCAGGGTGTCGGGGCGACGGTAGATGGGAAAAGAGTATTGGTGGTTAGTCCGGGTTATCTAAAAGAAAATAAGCTGGCCGTTCCCGGTGAATACCAGGCCAATGATACTGAAACGGTAGTATTTGTACTGATTGACCAGCATCTGGCCGGATACATTGCCCTGTCGGATGAGATCCGCGCCGAATCGGCAGATGCCATCAAAACTTTGAGGCAGGAAAACATCAAGTCTGTTTTACTAACCGGTGATAACAGTAAGGTAGCGGCAAGTGTAAGTAAAACTTTAGGCATGGACAGCTTTATTGCCGAAGTATTGCCTCATCAAAAATTGGATAAGATTAAAGACTTGCAAATCAATGGCGAATTTGTAGCCATGACAGGCGACGGTGTTAACGACGCCCCCGCGCTGGCCCAGGCAGATATAGGTATTGCAGTAGGCTCGGGCAGCGATATAGCAGCCGAAACTGCCGGTATTGTACTGGTGAACAGTAATCCGAAAGATATTGTAAGCCTGATACTGTTTGGCAAGGCAACATATCGTAAAATGATCCAGAATTTGATTTGGGCAACCGGATATAATGTTGTTGCCCTACCCCTGGCTGCGGGTGTGTTATATAGCCGGGGCGTACTTTTAAGCCCGGCTGTAGGGGCGGTGTTAATGACGGTAAGTACCGTGGTTGTGGCTATAAACGCCAGCACGCTAAAAGTGAAAGAATAAACCGGGACTCTATCGATAAGCAAAATATTTAACCAATATAAATCAACAAAAAATGAAAAAAATGATGATTGCCCTGATGGCTGTTACCTTAAGTTGTAGCGCTATAGCACAAACCAAAACAACCGACACTACTATGCATAAAATGTCGCACAAGTCAATGCACAAGATGTCGCATATGTCGATGGATAAAATGCACGATTGTGTAATGATGAAAGACGGTAAAATGATAGCCATGATGAATGGCAAAACCATGCCCATGACAGAAGCTAAAACCATGACAAACGGTACCATTGTTGAGGCCGATGGAACCTGTAAGATGAAAGGCGGCAAAACAATAAAGTTGAAAGAAGGCCAGTGTGTGATGATGAATGGCGAAATGCCAAACATGCCGATGAAAAAAGATACCGCAAGGCATAAAATGTAGGCTGGATTTAAAGAACGGCTTATAGTTGTTTGGTAAGCCGTTTTTTTTGTGACGTGTATGTTGCCCGGATAGTTTAGGGTAAAAAAAAATTAAATACACAGCATATCAGGCAAATTATTGCTGCTGTTAACTCATAGTCATTTTAGAATTCTTCATCGCTTATATCTCAATTATTTTATACCTTAGATTTGTGAAACGCACAGCACTAATTTTAATCACGGCCATTTACCTATTATCCTGCGTGGGTATCGGGGTTAACCGTTTTTATTGCTGTGGTAAGCTGGCTTCAGTTACCCTTATTTATGGTGCCGATGACAGCCAGGCGCATAAAAAAGCCGATGACAGTTGTTGCAAAAACGAAAAACAAGGCTTTAAAATTAAAGATACCCATGTAAGTGCTTCGTTATTTACGTTACAGGCATTATCGCCGGTGTTGTTACCGGTCGTTAACCACTGGATATCAGCCAGTACCGTTAAGGAATTGCCATCCGCTATCGCTTATCAGGCTAATGCCCCGCCGGGGAGTACTGATATCCCGATATATACCCTTAATTGCATCTACAGGATCTGATCCTGTTCCCCCTCTCTTTTTAGCCGTTACCATGTGTAAAGGGGCTAACCTTTAAATTAAAATACATCATCTTAATTTATAATCAACGCGCAGGTTTTGCCTGTGTTATTTATTCATTTCTCAATTTTTAAAATCCATGAAAAAAGTAATGCTGATGGCAGTAGCCATCCTGTTTTCTGCGGCAACTGTTTTTGCAGCCAATGTACCAAACGGTAAAATGAGCGCCGATACCACCAAAAAGGCCAAGCCTGCAAAAGTACAGTACACCTGCACTATGCACCCCGAGGTATTGAGCGATAAACCCGGCAAATGCCCAAAATGTGGCATGACCCTGGTAAAAAAATCACCTGCTAAAAAGAAACCGGCGGCCATGAAAATGTAATTCATTAAGCCTGGCCGCCAACCCGCGGCCGGGCTTATCAAAACCATTAAGATGATTAACCAACTTATTAGCCTGTCGTTAAAAAACAGGTATATCGTTTTGTTTATTGCGCTTGCCCTTTTTGCCTGGGGCGCCTATGCGGTAAATGAAAACCCCATTGATGCTATACCCGATCTGTCAGACAACCAGGTTATCGTGTTTACCGAGTGGCAGGGCCGCAGCCCGCAAATTATGGAGGACCAGGTAACCTACCCGCTGGTGAGCAACCTACAGGGCATCCCGAAGGTTAAAGCCATTAGGGCAACGTCCATGTTTGGGATGAGTTTTGTTTATATTGTTTTTGAAGATAAAGCCGATGTGTACTGGGCCCGTAGCCGCGTACTGGAACGCCTGAACTACGCCCAGCGTTTACTACCGCAAGGCATAACACCCACCCTGGGGCCCGATGGTACGGGTGTTGGCCACATATTATGGTACACGCTTGACGCCAAAGGCATCGACCTGGGCGAGCAGCGTGCCTTGCAGGATTGGTATGTAAAATTGGGGTTGCAAACCGTGCCAGGCGTAAGCGAGGTAGCCTCCTTCGGCGGTTTCGAAAAACAATACCAGATCAGCATCGATCCGCATAAGCTCAACTATTATAATGTTCCCTTGTCGCAGGTACTTAAGGCGGTTAAAAGCAATAACAATGATGTAGGCGGCCGCAAGTTTGAGATGAACGGCACCGGCTATATTGTACGCGGGTTGGGCTACATTAAATCATTGGCGGATGTAGAAAATATAGCCGTTGGTGTTATTAAAACCATCCCCGTAAGGGTAAAAGATATTGCCACCGTGCAAATGGGCGGCGATGAACGCCTGGGCATTTTTGACCAGGATGGCCAGGGCGAAGCGGTTGGCGGTATTGTGGTGATGCGTTATGGCGAGAATGCCGATAAGGTGATTCACGCGGTTAAGAATAAAATGACCGATATTGAAAAAGGCTTGCCGCAGGGCGTAAAGTTTAACATAGCCTATGACCGCAGCGAACTGATAGAAAGCGCCGTTAAATCGGTTAAGCATACGCTGATTGAGGAAATGATTACGGTATCCATTATCGTTATCCTTTTCCTGTTTAGCTGGCGCAGTGCTTTGAGCATCATCATCCAAATCCCGATAACTATAGCGGCCAGCTTTATACTGCTTAATGCGTTTGGCATTTCCTCCAACATCATGTCGCTAACAGGTATAGCGTTGGCTATCGGTGTTATTGTAGATAATGGTATCGTAATGGTCGAGAATTCGCATCGCAATTTATCCATCGCACAACAAAAAAAGCAATCATGACCACTGCCGAAAGAATCAAGATCATAGAAGCATCCTGTAAACAGGTGGGGCGCGGTGTTTTTTTCTCTACCCTCATTATTGTTGCTTCATTTCTACCCGTATTTTTATTGGAAGGACAGGAGGGGAAGTTGTTTGGCCCCCTGGCCTGGACAAAAACTTTTATCCTCGCCATTGATGCCATATTGGCCGTAACACTGGCCCCTGTGCTGATCTCGTTTTTCCTGAAAGGGAAGTTAAGAACGGATGACCATAACCCCATAAACCGTGGGTTAGAAAAAATATACCGGCCGATACTCAGCTGGTGTGTAACCTGGCGTAAAACTACCATCGGCATTAATATAATTGCCTTGTTGGTAAGCATCCCGCTTTTACTGAGTTTGGGCAGCGAATTTATGCCCCCGCTGGATGAAGGCACCATCCTGTTTATGCCGGTTACCCTGCCCGATATCTCCAACGCCGAAGCCAAGCAACTATTGCAGGTCCAGGACAGGATCATTAAAAGCATTCCCGAAGTTAAAAATGTGTTGGGCAAGGCCGGCCGGGCCAATACGGCTACAGATAATTCGCCCATAAGCATGGTTGAAACCATTATTCTGTTAAAACCCACCAGCGAATGGCGTAAGGGAATTAAAAAAGAAGATATCATTAACGAGCTGAATGCCAAACTGCAAATACCCGGCGTAGTAAACGGCTGGACACAGCCCATTATCAACCGCATTAATATGCTCTCTACAGGTATCCGTACTGATGTGGGCCTAAAGGTGTACGGGCAAAACCTGGATACCATTTATGCTTTATCTAGCCAAATGAAACAGGCTTTGCAAGGGATAAACGGTGTAAAAGATTTATATGTTGACCCAATAACCGGCGGCAAATACCTGGATATCCGGGTGAACAAAGATGCTATAGGCCGGTACGGGTTAAGTGTTGACGATGTGAACGAAGTGGTAGAGAGCGCCCTGGGCGGTATGAACCTTACCCCAACTATTGAAGGGCGCAGGCGCTTTAGCGTAAATCTACGCCTGGCGCAGGATTACCGGAGTAACTTAGAAGATATTAAGCGCACGCTGGTACAAACACCATCCTTTGGTCCCGTGCCATTATCATCTGTGGCAGATATCAACATCAGCGATGGCCCGGCCATGATCCAGTCAGAAAACGCGCTGCTGCGCGGCACCGTGCTGTTCAACGTTCGTGACCGCGACCTGGGCAGCACCGTTCTGGAGGCGCAGGCCCGGTTAAACGCCATGGTTAAACTATTGCCCAAAGGCTATTTTATTGAATGGAGCGGCCAGTATGAAAACCTGATCCGCGCCGGGCACACCTTAAAGTTCATTCTGCCGGTTGTACTCATCATCATATTTGCCTGCCTGTATTTTGCGTTTCATTCCATCCGCGAGGCATTTTTTAGCCTGATCAGTATTCCCTTCGCTTTAATAGGCGGGGCTTATATGGTGTATTTTTTCGGGGTGCATTTGTCGGTTGCGGTGGCTGTTGGCTTTATAGCCTTATTTGGTATTGCTGTCGAAACAGGGATTGTGATGGTGATATACCTTAATGATGCCATGCAGCAGCTTGTTGCCTTAAAAGGAAATTCAAAAGAAAACATCAGCAAAAACGACCTGCGCGAATACGTAATGAATGGCGCGGTAAAACGGCTGCGGCCAAAGCTCATGACCGTTTGTGTTGCCTTATTTGGCCTGGTGCCCGTGTTATGGGCTACCGGCACCGGCAGCGATGTGATGCTGCCCATTGTACTGCCTATGATAGGCGGTGTATTAACATCTTCCACCCATATTTTGCTGGTTACACCCCTCATCTTTTTGATGGTGAAAGAGTACGAGCTGAAAAAATATGGCAAGCTGGAAGTTTTGGATGTAAAGGAATAAATCATGAAAGCAAAATATCAAATTATATATACCCTGTTCATCTGCCTTACCGGAGCAACCGCGCAGGCACAGGAGCGCTTGCCGCTGGATAGTGTTTTGGCTAAAATAAATGCCAACCCGGCCTTGCTGGCATACGATGCCACGATAAGTGCACAGGATGCCTACGCCACCGGCGCCAAAAACCTGGATGCACCTAAAATCAGCGCCGGACAATACCAAACGCCATACCGGCTAAACCCAAATGGAGGGGCCCTGATGATACAGGCAGAGCAAATGTTTACCAACCCAGCCAAGCTGAAAGCCAAGGAAGCTTATATGCAGGGAATGTCTAAAGTAACCGCGGCTGACAAAGGCAACCTGAAAAACCAGCTCATGGCCCAGGCCCGGCAATATTATTATGAGCGGGTAGTGCTCGAAAAAAAACTGGCCCTGCTGCAAAATACGGAGGGTTTGCTGCAATACATGCTGAAGGATGCCAATATCCGGCTTACCTACGGCAAGGAAAAGCTGCCCAATATTTACAAAGCCAAAGCCGAACTGTTTGAACTGGATAACGCCCGCGAACAGCTGAACAACGACTTAAACCAACGAAACATTATGCTGAACACGCTGATGAACAGGGACCGCCAAACCGCCTTTGCTGTAGATACAAATGTTATATACCAGGATTACGAAACAGCTATAGTTGATACCGCAGCGCTGGCCGCGCAGCGCAGTGATATTAAAGGAATTAGCCGCAATATTGAGTTGCAGCAATTGAACGCCCAGGTTGAATACAGCAAGCGTAAACCCGATTTTGGCGTACAGGCGGCACATATGCAAAGTTATGGCGGGTATGCCAACCAATACATCCTGATGGCTTCGGTTACCATACCCATCGTTCCCTGGGCGTCTAAAGAATATAAGGCCAACCTAAAGGGCATCCGCTATGAGGTGGCAGCGCTACAGCAAAAAAAAGCCGACCTGCTTAACCAGGCCCAGGGCCAGTTAGCCGGTTTAAAAACCTACATCGGTAGCAAAAAGCGGCAGCTTAACATCTATAACCGGCAAATTATACCTGCGCTGCAAAACGCTTACAAAACCGCTTTGCAGGCATATGACCAAAATACGGGGGACCTGCCCACCGTACTCGATGGCATAAAAAGCCTGCAAACAGCCCGCATGGCAGCCCTTGACCGTTTACAGGAACTTTTAACATCACAGGTAGCTTATGAAAGGGAGTATGAAAGCACTAAATAAAATCTTTACAGTATCACTGTTGGTTATGCATGTGTTGTTAAGTGCCTGCAGCAACCCAAAGCCGGCCCCCGCTGCACAAAAACAGGCTAAAAGCGATGTAAAATATACCTGCCCAATGCACCACCAAATTATGGAGAATAGTCCCGGCAGTTGCCCCATTTGTGGCATGACCCTGGTAAGAAAAACAGGCCAGGCCGGCGAGGAGCCTGGGGTTAGCCTTGGCACGGTTTTGCAACCGGTTAACAGCAGCGTTGTGTCGTCGGTACCTGCCATTACGCCGGTTCAAAGATCTGTCGCTACCGAAATTAATGGCGATGGCTACCTTGATTTTGATACCCGCACGTTTAATAACATAGCATCCCGGTTTTCGGGGCGGATAGAAAAATTGTATATCAGATATGCTTTCCAGGAAATACATGCCGGGGAGCGCGTTTTTGATATTTACAGCCCCGATATGGTTACCGCCCAGCAAGATCTGGTATACCTTACCCGCAATCCGGTACCCGAGCCCGAACTGGTAAACGCGGCCCGTCAAAAGTTACTACTACTGGGCATGACCATGGCGCAGGTAAACCAGGTAGCTAAAACAGGCAAAGCCTTTTATAGCCTGCCCGTTTACAGCCCTTATACCGGCCACGTGCATGATACACAGCACAGCCAGATGGCAGGCCCGCCGGTAGCCGAAACGCCGGGCGATTTGGCAGCCAGCCAGCCCCTAACTGTCAAAGAAGGCATGTATGTAACCAAAGGCCAAACCTTGTTTAATGTTGTTAACCCGCACAGCCTTTGGGCTATTGTTAAAATCGACCGTTCATCAGTTTCGGCTTTAAAATTAAACCAGCAGGTTCAATTGCAGCTGCCCGATATGCCTGGTAAAACCATCATCGGTAAAGTGAATTTTATCGAGCCGGTTTTACAGCAGGGCGATAAAACCACCAGTATACGGGTTTACGTGGATAACATGGATCATAGCCTTAAAGTAAACACCCTGGTTAAAGCCAAAATACAAACCGGCATCGCCGATGGCTTATGGATACCCAGGGAGGCAGTTGTTGACCTTGGGCAAACACAAGTGGTATGGCTAAAAAAAGGTGCGGCCTACCGGGCCCGCCAAGTTAGTACAGGCCTGATGAATGGCAACTATATCCAGGTAGCCAAAGGGCTTATGCTTACCGATAGCCTGGCCTCCAACGCGCAATATTTAACCGATAGCGAAAACTTTATTAAAGTTCAAAGTCATGAACAGTAACTATTTTTTAAAATATTTCTTTTTGATGCTGTTGGCGGTTAGCCTGTTTACCGGCTGTAAGCAAAAGCCACAGGTGCCGGCTGTCAAAACAGCGGTGCAGCCCAAAGCTTACTACACCTGCTCCATGCATCCACAGGTACATGAGGATCATCCCGGTAATTGCCCCATTTGCGGCATGAAACTGATTAAGGTCGGGCTTACCGCCGCTGCCGGCGATGCCGCTCACATAAGAATAAGCCTAACCGCCACGCAACAGCAGTTAGCAGCCATACAAACAGATACCATCGGCACAAAAAACACTGCAGCCCAAAAAATGCTGACGGGTACGGTAACAACCGACGAAACCGCCGCCCGGGAACTTAGCGCCAGGACAGCCGGTCGGGTACAGCAGCTTTTTATACGCGCCATTGGCGACCAGCTAACCACAGGCCAGCCGGTTTATACCCTTTATAGCGAAGATTTGCTGGAGGCCGAGAAAGAATACCTGCTGGCCCGGCAGCAACAAAAGCTCCTGCACAATCCTGATGTTGATTATAAACAACTCACGGCCTCGGCCGAAAGCAGGCTGCGGTTATGGGGCCTGTCATCCGCACAGATCAATAACCTCGCGACTTCGGGCAAAGCCGCGGCCACAACAACCATACTGAGCAACGTGAGCGGAACGGTAAGCGAAATAGGGGTACACGAGGGCGATTATGTTACCGAAGGCATGACCATTTTAAAAACCCAGTCGCTGAATAATTTGTGGGTGGAAGCCCAGTTGTACGCCGGCGAAAGCGGCGGCTATAAAATAAATGACCGGGTAACCCTGTCGTTCCCTGACCTGGACGGGCAAACCACCGACGGCAAAATAGCGTTTATTAGCCCCGAATTATCAGATGCCTCCAAAGTAAACCTGCTGCGCATCAGTGTGCCAAACCCGCAAGGCTTATTAAGGCCGGGCATGCTGGCTTATGTAAGCGCGGCAACAGGGAGCAACCAATCTCTGGCAGTACCCGCGTCGGCCGTTTTAACCGATGGCAAGGGCAACAAAGTATGGATAAAAAATACCGACGGCAGTTTTTCGCCCAGAAAGGTTACCGTAGGCCCCGGCAACCGGCAATACGTACCCGTACTTTCCGGCCTGAACAACGGCGACGTGGTTGTAACAAACGGCACCTATTTATTAAACAGCGAAGCCATATTTAAAAACGGAAACGAAGCTGATATGAGTGGGATGAAAATGCAATAAAAGGCGGTTAATACTCCCTGTAATGAAATTCACCATCCTATTCACTACTTAGCATATTGTTTACCCATCAGCCGGGCCTGCTACAGGGCAGGAACCGCAGCATTAAGCTTTTCAATACCCAAACCCTCACACCTCAATCATATGATTGCCCGCGCAATTATTTTTGCTCAGCAGTAACTACAGCCCACCCACGTGCGTCTATCCGGTATAGTTAATACTTTTAATCATGACAACGCCCCGTTTATTTTTCCGTATATGTTTTTCGGTAATGTTTATTGCCCTTACAAGTGGTTTTGCCGTTAAGGCCCAAACCACTGTTTTTAAACCAAAAGATGCAGCCCTGTTTAAAACCATAGCGCACATGGATAGTGTAATGTTTAACGCCTTTAATAATCGCCAGCTGGATGTGATGAAGGGTTTATTTACTGCCGATGTGGAGTTTTATAATGATGGTAAAGGTGTTACCGGTTATGATGCCACTATAGCCGGTTTTAAAGGCATTTTTGAAAACAAACAAGCCGCCGACCTGCGCCGCGACCTGCTGCCCGAAAGCCTGGAGGTATACCCTATGCCGGGTTTCGGCGCTATTGAAATGGGCACCCACCGTTTTACGCATACCGAAAACGGTAAGCCGGTAATTGGCGTTATGAAATTTGTACACATTTGGCAGCTAAAAGACGGCCAATGGAAGGTGAGCCGTGTGGTAAGCGTTGGGCATTGATAAAAAACTGTCAGTATTTTAAACAAATAGCCGCCGCTGTCTCTACCTGTTATCAGCTACCAGGCGCGCGGGATTCCCGGCCCATCGTAAGGATGTTCAAGCGCGTTGACGATGCGCATGAGGCGATGCCTGGCGCCGCTATGTTTAACTTCGGTACGCATGGTTTCCAGGTTGCGGGCCACGGCTTCTTTCACGTCGTGTTGGGTGGTTGCCCGGTCAATTCTTAAACTTTGGGGTAAATCTGCGGTTTCAAAATAAGCTGTCAACTCCTGCTCTGTCATGCCGCAAAGGTAAAAAAGCAAACCGGTAATCGGTGATGCCTTTTTACCTTTCACCTTTTACCCTTCGCCTTTAACCTTTCGCCTTTACACCTGTTATTTTCTTACATCAATGTTACTTTTCGGCCATCAACAATCCACTCAAAATTTAATACTTTTGGTCAGACGGAAAAGCAGACTTTCGGACTTGCCGACTTTCCTAACTTCCGGACTATATAAATGAAAGACCTCGCATACCTCAATAAGTTTTTTTACAAATACCGCTGGCGGCTAATCCCGGGCGTGTTGTTTGTAATTATATCCAACATTTTTGGTGTACTGCCGGCCCAGGTTATCCGGGTAGCGTTTGACCTGGTTACCGAGAACATTGGCGCCTACCACCTTTTTGCAGGCTTTAATCGCCAGGGCATGATCTATGATATTTTTGGCAGCAGTTTGATGCTGTTCGGCGTGCTGGTACTGGTGTTGGCCTTGTTAAGGGGGCTGTTCCTTTTTTTTATGCGCCAAACCATCATCCTGATGTCCAGGCATATCGAGTATGATTTAAAGAACGAAATTTATAGTCACTACCAGCGCCTGTCGCTGGCTTTCTACCGCCGCCACAACACCGGCGACCTGATGAACCGCGTTACCGAAGATGTGAGCCGGGTGCGTATGTACCTCGGGCCGGGCATCATGTATACCATTAATACCGTGGTGCTGTTTGTAATGGTAATTTATGCCATGCTTACTGTAAATGTGCGGCTGGCGGTATGGTCGGTATTGCCGCTGCCGGTGCTGGCGGGGATTATTTACTATGTAAACAACGTTATCAACTACCGGAGCGAACAGATCCAGGAACGGCTGTCGGGCTTATCAAGTTTTGTGCAGGAGAATTTTTCGGGCATTAGGGTAATCAAATCCTATGTCAGGGAAGCCTTTGTACGGGAAAAATTTGCCGCCGAAAGTGAAAATTATAAAACGCACTCAATGGCGCTCGCTAAGGTGCAGGCTATGTTTTACCCCATTATGCTGTTGCTGGTTGGCCTGAGCAACGTAATTACCATGTATGTGGGTGGGGTAGAGGTAATGAAAGGCAATATTACATCGGGCAATATCGCAGAATTTATTGTATACCTGAATATGCTCAATTTCCCGGTGATTGCCCTGGGTTGGGTAACTTCGCTGGTGCAGCGGGCGGCCGCGTCGCAAAAGCGGATCAATGAATTTTTGCATCAGCAGCCCGAAATCATTTCATCAAAAGCACCGGTATACGCCATTAAAGGCGCACTTGAATTTGATAATGTATCGTTCACTTATCCTGATACCGGTATACAGGCTTTAAAAAATGTATCATTCAAAGTTGAACCGGGGCAAATGGTTGCCATTATTGGGCGTACAGGATCTGGCAAATCAACCATAGCCAACCTGGTTATGCGCATGTATGATACTACCGGAGGCGAAGTTTTGGCAGACAACATACCCCTGCAACAGCTTAACCTGGAGGGTTATCGTTCGCAAATTGGCTTTGTGCCGCAGGAAGTTTTCCTGTTTAGCGATACTATTGCCAACAATATAGCCTTTAGTGCCGATGTACTTGATTTGCCCGTGGTGGAACAAGCCGCACGGGATGCCGCTGTTTACAATAACATTATGGAGCTTGAGCACGGCTTTACCACTTTAATAGGCGAACGTGGCGTAACCCTGTCGGGTGGCCAAAAACAGCGTGTATCTATCGCCAGGGCTATTTTTAAACATCCGCAAATATTGATATTTGATGATTGTCTTTCGGCTGTTGATACCCGTACCGAAGAAGAAATATTAAATAACCTTGGCCGTGTAATGCAGGGGAAAACCAGCATTATTATAGCGCACCGTATATCAACAATAAAAAATGCCGATAAGATACTGGTGATGGATAACGGCGAAATTGTTGAACATGGCAACCACGAATACCTGATGCAGCTTAAAGGAACCTATTTTGAACTGTATGAAAAGCAGCTGTTAGAAGAAGAGCAGAATGCCTAACTCCTCCGGTTGACGAATATCTAAGTTCGTGGCAATAATAAATTTAACTTGCGCACAAAAAAATCCCTGTTTTGTTTTAAAAGTTGCAATAAAAATGAATAAAATACTTGCACTTTGAATTTTTATTTATATTTATGCCAACCAAAACTAATTTCAGGGATATTTATGGGAGATTTTGACAATAGAGAACGTGAAGAGGTATTTTCTAAAAAGGTGAGAGCCGGGAAGAGAACGTATTTTTTTGATGTAAAAGCAACCCGCTCAAACGATTACTATGTTACGATAACAGAGAGTAAAAAGCGTTTGGAGGATGGTGTGTTTATTAAGCACAAGATTTTTTTATACAAAGAGGATTTTGAAAAATTTGCCGAAGGTTTAAAAGACACAGTTGATTACATCAGGGCTAACCAGGATGTGGTTGAAAAACGTTATGAATACGGCGAAAATCCGGAAGTTGCCAAAGCATCGGCCGATGAGGATTTTTCGTTTGAGATTTAACAGTGCGATACCAGGCTACAATATGATATAATTAAACCCTGCCCATAAGGCAGGGTTTTTATTTTAGTAAGGAGCTTACATTCCTGCCGACATATCTTTTGCCATAGTAGCAGCAAACGCTACAAAACATATTATTGCTAATATGTATACGCAAATGAAAACTATGGTTACAATTCCCCATAGCTTAAAAAACGATTTTAGCTTACCCAGGCCAGCTGTTATGTGGGCTGTATCCTTAAAGTTTACACCTGCCTTTATTTTTACCGCAAACTGGTAAAGATAAAGCGCGAAGAAAAAATAAAGCAGATCAATTAACAGGTAAAAAATAGTAACGCCGCTGCCAAAACCTGCCATCATTTTCAGGCCGGGATTGTATGGCATCGTTTCGGCCATTTTTGAAAAAATAGTACCTATTGATAAGGCTAACAAAGCAAATAAGCCGCAAAAAATAAAGCCCAGGATACCTAAAAAGGTGGCCCATTTACCTGCCGACAGCAAATAGCTTTGCGCTTCGGCTGTTAAAATGATTTCGGTTGAGCCTGGAGGGGTGATGTAGGTTTCGTCAGTTTCCATTATTAGTGTTTAAGTTTAAGTGTTTATATGTACTAAAGATATATAAATAATTAAGCAAACAATAATTTTGAATGCAATGAAACTACAGCAAAGTGCCCTTCATAAATAATAACGCTATTGAAAAATAAATGATAAGCCCGGTAACATCAACAAGGGTGGCTACAAACGGGGCGGAAGATGTAGCCGGGTCGGCACCCAGTTTTTTCAGGATGAGTGGCAGCATTGATCCTGCTAATGATCCCCATAAAACCACACCAATTAAAGCGCAGCCTACAGTTAACCCAACCAGCATCCAATACGGGCCGTAAAGGTGCGGCCAAACCATGGCAAAGGCAAAAATACGAAAGAAACCAATGATGCCTAAAGTAGCTCCCAGCATCAGGCCCGAGAGTAACTCGCGACGCATTACACGCCACCAGTCGGTTACGGTTACTTCGCCAAGGGCCATTGCCTGTATTATCAAAGTAGATGCCTGTGAGCCGCCATTACCGCCACTTGATATAATAAGCGGGATAAACAATGCCAGTACAACCGCTTTTTCTATCGACTTTTCAAAAAAGCCCATGGCGGTAGCGGTTAACATTTCGCCTAAAAATAAAATGATGAGCCAGCCTACGCGTTTTTTTACCAGTTTAAACAGGTTAATATCCAGGTAAGGCTCATCCAGTGCCTCGGTACCACCAATTTTTTGAATGTCTTCGGTATATTCTTCATTGGCTATCCAAAGGATATCATCAACGGTAACAATCCCTAATAAAATATTTTCTTTATCAACTACCGGGAGGGCAGTGCGGTTATTCATTCTGAAAACGTTGATAGCTTCTTCCTGCGGATCGCTGGCGCTCAGGGCTATCAGGCGGCCATCCATCAGGTCAGATACCTTTGTTTCGGGTTTTACCAACAATATTTCGCGGATACGGATATCGTCAAGCAGGATGCCATTTTCGTCAATTACATAAATTACATCAATGGTTTCGGAATTTTTACCGTACCGGCGGATGTGCGAGAGTACCCTTGTAACATCCCAGTTTTTTTTAACGGCGATGTAATCGGGGGTCATTAAACGGCCAACGCTATCTTCTTCATAACCTAAAAGCGATAATGCTTCTTTCCGGTTTTCGGGTGATAAATGCAGGATCAGTTTTTTAACCGCGTCGCCATGCAATTCGGCAAAAAGGGCAGTACGGTCATCCGGGGGGAGTTCGTTAACCAATTCGGCAACTCTTGGACCCGATAGTTTTTTAATGATGCGCTCCTGCGTAGGGAAATCCAGGATACGGAATACGTTAACTGCGCGGTTAAGCGAAAGTATCTCGATAAATAAGGGGCCGTGTTCAGGAAGTTCATCAATCAGTTCTTCAACATCCGATATATTGAGGTTATTCAAATATTCCTGTAATTGGGTATTGTTGTCCTGCTCCAGTAACAATTCTATTTGCTCAACCATCTCTTCCATATAAATACCCTCGTTTTTTACATCGTATTATTAATGTGATCCTGTTTTTTAACGAGGGCAAAAGTCGTTTATTTTTTCAAATAATCCGGCAAAAAATTCTGTTATCTTTGCGGGAATTTTGGGTGAGTGGTTGATTAGGTGAATGGTTGATTAGGTTAGTTAAAACTTGCATAGTCTTCATCACTTTTAACTCAATCAACCATTAACCTAATCAACTTAATCAACTTAAAGAATGGGTTTACAATGTGGGATAGTAGGTTTGCCAAATGTGGGTAAATCAACACTTTTTAATTGCTTATCAAATGCCAAGGCGCAGGCGGCTAACTTTCCGTTTTGCACCATCGAGCCAAACGTAGGCGTAATTACCGTACCGGATGAGCGCTTAACAAAGCTTACTGAAATAGTTCAGCCCAAAAACATAGTGCCAAACGTTATCGAAATTGTGGATATTGCCGGCCTGGTAAAAGGCGCCAGCAAAGGCGAGGGTCTTGGTAACCAGTTTTTGGCCAATATTCGCGCTACCAACGCTATCATCCACGTATTGCGTTGCTTTGATAACGATAACGTGATTCACGTTGATGGCTCGGTTGACCCCATCCGCGATAAAGAGATCATCGATACCGAATTGCAGCTAAAGGATTTAGATTCTATCGAGAAAAAGATTCAGAAAGTTGAAAAAATGGCCAAAACCGGCGGCGATAAAGAGGCTAAAAAAACCTTTGATGTTTTAACCGTTTATAAAAACCACTTACTGCAAGGTAAATCGGCCCGTACTGCACCGGTTGAAGAAGAAGATAAAGAATATGTTGCCGACTTATGGCTGCTTACCGCTAAACCCGTAATGTATGTTTGTAATGTAGATGAAGGTTCGGTAGCCAACGGCAATGCTTATGTAGAGCAGGTTAAAGCTGCCGTAGCCGAAGAAAAAGCCGAGGTGTTGATCATATCTGCCCAGATTGAGGCCGAAATTGCCGAATTGGAATCGTACGAGGAACGCCAGATGTTTTTAAACGATCTGGGTTTAACAGAATCGGGCGTTAATAAACTGATAAAAGCTGCTTACCGCTTGCTAAACCTGGCCACCTATTTTACAGCCGGTGTACAGGAAGTACGCGCCTGGACAATTACCCAGGGTTTTACAGCACCGCAGGCCGCCGGCGTTATTCATACCGATTTTGAAAAAGGCTTTATCCGCGCCGAAGTTATTAAATATGACGATTTTGTAAAATTTAACGGCGTGGAAGCTACGATAAAAGAGAACGGTAAAATGGGTATCGAGGGTAAAACCTACATTGTGCAGGATGGTGATATTATGCACTTCAGGTTTAATGTTTAATTAAACAATATAGAGCAGGGAAATCAAGGCGTTATCGAAAGTAATCAATACGCGGTTCCGCCCGGCCTGCAATAAAGAGGGAGTGCTTTTAGAGGCATTCCCTTTTTTTCTGCTGAATTTACGCATTTGATATGGCAGAATAGCCTCATAGCAGTGCTATATCCATACTGCATTTAAAAGTTGATCCTGAAAAAGGTAGCACCTACGGCGCAAAAAACATTGTCTGTGGATCTTCTACAAACAGGTAGCCTCTACGAGGCAGCTTAAAAGTGTATTATCTTGTAAAGGTCAACCGTTTGTAGCTGAGAAAGTCTAAAAGTGATTGCTATAAACGCTATCAAAACCTCCTGCCAATAATGATTTTAACAATTGCTTTATCCGCATTTGAAGTAAATCCGTAGCCTATGCCTCCGTTAACTTCCCATTTGGGGTCGAAGTTGAGGTCGGTTGCTATAAATAATTGGTGGTCCTGCTGTTTGAATGCATCATAATGGAAAAATGGCCCGGTACTTCCGTAATACTCTAACCCAAGCGCTACAACTTTGGTTACATCGTAACTGCCTTTAACATTGGGCGAGAAGGTAAACCCGCGGTTAACGTCGGGCCCGGCAAAGCTTTTTTCTAATGTTGGGTTTACAGAAATATATAGTTTATTCCATTTTTTATCCACAATAGGCCTTATTTCAAGCGTGCTGGTATTGGCAGAGAACGCGCTTTTTTGAAAACCAAATTCGGTAGAGATACTGACGCCCACCGGCCAGTTCCAGCTTTGCGGGGCTGCTACCCTTGGCCGGATATGTGAGCCCACATATGCAGTTCGCCCGCCATCGCCTATCGAATTAAAAAAATAGAAGCCCGTTTCAAACCAGGGAGTCCAGCCGTGAGTTATCTCGATAGTTTCATGTACAACATGGTTGGTAGGTAATTCGCCATTGACACTTGTGTTACTGCCGTTGATGGTATAATTACTATGAAGCTCTACCATGGTATTGCCCTTTTCTACCGTTTCTGAACCATATACCTGGATTTCGTAGTTATCCTGTGCTTTAAGTTGTAAGGAGATAAAGGCAAAGGCCAGCAAGCATAAATATTTCATTGAGTTTGTACTTTTATAATGTACACCAAAGGCATACACGATAAAACTATGGTGACAATCTGAAGCAAAACTGAAGTTAACCGCTAAATTTTAATTGTATCACTAAGGTGACAAAATACGCTCTAAAACGTGATTACAAAAGCGTGTAAAACTGTTTCGTGATGGTAATGGATGGTGTAGCCGTAATGCTGGCAAATGTTTTTCACCAGCGTTAATCCCAGGCCGGTACCCTGCGATTCTTTACCTTTTTGAAAGCGCTCAAAAATAAGGTCGGTGTTTAATGGATTAGCGCCCCCGCTGTTTTTTATGGATAATGAATGTGTTGTTAATTGGATAATAACCACGCCCCCTGTATTGTTGTGCCTGATGGCATTGCTGAACAGGTTGTTTAACAAGATATCAACCAGGTATTTACTGGCCAGTATCTGCTTAGGTTGAAGTTGATGCTGAAGCGAAAGGTTTTTGCTTTGCATTAATTCCTGAAATTGCTGCATCTTTTCGGCCAGTATAATGTCAAGCTCAATGGGTTCTTCCTCGGTTATGAGTTTGTTTTCTAACTTGGCAAGTAATAACAACGATTGGTTAAGCCGGCTTGATTTATTAATGGAACTGTAAATATCTGTTATCTGCGCCAACTGATTTGCACCCAAAGTTTCGTCTTGTATCAGTGTATCCAGTTTGGTTGTTACTACTGCCAGCGGTGTCATCATTTCATGCGATGCATTTTCTGTAAACTGTTTCAGTTTCAGGTAATCGTGTGTTACCCTTAATGACATTTCCCGGATGGCTTCGTTTAGTTCGGTAAATTCGTCTACCTCGCTTGGTTTTCCGGTAAATTGGTCAACGTCGGCAATATTAAATTGCTTTATTTCCTTTAATGTTAGCTGGAAGGGCTTCCAGAGGCCCTTAAGCAGGTATTTGTTGGTAATAAACAGCACAAACAATAAGCCAGCCAGTAATGTGAGCGTAATAATGGTGATAACCTCGATAAGATATTTTTGTCCGGCCCTGGAAATGGCGATAACTACTTTGTAATTGCTGCTTTTTACTTTAACCAGGTCTTCTACCGCGCGGCCGGCTTCGGCCCGTTGTTCTTTGGGGTTAAAATAAGTTGTATCAAAAAAACGTTTTTGCAATTGCTGCAGGTTTGTTTTTACAAATACTGCGTGGTCCCGGTCCAGGTCATACAATTGCGGGTTTTGGTCATTACTCCTGGCATATTCTTCGGCCTCGGTTAATTGTTGCTGAAGGCCACGGTCAAGCTGTTGTTGCGCTATATAATTAATTGCAAAATAATAAATAACCGCCCCAAACAGTAAAACGGTTAGGGTAATGTATACGCTTGTGCGGGTGTAATGCTCAGCTAATTTCATGAGCTGATAAATTTGTAGCCAAGCCCGTATATGGACGTCAGGTAGTCTTTGCCGCCTGCATCCAACAGTTTCCTGCGCAGGTTTTTGATATGGGTATAAATGAAATCGAAGTTATCGTGCATATCCATTTCGTCTCCCCAAAGGTGCTCGGCAATGGCATTTTTGGATATTACCTTACCTTTATTGGCAATAAAATAAAGAAGCATTTCGTGTTCTTTACGTGTAAGTATAATGGGCGTGTCATTTACCTCAACAGTTCTGCCCGGTATATCAATCGCAATTTCGTTAAATATCAGCTTGTTATTGGTGTTTAACGCTTTCCGGCGGTATACTGCCATTAAACGCGCCTTTAGCTCCGCCAGGTGAAATGGTTTTGTCAGGTAATCGTCGGCACCAAGGTTTAGCCCCTTCAGCTTATCATCCAACGAGTTGCGGGCCGAAATGATCAGCACGGCCTCATTCTTATGGTGGGTCCGTAAAAATTCAAGCACATCAAATCCCTGGCCGTCTGGCAAACCTATGTCCAATAGTACGCAATCGTAGTCGTAATCGGCTAATTTTTGTAGCGCTGCAGTTAATCCACCGCAGCTTTCGCATATATTGCCGTCAACATTCAGGTAGCTTGTTATGTTTTCACGTAAGCTTTGCTCATCTTCTATTACCAGGATTTTCAATGCGGTTTTTTAATCAAAGATAAAATGCGAAATTGAAGATAAACTGAAGTACGCCTCCTTTTGGGGATCATGATGTAGTAACTACAGATTTGCTTCATATTCTTGTGGTAATTTACAAAAAAATATACCTCAAAACGCCAGTATACCATTATCGCCCAAAAGGATAAACGATCCTTTGTAACAATCCGGAAGGCGAGCGGGGGCAAATTGGTTTGATAAATGGAATTGTTTATCTTTTGGGCAAAACAGGCAGCTAAAATAAAATCAATATGGCAATTATTGAACCTATTCGTGAGGATGTTACCCATCCCGGACATATTAAAAAATATTCGGCGCCCCTTCGCCTTTGGCATTGGGCCAATACTATTGTCATCAGTGGTTCGCTGCTTACCGTATTAATTAATGCAACCATTACCGATAGAAGGCCCGTAACAGCACTGGTTAAAGATGAGCTGAAGCACGCGGGTGCCGCAGTAACCGACGACCAGGCCGGCTCTGTTGCCCACGCGCTTGGCGACAGCGTATGGAGCATTCATACCTATTTTGGATATGCATTAGCTGCTTTGCTATTGTTTAGATTGGTACTGGAGTTTTTCCAGTTAGCCGATCAAAAATTCATCGGTAGAATAAAAGGCGCGTACCGGCATTTTCAAACTACTAAAAAGGAAAGAGAACTTGCAAAGCATGAACTTGTTGTAAAAAGTATTTACGCTGTGTTTTATTTGTTGCTTATTATTATGGCTTTAACCGGTTTATTCCTGGCTTTTGAAGATCTGCTGGCGCCATTCAAATCTATTAGGCACAGTGTTAAAGAGGTTCATGGTTTTTGCATGTACCTTATTATTGCTTTTATTGTTGTTCATATTGCAGGCGTTTTCCTGGCCGAGCGAAAGGATGATGGCAAAGGCATGGTTTCGGATATGATCAACGGCGGTAAATAATAGTGTAGTGGGATAGTCTTAAGCCGAAAATCATAAGTCTTGAGTTCTAAGTCTTGAGTAGGAAGCCTGACGTCTGAATTGTGATTTTGGCTTAGAACTTAGAACTCAAGACTTCAGACTTATTTCCCGGTAATCAACTTGGCCATCAGGAAAGCGGCTCCGGCGGCAAGCGCGCCAATAACTACTACTTTAAAAGCGCCGCTTAGTGCCGGCTGGCCTGTCATTTTACTTTTAAAGTAGCCAAATATAAACAGGCATATCAAGGTAACCCCGCATGAGTAATATAAGGCCTCCTGGGCCCGGTCGATAATAATATATGGAGACAGGGGGATGATGCCGCCAATAATGTAGGATACACCAATGGTGATAGCGCTTTTGGTGGCGCGGTTAGCGTTGGGTTCTTCAAGCCCAAGTTCATAACGCATCATAAAATCTACCCATTGCTTTTTGTCTTTAGCCAACTCATCGGCAATTTGCCTTTGCAATGGTTCAGACAGGCCGAACCCGGCAAACACTTCCATTACTTCGGCTTTTTCCTGCTCGGGTAGTTTCTCTACTTCCTCATACTCCCGTTTTAATTCCGATTGGTAATGATCTACCTCCGTGCGCCCGGCAAGGTAACCGCCCAGGCCCATGGCAATTGATCCGGCAACAATTTCGGCAATGCCCGCAGTTACCACAAGGGTAGATGAACTGATGGCCCCGCTTAAACCAGCTGCCAGGGCAAATGGAACGGTTAAGCCGTCGGACATGCCGATAACAATGTCCCTGATAGTTTCCGAGCTGGTTACATGGTGTTCGTGATGCATTTAAATTGTTTTAATAACGAATATACTACTGTTAAGTTATAGTAGTGAGCCTGAATGGTAAGTTAGAATTATTCTTGATTTAGAACCTAAAGGGCCCCGCTAATTCTGTTGTTGTTTTTGGTGCTGGTGGCTGTGGTTTATGCGGAAAAGCATGGCATTTCACACCTGGACGAATAAAACCGCTCAAATTCCGCTCAAACTAAATTAAAAAACCCGCTTATTTAGGTATAAACGGGTTTTAATGTGCTCCCGACGAGATTCGAACTCATATCGATGGTACCGGAAACCATAATTCTATCCATTGAACTACGGAAGCAATGGCGCAAATATATAAAAATGATAGTTAAAACAGTCGAAATTTGAAAGAAGATATATGGGCTAAGCCTGGTTAATATCGCGTTTATAAATACAAAGCAACCATTTGCCGCCAATACCTTGGCCGGTGCGCGTAATTATCCCAAATGTATAATTGGTGTGGGATGTCTTTGCCGCTGAGTAAGGCGCTAAAATCGCGGTTACTGTGTACAAACGGATCTGTTTCGCCTACGGCCATGATGATCTCGATGTTACGAATGGCATCTAAAATGGCGCCGTCATGCAGGTTGGCCATAAATTGCTGGGGCATGTTAAAGTAAATGTCCTCATCGCGGTAGCCATCAAACAAATCTTTAAAATCGTCTATTTGCAGGGTGAGATCAAAACGCCCGCTCATGCATACAACTTTTTTAAAAACAGACGGGTGTCTCATAGCGATGTTGATGGCATGGAACGATCCCATGCTGCAACCTGCAACTTCAAAGTAACTGCCGCTATTTTGGCTGCGCATAAAAGGTAAAACCTCGGTAAGGATATACTGCTCGTATTGCAAATGGCGCGCTATGCGTGTGGCCGGATGCACCCAGTGGTTATAAAAGCTTTCGATGTCAATACTATCTACACAAAAAAGCTGGATTTCGCCGTTTTCAATTTTGGTTTGCAGCGCCTCAACAATGCCCCAGTTTTCGTAGTCATAAAACCGCGCCATCCGGGTAGGAAAAAACAGCACTGCCCGGCCTGCATGCCCAAATACCAATAGCTCCATATTACGGTGTAAACTGGCGCTAAACCATTTGTGATAGGCTCTGTTCATTTGTGGTCCGGCGTTTTGCTGCGAAATTTCCAAAACAAATGTTAATCAAAATTAAATAAATGGTAATGCTTACCTGTTAATATTAGCTGTAATAACCTGTTTCCATAACTGGTAACCAAGCGGGCTTAAATGCAGGCCATCGCCAACAAAATATTCTTTTTTAGGGTAGCCTTTGGCGTCAACCATCTCTTTATAGATATTAATAAATCGCCAGTTGTTGGTGTTTTTAACTATTTCGGTCTCGATAAGATTATTGGCGTATTTAAATTTATCAATAATGTTCCATCGGCTAAGGCTTGGTTTTAATGAAACAAAATAGCAGGGTAAATCGCCGTAACGGTGCTGCACTTCGGCAACCAATTGCTGAAAAAATATAAAAACTTCTTCTGGATGGCGGCCATCGCCCAAATCGTTATCGCCGGCGTATATAACCAGCCGCCTGGGGCTGTAGCTTTCCATCACCCGGTCAAAAAACCAAACACATGCCGCCAGGGTCGATCCGCCGAAACCCAGGTTAACGGGTTTTAATTCCTTAAAATCATCCTTAAGCCCTGTCCACATTCTAATAGACGAACTGCCGTAAAAAATAGTTTCGGGCTCATATTCCTTGTTCAAACTAACTTTTTCAAGTTGTTTAATATCCTCTTCGTACCAATACATTAAACTATTTTAGCGTTTGCGTAATAAATAAACAGTATTTAAAACCATTAGCGGGCAATATAGTACAAACATTTATTTCTATTGTTAACTCAACGGATTTTTATCATCCCGGTTTTGTACAGATCAATAGCCAGCTTCAAAATTTCTTCAATAGTTTCAACCGGCAAATCCTCACCGGCATCAAAAAGCATAATTTTCATGCGTGCCCGTTTTTCGATGATCAGCCCCGGATGATCAAAACGTTTGCCTTCAACAATGCCGATATAAGGCTGCAGCAATTTTTTATGCACCCACAGGTAGCAAAACATTTTGCCTTTATAGCAAAAAAATGGCATCCCATATTTCCAGGCGGCAGTTATATCGGCATCCTGTTTCAGGATAATCTGGCGCAGCGCCAGCAGGCAGCCTTTTACAGGTTCGTTTTTTTGCAGGTAAAAATTATCAAGCTGTGTTAGCGTATCATCAGTCATAATAATTCCAATCGTAGGGAGATGGGGTGGTTAGCCTCAGAATTTCCTTGTCCCTATCGGATAAAGAATTGTAGTAAAAACCATATTTCATTGCAGCGTCTTCGCCTTTGCCCATACCCCAAAACATGCCCATCGATTCAACTCCTGGGAACAATTTCCATGGCGGGGCCACTAAGGGGGCAAATGCCTCAAAATGGCCAAATTCCTTTAAAAAATCCCTCACTTCCATTAATGCAAAACCCAATAAGTTTGGTCCGCGCCAGCAATAAATATTATTCACGTCTTCATTATCCTGCGCCAGGCCAATACCCCAAATGGTATCAATCGGGCTGGCTTCTACCAATACCCTGTCGCCGGTATTTATCAAATATTCGGCAAATTTAGGATGCTGGTTAAACTTATGGATATTGCCGGTAACGACTATCCCAAACCGTTTTTGTGCCCATATAATTTCGTCGAAGCCCAACACCTGTCTGCCTAATTCCTTTACTTCGCCGGGGCTGTTGGCGGCAATTATTTTTTCGCTGATTTTTGGATTACCAAACAACATGGCTTTATTGGCCATCATCCAATGTTCGGCTGTTTTGTAGGTAATGCCATCAACAGTAAAAGGCAATTCAAACCATTGGCTAAAACACGATTTATTAATTTCGGCCCGTTTGGTCCTGTGCCCCCAAAAGAACAGGTACTTAATAGCGTCGCCGTTTTCAAATTTATCGGTGAGCCATTGCAGGCTATAATTTTGTTCCATCTTATAAATCCCGTTTTACCAGTTCAATTGCCATATCCAAAACCTGTTTAATGGTATCTTTAGGTAATTCTTTCCCTGCATCCATTATCATTATTTTTATCCGCGACCGGTTTTCAAAAGTAAGGTCGGGGTGTTCCATTCGTTTACCTTCATTAAAGCCGATAAAGGGCTGTTGTAGTTTTTTATGCGTCCATATATAGCAAAACATTTTTCCTTTATATAAAAAGAAAGGCATATTAAATTTCCAGGCGTTGGTGATATTCTTATCGTGTTGCAGAATGATATCCCTTAAGGCAAGAAAACTGCTTTTTAATGGCTCGTTTTGTTCAATGTAAAACTGATCTAATGGCAATAACATATCCTATTTTTTTACAGAGTCCTTGGTCGCGATTCGGCGTATGTAATTTACAGGTGATTGAGTAAACATAAATCTGTTGTTTATGCAACTTCTGGCATTAATAACGATACAAGGAACATTATACTGCAAATTGCCAATATAAAGTATATGAACATTTTAATATCTTTAAATGTCCGTCCTTCCTTTAATATCAAATTCCTGAACGGGACGGACACGATGAACGTTAAACAAAGTAATGCCATAAAGCCCGTTGCCAATCGCATGCCCATGAACATATCCCGAGGGTTGTTTTGCGCGACTACGCGGTAGAACTGCGGAATAAGCAGCGCGTTCCAGATAACTATTATGATGATTACAGCAGGAATCTTCATAGCAAATGCCCCCTGCGATTGTAAGTCAATAATTTGCGTATCAATGTCGGGCTGCAATGCTGCTTTATTATCCAGGAAGCCGGTTTTGCCTATTTGTGCCATTGTTTCGTGGGCATCGCCAGTTGGCTTAAAAACTACGGGAGTTTTGTAATTGGGTACTATATGGTTGATGAGGATGCCTCCGCTGGAAAAATTGTCGCTATATGGCTCGATAGATACTACATCAGCCGGCCTGAAATGCAGCGTATATAACGACAGGTTTAAACTGAGTTGATTTTGTGTGACGGTTAAAGTAGCAAAAGGCCAGGTTGCACGCAGTGATGCATATTTTGCACCGCCGGTTTGTTTAAATTGATAAGTGTTCATTTGTTAGCGCTATGATTGACGCGTACCATAAAGCTAAATTTTTATTTTGAATTCCGAAATTATTGAACTATTTATCCCGCTTTTGCCTTTCGCAACCGGGAGACGGGGCTTTTACCTTATCTTTGCCACACAATGATAAAGCAAGCGCTCGAAAACCTTAAAATAAACACCCTGAACCAGATGCAGGAGGCAGCCATTAACGCGGCCAAAAAAAGCGATGTGATCCTGCTATCGCCAACCGGCTCTGGTAAAACGCTTGGGTTTTTATTGCCTTTGCTGGGTTTGCTGGATGCCAATATCCCCACCGTGCAGGCGTTGATTATGGTACCGTCACGCGAACTTGCCTTGCAGATTGAGCAGGTTTTCCGTACCATTGGCAGCGGCTTTAAAGTTAACTGCTGCTATGGCGGCCACCCGGTTAAAATTGAGCGCAACAATCTTTCGCAGCCGCCGGCCGTGCTTATTGGTACGCCGGGCCGCATAGCGCACCACCTGCGCCGTCACAGTTTTAGTACCGATACCATTCATACCCTGATACTGGATGAGTTTGATAAAGCGTTGGAATTTGGTTTCCAGGAAGATATGGCTTTTATCATTAAGCAGATGCCCAATATCAAAAAGCGGATGCTGACATCGGCCACCAAAATGGACGAAATTCCTTCGTTTACCGGCATGGTGAGACCGATAGAATTGGATTACCTGGCCAATGCCACCAACAAACCCGACATTAAACAAAAAGCGGTAATTGCCGAAGCCGCCGACAAACTGGATGCCTTGTTTGCCTTGATTTGCAAAATAGGCGACCAGGCCACACTGGTTTTCTGTAACCATCGCGAGGCTGTTGAACGCATCAGCGATTTGTTATATGACAGGGGACTGCCACACGATATTTTTCACGGCGGCATGGAGCAGGACGACCGGGAGCGGGCTCTCCTAAAATTCAGGAACGGCAGCCACCGCTTATTAATCACTACCGACCTGGCGTCGCGCGGGTTGGATATACCCGAGATAGAGCATGTGGTACATTACCAGCTGCCCCATAACGAAGAAGCTTACCTGCACCGCAACGGCCGTACAGCCCGCATGCACGCCAAAGGAACATCGTACCTGCTATTGGCGCCGGATGAGAAGCCATCCTATTTAAAAGAGATGCCCGAGGTTGAGGAACTGCCCGAACATCCGGTGGTGCCCAAGCCATCGCCCTGGGCAACGCTATATGTAGCTGCCGGTAAAAAAGACAAGGTAAATAAAATTGATATTGTTGGCCTGCTGCTTAAAAAAGGCGGGTTGGATAAAGAGGATGTAGGCCTGATAGAAGTGCTGGATTACACCTCATACGCGGCCGTGAAGCGTAACAAAATAGAAAAGGTTGTGCAGCAGATTAAGGGCGAAAAGATTAAAAACAAGAAGGTTAAAATAGATATTTCCATATAATTTAATACCAATAGCATGAGCAATAATGATATCATGAAAAAGCTGCGGGTAGCTATGAAGTTTACCGACGATGATATTGTAAAAGTATTGGAGCTGGCCAACTTCCGGATTACCAAAACCGAACTGGGCGCCATTTTCCGTGCCGATGATCACCCCAACTTTAAGCCCTGCGGCGACCAGATCCTGCGCAATTTTCTGAACGGCCTTATCATCTACAAACGCGGCCCTATGCCCGATAAGCGCGCGCCTAAGACTGAAGTGAAGAAAGAGGGAGAAAAAAAATAAGCTTTTTGCAGCAAAGCCGGCTGTGGGGACGCAGCCGGATGGGTGGGAATGGTATAATTAACAAAAAAATGTTATTTCGAACGAGGTACGAGGAGAAATCTTTTATGCCCTGCACCTCAAAAAGCCCATTGGAATGCAGGGCGTAAAAGATTTCTCTTTCGCCCCAGCGCTTGTCGCGTTGGCTGTGTCCTCACAGCCAACTATATCCTTGCAATAAAACCGGCTGTGGGGACACAGCCGATTGGATAAAGTTGTATTGTAATGCAGATTAATATTTTTGGAGCATCCGGCTCCGGCTCAACCACTTTGGGGAAAGCCCTGGGCAAGGCGCTTGGTTATCCCGCCTTTGATGGCGATGAATATTTTTGGATACCATCTGAAACCCCGTTCACCATTAAACGAAAACCGGAAGAACGTAATGCCATGCTTAACCAGGATACAGCCCCTCACAAAAATTGGATACTAAGCGGTTCGGTAGTCGGCTGGAACAATAACTGGGATTTCGACCTCTCAGTATTTTTATATATCCCGAACGCATTAAGAATGGACAGGCTCAAAAAACGGGAGTTTGAACGCTATGGCGACAAAATATACACTAACCCCGAACGAGCTGCCCTTTACCACAAATTTTTAGACTGGGCCAATGGCTACGACGATAATACCACCGATGGCCGCACCCTGCAGGTACACCAAAACTGGATAAAAAACCTGAAAAAGCCCGTTTTGATTATTGAAGGTGATACTACCGTTAATGAAAGGGTAGGGGCTGTATTGCGGAAACTGGAAGCAATGAAAAACTGATAATAAAAACAGAAATATAACTTACCTGGATATGGATGATAGTGATAGTATTTCCTTTGGAACGATTTAGCAGAACGAAAACTAACTCACTTAATCGTAACTACGCGTGGCAGGCGGTGGGGTTAGTTACAATGTCGATTAATTAATATTACATTTATTACCCCATATTTGCATTAAATGGAAAAGCTAAGGAATTTTTATGCCCTGTTTTGGATCCTGGGTTTAACCCTGTTGATTTACGCCTTCTTTAGGATTAAGCAGGAAATTTTCAGGCAAGGAAAACCAGCTACGGAAATAAAAAAGACGATCAAGTAACCAGATTTAAATCAATCGGTAATGCTACCTATTGCCTTTATATAGAAATAAAAAACTACTGATAATAAAAAATCACATTATTATGTGCAAAAGGTGCGTCTTCTTCCTTTTTGTGATGTTAATATTTTTTAGCGCCTGTGGTCGAAACCAAAATGATAAAATACAACGATCAATAAGTACATCAATTGATAGCTTAAAACGGCTAATCGACTTTCATTTGGATGTTAAGGCAGTCAGATGGGAAATGATGACAATTAACAATGAAGATAATCGATCTATTCCCGGGCCTAACGACAATACTTTATTTGCTGAAATTGAAATAAGCAGAATTGATTACAATACGCTTAAGGATAATTTTATTAAAGGTAAAGCGAATATCAAACGTGATGTGTACTTAAGAAAAGACTTTGTGAAAGATTGGTTTTCACCGAAAGTTAAATCGGTGTTTTATGAAGAAAACGAATATATACGTATCAATGTTCCTGTGTATGAACTTAACAACGAGATTATTGGGAAAACTTATTTTAGAGACGGCTTCTTTAGTTTGATAGGTGGTGATAAAATATTTATCCTGCTGGATAAGTGATAGGTAAATTAAAAGTTACAATACTTGCCGAACCTGGCGATAATATTTGCTGTAGTGCGAGTAATTATATGGAAAAGGCAGCATATTGATGGAGATAGAAACTTTGCTCTAAAGGAGTGAACTCGTTAATACCCATAAAAACAAACGCAACATTAATAAACTCCAAACGATGCTTCATGTTTTGTGAATTACGAAATTACTTTGTAGAGGCTACAACATCGGCCCGCTCATTCGCCGCGGGAAGGGCTTGTTCTTTTTCTTGAAAAAAAGAACCAAAATTCAAGTCAGCAGAAATGCTTCTTTGCGCTCGGGGCCTTTGCCCCGCAAAACGGCCAAAACCTGAGCTGGAATTATTTGCTCCCTTTGCTTTGCCCGCACAGGGCACCGCTTCTGGCAAAACTTCCTATGCCCTGCAGCCGCACTGCCCACCATCGTTTTGGCCGTTTTCGCCCGAAGCTGTTCTGCTGACACATTGGGGAAGACGAGAGCTTCTTATTATCAATAACCCGCAGCTGAAATTCTGCTAATTCTTTAATTCTGCAAAATTCTGGTTCAGACAAAGAATTGAAGCTGTTCTGCTGACACTTTGGGGAAAACGAGTGCTTCTTATTGTGATTGTTTTAGTTCTTAAGTATGCAAAATCCTGTAATCTGAAAAATCTGCTCAATCCAAGCTCAGACAAAATTCCCCCGCGATAGGGATGGAAACGCCTGCCTGTCGGCAGACAGGGATACCGGCCAGGCGCCTAATGCCTTGTGCGCGTATGAGTGCACAGCCCGGGCCGCAGGCATCGCTATGAAGGAGAATCAAGAATTAAGAGTCAAGACCGGATGGCTAATACTTCGGCAACTCTGTTTACGCGAAACATCATTTTCAATGTTAACCATGATTTAAATATAAATTACTGATTATAAGGTATTTGATATGTTTTTTAATTAAAATATGTTAAGTTATGTTAACCATGTTTTGGTGTATTTGCGCCGCAACAATTCGCGTAAAGCCGTCCCATTTACAAAATATTTCCTTATTTTGAATTATGGAACCACTAACCCTCACCAAACCCCAGGCCCGCAAAATTATCCTGTATGCCGCTGGCCTGGCCCGGCAGGCGCAATTTGGGACGGGGATTGAGGCAGTTTACCGGCTGATAGATCACCTGGGTTTTGTGCAGCTGGATACCAATTACGTGGTTGAAAGGGCGCACCACCACGTGATGGCCGCGCGGGTGCCTGACTATGAGCCGGAATGGCTGGGCGAGCTAACCGCCGATGGCCGGATTTTTGAATATTTTACTTCCGACGCGGGTTATATCCCGATGGGGGATTTCCGCTTTTCGCTGCCCGTTAAAGAAGGTTTTTCGGTAAACCGGAAGCCTGTAAGCCCGGCCGAGACCCGCCTCATGAAACAGGTACTCGACAGAGTAGAACGCGAAGGCCCCCTGATGGTTGGCGATTTTGAAAACGACCGCCTGGAAGCCAGCTCGGGCTGGTGGGACTGGCGACCGGCCAAAGTGGCGCTTGAAAGGTTGTACCTGGATGGCAAACTGACCATTACCCGCACAAAGGCTTTCCATAAGGTATATGATGTGCCGATGAATCTAATCCCTGCGGATACGGACTTAACCATGCCCTCGGCAGAAGAGTTCGCCCGCTTCGTGATCATGCGTACGCTGGGTGCATTGGGGATAGCCTACGTTAAAGAAATGGCCTGGCGCGCCCGTTATGTAAAGGGCAACCTGGTAAAAAAAGAACTGGAGAAAATGGTAGCCACCGGCGAAGTACGCATGGTACAGGTAGAAGGGCTGAAAAGCGCGCCGCTTTATATGCTGCCCCATCAGCAAACCGAAGTTGAACTGGCGGGTGATGTGTTTATCCTTTCGCCCTTTGATATCCTGAATGTTTTCAGGCACCGGCTGAAGGACTTTTTCGATTTTGACTACCAGATTGAATGTTTTGTGCCTGCACCCAAGCGCAAGTACGGCTATTTTTCGTTACCGATACTGGTAGGCGACACCTTTGTAGCCCGCATGGATGCCAAAGCCGACAGGAAACAAAAGGTACTGCTTGTACACAACCTGCACTTTGAGGATGTGGAGCTTGACGAAGCAATGATTGGGAAGATAATAGTGGCACTGAAGGCCTTCGTTCAATTTAACAAATGCCGGGATATTGTTTTCAAAAGATGTAACAGGGAGGATTATATGGAGGTGATTGGAGGGGCGTTTTGATGCAAAGGGATCATGCAAATTTTAGATTTGAAAATTTAACGTAGCCCTAAGTCTGTAATTTGTTGCCTTAAACTTTCGCCCCAAAATGGAATAGTTTGGTAGTAGTTTATGCAGTCTTCTAACGTATTAAGGTCATCCAGTGTCGGCAAAATGTTTTGTTCAAAGTCTATCTGAAACTCATTTATGAACTTTGCCAAGTCAGAACCTGTTTTAATGATGTATCCCGTTTTGTTATGATAATCGTGTACGCAACGGTTAATAGGTAAATACCCATTTTGCCTCATTAAGATATTGAGATCATGGTATGACGGTTTGGAATTATCCTTTGTAGTGGCTTTAAGCGCTAAACCTATGTTAAAGAAAAAATTAACCTCCTCTTTGGAGTTCCACGAAAAATTTTGAAGATTGATAACTATATGAAAGTCTTCACGACTTTTCCACCATGTTTGGCTGTTGGTTAAATAGCCGAACTGTCTTAGCGTCGGTTTTAAATAGGCTTTAATAAAATCAGTTTGTTTTTCCTTCGCATCCATTTGGTTAGTTTTAAGGTTGGGATATGCGATTAGTTTTAAACCCCAAAAGGGGCACAGGGCCCCTCTTTCAATATATTATATATCAGCTTAATTACAAAGCCAATACTTCTTTAACTCTTTCAGCAGCTTCTTTTAATAAGATAGCCGAGTAAACCTGTAAACCTGAATTATCAATCAGTGCTTTTGCTTCGGCAGCGTTGGTGCCTTGCAGACGCACAATGATAGGTACAGGGATGTTGCCAATTTCTTTGTAGGCATCAATAACACCCTGTGCAACACGGTCGCAACGAACGATACCACCAAAAATGTTGATGAGGATGGCTTTAACGTTTGGATCGCTCAGGATGATGTTGAAACCAGCTTTTACGGTTTCGGCATTGGCAGTACCACCAACGTCAAGGAAGTTGGCAGGTTCGCCGCCGGCAATTTTAATAATATCCATGGTGGCCATAGCTAAGCCGGCGCCATTAACCATACAGCCTACGTTACCGTCAAGCTTTACATAATTAAGGTTTGATTTGCTGGCTTCCACTTCAGTAGGGTCTTCCTCGTCGGTATCGCGCATGGCGGCATAATCCGGGTGGCGGTACAGTGCGTTGTCATCCAGGTTAACCTTGGCGTCAACAGCTAAAATTTTGTTATCAGATGTTTTTAAAACCGGGTTAATTTCAAACTGCGATGAATCGGTAGCATCGTAAGCTTTGTACAGGGCCGCGATAAATTTGGTCATGTCCTTAAAGGCCTCGCCTGATAAGCCTAAGTTGAAAGCGATTTTGCGGGTTTGGAAAGCCTGCAAGCCAACTTTAGGATCAATTTCTTCTTTAAATATCAGTTCTGGGGTTGAGTGTGCAACTTCCTCGATATCCATACCGCCTTCGGTGCTGTACATGATAATGTTACGGCCCTTAGCCCTGTCAAGCAGTACGCTCATATAAAACTCTTTAGTTTCGCTTTCGCCGGGGTAGTAAACATCCTGGGCTACTAAAACTTTTTTTACTTTTTTACCCTCGGGGCCGGTTTGTGGGGTAACCAGCTGCATGCCAATAATATTGCCTGCAATTTCTTTAACCTGGTCGTGGTTTTTGGCCAGCTTTACGCCACCGCCTTTACCACGGCCACCGGCATGGATCTGAGCTTTTATAACCACCCAGCTTGATCCCAGGTCTTCTTTCAATTTTTGGGCAGCTGCAACAGCCTCTTCGGGTGTGTCAGCAACAATGCCTTCCTGTACTCGTACGCCAAAGCTTTTCAATATCGCTTTGCCCTGATATTCGTGGATATTCATGTTTTTTGAAGAATTTGCGGTAAATCTACAATTTTTGTTTAAAGTAGGGGAGGATTGTAGCGTTTATTTGACAGTACTTATTTTATCATGACTTTTGAGCCAGAAAGAAATTTTACTGCCTTTGCCCAATTCGCTTTGGATGGTTAATTTACCCCCATTTTTTTCGATAAAATCCTGGCAAAGCGAAAGCCCCAGCCCCGAGCCTTTTTCGCCCGAGGTACCATCTTTATGAAAGTTTTCTTTGCGGAATATTTTGGCAATATCCTCGGCAGACATGCCGCCCCCGGTATCTTCTACATACACTTCAACAAAGCCGGGTTTGGTGCTGTATCCCAGGGTTATTTTGCCGTCAACTGCGGTAAACTTAGTAGCATTGCCAAGCAGGTTGCGCAGTACCAGTTTTATCATGTCCCTATCGCCGTAAACAGCAATGCTTTTGTTAATGTTGTTAACCAGCTCAATGTGTTTATTGTCGGTATTCAGTTTAAACAAGTGATAGTTTTCGTCGGCAATTTCCATTACGTCAAATAAAACCGGGTTTACCTGGATGCCGTCCATCTGGCTTTTTGCCCAGTAGAGCAGGTTATCGGTAAGGCTAAATGCCGAGCCAATATTTTCGTCGAGATGGGGAATAAGCTCCTCTAATTCTGCAAGCGAGATCGAACCCGATTTTACCAGGTCGAGGGTTTGTTTGAGCTGGCCGATTGGGCCTCTTAAATCGTGCGATATGATGCTGAAAAGTTTGTCTTTGGTTAGGTTTGACTCTTGCAGTGCCTTGCTTTGGGCCAATATCTCGTCGTTTTTGTCGCTCAACTCCCTGGTTTTTTCTTTCACCTTTTGCTCAAGCACCAATTTTTGCCTGTTGATGCGGCCGTTATTTAATATACCAAACAGGTAAAACAACAGGGCGGCTGTAAATGCGTAAAGCAAATACGCCCACCATGTTTTAAACCAGGGCGCGTTAACATGAAACGAATAGGAGTCTGTGCGGCTTATTTGCCCGTAAATGTTTTTGGCCCGCACAAAAAAGGTGTAATCGCCATCGGCAAGGTTGGTAAATGAAACTTCGCGGTCATGACTCCAGCCCGACCATTTGTCTTCAAACCCGTTTAATTGGTATTGATATAGAATTTTATCGGCATCTTCAAAAAACGGGCTTGTGAAAACAAATTTCAACCTGTTTTTTGAAAACGGAATATCGTTTTGCGGTAACCCGGCCCCGGTGGCAAAAATGGTTGAATCTGCCGCCTTAACAGTTTTGATGTATACCGGCAAGGCTTTATTGTAATAAGTTGGCTGATTGGGACTGTAATTTACAACCCGCTTTAAATTACCAATCCATACCTGGTTGGCGCCGGCTGCCAGCACCGGTGCGTCTACATCAACCGGCAACAGGCCATGTGTAGCCAACGCGATTTTTTTAAACGGTGTAAACAGCAGCCTGAATGCGCCATTGGGCTGCTTAATAAAAGCTCCTGCATTTTGCTCTTTTTTTGATGGTGCGCCCCAAAAGTAAATATCGCCTTTGGCAGTTTGTGTAGCTGTATAAATGCAAACGCCCTGGCTTACCTTACCAAGTACGGCATCGGGCTCAAACCTGTTTTTTGTTTTGTTGTAGCTATAAAAACCATTTGTGGTGGTGGCTATAATGCGGCCGTTTAAGCGGTAAATGCGATTATTAAGTGTTGATGGTAATCCGTTTTGGGTATCATAAAAGGCCGTACTGATTACCGAATCCATCTGCGTATTTAGCCGGAGCTTATAGATTCCTTTATTGTAGTGGCTTATCCATACATTACCTTCATCGTCTTGTTGTATATAGCGGGTTTCCTGTTCAAAGCCCCTGATCTTTTTTTCGTGCCAGGTGTTGCCTTCTTTTGATAAAAGCCAGATGCCCGTATTGTAGGTGCCCATAATCATACAATCGGGCCTGTTTTTTACCTCGCCGAGGGTTTGGATAAACCAATGATGGATGAGCGGAATAGCTTTTTTGCCCTGTATTTCGAAAACCCCGTTACGATGTGCTAAATATAGTTTGTTGCCGAAATTAAACATATTCCAGTTTTCGGTTTCGGTGCCCGGGATGGCAGAAAAAGTTGAATTGTTATTTTTATAATAAAGCGCTTTATCGGTACCCACATATAAATCGTTGCCTTTTTTACCAAGGGATAATATGGTACCATCAAGGCCATTATTATTGTCATATATAGATAGCGGCGAACTTGAAATCAGCTGCGTAATATAGGTATCGGCACCAAGCCAAATGTTTTGGGCCTTATCCAGGAAACAAAACCCGGTGTTGAGGTTAAGCCCCAGCATATCTTTTGAGTTGAAGTTTACCGTTTCGCCAGCCTTGTTTAAAAGATAAACGCCTTCTTCGGCAACAATGGCTATTTTTCCCATGTCCAGGTAAATCAGGCTTCGTACCGGATTGTTTTTGGTGCTGGTAACCGGATTTTTGGTAAGGAGCACTATTTTTTTACTGCTATCGGCTTCAAGCGGGTTTAACGACCATATCCGGTTGTTATCGTCGAGCAAAAGGTATTTGCCGTTTTCGTAATCGGCAATTCGTTTTAAATGTAGGCCGGCTATTTGTTTGGCAAAACCGGCATCGGCAAACTGGCCGTTTTTATAAACCAGCAAACCAGCGCTGCTTAGCGAAAACAATTGTTTTTTTAATCTAAAAAGCCAGTTATCGGCAATGTTGAGTATTTTAAGCCTGCCTTTGCTATACCTGAAAATGTTTTTATTGTTGTTGAAAAACACCTCGTCGTTAAAAACTATTGTCTGGCGTATATCATTCAGGTTTTTATAAGTTTTGGGAAGCAGGGGCAATAAAGTATGATACTTATAATTAGCTGCGCTATCTTTCCTGAAATAACCAAGCTCGTTGTAGGAGCCCACAAAAATCTCGTTTTTTGAATCAAGGCCCAGTGAAAACACGTAATTTTGATTGGCAATGGGCATTAAATCCCAGATGAGTCCATCATATTTAACAACGCCATCGTTATTGGCAATATACAGCACCCCCTGGTTGTCCTGTGCCATGGTCCAGCTTTGTATGCCGGCGCCGTAAACGTTCATTGGGTATTTTTCAACAAATAGCTGCTGGGCATTTAAAAGCGGTACATTGAAAAGTATAATGCAGCAAACTATCAGAACGCGCATATTTTATATTTAGATGATAGCAATAAGATTATTACTCCTTAAGGTTTTAACTCACGGCTTTTTATACGGATTTTGGTATATTTTGTTGTACTATTTTTACGTCATCGCCTTTAATTTTATCAGCAAGCCTGCGGGTTACAGGCGGCGCAATAAAATCAATCAAAATAGTAACTTTACACCATGCTTAAAGCTAAATCCATCTACAAATCATACGGGCAGTTACAGATATTGAAAGGTGTTGACCTGGAGGTTAAACGTGGCGAAATTGTAACCATTGTTGGCGCATCGGGCGCCGGCAAAAGCAGTTTGCTTAATATTTTGGGCACGTTAGACAGGCCCGATTCGGGTCAGTTATATATTAATGATATTGAGTTAAGCCAGCTTAATAATAAAAACCTGAGCGATTTCAGGAACCGTAAAATAGGCTTTATCTTCCAGTTTCATCATTTACTGGCCGAGTTTACCGCCCTGGAAAATGTGTGCATCCCGGCGTTTATAGCAGGCGTGTCAAAATCGGAGGCCGAAAAAAGGGCTAAAGAGCTGCTGAATTTGCTGGGGCTGGGCGATAGGGTGAGCCATAAACCCAACCAGCTTTCGGGCGGCGAACAGCAAAGGGTAGCCGTTGCACGGGCCCTTATCAATAATCCCGCGTTAATATTTGCCGACGAGCCGTCGGGCAACCTCGATTCGGTAAATGCGCTGGAATTGCATGAACTTTTCATTAAGTTGCGTAAGGATTTTAATCAAACCTTTGTAATTGTTACTCATAATGAGGATCTTGCCAACTTGTCTGACCGTACGGTTATTATGAAAGACGGTTTAATTGTACAATAAGCTTAGCTATTAAATTGAAGATACTGATAACAGCAGCAAACGCTGCACCGGCTTACAAGCAGAAAAATAAACTAAACGGTGCCGACATAATCATGGGCGATTACATGGACCTGCCGGATTTTATGCTGAAGCCCGGCCAGCTTATTAGGCTACCGAACCCTGCATCGCCAAGTTATACGCATGAAATGCTGGCTTTATGCCTCGACTTAGGTGTAAGCAAGGTTTACCTCTTCCGTGAACAGGAAACCGAACTGTTAAAACAATCGGAAGTATTATTTAACGAATATAATATAACAATCATTGCCGGCAACGATGACCTATAAAGATATTGATAAACGCAAAACCGCGTTTGTACTGGAGCTGGACGATGTATTATACCCGGCAAAAGATTATATATACCAGGTTTACTACCTGTTTGCAAACATGCTGGAGTATGTTGAACTGGTTGATGCCAAACAAGTAATTAGCTTGATGACAGATACCTATGTTGCCGAAGGGCCGGAGTTTGTATTTGATAAGCTTAAAGATGAGTTTCCTGTTGCAGCACAATACAAGGATAAATTTTACGGTCTTTTTGATACAGCCAAGCTGCCGTTGAAATTGCTTTTATATCAAAATATGCTTACCTTACTGCAGGAAGTGGTTGTTGACCGTAAAAAGCTATTTATTGTAACCAACGGGAAAGTTGTTCAACAGGTAAATAAGATAAAACAGGTAGAGTGGCATAAGCTTGAACCGTATCTTACCTGCTACCTGGCCGATGAAACTGCTCCAAAGCCCGAGCCAGATGTAATACACCTGTTAATGCAGGAGCATAACCTGCAACGTAGGGACATTTTGATGATAGGCAATTCGGAGGTAGATAGTTTATGTGCTGAAACCGTTGGAATTGACTACATCAGCGTCGGTAAATTTTTGTAACGTCTGTTGTAACATACTTATTTTTATTTCGTTAACACATTATACTCGTTGTACATGAAAAAAATACTTTACTTAACTATAATTTTGGCAGCCGGTTTATCCGCCTGCTCAAAAAAGAAAAATACCACCACAGATGATGGTATATTAACTGCCCCAACTAAAACAGGTACTACGCTCGATTTGATAAAAGATTCGGTTTATCTGTATGCCAAGGAAACTTATTTATGGTACGATGCCATACCCGATTACAAAACATTTCAACCGCGCGGCATCACGGCATCTACTGATGCAGCAGCACTTACCAAAGAGGTTGACCAGATATCGCAATACAAAATAAACCCTGCCACGGGCCAGCCTTATGAGTATTATGCAGCAGATCCGGGCTCGGCTAAATATTCATTTATCGATGACGGTTCGGTATCAACCGAGTTGGGTGGTACCAATGGCGACTTTGGTTTTTCGGTTTTATACCAGGAAACTACCGATTTGCGCATCAAATACGTATATCCCGGTTCGCCGGCCGATAATGCGGGGCTGAAAAGAGGTTACCAGGTAACCAAAATAAACGGCCGTACCAGCCTGGATTATGATAACGGAACAAACGTTCAGTTTGTAGTAAATGCTGTTTTTGGGACCGACCCGCTTACCATGACCGTGAAAAAGCCCGATGGCACATCTGCAGATGTTTCATTGGCCGTGGCAACTTATACCACAAACCCGGTTTTAACCTATAAAGTATTTACCGAAGGAACAAAAAAAGTGGGATACGTGGTGTTTAATACTTTTACTTCGCCAACCAATGCCAGCCCGCAACTATTAAAAGCGTTTAAGGCTTTTACCGATGCCGGTGTTACCGAGTTGGTTGTTGATTTGCGTTACAACGGCGGCGGCTATGTATCAACCGCCGAATATTTAGACAACCTGATTGTGCCAACTGCTAAAAACGGATCGAAAATGTATACTTATTACTATAACGATAAGCTACAAGCCGATAACCACCCCTTGTTGAGCGCGGTATATAATATTCAAAAAGGCGACTTTTTACCTGCAAACAACACCGTAAATTTTGCTAAAAACGGCACGTTAAATATCAGCAGGGTGTTTTTTATTGTAACAGGTTCAACAGCCTCGGCCAGCGAATTAACTATCAATAACCTGCGCCCCGAAATGGATGTACAATTTATTGGCCGTACAAGCTATGGTAAACCGGTGGGCTTTTTTGCTATAGATATTAATAAATACCAGTTATATGTGCCGCAGTTTGAAACCAAAAACTCGGCCGGCGTAGGCGGTTATTATGCAGGTATGAATCCCGGTACCACCGATTACCCAGGTAAAAATGATTATGACGATGTTACCAAGGATTTTGGCGATAGTACAGAAGTGTTATTGCAACACGCCTTAAACTTTATTAAAACCGGTACCTACGCCGTATCCGGACCAAGAGTTCAAAGCCTGGGCAAATCACAAACCATGACAGCCGACCAGGTGAACACCATGACCCTTAAATTAGACGAACGTAAGTTTAGAGGAATGGTAGGAGGTAAAAAAGACCTTCGCCATAAATAAGCGGAAAACATGAATCACATATAAAGGGGCAATGGGTTTTATCCTTTGCCCCTTTTTAATTCGGCAGGAGCGTAATATATAACCCAAAACCAATAGTATTGTTTCGTGCGAAGACCCAAAATGATTAACTTATTTTTTCGTAGTCCCTCAGCTACTTCGCATGAACATATCTAATCTGCCAGTTCACGCAAATCAACAGCTACTACTCGGGAGATCCCCTGCTCAACCATGGTTACGCCATAAATAACATCGGTGCTGGCAATGGTGCGTTTATTGTGCGATACAATGATGAATTGCGAATCTTTTGAAAAAGTGCGAATGATGTTATTGAATTTATCAATATTGGTATCATCCAGCGGGGCGTCAACCTCATCAAAAATACAAAAGGGGGCTGGTTTTAACAGGTAAAGGGAAAAGAGTATGGCTGTGGCCGTGAGCGTTTTTTCGCCACCCGATAATTGGTTGATAGACAGCGGGCGTTTGCCTTTCGGCTTCGCGATAATGTCAATGTCCGATTCCAGCGGGTGACTTGGATCGGTCAGGATCAAATCGCATGAATCTTCATCATTAAATAGCGAGCGGAACACTTTGATGAAGTTTTCGCGCACCATAACAAAGGCATGCATAAATTTTTCTTTGGCGGTATCATCAATTTCCTGGATGGTGGCCAGCAGCGATGCCTTAGCCTCGCTCAAATCTTTCTTTTGGGCCTGGATGAAGGTGTAACGCTCGTTCATCTCATTATAGGCCTCAACCGCCATCGGATTAATGGCGCCGAAATCGTCAAGTTGTTTTTTTAGCTTTTCGGCCTTTTCGCGTAGTTCCTGTTCGCTTTCTGCAGGTACTTCCGTTTCGGGCAGGTCTTCAATATCTATGTTAAACTCAACAGAGAGGCGTTCTTTAAGCGCGTTGAGTTCAAGCTTGAGGTTATTGCGCTCATCACGAAGTTCATTTTCAATCACCTCGTGGTTATCCTTTTTACGGCGAAGGGCGGTTATCTCGTTTTCGTTTTCGGTGATGATGCCACGCCATTGATAGTATTCCTGCTCGGCCTGTTGGGTAGCTTTTTCAAGGTTTTCCTTCTGCTCGTACATCTCCAGCAGGTCATCGTCGGAGTTGTCAGATTGTTTCAGGTTATCCTGTATGGCAATTTTTACCTTTTCCAGTTCGGCGCTGTTTTGTTTAATGCGGGCTTCCAGGTTTTCCTGTTGATTATCGCGGTATTCCAAATCTTTTACCAGGCCCGATACCTTGTTCTGCTGCTGATGGAAACGGATATTCTCCTGGTTAAAGGCGTTTGATTGTACCGATACATATTCGTTCAGCTCGTTAAATTCCGCCTGTTTGTCAACCAGCAATTCGCTTTGAATTTGCTTCTGGGCTTTCAAATCGGCCAGCTGCGGGTGCAGCACCTCCATTTCGGTTTTAATACCTTCAATTTTGCGGGCTATATCATCCTTACGATTAAGGCTGTTTTCAATAAAAGTCTGGTATTGTTCCTGTCGGGTTTTTACGGTGATCAATTCGGTATTCAGCCGGTTAATGATCATCTGCTGCTCATTAATCTCGGTGCTTTTGGTTGATGATCTTAATGCAGATAGCTTACTCTGCAACTCGTCGGATTTATTTTTCTGTGTGTTAACCAGGTTTTCGATACCCTTAATCTCTTTAGCCAGGTTTTCCAGGTTTTTGGCCCGGCCAATCCTTTTTCCCTCAAACAAACCTACCGATCCGCCGGCCATGGTATGCCTTGATTTGTTGAATTTACCACTTTTACCTATCAGCACAACGCCATCGGGCAGGGAGGCGTTGTTAATTTGCTGGTCTTTATCGTCATCAACCAGGTATACATCTTTCAGCAGATGGTTGCACAGGTTAAGGTACCGTTTATCAACCTCAATAACTTTAAGGGCCGATACCGCCCCCGCGTTTTCAAAAGCAGGGTTGGTTGGGTTTATGTCGCTATAATTTTCAAGGATAAAAAAATGCGCACGGCCACGCGACGAATTGCTCAATAACTGAATGGCATTTATAGCTTCGTCATAATTTTCAACCACATAGTAGTTCATCAGCGGCTCCAGGTAGTTTTCAATAGCTACCCGGTATTCCTCTTTACAAAACAGTACATCGCTAAACAGGGGGGCATTTTTGGCCCAGTCGGTATTTTTCTTTAAAAAGCGGATAGACTCGGGAAAACCTTCCAGGTTATCAACCATGCTTTTGGTAAGGTTGTATTCGTTTTGTTTGGCATCCAGCTTGCGGCTTTCTTTAATGATGGTATCTTTTACCAAACTTAATTCGCTGTCTGTTTCGGCTATTTGTTCCTTTAATTTATTTTCAAAATCGAGAGACTGCTGGTAATCAAAATCCAAAGTTTCCTTACGGTTTTGCAGTTCGGCAACTACCTGGTTAAAGTGCGAAAGTTCTACCTCCTTATTGGTGGTGTCTTCCATGTTACGCTGGCTTTCCTGCTCCAGCGCTTGTTGCTGAATTTGCAGAATATCGATATCCTTTTCGGCCTTATAGGCCTGGTTTTGCAGGCGGGTATTGATACCGGTTATTTCGGTAAGTTCGTTTCGGGCCGATGTTTGCTGCAGGCGCAACTCGTCAACGGCTTCTTTCAAATCCGCCAAACGGGTTTTAATGGTTTGCAAGGTTTCATCCTCCAGCGCCTTTTCTTCCGACAGGCGTTTGATGTTGTAAAAAACGTGGTTTAACTGGTTTTTGTCTTTGTCAAGCTCTTCTGTCAACCGCGCTTCCTTGTCCTGCTGAAATTTTAGCTGCTCGTTCTTAATCTTTTTCTCGCTTTCGTAAGCGCGAATCTTCGATACAAACTCGTTGGTGGTTTTTTGTTGTACCGATAGGTTTTTCTCTTTGGTTATGCTATCCAGCTTTTGCTGCTGCAGGGCAGCCTCTAAAGTATCTATCTGGGCAACAATGCCGCCTTTATCTGCTTTTTGCTTTTGTTCCTGGTCCTGGATTTTTGCCAACGATTCGCTGAAGGATACTATCCTGAACGAAGCCAGCATAATGCTCAATGATTTATATTGATCCTTAATGCGGTAATAGCGTTCGGTTTTTTTGGCCTGGTTCTCCAGTGTTTTCAGGTTCTTTTCAATCTCGAAAAGCAGGTCTTCCACACGTTCCAAATCGGCCTCGGTATCTTTTAGCTTATTAAAAGTTTGTTTTTTGCGCAGTTTGTATTTGGATATGCCCGATGCTTCCTCGAATAAATTACGGCGGGAGCCTTCTTTGTTGGTAATGATCTCGTCAATCATCCGCAGTTCGATGATGGAGTAGGAATCAGACCCGATACCAGTATCCAGGAAAAGGTCGGTAATATCTTTTAAACGGCACTGCACATCATTCAGCCGGTACTCGCTTTCGCCGGTGCGGTAAAGCTTGCGGGTAAGGGTAACCTGCGAATAATCAGTAGGCAGTACGTTTTTGGTGTTATCAAAAGTAAGGGAAACTTCGGCAAGGTTGGCAGCTTTACGGCTTTTGGTTCCGTTAAATATCACGTTGTCCATCTTCTCAGATCGGAGCATCTTGGTGCTTTGTTCGCCCAGTACCCAGCGGATAGAGTCGACAACGTTTGATTTACCGCAGCCGTTGGGGCCTACTATAGCAGTTACACCCTCATTAAAATTAATGGTGATCTTATCTCCAAAACTCTTAAAGCCCTTGATTTCTAAGCGGGTAAGCTGCATTTAATTTGTTGTATCCCTTGCAAAAATTTAACCTTCAAAGTAATCATAAAAAATTGAGTTTATTAAACTTTTTTTGGGAAAGGGGGAGGAGGTAAAAGATTAAAGGTTAAGGGTGAAAGGTTGGTGTGTTTTGTTTCGTTTTTTGGCGGCTTGAATCCTAAGTATTGAATGCCGTATCAGATAGTACAAAGTCGACTAAAGACTTAGAACTTAAGACTATTGACTTGAATAAAGCTTAACCTAAACTTAAAACAAATAATGCCTTGATATTTTATGATACTGATTAACTTTATATAAGCAATAACCAATAAAAACAATTGAGATGAATACACAGGAAGTAGCCAACAAGTTAGTTGAGTTTTGCCGCGAAGGCAAAAATTTAGATGCGATAGATGAACTTTATGCTGATGATGTAGTAAGCCATGAACCCAAAGGTTCGCATATGGAACTGTCGGAGGGCAAGGAAGCCGCGATAGCCAAAAACCAGCAGTGGTATGATATGGTTGAAGAGGTGCATAGCGGCCAGGTATCTGACCCGATTGTAAGCGGTAACTTTTTTTCGGTTACCATGGATATGGATGTAACCTATAAAGGCCAGGGGCGCAGCATGATGAGCGAAGTTTGTGTTTACGAAGTTAAAGAAGGCAAAATTGTAACCGAAACATTTTTTTATAGCCTGCCCCAATAAACCTAAATATAAAAGCCCTCCGGATGCACTATCGGGAGGGCTTTTTTTTAATTATGGACGCGGCGGCAAAGGCGGACGCGGCGGTGTTGGCAAATGTAACGGATTTGGCGGAGCCGGCGGGCGTGGCGGCAGCCTTAAATGCAACCTGCGATGCCTGCGTACGCGGCGGTGATGCCTCCTGAACGGATTTGGTGGTGCAGGCGGCCTGGGCGGTGGTGGCGGAAGCCTGACCTGTAAAACAGATGTTGCTTCAACAACCGGTAGGGCTTCGGCAGTGGCGTCAAAAGCCTCAAAGCTCATGAGCGCTATGGTTGCAATTGTGATGATTTTTGTGACTTTCATGTACTTGTAATTAATTGGATCAAAGCAAATTCAGCATTATAACTACAAAAAACAACAATTGTTTACTCCGGTTTCTTAAATAATATTTCGTAGTAAAAATCGGCTGCAAATTGTGCTGCCTCAAGCCACCTTTTTTGCGTGGGCTTACCGGCATCAAACAAAGGGTTGAAATGCCGTTGCAACTCGTGGCCAAAACCTTCAAATACTTTTATGTTGTTTTTTATATGCAGGTCATCTGCCTTATGATGGATAGTGATACTGCCATACATGCCGGTATCTACGTGCATGGGGTTTAAAATACGGTCGTGCGATCCATAGGCGCTTACAATAGGTATCCGGGCATTTTTTAACCAGCGGATGTCAAGAATGCCTCCCCAAAAGTTAATGATGCCGGCAATTTTGGCTTTGTCGTCGGGTTTAAGTAAGGCTGTCGAGTCAACTACGCCTGTACGTCTTGATAGTTCGGCATTGCTGCTATAAGCGGCTTGCAAGGCTATAATGCCGCCCGCCGAATTACCGGCAAGAATTATTTTGTTGGTGTCGATATGGTATTCGGCATGGTGCTGTTTAAAATAGGCTATGGCCGTTTTTACATCCTGCACAGCGTAATAACAACTTTTTTGCAACTCGTCAAAATGAAATACCGGGTTGTTTTTGCTTAGCCGGTAGTTAATGGCCGCGCATACATAACCACGTTGGGCAAAATCAGTACTCCATATTTTGATGCCTTTGGCTGTTTTCGAGCCGTATTTAAAGCCACCCCCGTGCATCCAGATAATCAAAGGCCTGGCGTTTGAATGGTCGCCTTTGGGCTGATATAGATCAAACAGGTATGAATTAGCGTCGGCAGGCTTTGAACCGGGATTATAAGTTAAGTTTTCCGTTACGTCTATATTCGGAAAAACATGATCTTTATATTGATGGATAGGCTGGTTTTGCGCCGGCAGGTTGCAGGCGGCAGCTATAGTTATGAAAATAGATAGGGTATACTTATACATCTGCTTGTTTAACGTATATACGTTACAACCAATATCGTCAGATGTTTGCAAGCATGCTTGTTATAACCTGGGGTTGTGAAGGAAATGATTTTGAATTTTTGCGAAGTGCCCAGAACGAGATTCGAACTCGTACATCCTTACGAATGCCACCCCCTCAAGATGGTGCGTCTACCAATTTCGCCACCTGGGCTTTATAGATTTGAGATGTCAGATTTGAGATATGAGACCGGAAAATAATCACACATCCGATTCAATTCTGACACTCGATGACCAGATGTTGGATTTGAGACGAGACGTGAAATTTTCTCAAATCTCACATCTCAATTCTCATATCTTAAAAAAGGCGTGCCCGAAGAGAGACTCGAACTCTCAAGAGACAATTCTCAACGGCTTCTGAGACCGCAACGTTTACCAATTTCGCCATCCGGGCCTGTTGTTTTATTAACAAGCGTGCAAATATAAACGTTTCCGTCAAAAAGCATTATAATAAATAAAAAAATTGGCGGGCAGTTGTTACTTGCCCGCTTTAGGCTTAATTTAGGCTTCATGAAACGTTTTTACCAGTTAATAATTACAGTTTTACTACTTACTCCATTTATTTCGACAGCGCAAACCATCACCATTTTACAACAGGATAAGCCAACCAGCATTCGAGGTTTATCGGTTGTTGATGATAAAATCGCCTGGATAAGCGGCAGCAAAGGCCACATAGCCATTACTACCGATGGCGGCACAACCTGGGCCTGGCAACAGGTTGCCGGCTATGAAAAAGCCGATTTTAGGGATATTGAAGCATTTAATGATAAAGAGGCCGTAATCATGAGCTCGGGCACTCCGGCACTGGTGTTAAAAACTACCGATGGCGGTAAAACCTGGCAGGAAAAATGCCGCAAAACCGATAGCATATACTTTTTTGATGCCATGGATTTTGCCGATGCCAAACACGGCTATATTTTAGGCGACCCTATAAAAAATAAATTCCTGCTGATGGAAACCAAAGATGGCGGCGAAACCTGGGCCGAAATGCAAAACACGCCCGATGCCTTACCCGGCGAGGCTGCCTTTGCGGCAAGCGGTACCTGTTTAAGGGTTAATAAAGATTTGGGCGTGGTTATAGCAAGCGGTGGCATGGCTGCACGTTTTTTGCAATTGTGTAATTGCGATAAGCCACAATGGCAAACAAAAAGTTTACCGCTGGCACAAAATGCAAGCAGTAAAGGCTCTTTTTCGATATCTGACGATCTGCTGGTGGCAGTAGGTGGCAACTATTCAAAAGATAAAGCCACGGATTCTGTAATTTGTAAGTACGACAAAAAAAGCAACGTATATAAGGTTTTGCCTGCAGGTGCTACCGGGTTTCAGTCATGCGTTGAGCGCATACAGGGACGGACATATTTATCCACCGGGACATCTGGCACCAGCTTGTCGGCAGCGTACGGTGAGTCCTGGAAAAAAATCGACAGCACCAGCTTTAATGTTTGCCGGAGGGCTAAACACGGAAAGTTGGTTTTACTGGCCGGCGACAGGGGTAAAATAGCGGTATTTAAAATGTAGTTTATTGGCAATTAATAGCTTAACAAATACTTTACAATTAATTACAATTAGCACTTGCATCGTATTATTAATCGCCCTATATTTGCACCACTTTAAACGGAAACGGTAGCAGTATCGGAAAAGTTAAAAGTTTGATTCCGTAGCTCAGCTGGTAGAGCATAACACTTTTAATGTTGGGGTCCTGGGTTCGAATCCCAGCGGGATCACGAAAAGCCTTTGAAAGAAGGCTTTTCTTATTTAAAACCATAATGAATCGCTTTAAGCCGAAACGGTAGCAGTACCGAAAAAGTTGAAAAGTAATGATTCCGTAGCTCAGCTGGTAGAGCATAACACTTTTAATGTTGGGGTCCTGGGTTCGAATCCCAGCGGGATCACCCAGTTGGACTGCAACGAGAAATCGTTCGCAGTCCAACTTTTTTTTGCCTCTAACTTATTGTTAATCAACCATATAAGTTTGAATGGGTCACTCATCTCTGCGGTTCGAAAACGTATTTCTTCAAAAGTGAATTTTTCGGGGTATATCGAACCAATTATTTTTCTTTGGTCGTAACTCTCTGATTTGCTGTAAATTCTATCAAGAAGGCATATTTTGTCTAATGCCTCATCCAATAACCTTTCTACTTCTGAAAGCTTCATAAAACCCGATTTTAGGTCTTCCAACTGACTTTCTAAAGCTCGCATCTTATACTCCGCTTCTGATTTGATAGCCTTAAAATCAACCGCATCAATGTCCCCGTTCAACAACAATTCACGCGCTTTACTTATACGACTATCCAAAGAAGTGATCTGATCAATAAGTTGCTTTCGGTTGGATTTCGTAGCCCCATCACTTTCGGAATAAACATCCATTATTACCTGCTTAAAAAGTTCTGAAGTCTTGGGATTTAAAACGAATTCCTCAAGCTGCTGGTTAAAAAAAGTGTTAGCTTGTTCGGCTTTAATGCGGTAGCCACAAGCTGAGGTACAATGGTAATAATGATAATAGGCAGTCCGGCCTTTAGATGCACTGCCTGTCAATGCTTTTCTGCATTTTGGGCAACTAATAAAGCCCTTTAATGCCAGCATATCAATCGTAATAATTCTTGCCTTTACGGCGCGTTTACGGCCATGTATTACATCCTGTACTGCCCAAAACAAACTCTCCGGGATCAATGGTTCATGCAGTCCATCGACTGTATAACTATCTTCGTCTTTCAGTTTTGGGATGGTTATCTTTCCAATATAAACTTGGTTTTGAATAGTGTTCCAGAAGTTACTCCGGTTGCAATTTAAACCCTGCCTTTTTGCTTGACGCCATACATCCACAATCGTTGTATGCCCAAGACTAATCTCATTAAATGCCCATTTGACGATAGATGCCTGCGGTTCCTTTGGTAAGATCATTTTTTTTCCGCCCTCTAATGTTTTGTTAACATAGCCAACGGGTGCGGTGGCCATATAGCGCCCCTCTTTCCTTGCCCTGCGCATACCATAAAAAACATTCAGCGCCCGGCGGTCATTTTCTATCTCAGGTGCGGTAAGGTATATGGCCAGCATCATTTTGTTTTCAGGCACGGACATATCCAGCGGCTGTTCTATAGCTTGCGGCTCGACACCCAAGCCCTTTAGCGTGGCTATCATTTGGTAAGCATCAGGTGCGTTACGACTGAACCTATCCCATTTTGTAAACAGAATTAAATCGGATTTATTTTTATGCTGACGGAGATAGGAAAGTAATTTTGCCCATTCCGGTCTTACAAAGGTTTTTGCAGAGTGGTCTTCAAAGATCACCTTGCGGACAGTGATTTTTTGAAGCTCGCAATATTTAATTAATACTTCTTCCTGGCTGCGTTGCGAATAACCCTTATCGGCTTGCTCATCTGTACTTACCCTGATATAAAGATCTGCGATTTTCATAGTTTAAAGTTCTGATTTACAATCAATTTAGCAAAAAAATACATCATTTCCAAGACTTTTTCCGCTTCTTTTTCATCAACTTCGATGTTGTTTTTCTTTAAAATTTTGACTGCCATTTCCGGGTTGATTTTTCTCTTTTGGGACATAATAAATATAAAAAGACCATAAAAAACAATGATGGTCTTTTCTTTATAATGTCATGGGTGCCTTTAAGGGTGGGCCCCTCTAATTATGGTTATTGAGATATTAGTTTCTCTATTTATAAAATCCTCATCCACCAATTTCTCAGACCGTATGTTTCCATATTCAACGGCTGGTTCATTAAGCAACGCCTGCGGTTACTCCAGCTGGCGAAGGTATTCCTGTTGTTTGGCCGTAAGCGTCCAGGCAAGTGAAAAAACGGTAATGTCGGCATTGGGATAAACCTTCAAAATGGCTTCAATAATGGCACATGTTGTTGAACCTGTAGTAACTACATCGTTAATGATTATCAACTTACGGGTATTAAGGTCGAACATATCCGAGATTAAAGTCGATGATACGCTGCTGACCCTGATCCTTGAATTCGTTTTTGGAAAGGTAATAACATAAATGCAGGAAATCAAAGGACCGCGTATGGTCATATCTCAGTTTTCGGGGCATTAATTTCATGCCGGATCGGCTTTATATGCGGCATAAAATTAAGTAATAAAACTCATTGAAATAAAAAAAGCCAGGTTTTCCGGCTTTCCTTTTCTCACGCATACTCATCATCCAACCGCTTTAATATTGCGGCCTTCATTTGGTCAATATATTTAACCTGGCTCACCCGCTTCCTGCTGGAGATCGATTGCCACCTTCTGAATGGCCGCCCAATGCTTACCTGAAAGGTAACTTCCAGGCATCGCACAATTTCAGCAATCCCGGCGTTGCCCTGATTGATCTGACCGGTCAGCCATATACCATAAGCCATTTCCGCCAGGTTAATCGCATCGCCCGTCCACTTTAATGTCACTTTCTTCTTAGTCATGTTGGATAACCTTTCGGTTTCTTCAGGGCTATACAAACGATCCGTTAAAAACTCCTGCACCCACTCATTGGCAATAAACCTTGCAAATACATAATCACCGGCGGTTGAAAATTCGGGATCGAAACTCTGAGCATCAGGAATTAGCGAACTTGGTGGCTGAACATTGCGGACAAATAATAAGGCATCGAGTTCAGCTCCATCAAACAGGTAATATTGATGCATAAATTTATTCTGGTCGTGAAATTTCACGGTATATTTTAGTTCTTGTTCAAAGTAATTTTTAATCACTTCGGCAGTATCAACGGGTTTACCTGTTTCGATGGTAAAAATGTCCAAGGCAAATAATTGCCGCGCAATGAACTGCGGTTTGACATATTTAAAAAATTGGATTTCCTCATCTGTTGAAGAAAAGGGATGTTGGTTCAATAATGTTTTAAGGTCGGCAATTGCCTGCCTGATGCTGTTGAGCTTACCGTTCAGTTTTTGCCCGGCTGGAATTCCCATTTCATCAAATAATTCCAGATCTTCATCAAGTTGTACTAAGCGTGCTTTTGCAGGTTCGATTATCATAGTTTTAAAATTATTTTTGACACCATTTTTAAAATCAGCAGCAAACTTGGTATAAAATAACTTTGATGTAAAGTGGCTAAGATGGCTGGTATTTATGCCATACTCCGTTAATAATAAGCAATTTGAGCATAGTAACCAGGAAAATAGAAGCAACCCTGATTGTCGTTTTTTTTAATTTTTTTTTCGAGTTCTCGCAATTTGCAAGGCATATAAGTATTTTTGAGAATGAGTTAAAGAAGCAATTATTAAAATATAACGACACTATTGACCTTGTTACAGGGAATCGGCTAAATTCATAAAACACACAAGGGTGTAATAGATAGATCGTCCAAGCTTTGCGTGGGCATTGGTTTATCCTGTGTGTAGGTTCTTAGCCGTACCTCCTGTAGCAGATAACTGGTGTTCCACGCTATTTTTTTATGGGGGACAGTAAACATGAAATTCTTGAACAGCCGGTTGTAGACTTGAGTCTAAGCACCGGTTGCAAAACGTACCTGAAAAGTAAAGGTATTTGTAAACTTATAGAGGTGACCAACAAAGGATGGAAAGGTATGCGGGAAACCGATAATTTTGATTATATAATGTTCAATGAGGTAATCAGATTTTTAGATAGTGCGGGGCTAATTCATTTAATGGAAAAGTAATTTCCTGCTAAATAGTAATTTTATAATAAAGGTCAATATGCTGAATCATTTTAGAAAGCCAGTTGCGGATTGATTGAACTGTCCTGTCTGGAAATGGCTTGTTATTAAAATGATTACGCTGACTTTTTAAGGACGGCTTTTCCGAACGATCCGTTTGGATATGATTGGAAACAAATTCATACAGGTAAGATTTAAACTTGGTATTTATAAATCCAACCTCAATAAAAATCCGAAACAGAAACATCAGCTCTGCTAAGGTAACCATGACTTTAAAATAAAATTTTGAGGGTATTTCGGTGTCAGCAGGTTTAAAGCTTTGTAAATAAATTTTTTCCTTTTCCTCCAGATAATTCAGTTCTGCGCTAATGCTTTCAATTACAGAAGTCTTTAAAGATTGCACCTGGGGGTCATAAACATATTTCTCCTCTATTCTAACCTGCTTGAAAACTTTTAACAGGTAAAGTAAATCCTGCTGCTGTTCCTCGAAGCTGGCCTCACTTAGCGTAATCCTTTCAATATATTTTAGAAAATACGCATATACCTGTATGCTGTTAAAATCACGGCGGACAAATAATTTAAATAATTCGAGGTCAATGTCACTTTTTGGTGGATTGTCCATAAAATCCGATATCACCGTGACTGTTTTAATTAAAAAATCCCATTGCCGCCAGGTTTTTATTTTAAACCATTCCGATTTATCTGTAGCCTCATTATAGTTTTTGATTAATTCGATTAATACCGGGTCTGTGTGATGTTCTGTTAAAACCTCAATTAATTGCGACCCCCAAAATTTGTCTTTGTCCCTGTGGCGGGAAATAAACTCTTTGGGCAGTATTGCGCCAAAATCAAAGTAGTCGGGAAAATAATTCCTGATATGTTCCAACAGGTCAAAAATGCTCATCATCACCCATTCAAACGCCGGCACCAATGGAATTCTGATGTCCTCGCCGTTTTCGAACCCGATGATACCGTCTGCCATATAGGTTAACTGCGATTGAAGCCCCGAGACATATTGTGATCTTCCGGGTTCATCGGGTATCTGGTGTAATTCGTCCCCTATTTCCCATCGAACCATTAATAATGCCTGGCTGACGAAATTCTTTAATTCCTCAAATTCAGTTTCCGATAGGTTTTCAAAATTGTAACCTGAATAGGTCTGAATAAATCCTTTTATTTTTGTTAACGAGGCGGCCATAGTATTTATATGTCATGGGTAGGTATCCGTATTATTTAGGGGGTAAAGTGCTGTAAAAAAACAGATGTAAAAGAAACGACAAAAATATTTATAAATTTCCCCAATAAGGGAATATTGTTTTGCTTAATACGCAAATTTGACAAAAATATGCGTTTTGATAAGGAGTGGCAATTTTGTTGCAACCTGTTGCCACTTGACCCCTGCTTGCAGATTATAGTTATTTGCTAAAAAATAATAGTAATAATGATTGATGCCGTTGGATTTATACAGCGCCTAAACCGAACCAAAACACTTTCATTAAAACTCACCAACGTATTAATGGAAGCCTTTAGGACTAACCGGTTTGAAGCACAGGAAACCTTTCTTTCACCAGGTAATTATGCGAGTTCTATTTATTACATAGAAAACGGATTAGTAAGGGGGGCTATCGAGGGGTCTGCCGAAAAAATAACAACATGGTTCAAACAGAACGGGAGTTTAATTATACCACAAGGTCTTATCAATCAGCAGCCAAGCGGAGAATATATTAGCGCAGTAACCAAAACCAGCCTTATTGCGTTGCCTTTTAAAAGCTTAAAAACAATTGGTGAAACCATACCTGAAGTAATGGAATTGCTGGTTTTATTGGTTGCAGAAACCGCTACCGAGGCGCAATACAGGGAAAAGCTGTTAAGGCTTCCGGCGGCTAAGGATCGGTACAATTTCCTTTCCGAAAATGAGGATTTTATTTTAAAGAGGATACCCAATTATCTTGCCGCCTCTTACCTGAATGTTACCAAAGAAACATTCAGCCGTCTGCATAAGGGCTTACCATATTGATATTCCGTAACTTTTTCATCGGTTTACTTCATTGAATTTTATAATGTTCCACGCTTATTTGTTATTGTACCGTAACTTTCATTAAAATAACTTTGTCGAAATTTACTCTATTTTACCGTTGCAAACTACAATTGCCTTATCAATTTCGTGGCCCAAATTTGCAGACTCAGGCATCAGAAATAAAGTATTTAATAATTATTATTTTCCATCTTTTGTTGATATACCTTATCAATTAGCATAATCTACCGTACAAAATTCACAAAAGAAAAATGGTGTTTTTTGTACGTTTCCTCAACAAATCCAAACCTCATTGTACCGTAGCTTTAACTGACAATTAATTAAGTGAATGGAAACATCTGCTATTCCTAGAACTGATCAGGTAAACTCAGGAACGAAAGCGATCACTGGACCCGGTTTGAATATATCCTCAAATTGGGATTATGAAGCGTTTTTTAAAACCGGGGATGTAAAATACCATATTTATAGTCCATACATTATAGTTGAACACGAAAGGCCTTATTATGGATGGGTCTTATACCTTTCAGTTATCAGGCAACAGGCGTTCCCTCTCTTTAACTTGTTAATACCTAAACTCCTGATGGCCGGTGTATCATTTGAGATCCCGGAAAGCGGTGCAGCCCATTCATCGATTTTAGATGGTAGCTTAGGATATGAGCAAATAGGAAAGGTTATTTGTATTTATCCCTATAATGACGAAAATGCCCTGCTCATAGCTAAAGACCTAATCGAATTGACTAGAGATTTTGCCGGGCCTGTGATACCTACAGCTATTCATTTACGCAGTATTGTTTATACCGGAATCAATCATGGCGAAGGATTAAATTTTAGCTGGCCATTCTATTCAATTTCTAAGCCGCTTTATCCGAAAACAAAGAAATGGTTGAAAAAATATTTTATAGTCCAGCAGTTAAAAGGCGATGCAAAAGGCAATGTGTATAAATGCCTGAATGTCACAAGATGGACTAATATTCATTGGTGCGTGATTAAACAGGGCTTGGCATACCAATGTGCCGATGATTTTGGCAGGACTATAAAAGACAGGCTTGAATGGCAATATGACCTTTTAAAATACTATGAGGGTAAAATCCCTTTACCGAAGGCACTCGAATATTTTGAACAGCAAGGTAATGCCTACCTGGTGACCGAATTTATTGAGAGCCTCCATTTATATGATAAAATCCATCAACTTCATCAAGGAACGATGTGGTCAAACATGCCAGTTGAGGCTAAACGTGCATTACTCAAAATTCTGTTAGATGTTGTAGCAATTGTAGATCTGTTTCATGATAAGGGTTTGGTTCATCGCGATATTAGTCCTGGAAATTTTTTAGTCCGTGAAGATGGTACTGTTGTGGCCATAGACATTGAATTGATTTACGATTATCGTTCGAACAGGCCTAAGCCCCCATACACATTGGGTACGCCTGGCTATATATCTCCGCAGCAAATTCAGTTTATGACACCAAATCTGGAAGATGATTATTATGGGCTTGGTGGCTTAATGGTAAAAATCTTTACCGGGATGTCGCCATCAAAATTTCAAGGTAATGATGAGGAATCTATTTTCAAGGCCATGAAATTTTTTACAAGTAATAACGCTATTGCATCTCTGGTCAGCAGCTGCTTGGCCTATGATCCCGCATTAAGACCAAATATCAATTCTATTCGACACACCCTATTAGTTTATGACGCATTACTGCTAACTAATTTAAATGAGCAAGTCGGTGGGCCACAAATAAAAATTCACTCAGAAGAAACGAAGGAAATAAAAGAGGTCATCCAAAAAGGAATAAACGCCTTTGCTCATCCAATAATGATAGATCAGTTTGGACACTGGATTGGTAAAACCGCCATAACAGATGGTTTAATAGCCAACGAATTATACAATTGTGAAACAGCCCAGGACTTTGCTAACGGAACAGCAGGAGTTCTTTATATGCTTGCAAACGCGGAAAAATTGGGATTTGATCTTGGATCATTAAATTCTACGATCACAAGAAATTTGGAACGTTTGAGCTTGAATTCGGATCGGACTGAAAATGATGATACAGGGTTGTTTTATGGGAGCCCAGGCAAATCAGTTGCAATATGTGCCATGGTAAATGCTGGGCTTTTAGAAAAAACCATTCACTTTCATAACCAAATTTATAAAGGGCTTTCTAAACACGATAACGGTGTAAATCTGGCAACAGGCGTGGCTGGCCGCGGCCTTGCGATGTTATATTGTGCATCACGAACCAATCAACGGTTTTACTATCCGGAACTCAATTCAATTGTTTCAAAAATATTAAAAGAACAACAAACAGATGGATCGTGGCTAATTAAACAGGATCATTCCGATTATAAAGGAATTAAGATTTTAGGCTTTTCTTATGGAATTGCTGGAATAGTTTATTTCCTAATGATGCATTATTCAATGCACAATGATTTGAAAGTAAAGCAATCTATTTTGAAGGCATTATTCTGGCTTTTAAAACAGCGTGTTTCCACTGATGTCCACATGGTATGGCCGCTTAATTCAACAAATGGCGTTATAGATCCCTGGTTTGAAAACGGCTTTTCGGGGGTGGCCTTTACTTTTATCAAAGCATACGAGATTTTCAAGAATGAAATGTTTAAGGAGGCCGCTTCAGAGGCTTTAAAAAGTCACCCCCAATTTATTTCCAGCAACTATATCACTATGAATAACGGACTTAGTGGATTAGGTCAGGTTTATATTGAAGCACTTAAAATCTTTGAAGATGATGAATGGAAAGAGCGCGCAAGGTATATCGTTTATTATTTCATGAATTGTTGCAAAACCGACTTGGATAAAATTACATATTGGCACGAAGAAAATTATACCCGGCCCTCCGCTGGTTATCTGAATGGAAATGCGGGTATCATTAATTTCCTCATGCACTACTTATACCCTAATAAAATTGAGCTGCCATTCTAAAACGCTAATAGCATGAAAAAGCAAGCAATACAAGATTCTCTTTCCGCACTTTTGGTGCTACTGTTTGTGTATGCAAGTTTTAGCAAATATGCCGATTTCAAATACTTTCAGCAGTCAATGCATCGGCAGCCTTTCCCTAATTGGTTAGTAACCTCCATCATATGGATGCTTCCACCTTTGGAGATCGCTATTGCTGGATTATTAGCTTTTTCAAGAACAAGACTATTGGGTTTGTACGCCTTTATAATTATAATGAGCTTGTTTACCTTTTATATTGTTGCTATTCTATTGAATTTATTTCCCATAGTGCCGTGTTCGTGTGGCGGGCTAATACAATCTCTTGGCTGGCTACCACACTTATTTCTCAACCTGTTTTTTATTTTAATTGCTGGTTTAGTACTCAGAATGGAATTTTTAAATATTAAGAAAGAAAGAAAAAACAGCACCAAAAATCAACGTTAAAAATGTTTATCAAACATAAAAATATTTCACGCGCGAAATCAGGTTTACGCCAATCCTGGGTAAAATTGGCTATTAATAATTAATTTAAAAAAAATCAATTATGAAAAAGATCAGAATGGGCCTAATGGCCTTTGCGGCAATGAGTGGTATCGGAAGTGCTTTTGCTTTTAACGCGCCCAAAAAACAAATTGGCACTACCTATTATGCAAGCCTAAGTGGTTCAAATCAGGTATGGTCGTTAACACCCCCATCTGGCAAAAGTTGTCAGTCAGGAAATTCGGTAGCATGTACAATAACTTCGACCTCTCCACAGGCTGACGTTTTGAATACTCAAAACAGCTTTCCGGACAATTATACTGTCCAACATGCCAGTGACAATAAAATTTACAGGTAATTGCTGGTTTAAGTTAGCGAATAAGACACTGCATTTAGAAGTTTAAATGCAGTGTCTTTTATATCAAATTGAATCTAAAATTTGTTTTTTTAGGTTATAACCATTGTCAATTCGAGGATCGGTTGGGTTCTGCATTAATGCGCCAGATTTATCAATTAAAATCAAAGTTGGGCAGGCATTGATATTGTAATGGAGACAAATAGGATGCTTTAACTCTTTTCCGTTGGTAAAAAGGTTTGTAACATAGTGCGAATTATATTTACCCCCATTTATACTTTTAATCCATTGATTTCTTGTTCTATCAATATTTATACTCAAAAAAATCACCGGTCTATTTGCATATGTCTTTTCCAATTCCTCTAAGTAAGGAGCAATTTGTATGCAATTTCCACATCCGGTGTACCAAAAATCCATAAGAACAACTTTGCCCTTATAATCTGAAAGTCTATGCATTTTACCTATAGTATCTATTAATTTAAAGTTATAAGCTTGTGTCCCGATAAGTCTTGATGATTTGATTTTAAATAAAAGTTTTACAAAGTCATTATTGCGAATGAAAGTCAATGCGTCATTTAAAGGCTTTGATAGGTCTTGGTCATCTCCACGGTAATAGTATAAAAGGTTGGTTATCAACCTCTCGCGCAATCTCCCTGAGTAATTATTTTTTATGAATTTATAACAAGGATTAATGAGAAATGGCCTGTGGCGAACATAGCAAGAATCGAATTGATATTTTAATATTAAAGCGGTAGCGTATGTTGCAGAATATTGCAGTAGTTCATTCTTATTGAAGAGATATACAGACGAAGGATTAACGATTTCAGGCTTTGGGTAATTAATAACAGTTTTTAGCGCTATTTGACTCAAAGAATCTCTCGAAAAATTCTGATAGTACCTGGAAACGCCTTCACCATAAAGTTTAAAAAGTATTTGAGCTTTGATAAGTACAAACGCTTCATTACTAATATCTGGCTTTCGAGTTTCCAATAGTTGGAGTTGGTGACTTGCTGAAATATCAATCTTCATAAATATATTGTTTAGCCCTTCAGGATGAACTAAATCTTCACCGATTCCCTTCAAATCGCTCTTTTCAATTCTATCAATATCATAAATTACATTCAACTTTTCTGAACCCTTTCCTGTGAAATAGAATCCATCGGGAGTTGAGTTAACCGTTATATTATCCCCCTTTTCTATTAGATAACCAATTAACGGCTTTACCTTATGCTTGCTTCCGAATCGGATTTCCGTATATAATGGTATGTTACCGACAGAAATTTTAATGTTAAAGCGATGGTTTAAAATAGGAGCTTTATAAACTTTAAATTCAAATAATGGTTCGGAAAAAGAATAACCGTATTTGCTCACAAGAACTATAACAGAATCACCTTTTTCAATTTGGCTTACAGAACCTGAAATTACTGCGTAATCCGATGCGTAAATTCTCATAGCAGCGCCTACTACCAATAATGTTGTTAATAATATATTCTTCATTTGATCAATTAGATTTTAAGAATTATCTAACATTCTGTGCAATGCCACTTAATTGAATTTCATTATCAGGTATAGGCAAAGCATACCGTTTATCATTTGGCGGCAATGAATAAACTACTCCATTGAGATTTCGGGTTAAGGTGATTGCGAACCGGCTATCTTTATTAAGTCTTCGCAGGTCTGTCCAGCGTAACCCTCTATAAAGTAACTCCTTTCTTCTTTCCAGGAGAATCTGCTTTAATGCATCATCAGAAGAACTGGCGGTATAAGGAATAAATGTATTTGATTTCCAACGCTTAACAAGTAATGTATTAAGATCTTTGATGGCATCCGCCGTATTCCCTAACCTTGCATTGCATTCAGCTCTAACAAGATAAACTTCATCGGTAGCAATCCCACTAAATGAATACCCTTTTATATCATATGTCCCGCGGAAGTAATAGGCCCCATTGCGAGGCGTAAAAAACACACTCTTACGCAAATCATTATTTGCATAAGATTTATACAATAGTGTGTCTGCAATCGAAACAGAATTAGGCTGATCATTTGAATACGCTTCCAAAACGGAATGGAAAATATCTTCCGACAAAAATGTACTGCTTAAATAAGAATTAGTTCCGGGATTTAGGGAGTTATAGTCCACCAATGTATTATAATCGGAAAGGCAATCATTCGCATACTTATAAGCATTGTTGAAATCACCTATTGCAAGATATACCCTGCTCAATAAAGCGTTAGCTGCCGGTCTTGAAGGAAGAGTTTTATAAACAGGTATAACAGGCAGTAGTGGCAATGAAATTTTTAAATCTTGAATGACCAGATCATAACATTGCTGTTCTGTTGCCCGTATCGAAGTAATGTTCGGGTCAGAATTTAATCGTAAAGGAATCCCTAAATCTGTTGCTGCCGTTTTGACATCATAAGGCAATGCAAACGTTTGAACGAGATTATAAAAGGCAATAGAACGATAAAACAATGCAGCTCCTCTAATTTGGTTGGCCTGTGTCTGCTGGCTGGCAGAATATGAAATTTTAGGCAAATAGTCTAAAACGGTATTTGCGATATAGACCTGCTGATATGGCAAGTTCCAATCCAAAACGACCGAACCTGCGTCATAAAACTCTTTGTCCCATGTGTAAGTGTTCTTTTCCTGCGTTAGGTACAAGCTTGCCCAATCTGCATCAGTGAAATAGTAATCATCAGTACTCATTTCGCCAAGTGCAGGATCATTTAAATTGAATACTCCTTCGTTATAAAGTAATGATTGCAAGTCACCTAAGCTTGCAGGGACGGACAACGCCTGATTTGGCTTCGTATCCAAAAAAGCATCTTGCTTTTTACAGCTACCTGTTATCAAAAGCAAGCAACTAAAACCCACAAAATATATAAATGTTGATATTTGATTTTTCATAATGATCTGTTTAAAATTTAGCTTTTACTCCGAAAGCGATAGTGCGGGGCAACGGCAGCGCGGTTGAATAATTGGTGCTGATATCCGGGTCAAGATGGTCTTTATTGGCTCTCCACAGGATAGCGATGTTATTAATATAACTGTAGACCTGTAGGTGTGAAAAGATTCCTTTTAATTTGCCTTTATCCAAATCATAACTTAACGTTATATCCTGTAAACGGATGTGATCACCTTTATCAATAAGGACCGATGAGTTTTTATAAAAGGCGTCCCGATTAGTATTAAAAGGATATGGAAATGCCGGCACACTCGTTGTTAATTCGTCGCCTGGTTTCTGCCATCGGTTATAATAATCGGAAGTACCACTATAAGGCAAGCCGGAAGAGGTAAACGATGTGCGCCTAAAATAATAATCGAACTTATAGATAATGTTAAATGATAATGTTAGGGCTTGATAAGAGAAAGTATTTCTAAAAGATCCATAGGTCGTAGGACGTGCACTACCGTTGTACACCATATCGTCGACTGAGGTTTTCGATATGATATTTCTATAATCTGTGCTTATCTGACCATTCAAATAACCTTGTGGATTGCCAGTGGCATTAAGCCCGGCCCATTTATAGCTATATAGTCCATACAAGGATTTACCGGTTAATGGAAAAATAGAACTTGCGCTGGCTGAGTTAATATAATTTGACGATTTAAGCGTAACACCATATTTAGTTACAATGTCTATGACATGACTCAATAATAAATTTGTTGTCCATTTAAAGTTTTTGCCGTTGATGTTTTTCGTATTGATAACTATATCAAATCCGTTCCCTTTTGTGTCTGCTGTGTTGCCAAAGAAAGTTGTTAATCCGGTGGAAGGGGCTAAGGGAGAGTTGCCAAAGAGGTTTATTCCTTTTTTATTATAAATTTCCAGACTACCAGAAACAATGTCACTTTTCAAAGCATAGTCCAAGCCCAAATTAATCATACGGACTTTTTCCCATCGCAGTTCAGGGTTTCCGGGATTGGCAATTTGCGAACCAGGCCCGCCTGTGTAGTAGTTACCGCTAAACTGAGTTATCGTTGTTACCGCTGTTGCGCTTTTATTGATATTACCGGTATATCCATAAGAGCCTCTTAATTTAATATAAGGAAGCCAGGACAATCGATAAAAGTCTTCCTTACTCAAATCCCACGCAAAACCAGCGGAATATAAAGGCACGGCTTTTTGGTTGGTGTTCACTCCGAAAAGGTTGGATTTGTCTATTCTGGCGCTACCCGATATTGTGTACCTATTTCGGTAAGTATATACGGCATTGCTGAAATAAGATAAATAGTGGTCAGTAGATTTTGCAAAACCAAGAGAGTTTGGGATCTGTTGACCATATCCGTAAGGTTTTATTGTAAAATTGCTTGCGTAGTCAACATTGGCATGGCTTGTCTCAGTGTCCTTATTATACCCATAGGCGGTGTTTGAATTTGTTTCACTTACAGCCGCACTTATCTCGGCTCCTGCGATGACATTAAGTTCATGTTGCTGACTCCAAGTATTACTGTAGTTCACTTGTGCTCGTCCCCGATGCGAAGTGAGAAAACCGTCTGTCTGCTGTAGAATGCCCCCGACAGGTATTGGATAATTCAGACTGCCATCAGCGTTTATCTGAGTGTACTCGTTAATCAGATTTCGGGTAAAATAGGTATTCTGGCTATTGTAATTTTGAGTATTTGTATTAGCATGTTCGTACTGATATTTAAGACTCGCACTAAAATGTTTTAGAAAGTCATATTGCGCCCCTAAATTAATTCGGTTATCTATTGATTTACTGGTGTTGTCGGCACTATTTAATTCGTCCAAGGGGCGGTAGTTCCAATCCAAGTACTTACTATTTACTGTGCTGGTATAGGATGTTGCGAAATCCTTAGCAATCGACAATGCATTGCCATTTGCATCTACTAATTGCGCATAAGGATAAATCCGCTGATTATTAATGGTCAGCCCGCCGTTGTTATAGATTGGGTTATTAGTTTGAGTAGATGTTTGCGTATAATTTAGTCCCGCTGACAGTTGAAGATTTTTAACTGGATAAAAGTTATAGAGTGAGTTGATTGTGATCCTCCCATTGGAGTTGCCCTTATAGTAACTTTGACCCTGATCGTCACCTAAAGAAAAGGTATAGTTACTATTACTATTGCCGCCACGAAGATTTAGCGCATACTGTTGATTGACGGATTTTTGATAAAAATATTTATTTAACTGATCCCTTACGTCAATGTTTCGTAGTGCATTAATTTGATCAGTAGCAGTGGCGGAGGAAATAATACCTCCGCGTTGATTTGCTAATATCTGAACCACAGGGGTTACGGGGATATACCCAGTGCTCAAATCGTTATTATAATGTCCCTTACTGAATAAGTTCTGTTCAATATTAATAAAATCGGTGGATTTAAGATTATAAGGGCCATAGTAAAGATCCGGTTTACTTCCTACCGTAACATTAGCATTGAACTCTGCGGTAAGCTTTTGATTGAGTTTGCCTTTTTTGGTAGTTACAACAATAACACCATTGCCCGATCTTACACCCCAGATACTCGCAGCAGCAGCATCTTTCAATACCGTAACGTTCTCTACATCATTGGGATTGATATTATTTATATTACCGTCGTAAGGGAAATTGTCCAGGATTACTAACGGTTGATTATTGGCATAGAGCGTGTTAGTTCCTCTAATGCTGATATCAGCCTGACCGCCCGCAGAATTATTAGTATTTCTATTAAACAAGAGACCCGGCACCACACCTTCCAATTTGCTTAATAAATCAGTGCTAACCCTTCTATTAAGCAACTGATTATCAACTTGGGCAAATGAGCCGGTTGCCCTTTCTTTTGGTAAAGTTTGATACCCGGTCGATACCAGTACTTCCTTTAGCATGGCAGTTTCAGGGTTGATCAAAAGCTTTAAAGGCTGATGATCGGAACGACTAACCTTTATTTGGGTAGTTTTGAAACCTATATAGGAAATCACCAGATATCCGCTAGTGTCTGTCGTGTTAAGCTGAAACCTGCCATTCGCGTCAGTTATGGCTTTATTGTTCGATTTAACGTCCAAAACAGTCGCTCCAGGCAAGGGTTTCTGATCCTCTGCTGACAAAACAATACCAGTTATCTTAGTATGATTTACCTGTTGGCCGTAAGAACGGGTTACTAAAAGGGTTAAAATTAAAGACAAGAAGAATACAGGAATTTTCTCTTTTAAATATCTATAGCAGGTACATAGCAATGCCCCTACGATTTTGGTCGTTGTTTTTTTCATTTAAATTAAATGCGGATAATTAGCGTATCGGTCAATTAAAGCTTAAAAAGACGGCAACCTATAAAGCAGAAATTAACTATTAACTGATTCCAGGTTGCCGTCGCCCTTTTTTGTCACTCCGGTGAACAAATGACATTTTTAATCGGGTCTTGGAAGGGGATAGAATGGGCTTTGCCAAGCGCAAAGGGCTTAACCAGATATTCATTAGCCGTTTGAATACTGGCAGGGGAAAAGAATATTTTGAATTCAATAAACACTGCAAAATGGTAGTAGAATGGATGTCCAAATACTATTTTTTGTTGGTCGGTGCTATTGACTATATTGCGCATAATTAATTGACCGAATTAACCCAATTTTCCCTAATAAGGGAAAATTATTCAATTGACTTTTACTTTATTCAATTTGATTTTTACTAACTTTAAAGCATAATATTTTCTGATGGAAGAAACTGTATTTAACAAGAAGCACTTAAGCATCGGACAGAAGGTCGAACGAATCAGAACGTTCAGGGGGTTTAAGCAGGAATACCTAGCGAGTAAACTCGGTGTATCACAACAAACCGTTTCTAAAATTGAACAAGAAGAGGAAATTGAGGACGATTTATTAAGGCAGATTGCCGAAGCTTTAGGTGTAACACCTGAAGTAATTAAGAATTTTGATGAAGATAAGATAACATATATAATAAATCATCAATATAACATTTACAATAATGAAATTAAAGATAATGCAACTAATAATTTTGTCTTTAACCCAATAGAAAAGATTGCAGAATTATATGAGCGACTGTTGACCACCGAGCGGGAAAAAAATGAGCTTTTAAAAAATAAGTAAACTTAAAACACTTCATTTGAATATCTAACATGGAAACTGCCACTAAAGGAAAAATATTACATATAGGACGTAAGATTGAAAGAGTTCGCAAGTTAAGGGGATTAACACAAGAAGAAGTAGGAACAGGTTTAGGCATTACGAAACAGGCTGTATCTAAATTGGAGCAAAGTGAAATAATCGATGAGGAAAGATTGGAACAAATTGCAACGGTATTGGGTGTTACGTTAGAGGGCCTGAAGCGCTTTAATGATGAAACAGTACTAAACAATAACCATAATTTTTATGATAGTAGTTCAGTGACACATTCTTCAATTAATAATGGTTATGAGTTTACAATCATTAATAACCCGATTGAAAAAATTATAGAACTTTACGAAAGCCTCCTTAAAGTTGAACGGGAAAAAGTAGAAATACTGCGTAATAAAAATATTAACCAATGATTGCCAAGGCTTATAAAGGATAGTTGTCTTTTATTTTTAGTTTTTCGTAGTCATAGGCATTCTGATTATCTAATTGTATCAATTCATCATAATACTTATTGGCCAATTCCTTATAATTATTAAAAAGCGCCTTCCTTTCATTCTTTTGCTTGCTATTAAACATCCACGATTCATCGCCTGTAAACCGGTATACTAGTTCCTTGTATATTTCAGCCCGAAGCACTTTTAAATTGAAATCCTGCATTTTTAAACTGACCGCCTTTTCAGCCATATTTTTGGCTATAGTTAAGTTTTCCAGTGTCCCCTTTGTCCTTTGATAGGGCTTAGCTATAACATCATTAGATTTAAGATAAAGCAACGCCCTGAAAAATAAACTTGTCGTATCCTTTGGATTGGCTTTTAAATTCTTATCCAGGCTATCAGATAGTGACGCGTATTTATTTGCATTGCGATATAGCGGGCCATCATTAATGTCAATTATTCCTGATACTACTCTGACTTTCAATTGGGCATGCACTTCGTTTGACGTTGCAACAACAATCAAAAGGGTTACAATTAATAAACAAGACTTTTTCATTGGTAAAAACTTTTATTGATCAAATTTACAATTTTCCCCATATAGTTAAAATTGAAAGGATCGATGAAATTTTTAGTTCCTACGCTGCTTTTCAGCGCGCTTATAAGTATCCAAAAGAATTTCCGAAACCGCCTTTTTAATTCTTGCTGCGCCCTCCGGCGAATTCACATCTATTTGGCAAAATAAACTGTCATTTGATTTGGAATGCAATATCATGTAATAAATACCCCCAACCAACAAACCCGCGACCGCCCGCAGGTCCACGCTGGTGTTTTCAAAATAGGGATCGGCGAGATCAAAGAATTCTGAGCCTAAACGTTCTCTTTCTTCGCAAACCTCATACATAATTTGGCTTCGCTCACTTAATTGCCACAGCACTATTTTTTGCATTTCTTCCTCATTAAAGAAATAGTCGAACTGATTTAACAGTAATGCTTCCAAAATCTCCCTGGTATCGTCGCCTTTTTTTGTCTCCATTAGATCTCCGGCATTACCACTGGTAGCTACCCAATAATCTTTTCCCCGAACATAAGTTTCTACTAACTTGTCGACTGTTCCAAAATAAAAGTAGATCAGTCTTTTGCTTAGACCCGCGCATTTCGCGATGTTAGTAGGGCCGAGACCTGTATAACCTTTAGTTCTAATAATGGTACCAACAGCATCTACCAGTTTTTGCATTGAGCGTTCCTTATCATTAGAGGCTCCCTTGTAAGGTTTCTTTGGCATGATTCAAAATTACATAGTCCCTAATTAACGGAAATATGCAGCTTTTGATTTACATATTCAAACGCATTTAATGCCTTATCTAAATGTTCACGAGTATGTGTAGCCATCAAACTCGTTCTGATCCGAGCATTTTTGCGGGCTACACCTGGATAAACGATGGTATTGGCATAAACCCCGGCCTCCAGCAAAAGCCGCCCAGCATCCCCTGTTTTATGGGGGTCGCCAATTTTTACAGGGATAATTGCAGATTCTGTATTGCCAATGTTCAATCCCAAATCAATTAATCCCTTTTTAAAATAAGCCACGTTATCTGCAAGCATTTCCCGCCACTTTGGCTCCTCATCTATTAAGTCTATTGCTTTTAACAAACCTGCTGCAGCTGGTGTTGAAGTTGATGAAAACACTTGCTGCCTGGACTGGAATTTAAGGAAATTAATGATCTCAGGAGTAGAAACTATAAAACCGCCGATATGACCAAATGCTTTGCTCAGCGTCCCGGAAATAATATCAACTTTGTCCACCAGATCAAAAATCTCCATAGCACCACGTCCGTTTTTTCCTATTACGCCTATACCATGTGCATCGTCGACCATTAAAAATCCGCCATAACGCTTCGTTAAATCGTAAATTTCTTTCATCCGGGCAAGGTCGCCGTCCTGTGAATAAACGCCGTCTATAATAACCAACCTTGTTCGGTATTTTTCCTGTGCTTCTTTTAAATTCCGCTCCAAAAAATCAAGATCATTATGGGGAAACATTTTGAGATTGGTTTCCTTACATCCCTCATAAACCGATGCATGTACCGCCATATCCAAAATAGCCACATCTTCCCCTTTCAAAAGAGCCAATAGCGCGGCACTGTTTGAGGTGTAGCCGGTAGTAAATACCAGTGCAGAATCTTCACTACGGTTAAAAAATCCGGCGACCTTCTTTTGAAGCATTTCATGATATTCGTGATGGCCCCCTATTAGGGGAGATGCCCCTGCACCAGTTCCGTATCGTTCAATGCCTTTTATTGCGGCTAATTTTACCTCCGGGTGCTGTGTGAAATTTAAATAATCATTGGAAACCAGGCTTACACACTTTCTGGGTTTTTGGTTAAATGGAGATGTAACCCACATTTCGGGGCCGCATCCTTGTTTACTGGTCATAAACCTGAAATTCATTTGACCATTTTTTACCATATAATCAGTGAATTCCTGAAATACTTCGGCTCTTTCAAATGCGTTTAGTCCTGAAATATTTTCAAAGTCTTTGAAGCTTGCTTTTGCAAAGTTTATTGAAGAGTTCATAATTGAATTTTGTTAGATCAAACAGATCTGGCTAACTTAATGCAAGCTGATGTATTAAAAGATCATCGCTTGGTCGGCGGCACGACCCTAAGCTTAGGTTAAACGTAAAGATTCCCCGGCAGCAAAGCTGTGGGGAATCTTTAAACGGATATCTTGCCTTTATCAGGTGTTAAAAAAATGCGAACTCAAATCGAGCGATATCCACCTGCAAGCCAGGAGATAAGCTCATCCGTATATGAAGTAAAAGCTTCCTCCCAGACTCTATGGTATGCGTCAAGCAATACATAGCGACTGCGGATAAGTTTTTCTGATAAAAATTGTCCGTTTGCGGGTGGAACAATCGGATCATCTTTACCAGCCAAAATCAGGACAGGGGTTTCAATTGTCGGCAGCAGAACCTCCAGTTTTGGCAAGTCAGTTTTATAGGCCCTTACAAATTGCGCGGCGTCCTCAAACCGACGGCCCGTAGATCCCTTCCGAAAGTCTTCAATTATATCTGCCGGCGTCAGTTGCGCAGCATGGGTTAGGTAATCTTTAACAGCCTCTGCACCAATATCGACGAAAGCATCCTTAGGTGAGTATATCGCATCTTTCAATATGCCACCGGCCAAATCCAGCCTTGTTGCTGCACTCCCAAGAACTAAACTTTCGAATAACTCGTGTTTTTTTGCAGCGGCAAACAAAACCGCTGGAGTACCAACATCAGGTGCAACGACATGTGTCCGGGTAATACCAAGTTGCTTTAATAAAGTAATGATAAAATCGCCCATTGCTTCCGGAGACATCACGTCTGCCCGGCTTTGCGAATGACCATATCCAGGCAAGTCAACCGCGACGTAGGAATAACTGTCTACCAGGCGCGGTAGAATACGATAAAATGAATAAATACTTTCCGGCCAGGGTGCCGTGAAAAGGATTGGAATTCCGTCATTTTTTTTATGATGTATAAGGCGGATTGATAAACCATCTACTTCTATATTATCAGACTCCAACATTATTTTGCTTTCTTTGCTCATACAATAAATACTTTAAATGGTGAATTGATCGATCGTGGGCTTGCAACAGTATATTACGCTTGCAACGTTTGCCTGCTGAACATTATGTGAATTAATACGACACAAAGTTGGAAATTTAGCCTTTTTAATAAAGGTAACTTTCGGCCAAAAAATGATACTATTTGCCACCATTAGCCTTGCTATTGATTAATGTTTTTTTAATACAATAAGATTTTCACTAAAAAGGGTTCAAACTGGAAGGCATTGTAAATTGTGAATCTCGGACGAATTAACCTGCAAGCGGAAATTTATCACGAAATGCAGCGGGAGTGGTACCCTCTTGTTTTTTAAAGAATTTAGTAAAGTTTGTTGGTTCTCCAAACCCGAGATCAAATGCGATGGTCTTACTTGACACGTCAGAATAGATAAGCATCCTTTTTGCCTCAAGCATCAAACGTTCATTTATCAAAGCTTTTGTACTTCGACCGGTAGCCCTCGCAGTCAATCTGGAGAGGTACTTTTCAGTTACTGCCAATTTTTGCGCGTAAAACTTAACATTTTGCTCTTCCCGAAAATGCTGTTCTAATAATTCTCTAAATTCGACTATTAGGTTGCCGCCGGATTTCGCCGGCCCAATTACAGGCAATTCAGGCCAGGTCACGCGCTGGGCGAGAAAAATCAAGTTTGCAAGGTAATTTCTTAGAATATCTGATTGAAACTGCTCATCCGGCAGCAAGAACTCTTTCTCCATTTCCTGCCACAGTTCCCGGAGCGGCTTAGACATTCGACCAACGCTCTGTTGCCCGCTGGCTTTAGAATCACTAAAGAGTAGCGAATTCTGCAAAAAGGTAACATCACCCTCGCTTTTGCAAAAAAAAGCTTCGGTAAACAAGAGGATGCGGAATTTATAAGTGTCGCTATGATTAAAATACTGCACAGCATCTTTTCTTACAAATAGTAGGGAATCTTCAACAAGATGAATTGGTTTGAAGTCCACAAGATGAGTTATAGCTCCTTCGATTAGCCATAAAACACAGTAAAAAGAGGCGCGGTGAGGAACCTTCAAATACTTCATTTTAAGAGCATCACGGCTATCGATACTTAGAATCTCAAATCCTATTTTTTGAGGCCCTTCAAAATCGATATTGGGTATACTATTTGTTTTGTTCAATCGAATTAGTTATAAAAACACACTGCTAAATTACATGATTTGGCCAACACATTCCTATTGGCCGCCAAAAGACTTCCCATTTACGGTAATGACACCGTGAAAACATTGGCTTTTCGCTTGGGTTTGAATAGCCACCGATTTTGTAAAGTCTTTCCGGAAGCATACAGACTACACACCAACTGTTTTTCACGACCTGTACCTTTCCCTATCAAGGTAAAAAGTATCATCAAAAAGCGTTAATTTACCTTTCCCTGCCATCCAACTGTGGCGACATTTGACTTATTAAATCATTAAAGAAAATCAAATGTACTACACAGTAAACAACGTAAAACTTTACGTAAAGGACGAAGGCGAGGGAAGCCTGGCCTTGTTATTTTTGAACTTCTGGGGAGGATCGACAGAAACCTGGAATGGAGTAACAACCCAACTAAAAGACAATTTCCGCTGCATCAATTATGATCATCGCGGCTGGGGACAGTCTGAAAAACCGGAAACGGGTTATGACATCGCTTCATTGGCTGAAGATGCGCTCGCATTAATAGCAACTTTGAATCTTGACGATTATGTTATTGTAGGCCATTCAATGGGCGGCAAGGTGGCTCAATATATTGCAGCACGGAAACCTGCTGGTTTACGTAAACTAATTTTAGTTGCACCATCCCCATCAGTTCCAACCGTAATGCCTCCGGAGAGGTATGAAGGCATGAAACGTGCTTACACCTCCATAGAGGGCATTAATGCGACCATTGACAATGTCTTTAAGGCATCCGATATCAAACCTGAAATCAGGGCTCAATTAGTTCATGATATGCAAAGCCACAATGAAAGCTCAAGAATAGGCTGGCCTACAATTGCTCTGATTGAGGATGTGTCTGCCGGAGTAGATGGGATTGAAGTTCCTACGCTGATCATTGCCGGAGAAAATGACATTGTCGATCCACCGGAAAGATTGGCTATAGAAGTTGAAGCCGTAATAGCCGGTTCTAAATTGGTAATTGTCGAAGATGCGGGGCACCTGAGCATGTTACAACAACCTGATTGCGTTGCTGAACTCATCGGTCACTTTGCTAAGGCTAACCTTCAGGAACAATTATGAAGCGCTCGAAGGTAGGCACCTATGAATGGAGTTTGTCGACGGACACCTCATTAAATTTAAAAGAGAGCATCGCATTGTTTGGTCAGCTGGTAGCTGCCCAACTCTTCGATGCTCTCAATGCGGCTGGGAATAAATTGGGCTTGAATAGAAATAAAATGGCCCGGGTTGATGCCAGCAAGATTATTATACCTGATTCAAAAATCGCTAAAGAAACGTTTGAATATGCTTCTGAGTTGTATGATCTGCCATTACTCAATCATTGTATTAGGACCTATCTGTGGGGTGTTTTGTTAGGGCAATATGATAATGTGCATCCGGATTTAGAATTTCTATATGTTAGCGGATTATTACATGATATCGGATTATCCAAAGTTCATGAGCACAAGATTGGATCATGTTGTTTTGCGATCACTGGTGCCGGCCAGGCAAAAGCATTTGTTGAACAAAAAGGCTGGATGCCAGAACGCTCCATTGCTTTGTTTAATGCCATAGGAATGCACTTGAATCCAATGGTTAGTAAAACAGATGGACTGGAAGGATTTTTATTGAAAAGCGGAGCCTTTATGGATCTCTTAGGAGGTGGACATACCAAGATACCTCTGTCGGAAAAAACAAAGATCATTCACGAGTACCCCCGGTTGAAATTCAATGAGGACATTTTGGATGTGAAACATTTGCCCAATTCAAGGGGAGCATTTTTCGCCAAATTTGGGGCGGAGAAGTTGAGCAAGAAGAACCCGTTGAATCAACTGGAACATGTTGATCTTTCAAATAAATAACAGAATTACTGTATGGCAACCGAATTAAATACGCCGCGTTAACTTGTGGGTACAAATAAATATCAATATTTCATATTTTGCGCTTGTGTTTCCATTACTGCTATTATTACCTATTCCATCTTATTCAGTATCTGAGTCATTAAATTTATGATCGGCTATTTTAAATCTGAAGAATCGCCACCATTCGTTTTAATTTTAACAATGGCAGGCCCTTATCACAGCAATGGATTTACAACAAAAAAGCCGGAAAGCTATTGGCCTCCCGGCTTTTCCGACCCTCAACCAGACCAAATGTCCATTTCTTCCGCAGTCGTACTCACAAAAATTTTGTTCATCTGTAAGGCCCTATGGCGGAAAAGCTCTTGCTAAAATATTGGGGGAAGCTCCAACGGTCCATTGAATTATTGAGAAATTGTTAATTAACGGCTTCGTGTAGTTGATTTATCGTTAATAAAACGTGCTTTTTCAAGTATTTCATTAAAATGTTTAATATTACGTTCTTAAATATCGAATTTTAGCTCAGTTATTAATGACTTTGGAATAAATACTGGAAAGATGCCAGCGGACGACAGAAATCTTAGTCTCGAAAGAGAGCTGTTATTGAAAATAGCATTAAAAGATGAGCAGGCATTCACTGTGATTTATGAAAGGTATGTTAAGAAAATTTATACTTTCTCGTTTCGGCTATTGAATTCCAAGCAACTGGCCGAAGAGGTCGTCCAGGAATGCTTTCTAAAAATATGGTTATTAGGAGACTCACTGAATTCTATTCTCAATATTGAAGCCTATCTGGTCACGCTTTCCCGTAATAAATCGCTCGATGTATTACGGTTACAACAGCGGGAAATGAAGTCCGATTTACAGGAAGGTAAAAATTGGATTGAAGGTCATAATGATACCGAGGAAGCTATTCTGCTGAATGATACACGCAATTTACTACAGACGGCGATAGACCAACTGCCACCCCAGCAAAAACGAGTGTATCAGCTATGTCAACAGGAAGGATTGAAGTATGAAGAAGCTGCAAAAAAGCTAAATCTATCTCCGTTGACCGTTAAAAAGCACATGCAGCTTGCATTACGTTTTGTCCGGACTTACGTAGCAACAAACAGCAAAATTGCGATCGCGCTGATCTTGTTAAAGATTAGGTAATATTTATTTTTTTTCCCGTTACTCCGATCCCGCCCTTTAAAACGTCTTGTATTAAAAAAAGGTTATTTTATTGTATTTAAACTGTAAAGTTTGCCTTGAAAAAAATGAAAAAAGAAAGAATTGCTTACCTGTACCAGCGCTATCAACAGCATTTGGCCACTCCGCAGGAAATGGCTGAATGGGGTAGCGTCTTACAGGATCCCCAGCAAAAAATATTGCTCGATGAGGTAGTCGACGCCTCGTATTATGTTATTCCGGAAACCGAGCTCATCGCGATGGATGGAAATCGGGAAGCGGAAATTTTGAACTTTATAGTTTCTCATAGAACACCACACAGGTCAAGGATCCTGAAAATGTGGCCAAGGTTTTCCATAGCTGCCGCTATTGCTATTTTTATGATTGGCGGTATGATCTTCTTTGTCAGCCGGTTCAGGGAGCATACCAACGACCCTGCTGTTGCCCATATCCTTCCGGGGAAAGAAGGCGCAACACTTACGCTGGCAAATGGCAGGAAGATAAAGCTGGGGAACGCGGCCAATGGTGAATTGGCCAGAGAGTCCGGCGTCCGGATCAGGAAAACCGCTAAGGGACAAATTGTATACGAAGTAAGTGATGTAAATGCGGTTCCCGGCCAAATGAATACCCTTACTACGGCCAATGGGGAAACTTATATGGTTTTATTGCCGGATAAAAGTAAGGTATGGCTGAACGCAGCTTCGGAACTGAAATACCCGGCATCATTTGCAGGAATTTCGAAGCGAATGGTCCAACTGGATGGTGAAGCATATTTTGAAGTGGTCAGGGATAAAGCTCACCCCTTTATTGTTCAATCGGCCCGCCAGGAAGTTACCGTATTGGGTACCCATTTTGATGTTAACAGCTATCGCGATAATGAAGCGGTAAAAACGACCCTCCTGGAGGGGAGGGTCGCCGTCAGGCGGTCCGGCATTCAAACGATGCCTGCCGCTGACAGCCTGATATTAAAGCCGGACCAGCAGGCGATATTAACGCCTAATTCTATTAACGAGCTGGATGTGGAAGCCTCCGATGCCATTGCCTGGAAGAACGGTTACTTTATGTTCAATAACGAAGAATTGGGCAGCATCATGAAAACTTTGTCCAGATGGTATAACACAACAATCGTCTATGATGACGATGAAACTTTGAAACACGAGCTTGTTTTTGCCAAACTCAGCCGATACGAGAATATTTCGAAAATATTAAAGATGATGGAACGGACCGACAAATTAAAATTCAGGGTGGAAGGAAGAACCATTACGATAAGCAGAATACAGAAATAGCACTATAATTCAAATTCCTAATTAATTGATCCATAAACAAAAGAACCACACATGAAACAGCCAGACGAAATTCCCTGATCCCCAGCTAAAAAGATAAAGGACCCCGATTTGCGGTCGAAGCCCTTTCATCTGATTTCAAATATTGCGTTAACAAATATTTCTTAACCGGCGATGTGCTCGTCCTTGTAAAACTATGCACAAGACCCAAAAACAGACTTGTAAATGTATAAAAATTCTACTAAAAGTTGGTGGGCTCCACCTGCGTGCCCCTCTAAAATATTATTAATCATGAAGATCACCGTACTCATTTTAGTTGCGGCACTGATGCAGGTTAGCGCGGCGACATTTGCGCAAAGGATCACGCTGAAGGGGAAAAATGTCTCCATCGAGAAAGTTTTCAAAGCCGTCAGCGATCAAACAGGCTATGATGTGATCGCTTTTACATCCAAGTTCAAGACCAGTAAACGTATCGACGTTGACTTTAAGGATACCCCGTTGGATGAAGTTATGCAACAACTGATCAGCGGAACGGCCATGACCTTCACGATTGCGGATAAAACAATAGTTATTAAAGAAAAGCCCGCTGATCTGGCAGTGCTCCCCAAAGAAAAAATGATCAGTATGGTTATTACCGGCCGGGTAACTAACGAACAGGGCGAACCATTAGCAGATGCTACCGTAGTAATAAAAGGTAAAAGCCGGGGTGTAAAGACGGGAAAAGATGGTGTGTTTATCATTTCGGATGTAAATGAAGATGATATCCTACTGATCTCTTACCTGGGCTACGAAACTATGGAAGTTCCGGCAAAGTCGAATTTAAAGGCAATTGTATTAAAAGTCCGGGTTGCTACGCTGGACGAGGTGGTCGTAACCAACGGGTATCAACAAATCGACAAACGCAAATTGACAAGTGCCATCACTCAGGTCAAAATGTCGGATATTAGTAATCCGGCTTTTTTCACCGTTGACCAGGCTCTGGAGGGTAGAATACCCGGATTGTTTGTATTGAATAATTCAGGCGATATTGGTGTATCTCCCAAAATCCGGATCCGGGGAACATCAACGATATTGGGTAACCGTGAGCCGCTCTGGGTTGTTGATGGCGTCGTCGTTAATGATCCGGTTGGTATTGACCCTGCAACGATCAATGACCTGGATTTTGTGAACAGGCTCGGTAATGCAATTTCAGGGCTAAAGCCGTTCGATATAGAACAAATCGATGTGCTGAAGGACGCTTCGGCTACCGCACTTTACGGAGTAAGGGCGGCCAATGGGGTAATTGTAATTACGACGAAAAAGGGCAAGACTGGGGACCCCTTAGTGACTTTAGATCAGTCAACCACGCTTACCCGCCGCCCCCGCTATTCCGACCACAATATTAACGTAATGAATTCGAGACAGCGGATTGATTATTCCCGTGATATCATCAATAGCGGCCTGGATTATTCCGGTAATATCAATTATGTCGGCTATGAAGGTGCGTTGAATAACCTTTATACCGGTAAAATCAATTACGCCCAGTTTCAGGATCAGGTGCAGGCCATGGAAACGATGAATACGGATTGGTTCGGGACGATCCTGCAGGATGCGGTATCTACGCAAAACAATGTCAGCATATCCGGTGGTACCAACAAGATGACTTATTATTCATCTGTCGGTGTAGCCACACAACGAGGTACGCTGAAGGGCGATAAAACTGATCAGTATACTGCCATGGTCAAATTAAATGCGACGCTCACCCCAAAACTCAGTTGGGATATGACACTGCGTGGTAATACCCAAAAGAGCAACTATGTTGCCGGTTCTGTAAATGCGTTATCATACGCTTATAACACCAGCAGAGCAGTGCCTGCCTACAATGCAGATGGCAGCTTGAGTTATTACGAGAAATACAGCCCTACAGCTGCTAATGCCTATTATGCCTTTAATATCCAAAATGAAATGCAGCATTCCAGGGACCTGATCGGCAATTCCGGCATTAACCTGACGACCGACCTGAATTTGAAAGTCAATCCCTATTTAAATGGTACGGTATTATTGTCCTATTCCAATAACAACAGTAATGACCAAACCGTATACGAAGAGAATACATTTTATGCGGCGTCATTAAGAGGAAGTGAATTCGGGCAGCCTGCTGGCACCAACAGCCTGATGCCTTATGGCGGAGAGATGAAATCCAGCCAGGTTCGTAATGAGTCTTACCTGGTCAGGGGACAATTGAACTATGACAGACCGATAGCCTCGAGGGATAACCTGAACGTTACCCTGGGCACCGAAATATCGTCCAACAAATATTCCGGCTATAATATGGACAGAAGGGGCTATCTGCCTGACCGGGGACAAACCTTCGCTGCAATAGATCCGGTTAAATATCCTTTATACGCGCAATGGGCGACCTTGAATGACATGGATATTGTCAGAAATGAACTTACCAATCTGGCATCAGCCTATTTTTCCAGCAGCTATACCATTAATGACAAGTATATCCTGAATTTTAATACTCGTACGGATTTCTCGAACAAATTCGGATCAAGGGCGAAGGAGAAATTTTTACCCACATGGTCGGTTTCAGGCAGATGGGATATAGATAAGGATTTCTTTAAAGATAGTAAATCTGTTAACCTGCTTGCGCTAAAGGCATCTTACGGTTTCCAGGGTAATATGCTGGAGAATCAGACACCCAATCTCATTATTAAACAAGGTTCAATAGATCCGATAACCCAGACTTACTATTCGAACATTGCTTTTTACCCCAACCCCAACCTGAAATGGGAAAGAAATAAAGAGATTAATATCGGACTGGATTTCGGCTTCTTTAATAACAAGATCCAGGGTGTGTTCAATTATTTTAACAAAACGACAAGCGATGCGTTTTTGAATAAAAATGTGGCTGACATCAACGGGGTTACCTCTTATGAAGTTAATTCCGGCACGATCAAAAATCAGGGCATTGAACTGACTCTTAGTTTCACGCCCATCAATAACCTGGGTAAAGGTGGAACAAAGGGAGGCTTTACCTGGCGCGTAGATCCGCAACTTGGCCAGGTGATCAATAAGCTGCTTTCAAAGAGTATAAACACACAGAATCTGGGTGAGCAGAATGCAAATGTTTACAATAGCTACCTCACCGGAAGCCAAGTAGTGGATGGAAAGGCAAGTAACACTTTTTATTCCTATCAATTTACCGGTCTTGATCACAATACCGGGCTACCGACATTCAAAAATGACGATCCTGCCTTAGCTGACAAATACAAAGGAATGTCACTTGACGAGATCATCAAACAAGTGATGGTTCCATCCGGAAGCCGCGTACCAACCATACAGGGCGGCTTGCTGAATGTATTCAGTTATAAGCAGTTTTCGATGAGTTTTAATCTGACCTATAGTTTGGGCAGCAAAGTCAGGCTTAAACCATTATACAGCAACACGGAAAACGGAATTGTTTCCTCTACGGTAGCAGCTCCACTTCCGGAAAATAACGTGAGCCTGCAATTCATTAACAGGTGGCGCGCTCCCGGCGATGAGGCCCGCACAACCATTCCTGCACTGGTCGGAGGTGCTGCCTATTACAATACCCTGGCACACTGGTCAACTAACCAGACCTATGAGTACGCGCAAAATATCTGGCAGATGTATGATAACTCAGACCTGCGGGTTGCCAGCGGTGATTACCTGAAAATTAAAACGTTCAACTTCAGGTATACCCTGTCGGATGGCTTAACCAAGCGCCTGCATCTTAAACAAACTTCGGTGATGTTCTCTGCAACCAACGTGTATACCTGGGCAAGTAAAAAGCTGGATGGACAGGACCCGGAGCAGTCGGACTTTACACAGAGTACACAGTTATCGCCTCGACCAACTTATTCCCTTACGTTAGATGTTTCATTTTAAAAGTATTGATTATGAAAAATATAATTTACCTGCTATCAGTTCTGATCGCTTCCCTTCTTTTTACAGGCTGTAATAAGTTTTTAGAAGAACAATCACAGGATCTGGCCTATGCCAATACCTGGCAAAAACTGGACGAGGTCATGCAGGGTGATGTTTATATGAGACATTTCACCAACCCGCCAAGCAATTCTTATAAGGAGTCCCCGGATGCTATGTATTTTCCCTGGCTCAATGCCATGGATGATGATATTACCGAGTTTGTGAGCCGCCCTTATTACATTGATAACCGGGACGACGTATTCGGCTTCTACACCTGGCAGGCGAACCCTTTTGTAGATAAGACATATCATCCATTTACTGACGATACCTGGTCCAAAGTGTATAAGTCGATTAATGCGGCCAATATTATGATATACCAGGCAGACCAGCTTCACGATAATCCTACACAATTAAGACGGATAAAAGGTGAAGCGTTATTTCTGCGCGCGTTCTACTATTTCTATATGGTGAATGTATATGCTTCCGCTTACAATCCGGCAACCGCGAAGACTGACATGGGCGTACCCCTGAAAATAACGGAGTTTGTACAGGATAAATTCTTTACCCGGTCAACGGTTGACAGCGTATATCAACAAATGCTGACGGATTTAAATGCATCGGAGCAATATCTGGGCGGGGTAACACAATCCTCACTTTATCATGTGGATGTTAATGCCGTTAATCTGCTGCAAAGCAGGGTTTACCTCTATATGCAATCCTGGGCAAATGCAATCGCTGCAGCTGACAAGGTTATTGCCCGTAAACCGGCGCTTTTTAATCTTTCGACCTACAAACCGCAGACCAGCTTTTTCTCCGGCAGCAATCCTGAAGCACTCTTTACACAGGGAGGTAATGCAATGGTATACTTAATGGGGGATGCCTTTACGAAGTCCTTCCAGGCCAGCCCTTCGCTGATTAATCTGTACGAGGCGAACGATCTCCGCCGAAGCGCCTTCTTTGAAACAGATGCCGCAGGTAAAATACGGTATACAAAAATGTACCGGTCCCGGACTTATAACATATTCCCGACAGAGATGTTCTCTGACAACTATTATTTGCGAAATGCAGAGGCCTACCTGAACAAAGCGGAAGCAGCGGCTATGCTGGACCGTGCCGCGGACGCCGATAACGCGCTAAACACGCTAAGGCAAGCACGTTTCATTCCGTCTGCATTCGTTCCGGTAAATTATAGCGGCGAGCAGCTGGTCAGCTTTATTCGCGATGAGCGTCGTCGTGAACTTTGTTTTGAGGGACACCGATGGTTTGACTTGAAGCGATACGCGGTGAACAAGGCTTTCCCTTTTATCACGACCATCGTTCATAATTACTCGGATGTAAACTATGGTTCAAGCCCTTTTTTAAAGGCGAGTTTGACTTTGCAGCCAGGTGATCCGGACTACCTGATCCCGATACCGCAAGACGCAATTATATTCAATGAAGGCGCATTAAAGCAAAACCCTGCACGTCAGAACAGAACATTTTAATTCACATAAGCACAATTAAATCCGATGAAAAGATATTTAATATATTTTTCTGCGATATGCCTGTTCCTGGCATCCTGCAAAAAAGAGGAGAATCCGAAGGCGTCACCCAACATGCAGGACCCCTTTGCACGCATTGACAATACAAATAATCCGGCCGATCACCAGATCTACCTGTTTTACAAAGAAAGCGGGATCCCGGTTTTATACAATGATACGGTAGCTAAAACACCGCTAACCAAATTGAATCTCGGGTATCACTTGACGACCGTAGATTCTATGGTCACTGCCAAATACCTGCACAACCAGGCTGATATCCTGGCTGGTTTGGATTTTGTTAAAAATCAGATCGCTCCCCATCTATCTAACTCGTTGAAACCTTATTCAATTCTGCTGACCGACTCCGTGTATACATTTCAACCCGATCCTTCCGGTAGCGGCGCGCTTGTAAAAGTTCCTTTGAGTGCTTATTTAGGTTTTAATACGGTTGCTATTTCCTATGTGCCGGCGATCAAAACAATGGATCAGACACAGTTGAAAATATACCGGAAAGATATCCTGAAGGTGATCTTAACGGCAAAGATCGGTGCAGATCCATCGCTAACCACGAAATTTTATGCGGTCAGTAGTGCCTATTATGGTAAGACTGCTTATGGCTCAACACAGAGTCCGTATTACCTTATCTATCAGCCCAAACCTGTATATGGTCTTTTGCCTGACGGTACTGAAGGACCAAACTATTATGATGTTCACGGGCCCGCTGAAGACCTAGCGGCCTATCTCGATACGGTATTGGTTATGTCGCCTGCAGATTTTGTGAACACCTATCAATCGTATCCGCTGGTTATCCAAAAGTATAATTATCTGCTGGATATTTTCAAGACTATAGGCTTCACTGTACCGCAATAAAAACACAGAACACACTACACTTACTTATTATATATAAATAATGGAACCTATTCTTAGGATCTCGGGATTGTCACATCGTTATAGCAGCACCTGGGCCATACGGGACATCGATATGGAAATTTATCAGAACGGCATTGTGGGACTACTTGGCTCAAATGGAGCCGGTAAATCGACAACGATGAACATACTTTGTGGGGTACTGACACAAACATCAGGAGATGTATTTATCAATGGCGTGGATCTCAGGAAAGAGCCGGAAAAAGCGAAACAGTTTATTGGTTTTCTGCCGCAAACCCCGCCATTGTATACGGAACTAACCGTCGACGAATACCTGACCCACTGTGCCATATTACGGTCTGTAGAAAAAGAAAACCTAAAATCTGCGCTTGATGAAGTGAAGCATCGTTGCGGCTTATCGCACATCAGCACCCGGCTGATCAGGAATCTGTCAGGCGGGTACAGGCAACGGGTGGGCATTGCACAGGCTATTATTCACCGTCCCAAGCTGGTTGTTTTGGATGAACCAACCAACGGGCTTGACCCTAACCAGATACTGGAGGTCCGCGGCCTGATAAAGGAGATAGCGGTAGAGCATGCGGTTATTCTTTCCACACATATACTTTCCGAAGTGCAGTATTTGTGTAAGGATATCATGATGATTGAAGGCGGAAGGATCGTTTTTGCTGATACCATGGAGGCCTTTGACAGTTATGTTGCGCCAAACAGTCTGTTAGTTGTGATGGAGGAAGCCCCTTCTGCCGACACCTTATCCCAGTTGGGAGGCGTCGCCCGCGTTGAATTTCTTACAGAGCGCCAGATCCGTATCCATTTTAACGGTGATAAGGCGGTAGCAGAAAGAATTGTCCTCGCGAGTGCGCAATACGGCTGGCGGCTGAGTGAAATCGGTATGGAAAAAAACTCATTGAATGACACCTTCGCCCAGTTGTCAAAAGTCTCAGCTTCTAAAAAGATTAAAATATAAATCTCTATGAAAAAAACTTTGCAAATAGCGCGGCTGGAGCTGAGCTTATTGTTTTATTCCCCGATTGCGTGGTTGCTGATGATTGTGCTATTTCTACAGGTAGCATATGGCTTCGTAGGCGCAATCGAAAGTATGCAGCGCTCCCAGGAGTGGTATAAACTGACATTCTCCTTTCTCACCAGCAATATTTTCACCAAAAACGGACAGGGAATATTCAGCAACCTGCTTTCAACTTTATATTTATATATACCGCTGGTGACCATGAGCCTGATCAGTAGGGAAACCAGCAGCGGGACGATCAAGCTGTTATATTCTTCGCCCTTAAAGATTTCAGAGATCATCCTCGGGAAGTTTTTAGCGATGATGACCTACAATCTTTTATTGATCGGACTGTTGGCCTTAGTTGGAATCGGAGGTGCATTGTCCATTGATCATTTTGGTTACCAGCAGGTAATGTCGGCGCTTTTAGGCATCTACCTGCTGCTCTGCGCCTATGCTGCCATCGGCTTGTTTATGTCCAGTCTGACCACCTATCAGGTCGTAGCCGCGATCAGCACCTTTATGGTTTTTGCATTCCTGTCCCTTATCGGCAGTTTCTGGCAGGACAAGGATTTTCTCAGGGACCTTGCGTTTAGCCTTTCTATGCCGGGGAGAACATTTAAAATGCTGGCGGGCTTTTTAACTACACGGGACGTCATTTATTTTTTTGTTATCGTTTACATTTTTATAGCGCTGACCATAAGTAAGTTGCATATGGCACGGGACGCTAAAAACTTCCTATTTCGCATGGGTGTTTATGCAGGCATTGTCTTTTCGGGCCTAACAGTAAGTTACCTGAGTTCAAGACAACAGTATACCGGCTATTATGACGCCACCGCTACCAAAAGAAACACGCTCCGGCTAAAAACGCAGGAGGTACTCGGGAAAACCGGGCCGGAGCCTATAGAAATAACGGAATATGTAAACTTTCTTGATGGCACTTACGGTAAAGGCGCGCCGGATCAGCGCCTCAGGGAATTGGATCGCTGGGAGCCCTATTTACGGTTTAAACCTAATATTAACCTCAAATGGGTTTATTACTATGACAGCATTCCGGATCCCTACTTCTATACCGGTATGAATGCTGGGAAATCACTGCAGCAAATTTTTGATAAAAAAGCCAGGTTCATGGAAGTTGACCCCAGCCAGTTCAGGAGTCCCAGAGAGATTCACCGGATGCTTGATCTGCGGGAGGAAAGGAATAGATTGGTCATGCAGGTTAAATACAAGGGGCGCTCCACTTTTTTGCGTGTTTTCGATGATAACGACTTTTGGCCCGGCGAAACAGAAGTAGCCACCGCTTTAAAACGCCTGATGGTTAAGGTGCCTAAAATCCTGTTTGTGAATGACGGTTATGAACGAAGCATCGATAAGATCGGGGATAAAGATTATAAGGGATTAACTACTTTTAAAACGAACAGGTCGTCATTAGTTAACCGGGGCTTTGCCGTGGATTCTATCTCGTTACAGAACCAGGAAATTCCTCCCGATGCCACAGTGCTGGTTATAGCTGACCGAAGACTGAATTATAATACCGCGACATTAAATAAGCTTCGTTCCTATATTCAAAAAGGTGGTAATCTTTTTGTGGCGGCTGAGGGTAGTAAGCAGCAATTGAATAACGCCCTGCTTAACCTTATAGGCGTTCATCTGCAGGAAGGGACCATCGTGCAGCCGAGCAAGGATTTTTCAGGTGACCAGGTGACGCTGCAAATCACTGCCGGCGGAGCAAAATTATCCCCCATGCTGATCGACGATTTCAGCAACGGAAATCCTGTGTTAATGCCCGGGGTTTCTGCCCTGAGTTATACGCAGACGAATGGGTTTAGCATTACTCCCTTGCTAATGACATCCGCAAAAAACAGCTGGAACAGAACAGGAAAGCTGGTGCTTGACTCGGCAAATCTCGTTTACTCGCCGAAAGAGGGGGATCAGAAGGGTGCCCTTCCTACCGCGATTGCCCTGACAAGGAAAGTAGGCAATAAGCAGCAAAAGATCATTATCACAGGCGATGCTGATTTCTTGAGCAATAAGGGTCTTAACCAGGAGAACATAAGAACGGCGAACTTCAATTTCGCGAACGCGCTTTTCAGCTGGTTCGCGGATGGCGAGTTTCCCATCTTCACTGCCCCCCGTCCGCCGGCGGATAATACCATTACTGTAACGGCGGTGCAGGTGAAGGTGATGAAAGTGCTCTACCTCGGTTTGGTTCCGGGTTTGATGCTGGTGATCGGTTCTATATTATTAATCCGCCGAAAAAGAAAATAGAAATGAGTTTTACAACAGATAAGCAAACTTTGGACGATCTGAATCTGATCGGTAAGCGGGGTAGTGATTCGGTTTATAACATATTCAATCATACGCGAACGCAGGGCGGAGCTGAACTCATGGAATCCATGTTTCTCCTGCCACTTTCAGACCCGAATGCAATTGACCGCCGGATCGGCGCGATTCGCTTTTTCAGAACAGTGGGGATTGACTTTCCTTTTCAGAGCGAATCCCTGGCTGTTTTGGAACAGTATATGGCGGATACCGACGAGCGGTCGAAACTGTCTGCGGTGCACGACACGCTGGTCAGAAAACTTTCGGCGATCATCGCCGGCGACGAAGCCTATAGAAAAATAGCTGGTGGTATAAAAGCACTGATACAGACCCTTAGGGCTTTGCAAGCATTAGTCAGCGGCTTGCCGAAGCGTACACTGCCCCCTGCAATCCGGGAAGCGATAGCAACGATATCGGGCCTGTTAAACGATCCTTCGCTGGTTTCTCTGTTGACGGAGAATGCCGGCCCAAAGCTTTCTTTTGAAAAAGCTGCGGCTCTTGACCAACTGGTCAGATTCCAACACCATGAAAAGATCAGGCAGATCCTGAAGCAGATCTATTGGCTGGACGTTTGTATTACTGTTGCAAAAGTAGCCCGCGAAAGAAATTTGACTTTTCCCCTTCCACTTCCCCAGGGTCAGCATGTCCTGCGCCTGGAAAACGTCTGGCATCCGCAAGTAAAACAGGCTGTGCCCAATACCCTTCATATGATGCCGGGAAGCAATATTATTTTTCTTACCGGTGCGAATATGGCCGGTAAATCAACCTTTATGAAATCGCTGGGAATAGCCCTATATCTCGCACATATCGGCTTTCCCGTAGCTGCTGAAAGAATGGAATTTTCCGTATGTGATGGTTTATTTACAACCATCAACCTCCCCGATGATCTTGGGTCCGGCAACAGTCACTTTTATGCTGAAGTATTACGGGTAAAGAAAATTGCCAGGGAACTTGCACAGGGTAAAAATCTTTTCATAATTCTGGACGAGTTGTTCAGGGGAACCAATGTAACGGATGCTTGTGAAGGAACGATCGTACTGACCGAAGCCTTTGCCGGCAAAAGCAACTGCATGTTCGTTGTCTCTACGCACATTATAGAGGCCGGGGACGTACTGAAGGACCGGTGTGACAATATTGAATTTCTTTACCTGCCAACCCATATGGAGGGTAACACCCCGGTTTACAGCTACAAATTAGAAAATGGCATTACATCTGACAGGCATGGAATGGTCATTATCAATAATGAACGTATCCTGGAGATCATTCGGAGCCGGAAATTTAAACAACCAGGAGCATGAGCTTTTTCACGGATAAACAAACACTTGACGACCTGAACATCACTGGCAGGTACAAAAACAACTCTATTACCTTTCTTTTTGATCAGGTAATTACAACAGGGGGAATAAGGCTCCTGGAACATATGTTCCGTCAGCCTCTTACCGATCCGGCGGAGATCAATAAACGTAGTGATATTTTTAAACGTTTTACCGCGTATCCGTCAGCATTGCCGTTCAGCGCTGAAGAATTCGTTGTGCTGGAAGATTATCTCGGAGCAAGGGGAAGTCTCAACCGGGCTGAGGTCATTAAAAATGCCATATCAAAAAAAGCGCTTCAGGTGGTCGCTCAGGACGAAGCTTACAGCCTCTTTAATTCCGGAATTATATCGACAATTAAGCTTTTGATCCGGTTTCGTGACTTTATCGACACCCTGGAAACCGATGAAGGCCTGCTCAGGGAACAATTGATAGCGTTGAAGGATATTTTTAGGCTTCAAAAACTACAAAAGGTGTTAAATGTGCCGGCAGCAAAAGAGCTTCCACTATTCAAAATGATAAAGTATGATTATCTGCTGAGGTGTGTGCTGAAAAAGGAAATGGAAAAAATCATCGAATCGATCTTTCAATTCGACGTATACACTGCCGTCGCCGCTGTAGCCAGGGATCATCACTTCTGTTATGCGACCGCCTTGCCGAAAGCCCGTAATGTTTTGAACATTCAGGGCTTATATCACCCTACGGTCGAAAAGGCAGTAGGGAACACCATAACGCTTAACCAGGAAAATAATGTGCTGTTTTTAACCGGGGCCAACATGGCCGGCAAATCGACGCTGATGAAATCCATGGGTATAGCTGTCTACCTTGCGCATATGGGATTTCCGGTCGCGGCTGAAGCTATGGAATTCTCGGTCAGGGACGGACTTTATACTTCGATCAACATGTCAGATAATATCGGCTTGGGTTACAGTCATTTTTATGCGGAGGTGTTAAGAGTAAAAAAGGTCGCGACAGACGTAGCGGCAGACAAGGATCTTGTCGTAATCTTTGATGAGCTGTTCAAAGGCACCAATGTGAAAGATGCCTATGACGCAACGCTGGCTATCACGGAAGCGTTTTCAGAGAACCGGAACTGTTTTTTTATGATCTCAACCCATATAACAGAAGTTGGAGAAATATTGAGAGAGCGCTGTAATAATTTTCGGTTCACCTATTTGCCGACGATTATGCAGGGCCTCCGCCCGCGGTACACTTACCGGCTGACGGAAGGTATTACGATGGACCGCCACGGTATGACGATCATCCGAAATGAAGGGATTCTGGACTTATTACAGGTGGAAGCTGCACCCCGAACTCCGGGAAATTAATCAATACAGTAAATAATCAAACAAAAAACTTTATGAAAAAAATCATTTTATTGACTTTGGCATTGATCCCGGCCGCTGTGCTGGCCCAAAGCAAATTCTTAATAAAAGCGCAGGTAGGCCAGGACAACGCGCCGGCCAAAGCTTACCTGATATACAAGCAAGGGGAAAATGTTATAAAAGATTCTGTGACGGTCAGGAACGGGCTGTTTGAGTTCCAGGGCGCGCTGAATGATCCGTTGGTTGCTCAGTTGGTACTCGACCACCAAGGGGTTGGTTTGGCCAGATTAGACCGGAGTGCTGATTTTTTGGTGTTTTACCTTGACAAGGGAACTTTGACCCTGACGGCTAAGGATTCGGTAAAAAAAGCGGCCATCAGCGGTTCAAAACTAAACGACGAGAACAAAATGTATAAAGCATTCCTTGCAGGTCCCGAACAGGAAGTTGCGCAGTTAAACAGAATCTACATTGCTGCTCCAGCCGATAAAAAACGGGACCAGAAATTTATCGACAGCCTGCAATCGAAGGCTAATACACTAATCGCGAAAAGACGAGAATTGCAAAAGGATTTCATTCAACAACACCCGGACTCTTATGTCAGTCTGCTTTCTTTAATAGAAATTGGCGGGGATGCGATTAACGTACAGGAAATGGAACCATTATATAATAACTTGTCAGCGGACATTCGCAATTCTGAGGCTGGTAAATCTTTTGCAAAGTCGCTTGAAGCGGCCAGCGCAACTGCTATCGGGGCAGTTGCCCCTTTATTCACGCTGAATGATGTCAATGACAAACCTGTTTCTCTTGCCGGATTTAAAGGGAAATATGTGCTGCTTGATTTTTGGGCATCCTGGTGTATGCCATGCAGAAACGAAAATCCGAATGTTGTCAAAGCCTATAACTTATATAAAAGCAAAAACTTTACGGTACTTGGCGTGTCTCTTGACCGCCCCGGCAAGAAAAACGACTGGATAGCAGCCATCAAAGCAGACAAACTGGAGTGGACGCAAGTTTCCGACCTCAAATTTTGGAATGGCGAAGCTGCTGAATTGTATGGGATCAGGGCAATTCCGCAAAATTTCTTGATTGATCCCAGTGGTAAGATCATTGCGAAAAATCTCCATGGCGATGAACTCATTCAGAAACTGGCCTCGTTACTTAATTAAGTCTGAACGACATAGATAACTATTGATAAATTTAATTCAGCTGTCCCGAATGTTTTCGGGGCAGCCTTTTTGCTTGAACGGAAATTTATGGCATTAGCACCATGGGGGAAGAAAAAAAGCACTGGATCACGCGATTTCAGCAAATTTTTTTTTAGTTATGTTTTGCAAACTAATTATCGGGATTTTGATTTATCTCTCTCAATCATATCTTGGCAGTTCTATTTCTAACGGTTCGGTTCCCCATCCGTTGGCCTTGCTTCGCCTTATAGCCTCCTTTGCGCCTTCACTGCCAGCAACTTTGGCCAGGATTCGGAAAGTTTCTTCGAAATCAGCTATCGCAGGAACAGGTGACCGTAGGTTGATCAGTTGCTTTGCTGTTGCAAGTGCCGTTTCGTCCATTTGTGCTATTCTCCTTGCAAGCCGATCAACATAGCTGTCCAACTCAGCATCTGCGATCGAACGGTTTATCCAGCCGTAAAGTTCTGCGGTGTCTGCATCGAAGTCATCACCGCCAAGTATGATCTCCAATGCACGGGACCTGCCTACATGGCGGGGCAGCCATTCGATACCACCACCACCTGGTGCCCCCCAAAGTTTATTTCCATTTGGCACAGGCGGGTATTTTCTTTACTGGCAAAGCGCATATCAAGCGCACACAGAAATTCATTACCCATGCCACGCGCCCGGCCCCTGATTTTGGCAATGGATACCAAGGGGGTTGTACTCAGCCAATGGCTATACGCAGGCCAATCCTTCAATACATGTTTCGCGCCTGGGATGTCTGGTACTATATTCATTTGCGCCAGGTCCAGATGAGCTATGAAAAAATCTGGTACAGCTGATTCGAAAACAACAACCTTAGCACCATTGTTGCCTTCAGCATAATCTTTTAGCAGCTGCAAGCCAGCAAATACCTCGGGGCCCAGTAGGTTGAGGGGCGGGTCGGCAATAACCGCACGAAGGTATCCTGGGGTTTGTTTGGTTACAACAAGTACATTGCTATCTATCAGATTGGTTCTATTCTGTAAAAGCTGATTTTAATCCATAATTTAGTTCTTAGTAATGTTTGTTGGCAATGATTAAGCGTTGAGGTATTCAGCTGATTGTATTGGCCGGAAGACACAACAATCTCACTTTCTCTGATGCCGTAGTAAAATTGTTATCTTTATAAAGGAGATACAAGTAGTCAATTTTTATTTTATAAGTAAAATATTTTAGACCAATGCCTGATACGCGAAAAAACAAAGATTATAACCCCTACAATTGCCCCGTAACCCATTGTATGAATAAGATTGGCGGCAAGTGGAAGATACTGATCATCTACGCTGTAAGCAAAAATGTTAATCGTTTCGGTAAACTTCAAAAGGTTTTGCCCTTAATGAGCAAGCAGATGTTAGTTAATCAATTAAGGGAACTGGAAGTCGACAATATTTTGGACCGGCATATCTTTGCAGAAATGCCGCCCAGGGTGGAGTATCAGCTTACGGAACGCGGGAAATCGTTAATACCTGTAATTAAAATAATGCAGGAATGGGGTGTTAAGGATTTAGAAATGGATTCGGCGTTAGCTAGTTGATCTCAGTAGGTGCTACTTATAAATGTTTTTCCGGACTTGAACCGGAGGAGCCGCCGTAATTCCTTTAATTTTTAACAACGGCCGTTCCCTATTGTGCCAACAGGCTCAAAACAAAAAATAGGAAAGCAATTAGCCTTCCTATTTTTCCGCCCCTCATCGGGATCAAATGTTTATTTCTTCCGAACCATTGGGATCTGCAAATTGTCGGGGTGGTTTTCTTCCTTTTCAAAGCTGCGTCCATCGACATGTTTGGCGCCCCAAAACATCAGATCGTGATCGATATAGATCAAATCGTATTCGCCATAAATTTGTCCTTCTGCGAGGCCGAATGGAGGAAAAGCCTTTCCTAAAATATTTTGCGTCTCACCGACGGTCCATTTATTAAATCCCGTACTTGCGGCATGGTTCATGGCATCAGCAAAACCTTGTATTAAAGGAGTAATTTCATAAGCCCCGTCAGCTATATAATGTATTTTTTGAGCACCCGGTGCAATTGGGTGCTCACCCTGCCATTCAGTATGTCCTTTTAACACAATTTTCACTAACGGCACTTTACCATACGGATCTGCGGTATTAATCATTTCAAGTGTAAATTTTCCGTCTGGCGAATAAGTAAAAGTCCTGGTCAGATAAAACGGCTTCGTGTTACCATTAGCATCTTTAGCAATACTTGGACGAACTTCTGGCGCAATGCTCACCCACTCACCAACACTGACTTTTTTTACTTGTTCGATTGTCATAATTTTTGAGTTTTGAGTTTTAGTTTTTCCTTGCTGCGCCGAGACGTTGTGTATAATTCCAAGGGACAATAACACCATGATTGACGCTATCTTTTTTCTTTTGAGCATGCTATCTTTTTTAAAATAAAGATGAGGTCTTTACCCAAATGATACAAGTAGTCAATATTTTACTAGTAAGTACATAATTTCAGACTATTGCCAAATTCGTTTAAATAACAACTTTTAATTATTAGAAAAAGATTCTGAATACAATAAGGACTCAAGAATCTTGAGTCTTCTTAAAAAGACAAAAAGCGGTATTAAATTATCCATTACGACTATTTTTAATGTCATTCATATTCTCGGCCGCCCAGGAAGTTAATGACTGCACATGAGGCAACAAAGATCTTCCCCTTTCCGAAAGGTTATATTCCACCTTAGGGGGAACTAATGGAAAAATCCTCCTTTCCACCAGACCGTCATCTTCAAGTTTCCTTAGCGTTACTGTTAACATTTTATGTGATATATCTCCCAGAATCTTTTGAATTTCTGAAAAACGCAATTTATCACATTCGCCAAGAACGGAAATGGTAAGCAAGGACCATTTGTCCCCAATCCTATCCAAGACTGTTCTTACAGGGCATTTATCGCAATCTGAATATTTTTTAAATTTTTCTTCCATATAAAACATTGATTATCAACTAAGGTAACTTATAAGTTATTGACTAACAAAACGGTGCCTTCTTGCTGGGGGGCTGTTTCGCATCTACCTTTACTAACCAAAGGTAACTTAGAAACTTAATTTAACATAAAATGGACAACAAACAATTAGTATTAACGGCGATAACAGATGTTTTTGTTAACCGTGACATTTCAGCTTTTGACAAATATTTCAGCCCAGATTATGTTCAGCATAATCCAATATTCCCAAACGGGACAGATGGTGTAAAGCAATCTATTCCTTCTTTGCCCCCGGATTTTAGTTACGAACCAGGGGTGATTACCGAAAACGGTGATATTGTGATGATCCACGGGAGGTATAAGAACTGGCTCGGTAAGACAATGATCGCAGTTGATATTTTCAAAGTTAAAAATGGTCGTCTGATTGAGCACTGGGATGTGATGCAGGAGGAAGTGCCTGCCGAAAAATCCGTAAACGGCAATTCAATGTTCCCAATTAGTTAAGCGAAAGCAAGACAGTTTGACCGTAACTCTTGCCTCTTGTAACAGATTTGATCTAAGACTACAACGTAGGCAGTGGAGTTAAACGGAATAGAAAAGACAACCGCTGTAGGATCGATGTGCCTACCGCAGTCGCTCAGTTTCCGAAAGAGCCGATCATCGCCCCAGAAGGGTGGGGCGATGACCAGGTAAATTTGTAGTGTTATACGATAATGGAATCTGGTGATCATTTTTCAGCGAGGGAAGAACCCGGGTTGTACGCTAAAGAACTACTTGTTTTTCAAAATGTTGTTTAATGTAAATAAAATCGTTTAGTAAAAAATCCCGCCCGTTTAAATTTACGAAGCGGGTAGTTTCTTAGCCAAACAGGCGATGGTATCGTCATCGGAAGCGGAGGAGCAGTATCAACGAACATAGTGTGGCTATATGATGTAATCTTATAAATGATTCTTTGATTTTTACAAGTATCACTTTATAATTTACAATTCAAATCTGTTTCTTACCGGTATTTTTCCTACTCAAAGGATATAGCTTTAAAATGTGCATTTTAAGGAAAAACCGAGAAAAACCTTATCCGGATCCTGTAGCTGTTCGGGCAATTATAGCTGTGTTTTTATTGCTTACCAAAAAACTTTATGACCATTAACGAAATCATCACAGAAATAAGAAGCGCCACTTGGGTTAGCCTCAGCGCAGAAATCAGACCGAATTCTGCTCAAAATATAAATGGCGGAGCTAAATTTTCATATTGTTCCCGAGCATTCAGCTTTCCGGCGGATGATGAATTTAACCTTAAGTTCGTCAACTATGCAGACCCTACCGGTGCATATCCTTTGTTGTCAATGAACCTTGCCGGACATATTCAGTTTGGCAAAAAGCATCCTATTGCAATGGGGGCTTTTGAGATCGATTATACGGCTGATATTGCTTTCTCTATAACTATATTAGATAAAAAATTGGCTGGAGCTTTGAATGCGGCCGCAGGAACTGAGTTGGATCCGTGGGAAATAAATGTAGCTTCGGATGTTTTGGGAAAAACTGTGCCAGCATTTGGCCTTCGTGCGGGTCAACCATTTAAGGAGTATGACCTTATTTATATTCACCATGATTTCCTGTTCAATGGCATGCGACATTTAGATGGTCGTTCTTTTGATTCGCCAAAGAACAGACCTACCAATCTGCAGATTCCATTGATTAAAGCTGCTTTACTCTAAACTACATAATCAGACGGCCCGTAAAGTTCCACTTTTGACGAATGGAGGGTATGTCCCTACTGTACTAATTAATGCATATTGATAACCGAACGGGCTGACATAATGAGCAGAAAATATTTCTTCGAAACCGTGTCCTGTTCACTTTCTAAATTTATGAATCTGCATGGAGATTTTTGACATTACGTTTATCGGTTCCGGTTGTAAGTCTTATGACGCCGCTTTTGAGTCGGAAGGCCTGGATTATAAAACCGCGTTGGTACGACCAGGCAACGGACCTGATTTCGATGTTTCTCGTCCAGGTAAAGGGCCGGAAATTTATATGGGGAACCTTGTTTTTATGAACCACAATTACCTGTCTGTAGAAACCCTGAGAGAAGCCCTGGTTTTAAAAAGTACTCATTTTATTTTATTGGTGAAGAAAATGCAGTTACCTGAATTGACCGACGATGCGCCGAAGACAGCGGCAGATATTGGACATAGCGATAATTTCAGTGATAGGTCGATACTGATCGTTGGGGGAGGCAAAACTGCTGTCGAACTTGCGACGTTACATGTTGGCTTCCATGTTGAAGTATGGATAGTAACGCCAGATGATCGCCTGGTTCAGCATTTGACCCTGGAAAAGGAAGTGGTACTGGTCGAAATGTTAAAAAAAATGAATATCAATGTCGTTTACGGGACGCTTCTCAAAGCGCCTGACAAAGCGGAGAAAGATCAGGTGGAACTCTGGTTTTCGGATAAGAGCGGAAATACGTGTGGTTTTCGGATTATTCCTGAATGGTAGCGGAATTACACTTAGTGACTATCGCTTGTCTCCAGGCTTACAATCTGGAGTTGCATGAACATGGTGCTACGCAAAATTCGAAAGCCGGCGTTATAAGCAGATCGCCTGTTCTCTTTACGGAGCTTTATTTAAACACTGTTATTTCTGGATATTTGTGCTCCGCGTGATCCGGTTTTCCATACATTATTTGATTGGAAATGAGGGATGGCGATATTTCGTAATCTAAAGGCCGGCTTTTAACAAACTTCCATAGGACCTTCTTAATGATAATTTCCGCTGTCATAGCTTAAATTTCAGTTCATTTCATCGATTATCGTTAAAAACAACGCCAAAAGTCGCGAGATTTAATATTTTTGAAGGATTACCTCACCAAATATGGGCAAGGCAGAAAATACCAAACAACATATTATAAACGAAGCTGCACTGATCTTCAATCAAAAAGGGATAGCGGGGACTACTGTTGACGACGTTTTGAAGGCCGCAAAAGTAGCTAGAGGCTGCCTCTACAGCTATTTCGAAACAAAGGATGCGCTTGCGATAGAAACGGTGGGTTTCCTCCTAAAAAAAATTATTGATAAAAACGCTGAAATACTCACTCGCCCTAAAACCGCAAAGGACAAGATTTATGCATACCTGAACTTCAATAAAAATGCCGCGGATACCTTCATAACAGGGGGGCATCCGGTATTTAATTTTGCAGTCGAGTCGGATAATAATAATCCGGTGATTAAAAAAATGGTTAAGGATGCTATGATTACTATCCAAAAGATGCTTACAGGCATCCTTATATCAGGCGTAAAGTCTGGAGAACTTTCCCCGGATTTGAAACCAAAAGACTTCGCCATCAAGTTATATTCCATGGTAGAGGGTTGTGTTGTGGTTTGCCGGATATTGGAAACTAACACTCCCTTGGACAATGTCATTAAAAGCATTAAGACTGAATTAAACTCCTACTGCCTGGAGCATTAATCATTTTATTTAAAAGAGCACGAAATTCTCCACTTCAGTTTGTCGGTTTATTTTCCGGCTCAATGCCCCAGTTAAGATTCGGTTTACTTCCCATAACAAATTCCAGTTTTCCGCCAGATCTAATCATCTTATCTGTGATATAGGATTGGGTATAAGGCTTGTTATTGAGTTTTACGGACTGGACGTATATTTTGTCCTCTGCCCAATTTGTCATGATCTCGAATCTTCTGCCAAGCGGAAGGCGAATGGTCGCTTTCTTTATACCGGGCGAACCGATCAGGTAAACCCCGCTGGCTGGATTTACAGGATAAAATCCCAGAGAGCTAAAGACATACCAGGCTGACATTTGGCCGCAGTCTTCGTTTCCGGCATAGCCGGATGAAGAGGTATTATAAAGTTCCCTGCATATTTTAGCCACGTAGTACTGCGTTTTCCAGGGCTGGCTGGTATAATTATAAAGATAGCTGATATGATGACTCGGCTCATTGCCGTGAGCATACTGACCGATAAAGCCAGATGCATTATTGTTAGTTTCTCCTCTCTGATTGTAAGTAAAAAAGGTGTCTAACTTAGCGAGGAACTTCTTCTCTCCCCCCGTTAAATTGATAAGATCATTTATGTCTTGTGGCACGTACCAGAAATATTGCCAGGCATTTCCCTCAGTATAGGGGCTGTCGCCATTGCCTCCGTATTTTAGTGGATCAAAAGGCTTTTGCCATACCCCTTCATCGGTTTTTGCCCGGAAAAACCCACTCTCCGAATCATACAAATTACGGTAGGATTTCGAACGTTTCATAAAGAAAAGGTAGTCATCTTTCTGATTGAGCTTTTTGGCGAGCTGAGCTACACACCAGTCGTCAAAGGCCATTTCCAGTGTTAGTGATACGGATTGAGACTGTCTGTTTTCCGGGATATAGCCAATTTTATTTAATAGCCCGAACGGCGACCCCCTGTGATCCGTCGTTGCAGAACCCTTAACTGCCTGATAAACCCGTTTAAGATCTATTCCCTGCAGACCTTTCAAGGCGGCGTCAACCAGGACAGGGATAGCATGATTGCCGATCATGCAGTAATTTTCCTGTCCCCAGAGTTGCCAGATCGGCAAATAGCCATAATCGTTATATTGAGTAATCATGTTGTTTATAAAGGCGGTTGTCCGTTCCGGTTGCAAAAGTGTGTACAGCGGATGAGCAGCCCGGAAGGTATCCCACAAAGAGAACGTACTGTAAAACCCATGGCTGGCTTTATGAACAGTAAAATCAATCCCGGTATAATCCCCGTTCACATCGGCATAATTGTTGGGCTGAATAAATGTATGATAGAGTGCCGTATAAAATATTTGCTTTTTTTGTTTCTCCCCATCTATCTTGAGCTTTCCAAGTTCCCGCTCCCATGCAGCGTCCGCCTTTGCAGCAATTCCGTAGAAGTTCCAGTCAGGGATCTCAAGTGACAAATTTTGTTTCGCGTTCCTAATACTAACAGTAGACAGGCCAACCTTGGTCAAAAGAGGTGAGTTATTGGGAATGTCAAAATTCAGTACTGCTCTTAAATCTGTACCATTTAACAGTGTTTGATCAAAATATTCGTCGCCCCCATCAAATAAATCCGACCGCCTTATTTTCCTGTTAAACTCAGCATAGAAATAGACTTTCCTGAGTTTTGCCCAGCCACTGATTACACGAAACCCTTCTATCGCGTGATCATTGACTATGTGCAGCTGAGCGGCGATCACACGGCAATTAAAAACACCTTTTTTCATGGAGTGGTCCAAATCTATAACGACTTTTGGATCTCTCGTTCCTAAAGGGAATGTGTATTTATGAAAGCCAGCATGCGCCGTTGCCGTTAATTCGACGTTTATATCCCGGTCTTTCAGTCTGACCTGATAGAATCCAGGTTTCGCGGTTTCGTCGCTATGCGAAAATCGTGATCCATAACCACTCAACGGCTGATTCGGCTCACCGGTGCGGGTCTTTTCTGCGCCTGTAGAAGGCATAATCAGCACATCGTAAAGATCCGGCGCACCCGTACCGCTAAGATGAGTGTGGCTGAAGCCGGCAATAAAGCCATCATTATAGTTGTAGCCCGAACCTATTTCCCAATCAGGCTCGGCTCTGGTGTCCGGACTTAATTGAACCATTCCGAACGGAACGGTCGCGCCCGGATAAGTATTCCCTGACAAACTACCGCTCACCGCGCCTGTTCCGATAAACGGATTAACATAGCGGGTTAATTTTTCCTGAACTTGGGCAAGGCAAGATAGCATTGATAAACAATAGACACATACAGTAGTAAATAAGATCCTCATAAATGTTGCTGACGTAAGCTGTGATAAAATTACACTCCGTGTTTGGAAGATATTCGATATTGCCCTGGGGATGAACCGATATATTGCTTAAACATTCTCGAAAAATAAAAAGGGTCGCCATATCCGAGATCAGATGCAACCGTCTTGATTTTGTCGTTGCCTTGAAATAGCAGCTGACACGCGCGCTGCATCTTCAGTTGATTGAAATAATCAATCGGCGATGAGCCGGTGGCTTTCTTAAATATATACGCAAAATGCGACGCAGATATATGAAGGCTTGCAGACATATCCTCGACACTTAACTTTTTATTGATGTTGCGCCGCATAAAGTTAATCGTTGGTGTAATGATGTCACGATCGTCTCCAACTCCGTGATTGTGTCTTTGCGGAAATAAAAAAGTAGCAAGTAAGTGGTAAAGACAAAAATTGGCGTTGCAGATATGCTCAAAACAAAGACTCTGATTAAGGGTGTCATAGATTTTCGTCCAAAGCTCCAGCCCTTTTTCGTTAAAATGAATAAGTAACGGCTGATTGAGTACATCAAGCTTCAGGGCTTTGTTGAATGCTTCAATAGTAGGACCTGTGAAGTAAATCCAATAGACGGACCAAGGGTTCTTTTGGTCTGCCCAGTAGCGGATGTATTTATCCGTAGCGGGAATTACTATGTATTCATTGCCGTGTAATTCATATTTCCTGTCGCCGAGAATAAGATGACCAACACCATTTACACAGTAAATGAGGATGTTATCCCTGCATCCTTTTTTCTCTTCGTGGCTGTCCTCGCCAGCCTTCGGAAAATGTCCAATTTCAGTTATATATAATTTAAATAACTCAGGGGCCATTACCTTATAGCCCTTCAAAAGCTTCCCCGGAATTTTAATGGCTTTGTGCATGGCAAAGCCTTCGTCTTTTTTTAAATAGCTAAGCATAATTGTTATTAAATATATAATTGGTTTTAGACATTGTTGTCTATTTTTTAGACAATAGTGTCTAAAAAGATGCCATTATAGGCTAAATAACAGGCATTTGCAAAATATTTCAGCAAATTGCAAACCTTCATCAGCATTATGCCAATTTCGCCCACTTTCTGGATGCTGCGATCATTGTGTTACCCGGCTGACTTTGCACATAACCATTTTTCATCCCAGACAACTTACTCCACCAGGTCATTTGTTCCAAACGGACTAATAAACAGAAAATCAAATTTGCACGGTATGAAAACCCGAAAAGTATTGAATTTGACTACCCTATAGAACTTCGAACAACCAGTAGTAACATTTTGGCGGGATTCTACATCATTTTCCGGGCTTTCTCCATTTTTTATGAATTGGAGTGCCTTTAGTTTTACAAGACCAATTTCTAACCCCTAAAACCATATGATGAAATACGTTTACACTCGAATTTAATCCAACTGAAATCGCAGGCTCTAAAAGTATTCGGCTTGGAGTAAAGCAGATTTTTTTTCCTGTCTTTTCCGCTAAGTGAAATTTTGCTACGGACTAAGGACTGGTTGACTTAAGATGTACAGATATCTCGCCGTCGTCGTTTTACCTCCCGATCGAATAAGATTCCCGCGCCCTAAAATTCATTCTCTAACCACCAGTTCAACACCATTAATTCATTTTATGAGAAAACTTTACAAAATGTTCCGGCATCTGACGAAACCACAGATACCAAACAGGAGATTGATCGCAGTCCTGGTCACTTTGCCGCTTCTGGTATTCCTGCATGTTAACCATGCATTCGCACAAACAAAAATCACAGTCATCGGGACGGTGGTAGATACCGTTGGGGCCCCCATTATCGGTGCCAACATTTCGACTACCAATAAAAAAGGCAACAATACAGCCTCCGATGGTAACGGTAAATTCATTCTTGATACAGAGACAGGAGCAGTACTCAAAATCAGCTATGTTGGATTTATTTCAAAAGAAATAACGATTACAGCCGGCCAGAAGCCTTTAAGAATTGTTTTGTCCGAAGCTAAAAACCAATTTGACGACGTTGTGGTGACCGCTTATAACAGAAAGCAGACGCGGGAGGCCCTGGTCGGTTCTGTTACGACGGTGAAACCCGGAAACCTGAAAATCCCCTCAAGTAACCTGACAAACGCGCTGGCGGGTCAGGTGGCGGGTGTTATCGCCTACCAGCCAAGCGGCCAGCCAGGCGTTGATAACGCTAATTTTTTTATCCGTGGGGTTACAACATTCGGCTACAAGCAAAGCCCATTGATCCTGATCGACAATGTGGAACTGACATCCTCCGATCTTGCACGCTTGAATGTGGATGACATTGAGAGTTTCTCCATACTGAAAGATGCCAGCGCAACTGCCCTGTATGGGGCAAGAGGTGGCAACGGTGTAATCCTTGTTAAAACAAAGGAAGGCAAAGCGGGCAAAGCACAGATCAATGTCCGGATTGAAAACTCTTCATCACAATCGGTAAAGAACCTTGAATTGGCGGACCCCATCACCTATATGCGGCTTTCTAATGAAGCCACCCGAACACGTTATCCCTTAAATCCGCTTCCTTATACAGAGAACCAGATAATTAACACCCAGAATACCATCAACCATGCGCCCGGCAGCAATGAATACGTTTATCCGGCTGTCGATTGGCTTAACATGCTGTTTAAAAAGCGTACCAGTACACAGCGGGGGAATATGAGCATACAAGGAGGAGGAGGTGTGGCTCGATACTATGTTGCTGGCTCCTACGACAATGATAACGGGATACTCAGGACCGATATCCGGAATAACAACAATAATAATGTCAAATTTCAGAATTACCAGCTTCGTTCCAACGTCAATATTAACCTGACAAGTAAAACGGAACTTATCGTTCGTCTGTCAGGCAATTTCAATGAGTATAACGGTCCACGTACAAATGACGCATCGCTCTCAACCGACCTCTACAACCTGGTGATGCATACCAGCCCTGTTGATTTTCCCGCATATTTTCCAGCAGACTCAGCAAATTTAAATACCAAACATATTTTATTTGGTAATACAGCGGCAGCTAGCGGCATAGGTAATTATAAATATATCAACCCATACGCCAATCTGCTCTCCGGTCATCAAAATTTCTCAGAATCCAGAATGTTGGCGCAACTGGAGTTAAATCAAAATTTGGATTTTCTGACGTCCGGTTTGAATTTCCACGCCATCTTCAGTACCAATAGGTACGCGCGCTTCCAGTCAGAGATGCATTACGACCCCTTTTATTATACCTACGATAATTATGATAAAATCACAAATCAGTATACTTTACGCTGGATCAATGACCAGCCTGGTCAGGCAAGGGAATACCTGAGCTATTCTCCCGGAGGTAGTTCCCTTAGCACGTTTCTTTACCTGCAGGGCGTTCTGGATTACTCCAGAACTTTCGCAAAGAATCATAATATCAGCGCTTCATTGATCGGCACGCAGCAACAGACCAGAAATGCCAATGCCGGAAGTTTATTTGATTCCTTGCCATTCCGTAATGAAACCCTCGCAGGAAGAGCTACTTACGCTTACAAAGGAAGATATTATCTTGAATTTAATTTCGGTTACAACGGTTCTGAACGTTTTTCTGAAAATCACCGCTTCGGTTTCTTTCCGACCATCGGAGCTTCATGGATTATATCGGACGAAAAATTCTGGGGCGAGCTGTATAATGTTTTTGATCGCTTCAAATTAAGGGCCAGCTATGGATTGGTAGGGAACGATCAGATCGGCAGCCAGCGTTTCTTTTATCTTTCAGATGTGAATCTGAACGGTGGGAATTCTGCATCTTTTGGTACCAATAATGGTTATTCACACAATGGCGTCAGTATCAATAGCTATGAAAATGACGACGTAACCTGGGAAACATCCAAGCAGACCAACATAGGCCTGGAGTTTACGTTGAAAAAGAAGATAAATTTCATAGCGGAGATTTACAATAACAATAAATATAACATTCTCCAGAACCGGGGAAGTGTGCAACCAACATTAGGGCTTGAAGCCGGAATAGCAGCCAACATCGGCAAGGTCAACTCCAAGGGAATAGACATACAGGTCGACGGCTCCCAAAATATCGGAAAAGATTTCTCTTTCGGCCTAAGAGGTAATTTTACATATTCTAAAAACAAATTTACCCAGGTTGAAGAACCTCATTGGTTGGAGGCATCCCGTTATCTGTTAGGACAGCCACTTAACCGGCAGTACGGCTATATTGCGGAGCGGCTTTTTGTAGATGATAACGAAGCGGCAAACTCGCCGAAGCAGATCTTTAGCTCAAGTGGAACTCAACCTAAGGGAGGCGATATCAAATACAGGGATTTGAATGGTGACGGTAAGTTGGACGGAGCCGACCAGACATATATAGGCTATCCCACAATACCTCAGATCGTATATGGCTTTGGCCTTACCACAACTTACAAGAACTTTGACCTTTCCGGCTTTTTCCAGGGGCAGGCAAAAGTTTCCTTCTTTATTGATCCGGCGCGAACTGCGCCATTCATAAAAAGTCCCGACAGCTACTACACCGGCAATACACAACTGTTAAAGGCTTTTGCAGATAACCACTGGTCGGAAGACAATCAGAATTTATATGCCTTGTACCCACGCTTAGGCCCCGACGGAGGTATTATTGAGAACAACAGGCAGGCAAGTACATGGTGGCTGCGTGACGGTAGTTTCCTGAGGCTTAAATCAGTTGAATTCGGCTACTCACTTCCATTAAGAATTACTAAGGCATTGAACGTAAAAAAAGCCAGGATTTATTTCAATGGTTTAAACTTACTAACCTGGAGCCCTTTCAAACTTTGGGATCCGGAACAGGGGGGCAACGCCTTTGCCTATCCTGTTCAGAAGGTGTTTAACGTGGGACTGAATATCAATTTATAGTTTAAACAACTTAACTCAAAAAAATGAAAATTTATTATAAATATCTGTTTATGGTATCGTTGATAGTTTCGTGCATTTCATGCAAGAAATATCTAGACGTTACTCCTGATAATGTAGGTACTATCGACTATGCATTCAGAAATAGGAATGAAGCAGAAAATTACCTGTTCACCTGCTATTCTCAATTGCAACGTTATACGCTGCCACAATATAATGTAGGTTTTGTTACATCATCAGAGATTATCTTCCCTATTGATCTGAATGACAATTCAGGTATCGATGCTACTGGATTTAACCTGATTCGTGGAACACAAAGCAGCCAGAATCCAGGCATTAACAACTGGGACGGCAATAATGGTGGACAGGCTACATTTAAGGCAATCAGACAATGTAATACCATGCTGGAAAATATCGATAAACCAGTGGATTTAAGTGCTGCCGAAAAAAAAAGATGGATAGCTGAAGTAAAGTTTCTGAAAGCGTACTATCATTTTTACTTATTCAGATTATACGGTTCCATACCAATTGTAGATAAAAACCTACCTATCAACGCGTCTGCAGAGGAAGTGAAAATTAAAAGAGCTCCCGTTGATTCGGTAGTCAATTACATGGTCAGGTTATTGGATGAAGCTGCACCGGATCTCCCACCGGTCATCCAAAATCAGGCAAAAGAATTAGGGCGAATCACAAAACCAATCGCACTTGCTGTAAAAGCACAAATTCTGGCCACTGCAGCGAGCCCGTTATTCAACGGCAATCCCGATTACGTAAGTATAAAAAACAAGGACGGTCAGCTATTATTTAGTAATACATATGATGCGTCAAAATGGGACAAAGCTTCCGCAGCGTGCCTGGACGCCATTAATGTAGCGGAGATAAATGGCATCAAACTTCATAAATTTAATCCACCCGCCAATATCCCCTCCAATCTCACCGATTCGTTAAAAGAATTGCTTACGATACAAACTGCAATTACAGAAAAGTGGGATGTCAATACGGAATTGATCTGGGCGTTAAATGGGAATTTTGGTTATCAACCCCATTGTGGGCCAAGATTAACATCCAAGTCCGCCGCCAATATTACGTTTCCCGGAACCTTTGCCGTTCCAATATCCGAGCAGGAATTATTCTACACGGATAAAGGAGTACCAATTAATGAAGATAAGTCCTGGGACTATCTTAACCGCTACGATATCAGGACGGGCGACGCCGCCAACAGGTTTTATATCGGTAAAGGTTACGAAACGGTTAAGGCACATTTTAACCGTGAACCAAGGTTCTATGCGGATATAGCCTTTGACGGGGGGATATGGTATGGTAACGGCAACTTTGCGCCTGAAGGGGCTTATTATGTACAGGCAAAAGGTAACACGTCACTTGCCGGTCCTAAAGATAATATTCGCATCAACGTTACCGGATATTGGCCTAAAAAACTCGTTAATTATCTCACAGTACATGATGATGGTTACACAATAGAAGATTACCATATGCCGCTTGTACGACTTGCAGACCTGTATCTTTTATATGCAGAAACGTTAAACGAACAAGGAAAACCTTACGCATCAATAGTAACTTATTTAGACAAAGTAAGGCAAAGGGCCGGATTGCCAGGTGTGGTGGAGGCCTGGACCAATTATTCAAAGAATCCGACTAAATATGCCACGCAGGATGGATTACGCCAGATCATTCATCAGGAAAGAAGAATAGAGCTCGCTTTTGAAGGCCAGGCCGGATGGGACCTGCGCCGCTGGAAGGAATTGCAACAGGTATTAAGCAAACCGCTCCAGGGATGGAATGTTTATGAAACCACCGCAACTAACTATTATCGTCCCCGTACATTGCTCACGCCCGTCTTTAACGTCAGGGATTATATGTGGCCTATTGCTGCTGATGACTTAATAAGCAACAATAACCTGGTTCAAAACTTAAACTGGTAACATCTAAAGATTTTAAATCATGAAGAAAACTAACAACATACCATTATTGATTATGCTTAGCATAATAATGGCCGCCATATCTTCCTGCAAGCGTAACGACGGCTATAATGTGCCAATTTCTAAAGATCAGTCGAAACCAGGCGTTGTGACCAATGTCAAAGTCGATGATTATAACGGTGGTTCATTTATTACCTATGATCTGCCGAATTCTGAAAATATATTATATGTATTGGCCACCTATCAGATCAGGAATGGTGTCACCAGGGAAACAAAATCGTCTTATTACAGCGATACTATAAACGTCGAGGGTTTTGCGAAAGCCCAGGAATACACGGTCACTTTGCACACGGTCACTCGTGCCAATGTCTATTCAGACCCCGTAATGGTCACAGTACACCCCAAAACTCCGGTTTATGAAATAGTTAGTAAAACGCTCGCGTTACAAGCCGACTTTGGAGGCGTTAATGTAAAATCACTGAATCTTTTTAAAAAGGACATCGGTTTGGTGGTCACCGCCTTTAACAAGTCAACGCACCAGATGGAAGTGGAAGATCAGCATTATACCAATACGGATACGATCAATTACTCCCTACGCGGCTATAGTACCGATTCACGGGATTTCGGAGTTTACGTTACAGATAAATTTGGCAATATATCGGACACGCTGAAAAGAAACCTAAGCCCGTTGCTGGAAGTGTTGCTGGACAAAAGTCAGTTCAGTACCTTTAAATTACCGTCAGACACGCCTATCGGCTATGGATGGGTAACCTCCAACTTATGGGATGGCAGAACTGATGGAAGCTCAGACGGATGGCATACATTGCCTGGGCAAACGCCGCCTTTTGTAACAAGCTTCAACGTTGGACGTAGTTATAAATTGAGCCGTTTCGTAATCTGGGAGCGACCTGATGACGGACAAGTCGTTTACGCATTCGCACATGGCAATCCCAAAACATTTACATTATGGGGATCAAATGTTGCATTTCCGAATGATGCCAAGCTGCCCCTTTCATCACCGCTGGGAACTGTAGTGGGCGATTGGATCAACCTGGGGAACTTCCGATACCCTAATCCCCCTTCCGGCTTACCCCCAAACAACCACAATGCGGCAGATAATGCCTTTGTGCTGGCAGGCGTAAATTTCAATGTTTCTATAGCAGATCCTGCCATTCATTTTATAAGATTATCTGTTTCCCAAAACTGGGAAAATGGTGATATCGCGCATGTTATGGAAATTTCACTTTATGGTCAACCCCAATAATCATTATTAAAACAATGAAAATGAAAAGCTTTATTCATGTTCTGGTCGCAGCGACCTTCATGATTGCCTTAAGTGGTTGCGGAAAAAATAATCAACAAACCGATTTTAAAAAATATCTGGGCGACCATGAACTGGTTTATACCGGCGCGGTCGGAAAAGTAATTGTTCAGCCAGGCAATCTGGAGATCGGCCTAAAATGGAAATCGAGTACCGATCCAAGTATCACCAAATACATCATTTATTATAATAATAAATCTGATTCGGCTATCATAAATATAAATGGCCCTACTGACACCGTCCGTGCGGTAATCAAGGGGTTATCTGAATATACCTATTCCTTTACCATTTACTCCAGTGATGCAAAGGGGAATAGATCTGTGCCGGTTGAAGTCAATAACGCAAAAGTTTATGGTCCCATTTATGCATCCAACTTGCTGAACCGGGGATATGATGCCTTGAATCCATACACGCTTAATGACGATGGCTCGCTCACGCTGAACTTCATCGCCCCGGATACGATAAACATTAAGACCGTTATCAAGTATACGAACGCAAAGGGTGAGTCGGCCGAAGCTGAACTCTTGCCGAAGGTCAATTCAATCACACTGCCAAGTTATAAATTGGCAAGCCCAATCACTTATCAGTCTTCATTTATTCCGGAAAGAGGCGCGATTGACGTTTTTACAGTGTCTAAATTTGACAGTTTCCCGAGGATATACTCCTATGTCCAATGCGACAAGTCTCTTTTCAAGGACGATGCCTCCCTTCCCAATGACGTATACGCAGACTATGGAACAAGCTTAAGCAAGCTCTGGGACGGAAGTGTTGGTCCCCAGGCTTATCCGAATATCTTTCATACAAATGATATGCAGCTTCCCCATACCTTCACATTTGATATGGGAAAGATCTATGACAACCTGGGGAGAATTGAAGAGACCGGCCGTAGCAGCGACCATAACCCGGTAGATTTTGAAGTTTGGGGAATCGCTGACATTGCCAACGCCGCGACTAAATTGAAAAGTACCGATGCCGGATGGAGCGCCGAAATGGCTTCAAAAGGGTGGACCATGCTCAAAGAATGCATCAGGACGGATGACGGTAAACAGGCAGTCAGGTTTGATATCACCAATAATCCGGTTAACGTTCGCTACATAAGGATAAGAGTTATCAAAACCATCGACAACAGTAACCTTAGCAACTGGAGTGAACTGACATTCTGGAACAAGCAATAATATGAACGGAGCCTCCACATGGGGGCTCCTATTATCTTAAATTTTTATTTTCTATAACAAGACCTTTACAGATGAAAAACCATCTCCTGATAAAAAAATTAAGCGCAATATTCTGCATCCTCTTCTTTTTCGTAACTGGCAACGTCATTTCAGTCAGTGCGCAAAGCATATCTAAAGTCAGGTTACCGCTTTCCACGCTGCAGCAAAGATTTGTTGACCTGCGTTTTGGAATGTTTATTCATTTCAACATTCCGACCTACGAAAATGCCGATTGGCCTGATCCCGAAACACCGGCATCCGATTTTAACCCCAAAAAGCTGGATTGCGTGCAATGGGCAAAAGCGGCGAAATCAGCCAACATGACCTATGGCTGTCTAACCACGAAGCACCACAGCGGTTTTTGTATATGGGACACTAAAAGCACGAATTATAACGTCATGAACAGTCCTCTGAAAAGAGATGTGGTTAAAGAATATGTTAAGGCTTTTCGCGACGAAGGTTTAAAGGTAATGTTGTATTACTCCATTTTAGACACACACCACCGCCTGCGCCCAAATTCAATCCAGCCACAGCATATCGACATGGTTAAAAAGCAAATAACCGAATTACTCTCCAATTATGGGCCTGTTGAAGCTTTGATTATTGATGGCTGGGATGCTCCATGGTCTAGAATCTCTTATGACGATGTACCATTTGATGAAATCTACAAATTGGTCAAATCGTTGCAACCTAATTGTCTGTTAATGGATCTGAACGGGGCCAAGTACCCTGCGGAAGGTTTATATTATACAGATATTAAAACCTATGAGATGGGTGCAGGCCAACGTATATCTCAGGAAACGAACAAGATGCCTGCCCTGGCTTGTTTACCCATTCAGGGCAGCTGGTTCTGGAAGACAGATTTTCCTTTTACCCCGGTACGCGATGTAAATAAATTGATCGAAGAAGTGCTGGTACCACTTAATAAAGCCAGCTGTAATTTTATTTTAAACGTTGCCCCTAACAGGGATGGCTTGTTTGATGATAATGCACTGACCGCCTTAAAACAAATAGGAACTCGTTGGAAAAATGACGGTCCGGTCGCCCCGATAGCCGAGACTGGTCCGCCAATTATATCACATAATCTTGCTAAACGTGCACCTGTCAATTCCAGCTGGAGTGATGATTCGAATATTATGGACTTCGCCAATGATGATAATTTTGGGTCATCATGGCTTTCTAATCCAAACGTAAAACATCCTTGGTACGAGATCACTTTAAAACCTGGCCAGCAATTTAATACGGTTGTTCTATTTGAAAGCAATTCCAATATCAAAAAATATAAATTAACTTATTTTGATGGAACGATATGGAGAACTTTGTATGAAGGCGAGAATTTAAACAGATTTAAGGTAAACCGGTTTAAACAAGTGAAAGGTGATAAGGTTCGTATCGATATCGAAAGTTATAACGAACGTCCGAGCATCGCGGAAGTTGGTGTTTACAACAACCCGTTGTAGGCCTTATTCAGTAAATATCGCCCACCATTTTAACATTGACTTTATAAATAAACAGCATCATTAATGTCAATGTATTGACAGTTACCGACATTTATGAAAAAACAAAGGATTTGAAAGTATATTAAAATTAGGTTTGCATATGGTTACTGTTCATTTGCCTGCTCCTGACCTGTTTTCCATTACGAAGATTGTCCAATCATGGGCATGCTAAGTTCAATATTATATCATCCGATCGTTATTCTATGACATACAAATCAATCTTAACAGCCGTATTGTTTTCGACTGCTTTCAACTTGTTAAAGGCCCAGTCTCCCGTAAGTTATGTAAATCCGTTTATAGGAGCTACTACCAGCAGTGATATCACAGGCAACGGGCTTGGAAAGACTTTTCCCGGCGCGACTACACCATATGGCCTGGTACAAGTCAGCCCAAACACTATTACTGGTGGAGATAATGGATCAGGATACAGCTACGAGCATACCAGCATAGAGGGATTTGCATTTACCCAAATGAGTGGCGTAGGATGGTATGGCGATCTGGGCAATTTTTTAGTAATGCCTGCAACCGGTAAATTGAACACTTCTGCCGGAAAGATCAGCGCACCGAACGAAGGCTACAGATCGCTATTTTCCAAGAAAACTGAATCGGCTAAAGCAGGGTACTATGCGGTAACGTTGGACAAATACAATATTCGAGCCGAAATGACTGCAGCTCCGCATAGTGGAATTTTGAGATTTATATTTCCAGGGCATAGCGATTCGAGAATACAAATTGACCTTGCCCGGCGGGTTGGCGGTACCTCCACGCTGCAACAGGTTAAAGTGGTGGATGACCATACGATTGAAGGCTGGATGAAGTGTACTCCGGATGGTGGAGGATGGGGTAATGGTGACGGGAAAGCTGATTACACCATATACTTTTATGCACAGTTCAGTAAGCCGTTAAAAAATTACGGCGTATGGAGTGCCGATATTCCCGAAGGGTGGACACGAAAACTAGAGGATGTGACCAGCGAAAAATATCAGCAAGTGATCGCAAACGCCAGGATACTGCCTGGAGTATCGGAGAAGCAAGGAAAACATTTAGGTTTTTACACCAGCTTTGCAACAAAGCCCAATGAGCAAGTATTGCTGAAAGCGGGCATTTCCCTGGTAAGTGTGGAAGGTGCCCGGTTAAATTTGGAAACTGAGATTCCCGGCTGGGATTTTGACAATGTGCACCTGGCTGCGAAGCGATTATGGAATGACGCCTTATCCAAAATAACCGTTCAAGGTGGAAGTAAAACGCAAAAAACTATTTTTTACACTGCATTGTACCATACGATGATCGATCCACGGATCGTCAGCGACGTAGATGGTAAATATTCTGGTGGTGACGGTAAAAGTCACCTGCAAGCCCACTTTCAAAAACGCTCTATTTTCAGTGGGTGGGACGTTTTTCGCAGTCAGATGCCCCTTCAAACGATCATTAACCCTGCGTTGGTTAACGATATGATCAATTCTCTTGTTAACCTGGCAGTTGAAAAAAAAGCCGGCTACCTGGAACGTTGGGAATTTTTGAATGCTTACAGCGGATGTATGCTTGGCAACCCGGCCGTCTCCATGATTGCGGACGCCTATGCGAAAAAGATTCGCAATTTTGATATACCTAAAGCCTATCAATTGTGTATCAGCACCGCCAAGGAATTTGATAATGGAAAGGAAGGCTATACCTATTCCGACAACGGAATCGCAAAAACATTGGAATATGCGTATGCCGACTGGTGCATCGCCCAATTGGCGAATGGATTACATCATCATGCAGATTATTTAAAATATAAAGAAAAAAGCGCTAACTACCGCAATACCTTCGATCCTGAAAAAAAATGGTTCAGGCCGCGACTGAAAGATGGTACTTGGGAAACCTGGCCCGTCGAAGGCCGACTAACTCAATCATACGGCTGTATGGAAAGTAATCCTTACCAGCAGGGTTGGTTCGTCCCACATGATGTCGATGGTATGGCGGAATTGATGGGTGGAAAAGAAAAAGCTGTTGCTGACTTGGACAGCATGTTTATAAAAACACCTGAGAGCATGATCTGGAATAACTATTATAATCATGCAAATGAACCTGTCCATCATGTTCCATTTCTATTTAACAGACTTGGTGCCCCCTGGTTGACCCAGAAATGGACGAGGGAAATAATTGATCATGCTTATGCTAACTCCGTAGAGGGACTTGTGGGAAATGAGGATGTCGGCCAGATGTCTGCGTGGTATGTATTAGCGGCAAGTGGCATTCACCCCGTCTGCCCGGGAGATACAAGGCAAGAACTCACCAGTCCAATATTCGACAAGGTAAGTTTCAAACTGGACAGGCGGTATGCCAGGGGAAAAACCTTCTCTATAACCGCAATGCATAATTCAGCAAAAAATAAATACATTCAAAGTGCCAGATTGAATGGCAAATCTTTAAACAAGTGTTACATTGACTTCGAAGATATAGCAGCGGGAGGCCGGCTTGAATTAGTTATGGGACCAGTGCCATCGAAAAAGTGGGGGATTCGAAATTGAAACAGTTTGAACCTAGCGATGATTTATTACCTATTACTTTTTAATGCTTTTAAACCGTACAGATATCGAGTTTTCCAAAGCGTGGTGAGTGAACAAAAAATAAGTATAGCCAGCTTATCGGAATTTACTCAGCTATTTTTTGTTAACTTCAAGTTGGAAGCTTACATTCGTTTTTTTAAGACATTTACCTAACAACAACTCGCATACGGCATTAGGTACTTAATCAATTGTTATTACAAACTAAACATTTTGCTCGCGGTATGTTGCAGGAGTCTTACCAGTTTGCTTTTTAAAAAAATTACCAAAATGCGAAGAATCGGAAAACCCGAGCATAAAAGCGATCTGCTTAATGGTTTGATCTGTCTGGTTCAGCATTGATTGTGCTTCCATGCAAATTTGCTCATGCAGGAAAGCAATTGCAGTTTTTTGTTTTTGCCGTTTAATCACGGCATTCAGGTGATTAGGATGTGTAGATAGCTCTTTCGCAAAATACTGTAGTGGTTTCCGATATTCATTGAAGGTTCCATTTGTAATACTTTTTCTTATCAGTTTACGGAAGTTATCTATCAACAAATGTTCGCGGTCTGAGATATGGTCTATAAGCTCTCTGTCGTTTTCCGAATATTTGTTGTAGAGCCTGCGCACATGAAGTAACAGTGTATGCACGTACGACGTAATAAGGGAAAATTTATCTTGGTTAGATGAATGATACTCTATTAGTACCTGTCGATAAATACCTGATAGTAAATCAACTTCTTGCGAGTCTATTTCAAAAGGTATTGCCTTTTCGAGATGGAAAAAAGGCATGTCAAAAATTAACTCAGCAAGAATTGGATTGGCCCGTAAAAACGCATCTGTAAAAACGATGAAATATTCTTGCAGCCAACGTTCAGGTTTTGACCAAGATACGACCTGCGAAGGTGTTTTAAAGTACAACGCCGGGCGACTTAGGTTTGTTTTCCAAAAGCCTCCGTTTAATTGTGCGTTTCCTTGCATGAAAAGAGTAATGCAGTAGAAAGAATGCCGAAACGGCTTAGCTACAAAATCGTAAGATTTCATTACCTCCGGATCAAGTTCCCTAACATCAAAATCAGCATGCAGCGGTGGCTTTGCATTGACATGTTTGTAAAAGCTTATCAAATCGGTTAGATATGGTATACTTGACTCGGCGTCTTTTAATTTTTTGCTTTTCATTTAAACGAATATTGATAATCCTCGTAGCTTTTTTAGCCATATTAGAACTTTAAATGTAAAAAAAAATGCTTAAAAACATACTAAGTGGTATGCCTTTATATTATCTTTGACCTAACGGTTTACCCAGGACGCCTTAATAGGCGGCCAAACCTAAGAGACCAATTCAACAACCAATTAATTCAAATAAAACTGGAATGGCGTGCATTTCGCCGGCTACTTACCATTAAAAGGGAGCTAATAAAAACTATAAGGCGTGAAGGAAACAACTAGCCTGTATCAATATGATATGCACTTTTTTATATGATGTTCGTTTTCGGTATCAAGCGTAATAAAAGGCGAGCCTGCCCGCAAAATGAATGCATTATACCAAAGTATTTTAACTTTGATATAATGCGGATTTTATATAAAAAAAACGGCTAATGGTTCCAAAGGAATTTGATCGAAGTCACTGTTAATTATTATTTAATTACTTCTTGGAGGAAAATTTTTCTAAAAACTGACGGCTTAAAACTATTGATTATAAATCGTTCAGAATCATCCCCCCTCGATTCTGACTGGCCCTAAATACAATTATTGAAGGATATATGTTTCTCCGGAAAACCAAAGTTCTTATCTGGCTGTTTGCTGTCACCTTGCTGGCATGTGACTTACATGCACAGCAGGCCCAACTGAAATTCTCATATTTGACAGTTGATAACGGCCTATCGCATACGGATGCAAAAGACATTAAACAAGACGGGCGCGGGTTTATTTGGGTAGCTACATTATTTGGCTTAGACAGGTATGATGGTTACGCCATTAAGCGATTCTATAACAGCAGCGACTCATCGAGCAATGGGTTCAATAACAGGATTCGAAATATCTGCATCCAAAATGATGCGAGATTCTGGCTAGGCACTGATAATGGAATAGCCTGCTTTAACCCAGTTAAGGCTAAGTTTATGAAAATCAAATTCGGGCCTAATACGCCTAACCTGGATAGCTGCAACCGTTTACAGATGGTCCGGAGTAATATTATTGCCGGAATTTTTCGAGGTAAGTTAAGAATCTTTAGAATAAACGACTCTTTACTTTCCGAAATTCATCTTTTGACGCCGGCGAAGGTTAGATTTACCGATATGGTTTCTGTTAAAAATCATAACCTTTGGTTATCGAGCAGTAAAGGGATTTGGATATTATCCAGCAAGTTACAGACCAAACAAATAAATCTCGCAAAAACTGAATTAAATAGTATTCGTTATACCGGAATAAGTTCCAACCGGGATGATCAACTGATCCTAATCTCCAATTCTAGATGTTATTCCATAAACCTACCCCAAAAAGATCTTTTGCAGGACACCAACGCTTTGGGCATATCGAATTCTTTTAACACTCCGAACGAGGCTATTATTTCCGATGTATTACAAGATAAAAAAGACAATTATTGGGTGAGTACAGATAAAGGCTTATTTTATTTGAACCGCGATTTAAGCCTAAAAAATCTGATCACCAATAAAAGTTATACCAATAGTATCAATACTAATTACATCGATAAATTATTTATCGACCGAACCGATTGTCTTTGGTTGTGCACCTATGGAGGGGGGGTGAATTTTTGTGATCTGAACGGGAAAGCTTTTCTTACTTTCAAACATAACCCGGAATCTACCAACACACTGTCTGGGGATCACATTCGTGCTGTTTTAGAAGATAGTACCGGCAAAGTTTGGATAGGAACAAACGAAAGCGGCTTAAACGGTTATGATTTACCGACAAAAAAGTTTACTCAGTATGCAGCAACCAATGGGGCAATTAAACTAAGAAGCAATGAAATTACCTCGCTGGCGTTGGACAAAGCACAAAACTTATGGGTCGGAACCAACAATGGCATCGATGTCCTTTCTAAAGCAAGGGATAGAATTCTACACCTGCCGGGTTCTGAAAAATTTCCTACACATATCATTGATGCCCTTTCGGTTGACTGCTTCGGTAATATTTGGTTTGGCGGGGCTGTTGATGGTTTTGGATGTATTTACCGTGACGATAGGGGTTTTTATCACGTAAGAAATCTTTATCAGGGAATTGGCCTCTGCATTCTAGCGGACGACCATTTACCTCAGCTCACTGTTTCCAGCGCAAAAGGCTTGAACCGGCTAATAATCGACAAGACAGGAACGGTTCTTGAAAAATATCAGTATGAAGTAAAAAATGATGATCGATTACACTCGTTAAGCTCGAACTATACTTACCCCATAAGAAAACAAAACGATAGCACTTACTGGATTGGCACCATTGGAGGTGGCCTTAATCGTATAACCCTAAAAGGCAGAAACCTTTTTTCAATCAGATGGTATGGGAAAAGCTCGGGGGTATTTAACGACGTTGAGGCAATAGAGTTAGACAACAAAGGGAATATTTGGATGGGTGGAAACGGTCTGGAAAAATTCAATCCCGCTACATCTGATTTAACCCGTTTTGATAAAAATGATGGTTTGCAGGGTAACAGTTTCAAGGTAGGCGCGTCGTTCAAGGGCAAAGACGGACGCTTATATTTTGGCGGCATAGATGGCCTTAATTATTTCTATCCTGACAGTATAAAACTAAACAGAATTCATCCGTCTCCCCAGCTGACGGATATTGTCATTAACCGAAATTTTACAAATGAGGCAGGCTATAACCCTGATAATGATCTGAACACAACAGTGACATTTGCAAAAGAAATTACCCTTGACCATGACCAAAACTACTTTGCAATTTCTTTTTCGTCCATGCACTTCGCCAATGCTCTTAAATGTTCATATCGATATAAGCTGGACGGTTTCGATAATGAATGGCGATATACTGATGGAAAGAACCCCACCGCCTCATATACTAACCTGGACTATAAAAAGTACAATTTTGTCGTTGAAGCGACTAACAGTGACGGTATCTGGGGTAAGTCTGCTGCCTCGCTTTTAATTATGATTTCCCCTCCGTGGTGGGAAACGGGTATTGCAAAAGCGGTATATTTTTTATGTTTTCTTTCAGGGCTAATCGGCATTTATGTCTACCAGGGCAGATTCTACAGATTGAAAAGTGAAATAGCCCTTAGCGACGCCGAGCGAAAAAATCAAGAACAGATTCATCATCACAAAGAAGAGTTTTTCCAACAACAGCTTCAGTTTTTTACAAATATTTCTCACGAATTCAGGACACCCTTAACATTGATAATGGGACCTCTGGAAAACCTGATTAATAAGAATGATCATTCAGAGTTACGTCAGTCGTATAACTTGATGTACCGGAATGCGAAGCGCTTGGTCAATTTAATAGCCGAACTAATGAATTTCCGTAAAGTTGCAGAAAGTGTTATTCGGTTACATGTTGAAAATATCCCTATTTCCCGCTTTATCAATGAAACGGCAGAAGAGTTCCGTGAGTTGGCCACTAACAAAAAGATCAACTTTATTGTAAAAAACGCTGTTGCAGAGGATACTTCAAACTGGTTAGATCTTCATATCATCGAGAAGATTCTTTTCAATCTGTTAAACAATTCCTTCAAGTATACTCCTGAAGGCGGTGAAGTGACCCTTGAGATTTTTTTTGATCTACAGTATTTCGAGCCATTATATAGTACGAGCTTCAGTTTATTGAGCGAATACCGCGCTGAGAAATATGTGTTCTTTCGCATTGCCGATAACGGAATTGGTATTTCAGAAGAATCTATCAGCCAAATTTTTGACCGATTTTATAAAATTAGTGGCAGTCACCTGGGTTCTGGAGTCGGCTTGGCATTGGTCAAAAGTCTTACACTCTTACACAAAGGTGACATTTTTGTTTACAGCGCCCGATGTAAGGGAACAGAGTTTATAATAGGCTTGCCCTGGGGAGAAATCAATTACAGCGCCTCGGAGAAGAAATCGAATTTCAACGAGCAATCAGAAAACTACCTGGAGAAAATTGAAGTTAATACATCGACTCCTCATTTCATTGACGGTGCTAAACCTGGCAATGAATTTGAATCATTTACAAAAAATACTGCCGCTATGAGCATTCTTATTGCCGAAGATAATGAGGAGTTAAGGTTTTATCTCAAGAATATTCTGGTTCAGTACTACAATGTATACGAGGCCGAAGATGGCAAAGCTGGACTTTCGCTGGCCAACTCAATCATGCCAGATTTGATCATCAGCGATGTGATGATGCCAAACATGAACGGAGTTGAATTTTGTAAGTTAATCAAGCAAAATTTCGAAACCAGCCATATACCATTTATGCTGTTGACAGCCAAAGATGCTCTTGAATCCAAAATAGAAGGCCTGGAGTCGGGGGCCGACCACTATTTTTCCAAGCCCTTCAGTACCCAATTGCTCTTACTGTCCATCAATAACATATTTGAGCAGCGAAATAAGCTCAGACTGAGATATAAAAAAGATTATTACGCAGATGCCTCTGAGCTGGTAGCTACGGAAAAGGACAAAGAGTTTATAGATAAATTATTGTCGATAATAGAGGCCAATATCCGGGAGCCGGATCTGGACGTGGATTTCCTGTGCAAGAAATTATTCACCAGCCGCACAAAACTCTACCAGAAGATTCAGGGATTGACCGGACAATCAGTTGGCGAATTTATCAGGACCATCCGGCTAAAGAAGGCGGCTTATATCATGACGCATGAGGATGTGCCATTGAATGAAGTAGTTGACCGTATCGGACTCATCAGCAATTCCTATTTTTCGCGAGCGTTCAAAAAAGAATTTGGCCTTTCGCCTTCTCACTTTCTGCAATCGCTTAAGAAATAGAGGGTCAGGCCCTATAATGCTAATAAGCCTACAAATTTCTCCATCTACCTACAATTTAACGTGTTTTTTCAGTAGAAATGTATTATCGGGCATCAAACATGCACGATAGGGCTAACGCTCCGGGGCATTTTTTCTGTCACTTTGTTCATCATCTCATGGCTACCGGACGTTTCATCCGGTTGACCTGCGATGAGGGTATTATAACCAATTATCAAACCATTTTTATTCCTTTTTTATGAGAAAACTATTACATGTACTTGACGGCGGCCCGCCGTTGAAGCGAGGGCGGCAGAAAATGATAAGCAGTAAAAAGTTTATTGTCGCCTTATGGACAATCTTAATTGCGGTTACTATTATCACAAGAGCTACTGCTCAGACCGGAAATGTGGCAGGCACGGTGAGAGACGAAAACGGACAAACACTCCCTGGGGTTACTGTATCGATCAAGGGAACTGCTATTGGAACTAATACGGATAATGCAGGACACTTCGTCCTTAACAAAGTTCAGCATGACGCAGTACTGGTGTTCTCTTTCGTCGGCTATTCCAATCAAGAAATCCATTTAAATGGAAAAACTACCATTAGTATTTCCCTCTTCCCTATGGATAAGAAACTCAATGAAGTCATTGTTGTCGGTTACGGCACGCAAAAGAAAAGCGATGTTACCGGCTCGGTTTCAGGTATCAGCCCGAAAGACTATAAAGACCAGCCAGTGAACCGCCTTGACCAAGTTTTGCAGGGCAGAGTATCTGGTGTTCAAGTTTCTAATAATTCAGGAGCTCCAGGCGGGGACGTTACCATACGCATAAGAGGGTCTAACTCAATCCTCGGTAACAACAATCCACTTTATGTTATTGACGGTTACGTAGGTGCTGATTTCAATACATTAAATCCGGACGATATCGAGTCTATCCAGGTGTTAAAGGATGCGTCAGGAACAGCACTATACGGAAGCCGTGGTGCCAACGGTGTTGTGCTTGTTACGACAAAAAAAGGAGATGCCAATAAAATACAAATAGGTTTTTCTTCAGCATTGTCAAGTTCTGCCGTTATTAAAAAGTTCCCTATGCTAAATGCCTATGATTTTGCTAATACGGTCAATGAAAGGGACATCGCAACGAATGTGAAACCAACCTTCACGGCAGCCCAACTGAGTGCCTTTAAGGCAAACGGCGGAACCAACTGGCAGGACTTGATTTATAAGCGAGCATTCGGACAACAGTACGATTTGTCTCTCACAGGAGGGAATGCTTCGACAAATTATTTTATTTCGACGAATTATTTGAATCAACAAGGCACCGTTGTTAATTCGGGCTATAAAAAATATGCGCTCAGATCCAATATCAATTCAAAAGTTTCGGACAAATTAACCGTGCGTTTTTATATCACAGGTGACCGTCGGGAGAACCTAAATACTAACATATCCGGCAAAAATTCTCCTGAAGAACAAGCGATAGCCTGGGCACCAACAACACCAGCAAGAGATGCCTCCGGTAATTTTACAGCTACTGATCCCGTAGGCTCGATATTTCAAAACCCACTGGCATTGGCTTACGATCAAACCAATAAAGATTTGAATACACATGCCAACATCATTGCAGGTGCCAATTACCATTTCACTAAAGATTTGTCACTAGATGAATTAGGAGGCATTGATTATTTAAATTATCAAAATCAAAACTATGTTGGCCAAAGTATCAATGCTGGTGTAGCGACCGCCGGGCGTCAATCGATAGAGAGCACGAATCTCCAGACAACAACTGCTTTAAATTACAACCACGATTTCAAAGGCCGTCATCATTTGGATGCCACAGGCGTATTTGAAGTGCAGCGCAACACAGCCAATGGTTTTAGCGCAGCGGCAAGCGGGCTTACATTTCCAAATCTTACCTTCTACAATCTTTCATTAGCCTCCAATTTCTCTACCAATGCTAACTATGCTCAGTCAACTATTGTGTCTTTGATTGGGCGGGTTAACTATTCGTATGCAGACAAATATTTACTAACGGCTGCTATAAGGCGTGACGGCTCATCTAAGTTTCAAGGCAACAATCAGGAAAGTATATTCCCTTCTGTAGCCGTTGGATGGAAAATTTCTAGCGAAGATTTTATCAAAAATTTAAATTTATTTAACGAATTGAAGTTAAGGGCAAGCTGGGGAAAAACCGGAAGTCAGGCTATTTCGCCCTATGCAACATTAGCCACGTATCTTAGTGATAATTACAATGCAGGTTCGAGTTTTACCTCTAGCTCGATCACCCCTGGTATCGTGCTCGGGAATGCGGCCAACCCGAGCCTTAAATGGGAAACGACCAAACAAAAAGACATCGGCATCGATGCCGGTATTCTCGAAGGGCGTATAAATATCAGTGCCGATTATTATATTAAGAATACCTCTAATCTTCTGCTTGCCCTGCCATTACCTGCTTATGCCGGCGGTGGTACCATAATCAGTAATGTGGGAAGCGTTCGAAACACAGGGGTGGACCTCAGTTTAAATGCAACGGCGATCCGAACTACAAAGTTCAGCTGGACAACTACTTTCAACGTTTCTTTTTTGAAGAACCGAGTTGAAAACATCGGTGACCAACCTCAGATATTTCCAGTTGGAAATGTTGGGTCCGGACTTTCACCTCAACCTGAATTCGTTGTCAAACCCGGATATTCCCTTGGCTCTTATTGGGGAGTTACTTACTTAGGAACCTGGAAACCCGACCAGGTGGCTGAAGCAGCGAAGTTTGGGGCAAAACCAGGTGACTCAAGGTATCTTACAGCCTCGGGGTCTACATCTCCTGTTTACGGCATTATTGGGAATGGTCTGCCAAAGCAGTCGCTGGGTTGGAATAATACATTTACCTACAAAAACCTGTCAATGAACGTGTTTGTAGAGTCGCTGCTTGGTTTCGATAAACTTGACTATACCTATGCTGCGTCTATAACCGCCAACTCCGATGCTCGTGAGGCAACCAACCCTGACATTTTGAAACGCTATAAACCAGGTGTTAACGAGTCATCAAATATTCCAGCGTTCAGTACTACCAACAGTAATTTATTTGTATCATCCAGGTTCATGGAAAAAGGCGACTTCGTTAGGGTCAAAAACGTAAACCTTTCGTATACCTTCCCAAAAAAGACAATTAAGAATGTCTATTTGAAAGTCTTCGTGGGAGCCATAAATCTGTTTACAATCACCAAATATAAGGGCATTGATCCAGAGGCCGCCAATTCGACATCTGGCAGCGACGTATCACAAGGTATAGATTACGGAACATATCCCAACTCCAAAATATTTAATGCCGGCCTTAACTTGAAATTTTAAAAAACAAAGAGATGAAAAGATTTTCGATATTTATAACCACACTATTCCTGCTGCTGAGCTGCAAAAAATCGCTGCAGGAAAATCCCCTCGGACAAGTCGCGGGCGGTAACGCTTTAAACACGGTTGGCGGGTTACAGGCAGCTCTTGTTGGAGCATACAGGCCAATGCAAATGAATTTCGTCGAGGGTTTCACCTTTTCCTCAACCATTGGCGTACTCATGGGCTCAGATGAATTTACGACGCATCCCGCGAGTAATAAGGCCAGCTTCAGAGAATATGACCAGTTTAATGTACAAGGTACTAATGGGAACTCCTTTGCTATTTGGTCCGGTTGTTATAAGGCGATACAGGGGGCAAATAACATCATTAATAATTATCAAATTACACAGGGAGACCAGGCTATTATTAAACAAATTCTGGGCGAAGCGTACTTCCTCCGGGCTTTCAATTATTATTGGCTGGTTAGGCTTTGGGGCAACATACCGTTGCTGACTTCTGAGCAGTATTCAGCTTCTTTATTAAAGATCAAGTCCAGTCCCCCGGCAGATGTATATGCGCTCATAGAAAAAGATTTGTCATCGGCAAAAGATTTGATGGCTGACAAGCCACTGCAAACAGGACGGGCTTCAAAAGGTGCCGCCTTGTCGCTATTGGCCGATGTTTATATGACTGAAGGCGGCTGGCCGATCAATAACCAAAGTAAATATGCCTTAGCAGCACAAACAGCCAAACAGGTAATTGATAATAAAGTAAATTATGGCTTCGATTTGGTACCAGATCTTAAAGGTCTCTGGACCAATTTAGCGACCGGAACGGCAAGCCAGGAAGAGGTGTTCACACTTCATGCCTGTGGGTCGTGCGACTGGAACCATGCCAATTCAATTTTTGGCAATTCTTGTATGCCGTCAGATGAAGGCGGATGGGACGATTTTTTTCCTGAACTTACCTTTTTTAATAATTTCCCGGCAGGCTTAAGAAAAGATGTCACTTTCCACACTACGATTGTACTTCCGGGTGGTGGGACTGAGCCATGGCAAAATGATGCAGTAAAACATCCCTACTATGCAAAATATAGGCTTCCGGACAATGCCCTTATTTGGCAGACAAGCGGAACTACACCTTTAATGCGATATGCGCAGGTACTTTTGATCTACGCTGAAGCACAGGCAAGGAGTGAATCAAGTGCTAATAGCCAGGCATATAGTTGTATCAATTCAATCCGCACACGAGCCGGGTTGCCAAATTTGTCGGGACTCTCAAATTCCGATTTTATTAACGCAACAATTAAGGAGCGTTCATGGGAGTTTGCAGGAGAATTTTGCCATTGGTTCGATATTGTTCGCCTGCAGACACTTTCCCAGATAATCGCTACCAGGGATCCGGCAGAAATTCCAATTATCGGAACACCAAAATATACTTTACCGCTCCCAACAAATGATCTGAATTTGAACCCAGGCCTTTAAGTATTATTAATAGCCAAAATGAAGCACAAGGGGCAAATTAAATAGTTTGCTCCTTGTATTACCTTGGCAATTCCGGGCTTTTCTTTTTGCCAGCGGTTGTTATTAAGCCCCAATAACCTTGGCGTAATAACAGTAAAAAAACAATTATTTATTAACCTCTATTAAACTAATCTACTATGAAAATTAAAAATTATTTTCTTTTTGTTCTTATTGCAGGGATAGGGTTTGGTTGCCAAAAGGAAAGTTCCCCTATTCCAAACGGCAACGCATCGAATAGTGGGCCAGTATCTTCCAAGGACAAATTTAAATTGTCTTCGACGGGAAGTACCTATTATGTAAGCCCTTCTGGTAATGATGCCAACAACGGTACTTCGCCGTCTGCTCCATGGAAAACGATTTCTAAGGTTAATTCACAAACGTATAGCCCCGGGGATCAGATTTTATTTCAGGGAGGACAAACCTTTGCAGGAAATATCATTGCAAGCAGCAGTGGTTCATCAAGCTCATATGTAAGATATGCAAGTTATGGTACAGGCAGAGCATCTATAAATGCGGGTACTGGTACAGGGGTATACGTGCTCAATAAATCATATGTCTTGGTCGATAGCTTAATAATTTATGGCGGCTTCAATGCAACTTCACAGAGCGGCAACAATGGATACGGTGTAGAGTTCTTAAATAATTTAACCGGGGGAGTAATATTAGGTTACTGCAAGGTTATCAATTGCGATGTGAGTGGCTTCAAATTAGCAGGTATCCAATTTCTGGGGGCACCAAGTGATAATAGTCAAAGCGGGTTCAGTCAAATTATCGCTTATTTCAATAATGTTCGTGATAACGCTATTGCCGGAATATCGTCAATAGGAGGATATCCGCCGTCTGCGGGGAGTACGAGTTACTCCTTTCCGTATGTATATGTCGGCTATAACTATGTTTATAATAATTTAGGTTATAAACCAGGTAACGGCAACCATACCGGCGATGGGATTGTGATAGGAGACGCTTCAAGTGGTACCATAGAGCATAACGTTGCGTATAATAATGGCTGGAATAATACTAATTCAGGAGGCGGGCCCGCTGCGATTTGGTGCTGGGATAGTACAAACCTTTACATTCAATATAACGAGGCATACAACAACGGTTCAAACGCAATTGATGGCGATGGTTTTGACCTGGATGGCGGCGCTACCTACTGCACCATGCAGTACAATTATAGTCACGATAACGCGGGTGCCGGATATTTAATTTGGGAATTTGGAGACTCACGTGTAAATAACTCGCATAATACAATTCGTTACAACATTAGTAAAAACGACGGGGCCAGGAACGGCTATGGTTCGATTGAGATTGGGGCAAGTGCAAATAATTGCAATAACAATTATATTTATAATAACACCTGTTTCAATTCCGGCCCTTGTGTAAAGGGTGATGGCGGCAATGTAAACAATATCTTCTCAAATAATATATTTTATTCCACCCAGGCAAATACATCGATTGTTTCAACCCAATCTGGCGTATGGTTCTTAAACAATAACTATTATAATTCTGCCGGTGGATTCAATGTTAACATCAGCGGGAATGTCTTTACTTCATTGGCCAGTTTGCGAGCTTCAAATTGGAGCGAAACCTGGAACGGGAACAGCTATGGCTATAATGTAAACCCCTCACTTAATAGTCCTTCAAGTGCCGGAACGGTTGGCAATTTATACCCGAATACATTGAGCAATTTCAAACTAAATAGTGGTTCTCCGATGATCAACACAGATTTTAATTTGGCCACATGGAGTTGGAATGCGGGAAGCTACGATTTTAATGGGTTAGGTATCCCAAATGGGGGCGCTTATGATATTGGCGCAAGTGAATACCATTAAAAAAAGGGCAATGTTAGAGCTGCTACTTAAATCCGGCATAACATTGCCCAATCTTCCGAATTCTAAAAGTATACATGCTAATATGAAAATAAAGACTAATTCCAGTTTTTTTACTATTCTATTTTTTGCCGTTTTTTTTCTACCGACAGACACGGTGTACGCACAAGCTAAACCGGATAGTTTATTTTTTTTGGAAAGTAAATGGAAAGATGATCAGGGAAATACAATCAACGCACATGGGGCAGGGATATTGGATTATCACAATAAATATTACCTATATGGTGAAATCAAAAAGGGGAAAACAACATTGGTCCCTGGTCAAAACTGGTTGGATTACAGAGTGCCGGCTGGCGGGATTTCCTGTTATTCTTCTTCTGATTTAATACATTGGAAATATGAAGGCGTGGTATTGTCACCTGTAACAGATGATCCTCAAAGCAATATTGATACAAGCAGGGTTATTGAACGGCCTAAAGTGATTTACAATAGCAAAACCAAAACATTTGTAATGTGGATGCACCTTGACAAAAATGATTATAGCTTTGCTCATGTTGGTGTTGCAACAAGTGATAAGCCAACGGGCCCGTTTACTTTAAAAAGTAGTTTTCTTCCCAATGGCAATGAGTCAAGGGATATGACACTTTTTAAAGACTCCAACGAACGTGCTTATCTTATCTATAGTTCCGAGAATAATTCTACAATGCATGTTTGCCAGCTAAGTGAGGATTATTTGACAACTACCAAGGCAGATAAAAGGATATTTGTTGGTTTGAACCGCGAAGCTCCTGCGATGTTTAAATTCCGTTCACAGTATTACCTGATCACCTCCGGGACAACCGGCTGGTCCCCTAATCAAGCCTTATGTGCCAGGACGAGCAATCCTTTAGGGAAATGGAGCCTAATTGGCAATCCTTGCTACGGAGCTAAGTCTGAAACTACTTATGATTCTCAGGGTACCTTCGTTTTGCCTTTAGGAAAGGGAAAATATCTTTTTATGGCAGATCGTTGGAATATGACTGACCTGGAAAAGTCCGGGTACGTTTGGTTGCCCATGTTAGTTGATGGAAATTCAGTAAAAATCAAATGGAAGAATTAGGTGTATTCTGGAGCATGAACCCAACTAAAGGACGGGTTAGCCTGGTATTGATTAGATACAACGGCAAGATCATATTCTTGGGTTGTTGTCTTGCTCATATAGAGCAAAGTTTTGGGATTGTTTTAATTAATATATAACTTTTATTATGAGCAGGCTGTTACGGACTTGTTGTGCTATTTATCTCATTTTCAATTGTGGAAATCTTGCCTTTGGATTCAAAAGCCAATCCGGGCTTAGCAGTATATCGCGCCAGTATTTATCCCGGATTCAAAAGCCTCAAGGAACAATATATTTTGTTAGTCCCAACGGGAGCGATTTCAACAAGGGAAATTCGCGATTGCGCCCATGGAAAACGATACAAAAGGTGAACGCCACTAAATTCAATCCGGGCGATCAGATTCTCTTTGAAGGCGGCCACGTTTTCATTGGGAATCTAATAGCAAGCAGTAACGGTGCAGATAGTCAATACATTAGATATAGTAGCTATGGAAAAACCAAGGCCATTATAGATGCTCGGTTGGGCACTGGAATATACGTGCTTGATAAATCTAACATTTGGGTAGATAGCCTGATCATTCGAGGTGGATTTAATGAAAAGTTGCAGAATGGCAATAGCGGCAGTGGTATCGAATTCAGGAATGACTTACCAGGAGCTGTAGTGTTGGGCACCTGTTATGTATCAAACTGCGATATCAGTGGTTTTTTTAAAGCGGGAATTCAATTCTTGACTAATCCGATAGATCAGAGTAATAGTGGATTCAGCAATCTGATTGTATATGCTAATAACGTTCATGATAACAGCGTTGCCGGAATTTCTTCGCTTGTGAATTATCAGGCCAAACCAGGAAGCACTGACTACGCATTCGGTAATGTATACATTGGCTTTAATAGAGTTTGCCGAAATTTAGGGTATAAACCGGGGAATGGGAACCATACAGGAGATGGCATTGTCATCGGAAGCGCTGGAGGCGGTATCATCGAACACAATATGGCATGGGATAATGGATGGAATAACACCAATATAAAGGGCGGTCCTGCCGCAATCTGGTGTTGGGATTCAACGGAAATCTTATTTCAATTCAACGAAGCATTTCACAATGGGTCGACGTCAAAGGTCGATGGAGATGGATTTGATCTTGATGGTGGTACAACAAATTGCATCATGCAGTACAATTACAGCCATGATAACGCCGGAGCCGGTTTTTTGCTGTGGGAATATGGAAATCCTCGTGGTAATGCTTCACATAATATCATACGTTATAATATTAGCAAATCAGATGGTAGAGAAAATGGTTATTCATCTATTTATATCGGTGCAAATACCGGCATCTGCAACGACAATGTCTTTTATAATAATACTTGCTATAATTTCGGCTCATGCGTACAGGTCGTAGATGGAAACGTCGGAAACAGATTTTTTAATAATGTTTTTTACTCAACTGAAAAGGACTCTGCCATCGTTATTGTTAAACAAGGCGGATGGTTTTTGAATAATGATTATTATAATTCCGGTGGAGGATTTAAGGTGTCTTTAAATGGTAAGATGTATTATTCACTCAGTGAATTACAGTCATCCGGGGTTAGTGAAGCCTTAAAAGGACATAATTATGGTTATAATATAGACCCATTGTTTGATAGCCCGGCCAATGCCGCGACAAGCGGTCTTTTTTTCCCCAACACACTTAGGAACTTCAATTTAAGCAGGGGTTCACTATTGAAAAATGCCGGAATCGATCGGCGACAGGTTGGTTTAAATTCACCTGGTATCAATTACAATGGATTAAGTTTGCCAAATGAGAAATTACCAGATATTGGGGCTTGCGGATATAAGCTTTAGAGCTTAAGTATCAGTATCGTATAATTTTGCTGTTTGTTCTCAAGCTTATCGATTTTCTTTATTTTATTAACCCAATTCAGGATTCGATTGCTGCTCGATTTTGCAATAAATTAGATCCGGAGATTTGTTCATAATGATCAGTCAGCAAAAAATAACTTATTGATCAGGGAATTAAAATGATCTTCCCGGTACTTTGCTTGCTTTCCATATACTCATGCGCCAATTTGCCATCGGCCAGTTTAAAAGCTTTGGGAGTCTGTAATACCAACTGGCCCGAGCTTATCCACTTAAATAATACCCCGGATCGTTTGATCCGCTCCTCTTTTGAATCCAGGTAACTCCAGAGGTCGCCACCTGTAATGGTTTGTGAGCGATCCATCAGCAACTCTAAAGATGGTGGGGGCTCCGGTAATCCTCCGGCTTTGCCATACAATACTACCGTACCCAATGTCCGGGTTACCTCGAGGCTATCATTCAGGGTTTTCGCTACACTATCATAGGTTACGTGTACACCCTTACCTCCGGTATATTCCAAAACCTGCCTTTTCCAATCATCCTGATATAAAAAAACTGTGTCGGCTCCGGCTGCCAGGGCGGTTGTTCTTTTAGCCTCGGATGATGTGAGGCCGATAACTTTTGCACCCAGCAATTTGCATATCTGTGTAAGTAGCTGACCAACGCCACCGGCTACGGCATGCAACAATACAGTTTCGCCCGGCTTAACCGGATAGCTATCTGTCGCCAGGTAATGTGCGGTCATGCCTTGTAACAGTATAGCTGCGGCGGTATCAAAGCTTATTTCGGCAGGTAAAGGAATGGCATGCGTTACCGGAACGGCAACCAGTTCAGCATTGGCAAAGGGCACGTCGCCAAAGCTTACCCTGTCGCCAGGTTTAAAGCCGGGGAGGCCATTGTTATCTGCAACAATGCCAGCGCCTTCATAACCGGCTATATACGGAGGTTTACCCAATAGATGATAATTTCCCTTGCGTCTTTCGGTATCGGAAAAGTTAAGACCGATAGCTTTCATCTCGACCAGTATTTCTCCGGCCTTTAACACAGGTGGGGCGATCTCCAGGTATTGAAGAACCCCTGGATCGCCAAAATTGGAAAATGTTAACGCTTTCATATAAATAAGTTACAAGATGTGTAAACAGCCAGATTTGGATAACCCATTACAGCATTGGATCTGATGTCCGGCATAGTCTGATTGGTATACTTTGAATTTACTGCAAGGTATTTAAATAGCTTTTCAATGCTATTAAATAATCCTTATAGACAGCTTTTGTGTTCTTTAGTTTGCCGAAATTCCGAATTCCCCAATATCCGGAGAGGACAAATAAGGTAACCTGACCGGCATCCACATCGTTCCGTACAAATCCTTTCCCTTTTCCATTTTCAATAGTCTCCGTCATGGCTTTGGTCCATTGGCTGATCAAATCTTTAAGTACTTTATTGAAATCGGTGTTCCATGGTGACATTTCATGGGTGAAGTTGGCAACAGGGCAACCGAACTCGATTTTTAAAAAATCATTTTTTGTCAGGAGACTTTCTATCAGCTGATATATTGCTTCTAAAGGGTTTCGGTCGGTTTGCAAAGGCTTAAGGATATTTTCCGCGAGCCTGGGCATTAAAAGATCTTTAATGATGGCAACCCCCATCTGATCTTTAGTTTTGAAATGGTAAAAAAAAGCACCTTTTGTAACTTGTGTTGTGGCTATAATTTGATCGATACTGGTGGTCTTATAACCGTTCGCATAGATCAATTCGAACGCCTTCTGTAAAATAACCATGCGTGTTTCCTGTGCCTTTCCCATAACCTACCTGTTAGTATGTTGCAAACATAACGAGGACTACGTGTTATTACAAATCGGGCCTATAATAAGTATTGGTGCTGTAACGAACAACTAAGCGCATGAATTGCCGTCGAACCAGCATCAATACTGTCTTATGTGCTTTTTATATAATAGATACCAATTCAGCGATTCGATTGGAGATACCAACTTCATTGTCATACCAGGCAACGACCTTAACTAAATTACCGATGTTTTTAGTGAGGCTGCCATCCACGATTGAGGAATGCGTATTACCAAGAATGTCTGAAGAAACCAATGGTTCCTCGGTATACTCCAAAACTCCTTTCAGCGAATTTTCAGCGTAATGTTTAAGTGCACTATTTATTTCTTCGATGGTAACATCACGCTTTAAGTTAATTGAAAGGTCCACTATTGAACCATCAATAACGGGAACTCGGTAGGCGTACCCATCAAGTTTTCCTTTAAGCTCCGGAAGAACGTCGCCAATTGCTTTGGCAGCACCGGTTGAAGTCGGGATGATCGAGTAAGCCGCCGCTCTTGCCCTGCGCAGGTCTTTGTGGGGAGCATCCTGCAGGTTCTGGTCTGCAGTAAAGGCGTGAACGGTAACCATGTATCCTGATAGGATACCGAATTCTTTTTCCAAAACGGTAAGCACCGGCGCAATAGCCCCTGTCGTACATGATGCGGTACAATAGATCACATCATCACCGATCAGCTTATTGTTCACACCGTGAACGATAGTTTTTACGCCACCTGATGCCGGGGCAGTGATCAGCACCTTTTTTGCTCCCGCAAGAATATGTCCATGGGCAGTCTCCCTGTCGGTGAACCTCCCGGTGGATTCGACTACAACGTCAATTTCAAGGGCTTTCCAGGGCAGTTTCTGTGGTTCGCGTTCACTTAACAGGGCAATTCGTTTTCCATTGACAATGATGGCATCCTTTTCAGATGATACTTCACCAGGAAATTTACCATGGGCCGTATCGTACTTCAGCAGATGAGCAAGCGTCGCAGCATCGGTTAAATCGTTAATGGCTACAACTTCCACGTCAGGATGGTTTTGTAAGGCCCGAAGCGTCATTCTGCCGATGCGGCCAAAGCCATTGATTGCAATTTTCATGTTTATTGATTTTTATATGGATTGATTAATTAGAAGGGTCTGAAATTGGGACGGCTAACCACAGGTGAAAAAGACCAGGGCACTGAACTTAAAATAACAAGCGCCCCAACGGTATACCAAATGGCTATTGTCTTAAACTTTTCTTTATCAGTCGTTTCTCGTTTGACCTTGGCGGAGCCGACCGTGATTATTATGATGCCGATCAGCATCATGGTAATATGTTCCATGCCAAAAAATCGGATTGCTCTTTCCTGCATGGCCGTTTTGATATGTCCCAGAAAATACGCCACGATTGGGCTAATGATATAGAGCCATAGGCCGATAATAAGCTGAATATGCGCGATTGTCGCCGTCCAGTGTCTTACCAAATTATCATAGCGGGTAAATGGTTTTTGCAGCAACCAACCATAATGGGCCCGAAAAATGGAAAAGAATAAGCTTCCGACTATAATCCAGCGAATTAAAGAATGTATGGCCAAAAGATTTGAGTACATCGTATGTTAATTGTTTATAAAAGACTGAAGCAAATATAACCAAAAACATACTATATGGTATGTTTTTGGTTATTAGCATATCCTGTTAAATTGCAATTTAACTGACTTCGATTTTGAACCAGTTTCCGCTCTAAGTTAATAAGGGCGCCATTGGTTTGGCACTTTCACTACAGGATTTATTCCGTGGCCAGCACCGAAAGTTAGTATCCAACAGTAAACCGGGACTGCTGGTGTTTAGGAGTTTCCACTTCGTCAATCAGTGCTATCGCGAAATCTTCATAAGAAATCGAGCTTTTTCCGTTTTCTCCAATGAGTAGATCATCTTTACCTAACCTGAATTTTCCGGTACGCTCTCCTTCAGTGAATAACGCCGAGGGGCTAAGGAATGTCCATTGCACATCATTTACATCGTGAAGTATGTCCAGGAAACGAACACCTGCTTTCGCTTCCCCGATTGCCCAGTCAGGTACATGGCCGGATTCTAAAACTGTTACGCCAGGTTTGAAATTAAGGCTGGAAGCCCCGCCTACAACTAAGTAACGTTTTACGCCTGATAGGCGCACCGCTTCGATCAATTTGTTCGGGTCAGCGGTTTCAAATTTAAGGCTGCTTATTACAACATCATGGCCTTTCAATATTTCGGATAGTGCTACCGAATCAGCTGCATTTCCATTTACGAGCTTTAGGTTGCCTTTAACTCCAACTACATCTACGTTCCTTGCGATACCGGTCACTTGGTGACCACGGTTTAGGGCCTCTGCTGATAAGCGTTGGCCAACATTTCCCGATATACCAATAATTGCTATTTTCATTTTTTTAATTGTTTATTAATTGAAATATGAGTCTATAAATTGCGGCGGAGCATTCGGGGATCGGCGTATTGCGATCCTCGTTAACGGAGGGCCAGGGTTTAGCCGATAGCCATTTATAAAACTTTACGGTCTTTTATTTTACTGCCAATTGGAAATTTCCATTCAGCGTTTGATTATTCAATTGCATATTTCTCTCTGAACTCAATCGGCGTCAGACCATTGTGTTTCCGGAAATACTTTATAAAATTTGTAGGCTCTTCAAAGCCAAGGCCGTAACTAATTTCTTTAACGCTTTTAGACGTGTGTGATAACAAGCGCTTAGCTTCCAAAACCATCCGGTCGTCAGTAACATCTTTTGCAGTTTTTCCCAATATCTTTGATGTTGCCTGGTTCAACCGTTTTTCCGTTACAAACATTTCCCTGGCATAATCACTAATCAATCTGCGTTGCAGAAATCCATGTTCAAGTAAATCTTTAAATAATAATACGAGGTCATAATCCGAGCCTTTGGCGGTTTCATTGGCAGGTTGATTATTCTGCTCACGTTCAGCAAGCAGCAGGAAATTATGTAGAAAATTTTGTATAATTTCCGACTGCCTGGAGTCTTTACCTTTTTCAGCTTCCTCGTTCATCAAACCAACAAGCTCGTTTAACACCTCAATAAGCTTGCCCTCAATATGGATCTGGGTTGTACCAAGAATGGTATTAAAGAGTACTGAACTTTTTAAAAATTTTGCATCCTGTTCGTTTCTGCAATAAAAACCATCAGTAAATAGGATCATCTTTCCCGCAAAATTTCCTGTAGGGTCAAAGCGGTGCACAATGTCCTTATTGAGAAATAAAATAGTGTTAGCCGAAACATGAACCGGATTGAAATCAACCAAATGATCAGCCTCGCCGCTTTCAAACCAAATGATGTGATAAAAACCAGTCCGGTGCGGTGCCGTTAATTTATCGGATGCAAAATTGAATAGCGTTTCCAAATCAAGAATTTCAAATTCGTGAGGTAAGCCTTCCTTGAATTCATATTTTTTTATAGTTGCCGGCATTGATCGGGATTTCTTTCAGTCTTTTATCAAAGATAACCGGCAGGATGTTTTTTTACATCGTTATAAATAATTCATTATAGAGAAAGCTCAAACACTCCGGTTATTTCCACGCCATTTCGCCAGTGTTAACCTTTGCGCTCAGCTCGAGCGCAGTTTGAAATGCCAGGTTTGGGTATTTCGCTTTAAGTGAGGCAATCAATGATTGTGAAGTTTTATTTGATTTTAGTAATTGGCTATATGTTTGCAAATAAGCCTTAGTGAAACTTACCGAAGCTAAATTCAGTTCAGCTTTGCTTCCAAAGTGCCCTGGAATGACGATTACCGGCTTATAACCAGCTATTTGATCCAATGCTTTTATCCAAAGTGCGCGCTTAGCCTCCGTAGCATCATCGGCGGTCCAAAGATGAAAATCATTGCCAAATACGTTGATACCACCAATCACTGCTTCTTCCGATGGAATCCAGATAAAGCTACGGGCAGGCGCACCTTGCACTTTAACGATTTCCAGCTTTTTACCTTCAAGGGTCAGTTTGTCCTTGGTATAGACTGTTGGAATAACAGCTGTTTTGGGTACCGCATCTTTATACACGCTTCCCCAGTAGGCTAATTTGCCTTTATAGGTAGCTTTAATGTGCTCAATGATCGGCGCTGTTGAATAAACAGGCACATCAGGATAACTCTTTTTTATGACTTCAAGACCGAAATAAAAATCGGGGTCACCATAACTGATAAAAATCGCTTTTAGGTGTTTACCACTTTTTTTAATTTCGGCGGTCAGCCTTTCCGCATCGGGCACCGTAAATTGTGCGTCAAACAGGATCGCATCCGTTTTGCCGCTGACAAGTACGGAGCTAACACCAAAATTGGCCTCGGCCGAATTGTAATAACTAAGCTTTAAGTCTTTACCATTAAAACTTTTAACAGTTTGTGCCTGAACTGAAAAACAGGTTATGCCTGCAACTAAGCCTAAAATTGCAAACACATATTTAATTGTTTTCATTATGATGGGATTTAAAATTTTGCTATCCATTTTATTTATTGTTTTAGCAAGACAAAATTGCATCATAAGGTCTTCTCGCAAAAGGTTGAAATAGGCGGTTCGATGATACTTTTCCGCCGCTAAATGAGGAGGTTATGGAATTGGTTGGGTGATAAAAAAGTTTTTGCAGCGAATGCTGAATTATCCATGGCCAGGCAATATCCGGGAGCTGTTCCACCTCATTGAACGGCGTGTTATATTAAGTCATACCGAAATCATTACCAAGATTAATTTGCCGGATGAGGCAATAAGTTTGGAACGCGTAAATAATGGGAACAGGGCGAACTTCAGATCCATTGCCGAAGTCTATCTTGACGATAGTATTGTGGCATTAAAAAAATGTAATGGCCGGATCTCCGGCAAGGGAGGCCCGCTAAAATTCTGAATGTCCAGCCTTCAAAATTGAATTCAAAAATGAAAAAGCTAAAAATTAAATCGGGATAAATTTAATTGAATACAAAAAAAGGGAAGTATGTTAACTTCCCTTTGTCACAAAATACGCTACAATGCTAGTAGCATAAACATTGTGCTACGTCCGCCCCTAATTTTACTTGGGTTTTATGCCCGTTGTAGGTTTCACCCCGGTAACACCACCTGATTTATTTTCGATGGGATGACGACCTTTAACAATTGAAGGTTTGACGATCTTAAACTTAGTAGTATCTAAGGTAGGGGCTGGTCCTACTTCAACAACTACAGGTTGCTTTTGTTCTGGGGTTACGAATTTGTAACATAGTACCGAGCTGATCAATACGATACACGCTCCGGGAATGATTAACTTTTGTAACATAATTTTATTGGTTTTAAATTTCACGTTATTTGATTTTCGGAAGTAGTATTATCCTAACATAGTTATTACTGTTGAAATACTTTTGGGCAGTAGCCTGCAGGCTTTCCTTAGTTATTAATTTGAGCCTTGCGGAGATATCAACCGGCCCCGGTTCTCCTTTGATCTGGAGTTGGTTGGTTAGGTAATCAAGCCAGATACCGTTGTCATTGAAGGCCTGGACCATGAAGGCCCTATATTCCGCTTTAAACTTTTCAACATCATCGTCGGTGGGGCCGTTCGATTTTAGTGAAGCAATTTCACTGTTTGCACTAAGGATCAAGCTCTCTACATTTTCGGGGTCACAATCAAAATTAATGGTATATAAATACTGTCCGGTTGGATATTGAACTGAATGCAATGAAGAGTTGACCGTGTAAATACCACCTTCATCCTCTCTTAAGTGGCTGATTAAATGAAATTCTAATATTTTAGCTATCGCATCCATCTGGCGATTGGACTCAATACTGAAATCAAACCTTCCCGGGTACCCAAGTACTACTGTTGCGCGTAATTCACTACCTGCGATGACTTTTCTTGCAATCCGCCCGGTCGGGTAAAACAGATGTAGGTCTTTGACTTCTTCCTGACGATTGAGCGCTGGTAAAGAACCGAGGTACTGCGCCGCAAGTTTCTTTAAACTGACGATATCAAAATTACCAACAAAGGTAAACGTGAAACCACTGGCGTCTTTAAATCGGTCGCGGTATACTTCGAGAGCTCTATCCAGATTGACCTCATCGATCCTTTGCAAAGGCATTGGCGATTTTCTGAATTGGTGATCGCCCAAAATTGTTTTTACGGTGTCGGAGAAAATGGCCTGAGGTATTGAAGCATTGCTTTCTATTGAAGATTTGACTTGCTGCATTAAGTTATTAAAGGCTATCGGATCTCGCCGCGGATTAGTAAAATAGAGGGTGATCAATTGCATCATTTCTTCCAGTTTGGAAGGCTCGCCAGAACCGGCAATCCCCTGGTAATTGTCGTCAATATATGGGCTGACATTGGTGTTATTACGTTCCATCCATCTGTTCAATTCAAGCGCTGACCAGTTTCCGGCTCCGCTGGCGCCGACTATCGTTGCTGCCAAATTTCCCGAATAAAAATTCGCATCACTTACCTGGGATAAACCGCCTTTGCTATACCCGTTAAATAAAAGCTGGTCATTCTTAATCTTTGTTGGCTTTAGTAGCACACGGATACCATTACTCAATTTTAACTCTGTTGCACCAACATCAGGTAAAGATCGCTCGTTAACGATCTGCCCCCCTAAAGGCTTATTATCTATCAGGGCCGTACGTTGTAATGCTTTATCCTCGTACGGCTTGAATGGCTTCGATGCCTCTTCGTTAATCCATCTCGTTACTTCTGATTCGGAAACTGTAGTCTGATTACTTTCCTCTTTAATGATAATATCCCGGTCTGTATCTTTAAGGTATTTTTTGAAAAGATCGTTAACATAGGTAACCCCAAGCGTATCCAGTGCGGATTTAGCCAGTTTTGTTTCTGCCTCTATATCCATAGCTGTCGCGCCGGTTAAAAACTGGTCGCCATATTTTGCTACAAAAACATCTGCTCCAAGTTTATCGCGGTCCTTATATTGGTTGTCTAGGCCCGCCAGGATTACTTCCTTTGCCCGGCTCAGTTCTGTTTTTGTAAATCCCTGCACTTTCATACGCAACATTTCATGCCACCAGGCGCGAGCACCTGTTTCGAGCTCACCGGGCTTAGTGGTAACTCCTCCAGTCAATATATCAAGACCTCCTTCAAAACCACCAATCTGTACACCTGCAGATAAAAATGGCGGATTAGGTAACTGCATAATCTCGTTAAAACGGTCGTTGGACATTATCGAAATAAGATTACGTGATAACCCTTCAATGTAGTCGCTTTTAGTCTTTACAACAAGTCGCGGGAACTTTATTGTTACATCCATCGCCGGTTGTTTAATCTCCGGGTCTGTAACTACCAAGAATTGATTTTTACCTAATAACGGAATACCAATCTCTTTTCTAAGCTTAGGTTGACCTGGCATTTTCAAATCGCTAAAAAGGCTTTTGATTTCCTTTTCAACCTGGTTTACATCAATGTCCCCGACAATAACAAGCGCTTGTAGATCAGGGCGGTACCAATCGTGATAAAAGTCTCTAATTTCTTTATGGTCAGAATGAAGGATAACTTCTTCCAGTCCAATTGGCGCGCGGTCGCCATACAGTGAGCCGTTATAAGTAAGGGAATCGGTCTTATCTTCAATGCGTTGCTCTAAACCTTTGTGCAAACGTTTTTCCGACATGATCACGCCACGCTCTTTTTCAATCTCCTCGTCGTCCAGTGTGACACTTTGCGCCCAGTCACGGGTTACCTGTAATGCGTCATGTATTTGCTTACTGTCCTTTAAAAGAATTGGCAGTTGATACTCGGTAACATTAAAGCCAGTAAAAGCATTCAGGTCTGCGCCAAACCGGACACCTGACTTTTGGAGATAATTTAGTAATTCATTTTTCGGATAATGGGCAGTGCCGTTAAATGCCATGTGTTCAAGGAAGTGCGCGAGTCCACGCTGTTTTTCGTTCTCCAATATGGACCCCACTTTGTTAATTAGGTAAATTATCACCTTATTTTCCTGAACTGTATTGCGCTTAATATAGTAGGTAAAACCGTTAGACAGTCTTCCAAACCTTAGCGATGGATCTACCGGCAGCAAAGCATTACGATTTTCCTGGGCAATTGAGTGAGTGGCAGATGCAGTTAAGGCAAATAGCCCTATTAGTATTCTTAAGCTTTTTTTTAAGATCATATTTGTTAATTTGAAATTCTCAAAGATTAAAATTTGTGTTACCAGATAATTTACAAATTATGGCATCCACCAAATCTTGCTAGTAAATATGTTAATATCCCCCTCGGCCTTGACGTGCTCTGCATTCTGTGCATACTCTGTATATGGATAAGGAGATCGAATTGGCATATTATTATTTATTTTCAGGTTGTTATAAGAAACAGGAATTGCTGGGAAGCGTCCGTTACGACGATAATCGGTATAGGATTCTATCGGATTGATGCCATTTAGCGCCATGTATTTCTGAAACATGATCAATTTGTATTTGTCAGGGGCGGCATTCCAAGATACATTGCTGTTTCCATGACCAGATTCATCAGCGTACCATTTGTTGAATATATCATCCGAAAGTTGTGGATTTGTATTGTTCCCGCCGACGTTTAGCCATCGGAAAGATTCTTTTACTGCCGTTTGGTAGGCTGTTTCTGCACTACCTCCAAGCCAACCCCGCTGTACAGCCTCAGCCTGGAGAAATGCACTTTCCACACTGGTGATAATAAAATCATTCATATTATAGCCTTTAATGATTCCGGTTGATAAAGGGCTAACAATTACGCCCCTTGTCTGGACTCCACCAACTTGTGACACATAGTCACTTCCCTGATAAGGGTATATTCCCTGATCTATTGTTAAGCCAAAACGATTACCCCTGTAGGATGCGGAATCCAGCTGTACGAAAGGTTCATTGGCCCCTGGCGGCAATGGCGTAGTAATTGGGTTATAAAAAAACTGGAGTCGGGGATCTCTGTTGCCCTTTAAGAGATCCATAGCTGTTGTATTTGCACAAGCCCTCGTCCATGCCGGCAGAAGTCCGTAAGTATTGGAGGACGTATAATTTCTGACAGTAACGTCAAATGCTGAATTCCACTGGAAGTAAATGGAAGGCTTCTGATCGGTATAACCGGGATTAACATCCGCATCTTCGCCACTTTGCAAAAAACCATAGCCACTTTGTACGATCTTGGCAATTTCCTTCTGAATATAAGTTTGACGCTCGCTGCGGTTAGCCTGGTGTATCAGGAGCCTCAATTTAAGGGTATTTATGATGCGATACCATTTATCTTTATTGCCATGGCACATGATATCCGCATCACTTATATGAAGCGCATTTCCCTGTGGTGCACCCTTGATCAGGGTAAGGGCGCTGTCAAGCTGAACCATCAAATCTTCATAGATAAATTGTCCCTTATCATAACGTGGGGTTCGGATGTCAGATCTAAAGGCTTCGGTATACGGGATATCATTATATATATCAACGGCGTTGCTGTAGTAAAAGGCTTTTAAAAACTTCGCAATGCCCCAATAAAATGGCTGATTGTTCTTCTTTGAATTCTGTTCAAACAATACGAGGCTGATAAATGGGTCTTCCAGGCCAGGAAATTTGGAGACATCCTGAATGTCGTAAGTAGTCTGGGGATCGTTGGCGTCGTGATATGGCCAGGCCCAGTACCCCATCCATTCGTTCATTCCACTCTGATTATCCACTGAGAGGGCCATCTTAGTGAATAGCACTGGCAAAATATAGTCAGGTGTAGCGTTTTGGTCACTCACCTGCGAAGGGTCATAATTAACATCGACCCATTTTTTACAGCTTCCGGCCAGCAGACCAACGAGAAGCATTAATGTAATGAAAATTTTATTTCTTGTAGCCATGATTTCGAATTTTGGGGATTTAAAAATTAGTGGATAGAATAACGCCATACTCTAGTACGCCTGAAGGGGTACTATTGCTTGAACCCGCGTTGGGAGCTATTCCCTGCGAATTATTCCCATATACTGAATTACTCGCTACAGGGTCAGAGTCGAACCTGCCTGGTCCCTTTATAAGCTGTGGGTCGCCGTATATGTTATTTTTTGCATAGAAGTTGAATAGATTTCGTCCATATATCCCTATATTCAATTTTTTGATCGTCTTACTCTTGACAATCTGTTCATAATTGAGAACTACTTCCTTCACCTTGAAAAAGCTCGAATTGGTTAAAAAATTTGCACTCGCATTTGCAACAGTGTTGTACAGGAAGCTATTAGCATCCAATGTTTTGATACTGGTATTCGGTATAGATTTCCCATTAGCATCCAGGTAAACCGAATTCGGGAATACAAAGGATTGACGGCCGTTATATTCTGTCAGAACGTGAAGACCTGCTCTGGTCATATTTTCTGCACGGGAGAAATAATGCTGACCTCCGATATTATATTCACTAAGCGTTGATAAGGCGAATTTTTTATAGGTAAAATTCAGGGTAAGCCCTCCAACATATTTGGGGGTCGTCGTTCCTTTATAGACTGGGGTTTGCAGGTCTGAGATGGGGTAGCCGGTGGATGAATCGATGATGACCCTGCCCTGTGCATCCCTTTTGTAATCATATAGCCAATATTCAAATGCCTGATGCCCCTCGCGTGCGACTACACCCATTAATCCGTCTCGTCCTCCAGGACGCGAAACAACATAGACTCCATTGTAGTCCGGCGCTAATTTTATCACTTTATTACTATTCATGGCAATGTGAAAACCGGCATTAATATCAAAACCGTTTGGATGTTTTAAAATGGAGTTCAGGTTAAGGTCAACCTCATATCCGGTATTATTCAGTACACCCAGATTGTCAATGGTAGGCGAACCACTAAGCCAGGATGTACCCGACTCTGTAATCACACCATTGTTGTGTTGCCAATACCAGGCGAAATTGATGGAAAGGAAATCCTTAAATAACCTTGCCGCAAAACCACCTTCCAGACTTAAAATTTTCTCAGGTTTCAGGTTCGGGTTAGGATTTCCTGGAATATAATTGAACCCGACTAATCCGCCGCCTGACGGAGTAGTGTAAGGATAGTTATAATAAGCCGCCGTTTCTAAAGTTCGTTCAGACTGGAAAGGTTGTATATTCATGTTTGCAGTGGTCGTGACAGCGCCACGGAGTTGCAAAAAAGATAACCAAGACAGGCGCTGCAAAGCCTTTACCGATTCTTTCATCAAAACAGATACGTTACCGCCTATATAAAGGTCTTTTCCCCTTCCCGCTGCAGCCCGTTTGGAGTCCCAGTCATTGCGTGCTGTAAGTTCGAGAAATGCTCTTTGTTTATAGCCGATGGAGGATGATGCAAAAAAAGAATACCGGCGTGAAAGTACATAGCGTTCAGTGGCATTTGGGTATTGGGCAGAAAATGCAAGATTGTAAACAGGAATGGACAAACCGCTGGACTGACCGCTAACATCTTTATAACGGTTTTCGTCAATCGTATTACCGATCAAATTTCTGAAATCAAAATCCCCTGATTTATTAAGAGTTGTAATCAACAACTGGTTATTAACTGAGGAATTTGTCAGGTTGTCTTCATCTAGCCTCGCGAGAAGGTCAAAATTCCTAAAAAAGCCACCGTTCTGTTTTGCCCAATCTGAGAAATTAACCGGTGCTGTAGTACGTTTGGAATAAATATTAGCTAGAACAATACCGGGATTGTCTCGTATGGTGAGCCATGGTAATGGCTTAGCCGTCAAGCTTAAACTGATAACCGCGGAATTTTGAGTTTTATGGGATCGATCACCTGCAATGGCCTGATATGGACTTTGGTAGTCCGCGTCGGACCAATAATGATTGTTATCTGCCCACTCATAATTTGTATAATTCTTGTATTTTGAAAAAGGAATATAGGTAGGGCCAGAGGGGCCAAAATTCTCCGGACCTAAATCGCTCAGTTCACGTGCGAAATTTACCTGGTATTGTGCCTCAAAAATACCCAGCTTTCTGCCAGCTGCTAAAAACGCGTTTATTGTATTGCGCTTATCCCCCGGCAAAACACCTCTCTGAGTGTTATAGGCCATTCCGAGGTAAAAATTTGAATTCTCATCTCCCTGGGAAATCGACAAATTGTTTTGGACGGTAGATGCAACATTGAAGAATTGACGATAGTCATTTTTATGATTATAGGTCACCTCCTGGAATTGTCCGTTTTCGTCAGGACGGCCAATTTTAACCAGGCTTCCGTTATATCTTGGTCCCCAACCGTTGTTTGCAGTTCCACTGAATACGCCATTTCCGTTCTGGTCTACCTGTCCTGTTCCACTTCCGTAATCATGTTGTTCGTATTTGTTCGCTCTGTAATCAATGCGTTGAAAAGTTACCGCACTCCGGAAATTAATGATCGGCTTACCCTTTTGGCCTTTTTTCGTAGTGATAATGATTACTCCATTAACCCCTTCCGGGCCATATAGTGCAGTTGCATTCGCTCCTTTAAGTACAGTTACTTTGTCGATATCGTTAGGGTTTATGTTATTGATAAAGTCAAGAATTAAATTTGCCGAATTCTGGTCAGAGCCAAAGGAAAGCGGCGATCCGTTTAGGATGAATAAAGGCTGGTTATTACTTGTGGTTGAGAAAGACCGGATACCTCTAAGCAATACCTGCATCTGTGGTGTCATATCAGCGCTTTGGGTGGCAATATTTAAACCTGATACACGCCCTGATAATCCGCTGAGTAAATTACCCGTATTACCTTTCGTTAGGTCCTCTCCCTTAACTGTGGCTGTACTATAGCCTATTTCCTTTGATGATCTTTCCACACCAAAAGCAGTTACAACAACCTCATTGAGCGTACTTACTTTGTTATGCATAATGATATTAAAAGTTGTTATCCCTTTGATTTTTATTTCCTGGGATGCCATTCCTACGTTTGAAATGACAAGGATTGCATTATCATCTATATCCGTAATTTCAAAGTTTCCTTTTTCATCTGTAACGACAACCCGCTGGGAGTTTTTGACCTGAACCGTGGCTCCAACAATTAATTCGCCCTTCTCATTTTTCACCGTTCCTCTGACAGTAACCTTATCATTTGATTGGTCTTGGTTGGAAGGGGATTGAGAAGAAGTTTCTTTGACGTCAATTTTTTGGATATATATAACTTTTCCCTCAACCTGGTATTTAAGGCCTTTGCCTTTTACTGCAAGAGAGATGGCATCTTCGATGCTTAAATCTTTTGCTATGATAGAAACCATACCCACGCTTTTTAGGAGATCCTCGTTATAAATAATGGAAACCCCCGACTGTCTCGAAATCTCATCAAAAACTTTCGAAAGAGGGACACCCTTTAAGGAAAGGTTGATGTGCTGTCCGCGACTGCTCGCAGCAACCTGTAGGAATGCAAATGTCAGAAGAAATGTAATAATCCGCCGCCAATCTGCAGCGCGCGTTACGGGAAGCTGTTTCCCATCAGGGTTTAATCTCATTTTATTTAGAGTTGATTTTATTCGTTATTCACCTGGCAATCACTTTCCAGGTCAGTTATTTTGCTAAAGCGAATCTCCTGAAGATGTTAATGCATTATTCCAGGCAATTCATTTTCCCTTTATAAATAATCCAGGATCGTTTCTCACCATTAGTTACAGCAGGACATATAGTTTCCGGCCAACTAGCCGGTAGTGATATATCCCGTTTCCTTCCAGCAGTTTTATCAGATCCTCAATTTTAATTTTCCGATCAATCCTGCCACCAAAGTGGTCTGGTAAATTGGGAGCAGTATATTCAACATCGATATCATACCACCTGGAGACTTCCCTCATTATCGTTTTGATATCGGTATTTTTAAATTTGAAAAATCCTTCACGCCACGCTAGTGCCTCCTCTATGTCAGCTTTGTCGTCGATAATAACGGACGGACTTCTGTTGGAGGTAATGGCTTGTTGTCCTGGCCGAATTATTTGATGGGAAATGCCGTTGCTAACATCAACTCGACCCTCCACGAGTGTGGTGCGTCGCTGAGCTTCATCAGAATAGGCCATTACGTTAAACTTTGTTCCAAGCACTTTTATGGCAGTACTGCCGGAGCTAACGATAAATGGACGCAGCCTGTTATGGGTTACTTCAAAATAAGCCTCTCCAGTAAGTCTAATGCGGCGTTCGTTTCCTTTAAAAACGGTAGGATAGGTAATCGATGAAGCGGCGTTTAACCATACGTTACTTCCATCGGGAAGAACTATATGAAACTGGCCGCCCTTTGGCGTAGTTAGTGTATTATATACAACGGGATCATCACCAACGCCTTTATGATATAGCAGATTACCGTTTTGTTTTATTATTGTAGCATTACCCTGCTTGCTTACCTGTCCGTTTTTGGCTGAATCAAGAATAACTTTGCTGCCATTTGCGAGGGTAAGTATGGCCTTGTTGTGATTTGTTATTTCCTTAGAAGAATTTAATAAAGCCTCCTGTTTTCCTGCATTGTGAGAACTTTGCCTGAACAGGAAAATGCCACCTCCAATAAAGATGAGAATTGCTGCGGCGGCTGCAATTGCTTTTTGAAAACGAAATCGGTTTCTATATCGAAATTTATTACCGTCATTAATTCCGAGAGCAGCAAAAACCTGATGAATCGCTTTTTCGGTATTGTATTGCGCATTTAGCTCATTCAAGTTTTCAATTACATGCTTCCGGTTTTTAAGTTCGTTATAAAGGACAAGGCTATCCTCACTTTCCCGAAACCAATCCAGGAGGTCTTCCTGCTCATTGGGCGATAATTTATCTCCTTCGAATTCCCTATAGATTAAGTGGCCTATGTATATATAATAATCTGATCCGTATTTTTTACTTTTCAAGGGCTTGGGTGTTTTAGTTTAATAAAAACACCGGCAATAGGCCTTTGTCCCAGAACGATTTATACTTTTTTGAAAAAATTACTTCGGTGTATATTAACAACCCGGGAAAAAAATACTTATTATGCTGTCGGACTATAAATTCATTTGAAGCATAGATGAGACTAATACACCTGATTGTTGAGTGAGCTCTCCCAAAACTTTAGGACCAACCGATATTTTGAAACGGCGAATTATTTCAGTGTTTTTGTAATGACCAAAAGTAGCGGAATTCCAAGATGGCCAAATTGTTTTCGGAGTAATACTAAGGAATTATACTTTTGGTTACGTACAGTTTTACGACTAATGTTAAGCTTATTTGATATTTCTTCGATAGTTAGCCCTTCCTCAAAACTCAGTAGGAAAACCTCTTTCATTTTTTCAGGCAATTGCTGAACAAAAAGGTTAATCTCTGCCAGGAATTCAAGTTTCACGATTTCACCATCGATGCTATCAACGGCAAGGCTTTCCAAACGAGCTGCATTTAATAATTTATCTTCTTCCCTTTTCCGTCCCCTAATCGAATTTAGTGCTCCATTTTTAGTAACAGTGAATAGGAAAGCTTTAACACCGTCCAAATTTTTAAAAGCCCCGCCTGACTGCCAATAACGAATAAATGATTCCTGAACAATATCCTCTGCCATAGACGGGTCATGTGTAAAATGTTCGGCATAACGGCACAACATAGGAAAATATGCTTTCATTAGATCCTCCAATGCGGAGGAATCTCCTTTAGTCAGGCGAATAAAAAGATCGCTTTCAATACTTTTATTATTTCGGGGTGTGTTAACCATTAATTATTAATCCTTTTCTTTATTTATTAAGGGTTCCCAGAGTAATCTGGATCCTTCCTTTTTGATTTAACCATTATCATTTTAAATAAAAAGGGGATATCATCAGGTAGACTATTACACCAGTTAAACTTACGTATAGCCAGATCGGCATTGACCATCTGGTTATTTTGCGGTGTTCCACTATTTTATTATTTAGTCCAAGGCCAATCGATATTAGCGCCAGTGGTACAATTATGATAGCAAGAAGAATATGAGTTAATAAAATGAAATAGTAGATATATCTAAAAAGATCACTTCCACTATATTTGGTTGAAGGCGTAGTGAAATGATATATTAAGTATGAGATTAGGAAAAAGGAAGTGAAGGAAAAAGCTAAGAATATAAATAGCTTGTGAATGGACATATTCTTTCGTTTAATGGCAATCAAAGCAAAAATTAGTGAAATAAAAGTGAGTCCGTTGAGTACCGCATTAAGTTGTGGTAACACTGAAAAATTATAGGCTTTTAGGGAACTAAATTTGGGCAAGAAGAAGGACAATGCGATTAAGCCGTTAATGGCAATTGTTAAGATCCAAGTGAGTGTTTTGTAATTTTTGATTGACATTTTTCAATTGTTTGCGACCTACATAAATATGTTTTTGAATAAAAATCAGGAGAACTAAAATGTCAAATATAAATTAAAACATACTATTTAGTATGTTTTTTATGGTTTTTTTATATTTTTATAGCTCTAATGGCTGCCGAACGCCGTTGAAAATAAGTGTACGTTGATTTTTGAATTGACGCCTTTGAAATTTACAATGGCATCAATCGAGTAGTAGTGATCTTTAATTGGCAAAATCAGGAAAATGAGTAAAGTAAATGTGGGTATAGTTCAAATGACTTGTACTGCTGATAAACAGCAGAACCTGCAAAAAGCAATTGCTAAAGTAAGGGAAGCTGCAAGAAACGGCGCGCAAGTCGTTTGTTTACAGGAACTTTTTACCACCCTTTATTTTTGCGATGAAGAAAACTACGATAATTTTAAGCTGGCCGAAGCTATCCCCGGTCCGTCAACCGATGAGTTATCAAAAGTCGCTGGCGAGCTTAACGTAGTGATTATTGCTTCATTGTTTGAAAAACGCGCACATGGTGTTTATCATAACACCGCTGCCGTGCTTGATGCTGATGGTAGCTATCTGGGGAAATACCGCAAAATGCATATCCCCGATGATCCGGGCTTTTATGAAAAATTTTATTTTACCCCTGGAGACCTGGGTTACAAAGTATTCAATACTAAATTTGCTCGTGTTGGCGTGCTGATATGCTGGGATCAATGGTTTCCTGAAGCAGCCCGAATTACTGCATTAATGGGTGCCGATATATTGTTTTACCCAACTGCTATCGGCTGGGATATCACACAGGATGAAGCTACCAATGTTGAGCAGTACAGCGCATGGCAAATCATCCAGCGTTCGCACGCAGTGGCAAACGGTATTCACGTGGTAAGCGTTAATCGTGTAGGCGATGAAGCTGGTGTAAAATTCTGGGGAGGTTCATTCTTCGCGAATCCGTTTGGTGTTATTATTCATCAAACAACTCAGGATCAGGAAGAGGTTATTGTAAAGGAATTGGATTTTGATAAATCTGATTATTATCGTACTCACTGGCCGTTTTTGAGGGATCGCCGTATTGATTCTTATCAGCCAATTACCAAAATATTTCTTGACGATGAGTAATTAAAAAACACGTTGTTACGAGGAAACAATGCAATCCCCAATTGGAAAGTTGAAAATGTAAGGTCTGTATGCCGGAAGCAATCTTTATGAGTTGTGGTGGACCACTCTTCGCATATATAAACTTTAACAATAACTTAATTTACAAAGCGGAGTATTGTAACAGCTTTGTTATATAATTGCCTAACTGACAAAGTGATAAATGGAGGATATAGAGTTACTGTCGAAAGTTAAAACGGATGACAGGGAAGCATTTGATTCCTTATTTTTAAGATATTACCCATTATTGTCGGATTTTTGCCGGTTTTTAGGTATAGGTGACGATGATGGGGAAGACATCGTTGCTGATGTTTTTTTGGACCTTTGGATAAAACGTGAACGCCTGTATATTCACACTTCGTTGAAATCATACTTGTACGGCGCTGTAAAAAACAAGGTTTATGCTTTAAAGCGTCAAAACCAAAAATTACAGTTATTGCCTGAAGAATATGCGTCGGACCAAGCTATAAGTGATCACCTTCACCCTGATGAAATACTGGTCAAAAAAGAACGCCTCAAAATGATCGAACGATTTGCAGAGGAGCTGCCGGAACAGGGTAAGGTCGTTTTTTTAATGAACTGGCAGCACCAGCTTGAGCACCATGAAATTGCCGAAATTTTAAACATCTCCGTCAACACGGTCAGAACCCATATTTACCGCGCTATAAATTATTTCAGGAAGCGCCTGCTTTCTGTTAAATAATCAACATCAATATTACCATTATATTAAATCGTAAAATCATGTAATCAGATTGTGCCTTTTTTGACACTTACCTCAAAATGGCATACATGGATGAGCATCATTACTTATTGATCATAGGCTACCTGGAGGGGAAAATAACTGAGGAGGAGACCCAGTATTTGCTGCAAAAGGTTCAAACGGATAAGGATTTTTCTGAAGCATTTGAAGATATAGCCGAGATCTGGTCGGCCAGAAAGCCGGTTCCCAATAACGGTAACAGGGCTAATGACGCGCTGTATCGCCTCAATAGGAAAATAGACCAGCTGGACACGGCACCAAGAAAAGTCACAGGCACGGACCAAAATCCCAAAATTGTAAAACTAAGGCCAGTACTGGCAATAGCAGCATCGGTATTGATATTAACCGGAGTTGTTTGGTTCTATAACGCCCGAATAAATAACAAACCAGCCGGCACATTTGCCCTCATCGAAACACATACGGTTGCGGGCCAAATGAAAAAGATCGATCTTCCGGATGGTACCGTTGTTACCCTCAATGCAGCAAGTAAACTGCGAGTTGCCGGCAACTTCGACAATGAGAAGCGTGAAGTTTATTTAGATGGTGAAGCGTTTTTTGATGTAAAAAGAGATCCGCAAAAGCCATTTATTGTGCATACCGGCAAGGTTGCCACCCAGGTATTAGGTACACATTTCAACGTATCGGCCTACCAAAACGACAGCAATATTATTGTCTCTCTGATACAGGGCAAGGTTCAGGTGGATATAAATAACGATCCGTCCAAACGCATCATCCTTGACCCCGGTAAACAAATGACCTATTCCCAAAATGATCATCAGGCCCATGTGACCGATTTTACAATCGAAGATATTACCGGCTGGAAGGTAAATAAACTGGTATTTAACTACGATAGCTGGACCGATGCCGCAAAAAAACTGAGCAGGTGGTACGGCGTACCTGTACAACTGGAAGACAGCACCTTGCTGCGCTGCAAGCTGAAAGGCACTTTTGATAATATCCCGCTAAGTAAAGTGATGGAGCAGATCAAAATGGTTTCGGATATATCATGGAAAATGCAGGGCAATACCATGATCATATCCGGTAAATGTAACTAAACACAAGAAAGGTAAAACTTAATGAAATAAAGAAAGCATAAAACAAAAACAGGCAGTATGATCAGATCACACCACCTGCTCCGTAATCAGGTCCTCGCCAAAGGACCCAATTCATTTTAGTATTAACAATCTCAAAAATATGAAAAAATACATATTCTCGCTTTTAAGTGCGATTTATTTGACGTGCACGGTTTTGCAAGTCAGTGCAGCCAATATAAACCGCCCATCTGATTCTATCAGTTGTACCATCAATGTTTCCGAAAAATCCATCAAGGAAGTATTCTCTTTAATAGAAAAACAAACCGGTTTACGCTTTATACACAATGCGACAGAGGCAGAGCTTAGCAAAAAGATCAGTCTTTCTGAAAATAACCAGCCTGTTGACGAAGTATTAAAAAAGATTGCCAAACAATCTGGTTTATCATTCAAAAGGGTTGACCAAACCATATATGTACAGACCACCGCCAGGCTCTTGCGGGTTAGCGGCAAAGTTATCGATGCACAGACAGGTGAAACTATGCCTGGCGTATCGGTAAGGATCAAAAGCAGCACCGATGGCACCGTAACTGACAACTCGGGCAGCTACCATATTGAGGCTGCTGAAAACAATATCTTGGTATTTTCATTCATCGGTTACCAGTCGCAGGAACTTGCAGTTTCGGGTGGCACACTCAATGTATCTTTAAAACCAGATCAGGCCGCGTTAAAAGAAGTGGTAGTAGTAGGTTATGGTAAACAATCACGCAAGTTACTTACCAGCTCTATCGTATCTGTTCAAAATAAAGATTTTAATAAAGGCGCATTGAGTAACCCGGCCCAGTTGCTGCAGGGTAAAGTTGCCGGTTTAAATATCACTCGCTCCGGCGACCCGAATGAAAGTCCGTCAATCAGTTTACGCGGCCCTTCAACACTGCGTACCGGCCAGGCACAGGAGCCTTTTTATGTCATTGACGGCGTAGCCGGTGCCGATTACAGGATCGTAGCTCCCGATGATATTGAGACTATTGATGTATTAAAGGATGCATCTGCAACCGCTATTTACGGTACACGTGCAGCCAATGGCGTAATCCTCATCACTACTAAAAAAGGCAAAAGCGGCCAAACCGCTATATCATACAATGCCTATGCAGGTGTTGAAAAAATTGCCAACAGCATTAAAATGATGAATGCCTCACAATTGAGTGACTACCTTAGTAAAAACGGCCTGGCCCTTGATCCATCTGATCAAAAAGGAGCCAATACCGACTGGCAAAAAGAGGTAAGCCGCACAGCTTACTCTCAAAACCACAACGTAGCCCTTACAGGTGGTTTTAATCAAACCACGTACAGCGCCTCGGTTAATTATTTTGATGATAAAGGTATTTTGAAAGGCAGTGCGCTCAACCGTTTTACTACTAAAATGGCGGTGGAGCAAAAGGCTTTTAATGACCGTTTAAAACTGGGTTTATCGGTAAACAATGCTACCAGTAACTCAGATATCATCCCCAATCAAAACATTGTATTGTATAACATGCTGCGTTACCTGCCAACGGTACCGGTAATGCAAAACGGGGTTTACACAGAAAACCTGCAACGCATACAGTACTATAATCCTGCGGCTTTGCTGGCCGATGCCTATCAAAAAACCAAAAGTAAACTGAGTTTAATAAATGCCACCGCCGAGTTGAAGCTTCCTTTGGGGTTTACTTACAACATCAGCCTGTCAACCCAAAATGAACAGGTTAACGGCGGATCCTACTACAACAGTCAGTATACCCTTGATCAGGGCGTTCATGGCGAAGCTTATCGTTCGTCGTTTGAAAACACCCGTAAAGTAGGCGAAACTTTTTTGACCTATGCCAAAACCACAGGCAAGCACGACATTAACGTGTTAGCAGGTTACAGCTTACAGCAGGATGTAAACGGCGACGGCTTCCAGGCCAACAACCGTAATTTCCCTACTGATGATATCGGTTACCTGAATATTGGCCTTGGTTCACCTGCCGGCGATTTCAGGACCGACTGGGGACCAAACCTGTATCAAAAACTGCGTTTAATATCATACTACAGCAGGGCGAAATACAGCTATGATAACAAATATCTGGTGCAGTTATCATTAAGGCGCGATGGTTCATCGGCGTTCGGGGCTAACAACAAGTGGGGAACCTTCCCTTCGGCTTCATTGGGCTGGAGAATCATTGAAGAATCATTCATGAAAAACCAGCATTTGTTTAATGATCTGAAACTGAGGGCCAGCTACGGGATCACAGGTAACTCGCTGGGCTTTGACCCGCTGATTTCGCAGATCAAATATGGTTCGGCAGGTGCTTTTTACTATAACGGCGTGTTCACCAACTCTATCGGCCCTTCGCAAAATGCCAATCCTGATCTGAAATGGGAAAAAACCACCATGTATAACTTAGGCCTGGATTTCTCATTATTTAACGGCAGGTTGAGCGGAACTATCGAAGCATATGATAAAAAAACCAACGACCTGATCTACTTTTACCCGGTATCAACCACTCAGTATTTTGTAGGTACCTTAACGGCTAATGTGGGCTCAATCTCTAACAAAGGGTACGAGGTTACCATTAATGCTACGCCCGTAGCTTCAAGCAGCTTCAAGTGGAATACTTCTGTTAACATCGCACACAACAAGAATAAGCTGGTATCGCTGTCAAACAGCAGCTTTAAGCTTGATTCCATTCCACAGGCAGAACCGGGCGGCCAGGGCGAATCAGGATACAAGGTACAAATCCTGAAAACGGGTTATCCGGTTGGCCAGTTCCTGTTGTACAAATATGCAGGTAAAAATGCCAATGGCGTATCGCAGTTTTATAGCCGTAGCGGCGGCGTTACCACCACTCCAACATCCAAAGATTATTTTTATGCCGGTAACGCGCAGCCTAAATTAGTATTTGGGTTCAATAACAGCTTTACTTATGGCAACTTTGATCTTAATGTATTTGTGCGCGGCTCGGTTGGCGGTAAAATCCTGAACGCTACCCTTGCCGATTTGAACCGTACAAGCGATGTGAGGAGCTACAACCTGCCCGCATCATCGGCCAACGAATCGCCTAAAGATGTGAATGCCTATTTATACTCTGATCGTTATATCGAAAGCGGCTCATACCTGCGTTTGGACAATGCCACGCTTGGTTATACTTTTCCAAAATTTACCCCGGGCATCCGCAACCTGCATGTATATCTATCGGGTAATAACCTGGCGGTTATAACCGGCTACAAGGGGATCGATCCGGAGATTTCATCAGGCGGGCTTACACCGGGCATCGATAACAAAAATTATTACCCGCGCACAAGAGCTTTCCTGTTCGGTTTAAGTGCATCATTTTAAATCATACACCATAAAAAGATCAACATGAAGACTATTTATAAATACTGCGCCATATTTTTTGCGGCCATCACTATATCATCATGCACCAAAGTTGATGTGCCTGTTGAAACCGAATTAACCCCTAAAAATTTCCCTACAACACCGCAGCAGTTTATCCTGGCTTCGGGAGCGGCTTACGCACAGTTGAGAGGATCGTTTGCACAATCATACTGGCAAATGCAAACCCTGAGTACCGATGAGGCTATTATGCCTGCAAGGGCCGGTGGCTGGCGCGATGGCGGCCGCTATCAACAACTGCATTATCACAGCTGGAATGCCGACCTGCCACAGGTGCAGGATGCCTGGACATGGGGCTTTGGTACCATCAGTACCTGTAACCGCATCATCGCTACTTTTGCTACATCGCCAGATAACGCCGCCAAAGCTACTACCATTGCCGAATTGAGGGCTACCCGTGCCATGGTGTTTTTCTTTATGATGGACCTGTACGGTAATATACCCGTAGTAACCTCATTCGGATCTGCAGATAAACCTGCTACTACCGCCCGTAAAGATGTTTTTGCTTTTATTGAAAAAGAGTTGAACGAGGTAATCCCAAACCTGAGCATCGTAGTTGATCAAAGCACTTACGGCAGGCCAACCCAATTTACCGCCTATGCCATATTAGCTAAAATGTACCTGAATGCCGAAGTTTACACCGGCACAGGCCGCTATAATGATGTCGTTAAAATGTGTGATAACATCATGCAATCGGGCAAATACAGTTTGGAGGATGATTATCTTAAAATGTTTTACCCAGACAACGGCCCTAAGGTTAAAGAATTCATTTTCGCTATCCCTTATGATCACGCGCAGGCACAGGCTGAGCAGTTTAGCTGGTATTCATTGCACCCGGCCCTGCAGGCTAAATATGGTTTATCATACCGCTTAAGTAACCCATGCAGCACTATCCCATCATACTACGCGCAGTTTAACGATCCTAACGATATCCGTACCAGCCTTTGGCTTATCGGTAAGCAATATGATTTTGCCGGTAACCCCATCATCATTAAAACCACTAAAAAAGGATTGGACGCGTCATACAGCGGCCCCGACCCTACAGCCCCGGTTGATTTCCAGTTAACCTTTACACCCGACCTTACCCTGGTTGATGTACCTACCTTCGAGGTTGGCGGCGATGAGCTGGGCAAAGCCAAGGGCATCCGCAATAACAAATACTATCCTGATGTTACCGCTACCGACCGTAATCAAAGTAACGACGTACCGGTTTTCCGTTATGCCGATGTAATACTGATGAAAGCCGAAGCTATTTTAAGAGGTGCTAATGTAACCAATGGCGAAACCGCCTTATCGCTGGTTAACCAGTTAAGGGCTAAACGCAAGGCAGCTACCTGGAGCAGCGTTGATCTGCCTAACCTGTTACAGGAACGCGCACGTGAGCTAAACTGGGAAACCTGGAGAAGAAACGACCTGATCCGTTTTGGCAAATATGAAGAGTCATGGGGTTACAAAACTGATAAGGACGTTAACAAACGCCTTTTCCCAATCCCATCTGCCGAGCTTATTCTCAACTCAAAGCTTAAACAGAATATCGGTTATTAATAATACCCCCTTTTTAATAAACTCAGCTGTCCCGTGTTTTCGGGGCAGCTTTTTAGTCTTACTGCGATTCTACAAAACTTCAATACCGCAAAATTGTCAGTCCTGAAAAGAAGGTGATAGATTTCAGCCTGGAAAATGGAAGGATCAAAATTGTCCTCTATGATGTATTTATTAAACTAATACATAGAAAATACTCAGATTTTTAGTTGGATATATAACATTAAATTAATTTGCTTAACCAACCGTTCTCAAAGTGAAAAAAGGCAGGTCGTATATTAGCAATGATCGGATGACTACTTAAAAAAAACTCTCTGTGAAAACGATAAAATATTCACGAAGCCATTTTTCAGGCTTATGCAGGAACCCGGTTAGTAAGGTGTTTTGAAATACATTGAAGGCTTTTCTAAATGTGTTCTCCAAAAGCCTGTATTGAGCGTAATATTCCCCTACGGGCTACTAAGATCAATAACAAAAGAAGGTAAAACCCTGAAAATCAAAATTTTGCAGGGTTATTCTTTATAGCCAAAACGCCATTTTATGCACCAATTCACTACAAAAAAGTGAGCAATTCGGTGAGTACTAAAATGGGAAATAACTACTCACCGAATTCGATTCAAATAATTGATAGTCAACATGTTCAAAAATTAAACATCTTGACAGAAGAAGATAGCAAGCCTAGTTTTGTTTAACTTTTAAAGCTTGTTATTATGAAAATCAACTTCCATTTGCTCTTTTATTTAAAGAAGCAAAAAAATTACCAGGACGGTACTGTCGCTATCTACATGCGTATCACTGTGAACGGCAAACGTGCAGAAATTTCAGCTGGCAGAGAATGTGACCCTACAAGATGGAATGCCCGTGCCGGAAAGGGGATAGGGACAAAAGAAGACATCCGGGCACTGAATAAATACTTAGAATCTTTACAAACTAAGGTAAAAGCGGCACATCAAACTTTAGTAGATGCAGGAAAAATCATCACAGCCGAAAGTTTAAGAGATCAATTCACGGGCAAAGAAGAAAAAAGCCGATATCTGATGGAAATTATCGACACTTCTTATGTGGAAAATCTCGGAGAAGTGTCGATATTATTGGAGAAATGAACCTGTCTTGGTATTTTGATAGGACTTCAATCTTTGAACTTAATATTAAGATTTTGTCCCTTTTTCGACATAAACAATCTCATTTTTTTAACCTCATCGGTTTCTTCGTCGAAAGCTGGTAAACTCTTAAGTGTTTGATAGCTATTCCTCACGCTGATAAACGGAAATTCTTCAAAATTGTAATATTCTAGACCAATTACAGGTGAATAAGAAAGGCTGTTTTTAGTTATAAAATCAACCATAGTTTTATCAGATTCTTTTACCACAAGTGCAATTTCCTCGATGTCTTTTTCCTCATTTTCCGTATTAATTTCAATTTCGAGACGACTTTGGTAAAAAATCAACATGATATCGCTTTCTTTGACATTTGCGGAAAACTTAAAATGCCTGGTTAAAATGTAAGAGCCAGTGGTCGTAGTACGCCAATCATAACTACTAGTGTATTCATGGGAAGCTGCCAAACTCATCCCCTCTAGACCAGCATTCACTTTATACTCGAGTATTGTTTCTGCTTTCTCTAATATCTTCATGATTTATTTAATGATTCTTAAAATACTAACATCGTCTTTTTTCCCTTATTTAGAGAATTTCATCGCACACACCTCATCATATATCTTGCTTTGCGCGAAATATGATAGGGATGAGACGAAACGCGCAACTTTATCAGAAGCATGTTGTATTCTCTCAATATTATCAGCAGATCATTTATGATTTTAAGCAATATAACAGGTTTGCCGAACACTCTACGGTCAAAGTCTACCGTAACTACTTGAACTCTTTTCCGGAATGCATTGATCAAGGGCTCCGGAATATATAATGATACGTCAGGCCCCCTAGACTGGGCTCGAACCGCCTAAATAAAGTAGCTACACATCTACCCACTATATTCCAATCAACAAATAAAAGTGGGCTTCGTTATTTTGCTTCTGTTTTTACAAGAAAATAAGTTCGAGCCACTCTAAGAAAAGTGCTACGCAAAAAAAAGAATGGCGAAAAGGTTTGCTGAATAATCGTAATTCCTTAAAACTTCGGGGTCAAATCTTTATGGAGCAGGGGGCTTGCCTCAAGATGTTTACAAAGGCTATCTAAATCCCTCAAATTGCCAATTTACCAATAAAAATATTTATATACTCTTTTAAAAACTCAAAAGGGCTTGCAATTGCAAACCCTTTTGCTGGCAGATAATGAGATATGATTTTAACTGCTTATACGATGAATAACCAGGTTATCATAGTAAATATAATCTGTTGTATTGGTCCACCACGATGAGTCATTACCGCCACGGAAGGTATGCCAGGTTAACTGATCTATTAATCGTTTACCATCATTAGTGGTCCAGCGAATATCCTGGTCAAGTATAATCGAACCATTGATAACGATCTGAACATGGCCGTTTGTATTGCTGCCACTATTGCTTTTGATATAAAGATGTACATGGTACCACTGGCCTTTATTCAAAGAGCCGCTGCTTGGATATGATCGTCCGAAAGTATCACCAAATGTTCCCGGTTGATCTTTATAATAAAGGTAAGGTTGGAAAAACACGCGCGAGCCGCTATTATACCACATCAGGCGGAGCGTCCCTCCATTACCATCCCATCCTGGGTCGCCCCCCGTATTGTGGTCGCCTATACCAAAACCGAAGCCAACTTTTCCGCCTTTTCCCCAGTTAAACTGGCTGTGAAACTTAACGTCATAGTCGGCCTCATAGGCAGTTCCGTTACCGAGTTGAGTATTGGAGATCAAACCGCCGCCATCGTCCAAATTAGGCACCAGAGTTACTCTGACACCAACACTGTTATTGCCATTGGTTGTATATGCGCCGCCTTGTCCGTACCAGGTATTTGTATTGCCAAAGTCGGCATTAGCGAGGCTTTGCGGATAATTAGCTCCATTGGCCCTGTTATCCCAATTAATGGTCCACGTGTTATTTATAGCGTTTACTGACAATTGTTTGGAAGCTGCAACCGCTTCTTCTTTTGGTAGTTCGGGTTTTTGAGCGACGCTCTCGTCTTTTTTACAGCTGCCTAAAAGCGCCATTGCAACCAGAGTGAACAGGCTGGTTTTTAATAAGGATGATTTCATGATAGATTAATAAATTTTGGTTATAAATTGGTTTATTTTAAACGTAAACAAATTACATTACCCTCGCATTAGACTTAGCCGCATCAGTACTGTAGTCTCCTTTCTTCCAGCGTGGAAAATAGTTTTCTCTGTTTACGGTAAGTCGTATGATAGCTACAGGCAACTTGTTGAATAACATTCTCTTAAAGATGATACCCTATTTTTTACCTCCTTCTTAAATCGGTTCAGTCATCGGCGATATATTCAGTAAAATAAGTTCAATGAAAAAGCCCCACAAGTATATAGGACTTAATCAGGGGCTAATACCTGGGTTGGCCACCATAGCTGAAATTCTTTCGCTCCGGTAGTTGTATTTCAATTACTTTTGTCTTAGTAAGGGAATTTGCAGGTTCGTGGGACGGTTTTCTTCTATATCAAAACCTCTTCCGTCAACATTTCGTGCTCCCCAAAATAAAAGATCACCTAAAACATAGGTCAGGTCGTACTCTTTAAATAGTTGCCCTTCTGCTAATCCAAACGGTGGAAAAGCCTTTCTTATAATATCCTGTCCTTCGTCAACCTTCCACTCTGCAAAGCATTGCGTATATTTATTAAGCACGTCAGCAAATCCCTGAGCTTTGGGAGTAACGACATAAGAGATATCAGCAGTAAAATTAACCTTCTGGGCTCCGGGGGCGATCGGATGATCGCCGAGCCATTCAATGTGCCCTCTAATTGCCATATTGGCTATCAGAACTTTACCATAAGGATCAGCAAGGTTTGTGACAATAAGTTCAAATGTGTCATCCTCATTGAGGGTAAATTTCCGGGTCAGGTAAAACGGTTTCAATAGCCCCTCTTCATTTTTAAGGCTACTTGGACGGATTTCAGGAGCGATACTTTCCCAGTGGCCAACCGATGATTCTTTTATCTGATTTACATCCATAAATATTTATTTAATGATTTTTAAGTTTTATTAAATTCGACAAACCAGTCAAAAAGGACAGCACGATATTTTATAATTGCGTAAGTTTTAAAGTATCCTTATGAAGCGGAAATAGAAAGATCCTGCCAATCTTCCCAAACTTTCCTGCGGTCCTCATAAACCCGATTTAGAATTGGCCACACGTCACCAAGTAAAAGTCGTAACGGTGGGTTTTTCTCATCAATCAACTTTAACATTATTGGGCCGGTTTTCTTAGGGTCAAAACTTTGACTGCCCATTACTTTTTTAAAACTCTCTTTAATTTGATCGTAAGCTTCAAGTGGTTTACTTTGTTTAGATGACGTTCCAAGCCAATCCGTCTCATATCCACCCGGCTCTACCAGTGTAATTTTTATACCTAACTCAGCAACTTCAGCAGCAAGTGATTCAGAGAATGCTTCAACTGCGAATTTAGATGCATGATAAATTCCTAAAACTGGAAGGGCTATGACTCCACCAATGCTGGAAATTTGAATTATATGACCACTTTTCTGTTTTCGCATTACCGGTAACGCCGCCTGCGTGACCCACAGCGTACCAAAAAAATTGGTATCCATCTGAGCACGTGCCTCTTCTTCTGATACTTCTTCAGTTGCTCCAAAATGTCCATATCCAGCATTGTTTATCACGACGTCCAGCCTGCCAAAATGTGAATAGGCTTGCTGAATCGCATTAAAGGCCGAATCTCTACTAGTAACATCCAAGGGTAATGTTAAAATGGAGTTGCCATATTTTTTGACAAGATCATCTAAAGCACTTATGTTTCTTGCAGTAGCTACTACATTGTCACCCCTTTCCAGAGCAGCTTCTGTCCAAACACGTCCAAATCCCTTAGACGCGCCGGTGATAAAAATTACTTTTTCCATTAGTATATCTCTTTAAGGTGAATTTGGTTTCACTATTTAAGCTTATCCTTGACAGTAAATATCAGTTTATTGGACGTTGCGAGACTGTAAATTTCAAAGCAAATCTTGTAGATTTTAAAGGTATTTGACAGAACTCAGTGCAGTTGCCACTAAAAATGCTCCTGTTCCTACTATAGAACACCTTATTGATAATCAATTCATTAATAATTATTTAAGGGTCAGACCCTTTAAGGACCCCGGTAAAAATATGCACCCTTCGAACCTTTGTACCGTCGATCAGGCAAGAACAAGTTCTCCTGATTCTACGGTCTTTGACATCGGGGAACAAAGCATTATCCACCTGAAAAATGGAAATTTTGCGAAGCTGAGATAATATCAACAAAGCGAACGCGCATTGGCAGCCGAGAGGCCGTATTGTAGAATACGACGTGAGTAGTTCCGAATTATATATAAACACCTGAAGGGGCCATAGTGCCCCTTTTTTTATGCTCGAAATTATGGAAAATCATCAATTAAAAGCCAGCGAGATCAAGGAAAATTATTCTCTTGTAGACCTTTTAACACACCTGGGTTATGTGCCGGTCAAGCGCGTTCGCAATGAACAACTTTATTTAAGTATGTTACGCGATTCTGATACCACGCCCTCTTTTTCTGTCAACGATAAACAGGGCACCTGGTATGACTTTGGCGAAGGTAAAGGCGGCAACATCATCGATTTTGGCTTGCTGTACTGGAAAGGTCTGTCCTTCCCGGAAGTCTTGGAAAAGATCGCACTGACCTGCGATGGCTCTGTTTCGGTTTTATCTGCGGCGCTTAATTATAAACGACAGCCCCTTGTTGAAAAAGCACCCAATTATGAGATACTGGATATTAAAGACCTCGGCAGCAATCCCGCCATCCTGAATTACCTGGAAAGCCGGGGCGTGGGTCAAGTGGCGGAAGGTAGGCTCAAAGAAATTTATTATTACGTAGAGGATGACGATAAAAAGCGGAATAAGTTCTTTGCAGCAGGTTGGCAAAACGAACAGGGAGCATGGGAAATCCGCAACCTGTATTTCAAAGGTTGTTTAGGTCACAAAGCCATTAGCTTTATCCCCAACTCGGAAAAACGACTATCGGTTTTCGAGGGATTTTTTAATTATTTAAGTTGGCTCACAGAGAACAAGTTCGCACCGGACAGCGTACTGGTCTTAAATTCCATTTCCCTTCTTCAGGTAGGCATAGTGAAAGCACAGGAGTTCCAGGACATTTCGCTTTATTTTGACAATGACCCATCAGGCAGGCAGGCCACCCTTGATTTCCAGGCCGCCATCCCCCGGGCAATCGACCGTTCAGGTATCTATAAAGATTACAACGATTACAACGACCTGATCGTCGCCGAGCGAAGAAGTTATCAATTGGAACGCTGAAAAGCGAACAAGTTCCCTTTTGGTCTTTCCCCTTGCAAGATGTGCTCCTGTCCGACAAAAAACCGCTCCGCTCGTTTTTTGCCAGCCAGTCGCAATCTTGCCCTGGACTTCGCTCCGTACCTACGCGAAGACCAGGGAGTATCGTAAACTCGCAACTCGTTTACTCTGATGAATGGTAGAGGCAGAACAAAGGGCAGGCCGCAGATGATAGCCGGTAAAAGGAGCAAAAAGATTGATGCCCGCTTTACCGAAGACGAATATGCTATCATCTGTGAGTTGGAGAAAACATTGGGCCTGACCAAAACAGAGTTGGTCAGGCAGCGGCTATTAAGCAATGCCGGTTTGCTGGTCGTGAATGCAAAGGAACTGATCGTTTTACTGGATCAGCTGGGTGCCGAGATGGGACGCTGCGGCAATAACATTAACCAGCTGGCAAAATATGCGAATATCCTGAAAAAGCGAGGTATGTTATCGCCTGTTGTGATCGAGCGGTTTAATGTTTTGTTTGAGCAATACCTCAAAAATCAACAAGCATTGGATGTCAGCCTGCGCAAAGTATTCCGGATGACCGGCGTTTAGTTCAGTGAGAACTTGTTTGCTGCGAATTTGTGCACAACGAATTTGGTTGGAGCGAATTTGTTTGCACCGCACTTGTTCAGGCCGAATTTGTTTTTAGTGCACTTGTTTGCAGTGAATTTGTGCGCAGTGAAAAAGTTCCGAATACACAAGTTTACAAAGAACAAATTATGATCGTCCATATCCTGCCGCCTGCCGGTGGTTTTCCCGCTGTTAGCTATAATACTGATAAGGTTGATGCAAATAAGGGCGAGTTGATGAAGGTGGCGAACTTTGGCGCTTTGCAGAGCCTAATGAACGTGCGCCCGGAGGATTACAAAAATCACCTGGCGATGGTATCGGCTATGAATAAGCATGTCAAGCGGCCGCAGTTCCATGTGGTGATTTCAGCAGAAGGCCGCACTTATGACAAGCACGAGCTGACCGCCATTGGCGAGGAATGGCTGGCGCAAATGGGTTATGAAAAACAACCCTACCTGATCATTTTTCATAAGGATACCGCCAATAATCACGTCCATTTGGTGACCGCACGAATCGACCGCACTGGTAAAAAGATCAGCGACCGCTTTGAAAAGATACGGGCGGTGGAGACTTTGAACCGCGTTTTGGGTATTGATGCCAAACATAACGCTAAAAGCGATATTGAAAATGCGCTGGCTTTCCGGTTTGCCAATGAAGCGCAGTTTCGGATGATCCTGGATAGCAAGGGCTATGTATTGCGGGAACGGGACGGGCTTTACGAGGTGATCAAATTCGGGAAGTTACAGGAAACCATCGACCGAAATTTGGTCACGGAAAGACTGAGCAAGGATGCCGATCAGCAGCGAAAGGTACAATTAAAGGCCTGGTTCCATAAATATGCAGCCGCTCATGACACCTCCTTAGAGAATGGGCGAAAAGGCTACCAGTCTGAATTTGCCGCTATTATGAAAGTCAAATTCGGGGTCGAACTGATATTTCACGCTTCCGGCGATAAGCCGCCTTATGGCTATTCCGTGATCGATCATTCCGGTAAAAATATTTTCAAGGGTGGTGAGATCATGCCTTTAAAGGAATTGTTAGCCAAGCACGTTTCCGAAAGCCCGGCAAAAGAAAAGCCACGGGTTCGTTACGAAAACAACACGAACCAACTGAACTACTATGCCGCATTATTAAAAGCGGCGATGTACAATTACCCTGATCTGACGCAGGGTTTACAGCACCAGGGCCTGGTCATAATTAAAAACGAAGATGGCTTTACCCTGCATGATCCGGCAGCTGGTGTATTCATTATTACGAATGAACTGCTAAATGAAAAGCAGAAGCAGGTGTTAGCCAATCGCTTTAGCACCGAACAACCGCAACGACAGCATCCGGCTTTTCCCGGTATCAACCTGGCATCAGACGTAGACGATGATGCGGTATTAGGGATGAAGCGCCGCCGAAAGAAAAAAGCAAGAACCAATCTCCGCTGACAATTAAAACAAATCTTATGGTCATTATTATCGGGAACCAGAAAGGCGGTGCCGGAAAGAGCACGCTCACCCTTTTGCTGGCCAATTATCTCACGCAAAATAAAAAGTGCAAAGTCACCGTGCTGGATATGGATTACCAGCAGTCGATTTCCCAAAAATTCGAGAAAGCAAAAATACTGGAGAACGCTGAGCCTTACGAGGTATTGGCATTTGGGCTGTCAGACTTTCCAATGATGGCGGACACCATCCGGGATAATCCAAAGGACATTGTGCTGATCGACCTGCCGGGCAAACTGGATGATGATGGTTTGATAGGTGTCTTTAAAGCAGCACAGGTAGCGATTTGTCCATTTGCCTATGATGAGTTTAGCTTTGATTCAACGATCCCTTTTGCTTTGGTATTGAAGAAGATTAACCCGGAGGTGCATTTATTATTTGTACCCAACCGCATCAAGGCCAATGTCAAGTACGAGATCAAGGCGGATGTGAATGAACAGCTGAACCAATTAGGCCACGTAACTGAAGCGATTGCCGACCGTATCGATTTTCAGCGCACCAATACTTTCCAGACGCCGCTAAACGTGCAGGCGCTTTTGCTGCCGGTTTTCGACCAGGTTTTTAAAGACTTTATCCAACCTTATTTATGAGCGAGATCAAAACGCTGGCCGACCAGTTAAGGAGTAAGATGGCCAAACCGGATACGCCGGAAAAGCCGGTAAAAGTGGTTAAACCCAAATCAGCAAAGCCGCCGGACATCCCGGAGATCGTTTCATTGATGCGCGATCTCGATGTCAGTGCCAACAAAACGCTGATCCATGCAAGGGTGGATGCGCAAACTGCGCAAATGATCCATCATCTGAAGATCGCCACCGGCATAGAGGTGACGCGCCTGATCTGCTTTTCTATAAGGCAGCTATTCGAGCAGAACCCCGAACTCAAATCATTAATCAAAGCACACTTAGCCAACTTCGAGCTATGAACCCAAAAATCCTTCGCCAGCAGCGCGACCCGGCCTTCAATGAAATACTGGACCGTATCAGGGCCTATGATAACAGCGACCATAATAGCGTCGTGCATATCCGGCTGGATGAATATACGGTTGTGATCCTGAACCAGCTCAAGCTGGCTACAGGCATTGACATTACCAAAGTGATGGCCTTTGCCATCAGCGACCTGCTCAAACAGCACCCGGAACTGCGGCTGGCTATCGACCAATTCTTAAAACAACTCAAAACATGAACTGGACCCATTTTTTACTTTGGCTGGCTGGCGGCTATGGCCTTTACTATTTGATCGTTATCCTGACCGACCTGGCGCACAGCAAACGGCAGGACGTAGCCAGCGGAAATCCGCATGAACTGACCTTTTCCGAACAAGTCACGCCGGTTCAGCTGGCGGCCCAGGCTGTACAGCCAACAAAATCCCCTAACAAAAATGAAGTGATCGGTTCCGGTGGGGTGCCGATCACCGATCTCTTTCGCCTGGCCAAACAGGAAGCCATCATCTATACACGCTCTGTCAGCTTTTAATATGAAAGCATTTTTATTGACTTTTTGCTGCTGCCTGCTGGTATTGGGCGCAGGCGCGCAGCCTGGCATTTCGGAAATGCAGCAGGCGCAGCAAAATTTAAGATCGACTTTCTTTTCCGCGATGGACTGTTCGCTGGTGCTGGCCGCCGTGTTTGGCATTATCGGCGCGGTGCGTATTTACCATAACTGGCAAATGGGGCATCCGCGCATTGACGAGCAGGTAGCCGTCTGGTTCTTTGCTGCCTTTTTTATGGTGCTGGCAGGGGCTTTCCTGCGTGGCGTGTTTGGCCTCTAAGTTCTTTAATACCCCTCCATAACCCCGGCGGTTCCCCGATGATTCGGGGGCCGCCTTTTTTATTTCATCTAATTTTTAATACCCCTAAAATGAACAAAATCAAAAAAATGTGGGCCACAGCCGTGGTCCTTGCCCTGGGCACGGCATCCGCCTTTGCCCAGAACGGTGTAACCGGCCTGAACTCCGCTACCACCTCCCTTAAAACCTATGTCGCCCCGGTAACCAATGTGACGCTGGTGATCGGCGGGATCGTCGGCATTGTCGGCGCGATCCGTGTGTATTCCAAATGGAACAGCGGCGACCAGGATATTAACAAAGAGTTAATGGGATGGGGCGGCTCATGTGTGTTCCTTGTGGTTTCCGCCGTCGTGATCAAAGCCTTCTTTGGCCTCACCTAATGGCCAGGCAATTCCAGGTATACAAGGGGCTGCAAAGGCCCCTCGTATACCGTGGGTTTAAAGGCAAGTATATCTATTGGGGTGTTGGCTCTTTGCTGGCAGGCCTGGTACTGGGCGCATTAACAATGGCGCTGGTCAATATGTGGCTGGGCCTGATCGTCCTGATCGCCGCCGTTGCAGGCGGGCTTGTCTTTATCGCCGCCAAACAGAAACAAGGCCTCCATATCAAAGCCCGCCCGACGGGCATATTCATTCACCAGGTCAACTTCAAAAATCTCTCTCGTTATGGCCGGAAAACAAGTCTTTAACATTCCCTATATCGGTATCGACCATTATAATGGTATCGATATTTTAGTCGGTGCAGGCGGCGAATGTTCGGTGGTTATTCAAATAACTAACCCAGTTACCCGCTTCTCGGCATCCTCTGCGGCTTACGATGAGTTCCACGCGCTGATGATCAACGTGGTCAAGATCATTGGCGATGGGTATTTACTGCAAAAATCAGATGTGATCAGTAAGGAAGAATACCCGCTCAAAGATGGCGGCGAGTATTTGCAGCAGAAATACAATGAACATTTTGCCGGGCGGGATTATATCAAGGTCAATACCTATATCACACTGACCCGCCAGGTACGCAAGGGCGCTTTTTATGTTTTTGATAAAAAGGCGCTGCGTGATTTCAGCCAGCAGTTGGACAAAGTCATGGACATTTTGGTTGCCGCAAAGACGGCACCCGTGATCCTGATAGAGCAGCAGCTCAATTTACTGATCATGCAGTTCCTGGCGATGGACTTTAAGCCGGAGCATATCGTGCTCAACAACTTCGCGCCGAACGATACCGAGATCAAAATGGGTGACCGCGCTATCCGCAATATCCCGCTGATCAATATCGATAACGTGGATTTGCCGCCATCGGTAAGTACGCACATCGAAATGAATGAAAAGGAAACCCTGCGGGGTTTCCCGGTGGATTTTCTTTCGTTCCTGTTCCGGGTGCCCGATTTCGAGGTAATCCTGTTTAACCAGGTCATTGATATACCCAGCCAATTCATGACGCTCAAAAAGCTGGAACTGAAAAAGAAACGGCACTCCGGCATACCAGACCCGGCCAATACTTTATGTGTCGAGGACATTGATTTGCTCTTAAATGATGTTGCACGGGAGAACCAGTTATTGGTCAACTGCCATTTTAATATTGTGCTGGCAGCACAGCAGGACAAAATACAGAAAGCGGCCAATTTTATTGAAAGCGCCTTATTTGGTTTGGGTATTATGGCCAGCAAGAATGGCTATAACCAACTGGAACTTTACCGCTGCGCCCTGCCGGGTAATGCGGTGGAACTGAAAGATTACGACTGGTTCCTGACCACCTGCGATGCCGCCGTTTGTTTCTTTCTAAAAGAGTCGATGCCGCTCGATGAGCCGTCCGATTTTTTGGTACGCTTTACGGATCGGCAGGGCGTACCGGTAGGTATTGACGTAGCCGATCTCCCGATGCGGACTAACCGGATCAATAACCGGAACAAGTTCGTGTTGGGCCCCAGCGGTTCTGGTAAATCCTTCTTCATGAATAGCCTGATCGAACAGTATATGCTGTTCAATATGGATATGGTCATTGTGGATACCGGCCATTCTTATTCCGGCTTATGCGCTTATTACAAGGGCAAGTATATTACCTATACTGATAAAAAGCCGATCACGATGAACCCCTTCCAGATCACAGTGGAAGAATTCAATATTGAAAAGAAGGATTTCCTGATCACACTCGTCGGCCTGCTTTGGAAAGGTGCGGACGGAGTTTTCAGCCAGGTCGAGCGGGATGTCATCAGCAATGTGATCAATGCTTATTACCTGCAATACTTTGAGCAGGAAGAACTGCCGCAAATCTCCAAAAAGGATCAGTGCGCGATCCGAAAAAAAGTGCTGGAAGAAATGAAGGGCGGTAGCGGCTTTACGCCGTTTGCCGAATTTGAAATTGAAGTGCTGGACAATGATTTGGCCGGTGAACTACCGCGCGATGACCAGGCCTTAGTGGATGCACTCACGCATTCCGGCGACACTTTAACCCCGAACGAAGCTAATCCATTCCGCGCGGCCTATGATGAAAAGTTTCACCAGGCCGTTAAGGAAGAACAGTTGCGCCGCCTGAAAGCCGAAGGTAAGCCGCATATCGAACAGTTAAACTTCAACAGTTTTTATGAATTCGCGCTCTGGAAGATCCCAGAGATCAAGCAGGAAGAACGCATTCCTTTTGATATGGATGAGTTCCGCTATGTGTTGAAGAAGTTTTACAAAGGCGGCGAATTTGCACAGATCCTGAACGAAGCGACCGATTCCTCTCTGTTTACCGAGCGCTTCATCGTCTATGAAATTGACGCCGTGAAGGAAAATCGCGTTCTCTTTCCAATCGTTACATTGGCGATCATGGACGTATTTATCCAGAAGATGCGCTTCAGGTCATCACGCCGAAAGGCTTTGGTCGTCGAAGAGGCATGGAAAGCAATTGCAAGCCCTTTGATGGCTTCGTACCTGCTTTACCTCTACAAAACGGTTAGAAAGTTCTGGGGAGAGGCCATTGTGGTGACACAGGAATTAGGCGACATCATCAGTAACGCGGTAGTTAAAGATAGCATTATTAACAATTCGGACACCATCTGCCTGCTGGATCAAACCAAGTTCAAGGATAATTATGGGGCTATTGCTTCGCTCTTATCGATCAATGAAACTGAGCGCAAAAAGATATTTTCTATTAACCAGTTGGAGAATACCGAGGGACGCGGGCGCTTTAAAGAAGTATATATCCGGCGCGGCGCGGTTGGCGAGGTTTATGGCGTAGAGGTCAGCCTGCACCAGTATTTGACTTTCTCCACGGAGAAGCCGGAGAAATCGGCACTCGAAGTTTACATCGAATATTTTGGCAAGTACCAGCACGCGTTAGACCTTTTTGTCAATGATTTTCACGCCAGTAAACTGTCCCTCGCACAGTTTGTCAGCCATATTAACCAAATCGATCATCCTTTTTTCTATGACATCTATGAAGATAACATTAATGCTCCTTATCCTCCTGCCCGTATTGCTGTGTAAAACCGTTTTCGCGCAGGAAGTCGTGGTCGACCCGGCCACTTCGGCAGCTATCGCTGTTAACAGCGCAGTGATCAACGGCCAGTTAAATACCATCAACAACAATTTAAGTTTGATTCAAAAAGGCCAATTGGCGGTAACCGGGCAACTGGTAATTGTCAACGACCTGCAAAATAAAATCTACAAGGGTTTGAGCCAGGTGGCTTCAGTCATCAATAACCTCACTTCCATTAAAGAGATCGCCAGTTGTGGGACAGATATCGTGAACGATGTGGGCCAGGCGATAACCATCGCCAAATCTGATCCGGTCTTATTACTTTTTGCCGAAGAAGGCGCGCGGGAATTTGAGACGCGGGCAGTGACACTGTCTGCTGATGTGAGCGCCTTTGTGCTCAAAGGCGGAAATAATTTAATGGACGCAGGCGAACGGGGTAAGCTGCTGAACCACATCGAGAGCGAAATGCAGATCCTGCGCGGCATCGCTTACGGCATGGGCCGGGCGATGTACTGGGCCAAAATGCGCGGGATATGGGCCTCGCTTAATCCCTGGTCAGAATGGAAAAATATGGATGTCCAGATCGCCAACGATGTATTGAACAACGCCAAATACCTGAAGCAATGAAGAAATTACCCTTTTTTCTGCTTTGCGCTTTTGGCTTTCCGCTTTCCGCTTTCTCCCAGCAAAGCACCCTTGACATTGCCGGCATCCATCAGTTGATCGATCAATCTAAATCCGAGCACACACAGCAGGTAAAAGCCAGGAACAACCAGGCAACGGTAACTGCCAATGAACAGGTCAATCTAACTCTGCTTACTAAAATGAAGAATATGTACCGCACCTTACAAAACAGGTACAATACTTTGGGCACGGCCATCAATATCGCCGACATCGGCATTTACGCCACGCCGGAGGTAAAGCAGATCGTGAGCTACCAGGCTCAGATCATCAGCCTCGTTGAAAAGAACCCGGCTCTCGCTTTTTTAGGTTACCAGACCGAGATCGAGTTTGTTGAAAAAGCGCAGGGCCTAATCGGCTACGTCACCGGCCTGACTTTATCGATTGGCGATGTCAACCAGATGAAGGCATCCGACCGGAAACTTTTATTTGATTACGTCCTGATGCAGCTTTCAGAGATTCAGGAACTATCCGGTAAACTGGTCAATACGCTGACCTATTCCAGCCTTAATTCCTTGCTGCGTTCCATCAATCCATTTCAGAATTATATCGACCAGGACAAAAACGTAGCCGAAAGTATCATCCAAAATGCCAAATATCTTAAACAATGACGAAGCGAATCTTTCTTTTCGTGCTTTTTGCTTTCTGCATTAAGCTATCGGCTTCTGCACAGCAATACGTATTGGACGAAAAATATCTCGTATCAGTAGAGGCCAACCAAGCGGTTAGGATGAGCGCAGAGCAAACCCATAATCAGTATCTCGGAAAGATAAATAATAACATCGAGGACCTGAATACCAACGTGGGTTCGGTAGTGCTGGCGCAAGAAATGATTTATAACGGTTTATCGAATGTTAATTCCGCTTTAAAGGATGGTTTGGAAGTCAAATATATGGCGACCATTACCGCCGATATGATCAGTTATCTGAACCAGGCCCTGGCTTTAGGCAAGTCCGACCCTTATTTATTGTTATTCGCGACCAATATCGCCAACGAAATGAAAGTTCGGTCTGTGGCGCTGGTCAGCGAAGTTTCAACCTATGTGCTGAAATCGGGAGACAATATACTCGCTGACTATAATGGTCGCGATCAATTGCTCAAAAAGGTCACAACCACGCTACAGATATTGGACGGGCTGGCGTACGGGGCCTGGCGGGCGATGTATTGGGTTAAACAGCGCGGCATCATGGCTACGATTAATCCCTGGCAGGATTTCATCAATAAGGATAAATATTTTGTCGAAGAGATCATCAAAAATGCCAAATACTTAAAGCAAAATTGATATTCAATCCCAGCGATTCGCGATTTACAAAATTGCGAGAGCGAGACCAAAGAAATCTATTAATTGTTCTTTGATCAATCAATCTAACTTCCTAAATGGGTCAGTTTTTGCCGCACCCATAATAAACAAACCAGTATTACCTAATAGGCAGCCCTGGGTTGTTTACTCGACGGCTTACGCGTTTTCATAATAGTATGAGAAATACAAATCAATTTGCTGTAATTTGGTAAGTACGGCAGGAACATCTATTCCCGGATTATCAGATTCGTTGATTCGCAGCTGCCAGGAGGCGAAGGGGCTCACACCGGAACGGTAGGCGACGTCTGTGCCCATTTCTATGCCGAGCAGGTTATTGATTTCAAGCGTTGAAAAGGAGCTGACAGTGGAGCTGGTGTCAAGCGCGGTGTGCAGCGGCCCGGCGATCGCATTCTGGTGCACGAATACCACCGGCTCCTGAAAATTCGGCTGCGTGGTGATAGTTGAACGGCCCAGGTGGGTCAGCCGGAAGGTCAATTCGCCTGGCATTGCAGAGCCAAGACGGAATACGGCTTTGACACCTGTCACCCGGATGTTTTTGACATATTTAAACACCTCGCGGAGATCGCTGATCCGTTTTTGGCTGGTGGGGTCATGGCTGTCGAGCTTCACAGTATCTATGTTGAAATGGAGTATGTGGTCACGATGACCGAGGCCATCGTCCTCGCCTGCTAGAAAGGAGTTCAGGAAAGTGGCGGACACCAGGTTTTTATCATTGGCTGGATTTAGCGACAAGCTATAGGGGCTTTGAATATCTGCATTAGACATCCGTTGATACTGCACGGCACTTAGGGAAAGCAAGTATTCTGAGTTCTTGCGGAAAACTTCCGCCAGTAGCGTCCGTGTGCTGGTATCGTAATACGTCTGAATCTGATTGCTGGCGGGATTCAAATAGGCCATGGCTCTGTTCTGCAGATAGATCTGGCGAATGATGTCCCACTTCGTTTGAAAATAGAGATCGGTCACCGCTTGTTTGGCGCTTAACGACATTTGTTGCCCGATGACGTGAGTGATATCGCCTTTGAGCTTATTCTGCTCGGTGATGGCGGCCTGTTTATCTTGATAAAGCTTATTGATCTTCAATACGCCTGCGGTTAACTGGATTCGTTTTTGATTGGTAACTTCCACGTAGTCAAGGAAATCATGGAAATCCTTTTTGTATTTCCTCGCAGCGGGCAGGTTCAGGTATTTATCAATGGATTTGTCGAAGGTTGCTACGTCCACACCCAGCAGTGATTTTGGAGTTGGGTCTTGTACACCGGGGATACTGTTGTACGCATTTTTGATCGTGTTGATATCATCCTCACCTGTGGCGATCTCCTTTCGCAAATCCTTGATTCCGCCGCTGATGATTCCTTCACTACCAATTGCGGTCATAAACAGTTCCGGTGCATCCGCCACGGCACTAATCCCGCTGATGATATGTGAGACCGCACCGAAAGCTCCCACAGAAACGCCCCATAACCCGACGGCTGCCGTACCGACCGTTACGATAGCAGAAACACACTGAATGACCTCCGGAAGCCCGCACCCCCCAGATGCATCTCTTACCGCTTGCCGGAATTCCTGGTCGTCAAAGAACAGATCTGTTTTCAATTTCTCGGTAGTAGTCAACCGCTGTTCGATTTCCTGACTTTGCTGGATGAGCGCAGTCTGGCCGCTATTGATCTGGTCCTGGTAGCCACTGAGTAACCGGTCGTATTGACTGACCGATATCTCCCTGCTGGCAACCGTAAGTTGCAAGTTTTCCTGGCGGTTCAATAAGTCTTTGACGAAATCCTCAAAGCCGTCGATGAGGTTGCTGACTTGGGCAAAATTCGTTTGCAGGAAGGACATGGTCAGGTTTGGCACATAATTAGGTGCGTGACCGAAAATATCAAGGCCCAGGCCGATCTGCTGTAGGAAGGATGCAGCCTTCAAAGCCAGCGCATCCCAGGCGGCACGATCAGTGCTGTAATCCTGCAAGTATAATGAGGGGCAATCCGGGTTATTACCGGTTAAGCCGGCGCCGGCAGTCGGCGCGATCTGCATGATATAGGTCAATAACTGGACACACTCGGTAAAATCCTCCCGGCTGTTGAGATAAAGAGCCTCCGCCTTTAGCATCAGCAAACGGCCGAACTCCACAGGCAGGTACCGATTGTAAGCAGCACTTTCTTCATAAAATACCGACCCGGCTTTACCGCCGCGTAGGTTGTCATTAACCGGGTTGGGTACTACTGGCGCGGGCCCTGATGGAGGGTAAGGCTGGGTTACGGGCATGGGTTCACCATGATCGTAGCCGTAATAAAAAACTTGGTACGCCCTGCCACCGTGCTGCCCGGGTTGGCCGACATTACCATAGTCACCCTGCTGGCCGCCGGAAACATTGAGGCTGACCTGATTGATCGCTTGAGGATCCGCAAAAGCCAGCGTAACATTACCACCGTCTCCTCCCCATCCGCCGATAGCGCCCAAACCGCCGCTTTCTGCTTCATGCCTGTAGATTCCGGGTAAACGGTTCGGTATAGATTCAGAAAATTCATAATCGCAGCCTACCTGGCCGTCTGCCCCGGCTTGTCCTTTTCCGCCATTCCCGCCTTTAGCGCTCAGTGTTAGGTCGCCGCTTATCGTCGCAACATTCAGGACAATATTGCCAGCTTTACGGCCATTCATCACGCCGTCCGGCTGGGCGTCCTCATATACCTGCAATGCTGTGTTAAAGTTGTCGCCCGATGGACCTATTTTGACCGTGCTGCACGGCTTGTCATTCAGTTTCGGTCCGCCGCCGAATGGTCTGCCGTCAGTGCCGGTGCTGATGGTCGGCGCATTGTTCAGCACCAACCGGTTTACCAATAAGAATATATTTTTTTGATCCAGTGCAAGGTTGTCCGACAAGGTCAGGTTGTAGGCCAGAATGGTCAGGCTTTTGTTGTTGGGCAGGCTGAGTGGATCCAAAGAAAGGTCCCAGGCCATGATCAGAATCTCATCGAGGTAATCCTGAACGATTAGGTAATTATTAAGCGAGTCAATAAGGTTGAAGTCTACTTGGGTGTTTGCCATATTTAATTGATGATAAGATGGTTATGAATTAAGACAAGATAGAAAAATAAACGAAGCAAAACAATTATATGCGGCTTTTATTACCAATGTTCGCGGCAGTATGACGGAACTTAATAAAATTAAAGACAATCTGCGTTCGTCGTTAAACCTGGATCCGTCATATTGATATTGGCACATACATAGTATATTTTAAAATTAGCAAGGCAGCCACCCGGTTGCCTTTTTTATTAACCCTATTTCATGAAAAAAATAAGCATTGTTTTACTGTGCCTACTTGGTTGCGGGCGCATGTTCGCCCAATCCCTCATCAAGGATGATGCGGTGTATAACCAAAGCCAGCGCATGGTGTTCCAGCAATGGGACCAGAACAAGTTCTACCCCAAAAAAGGCTTCCTAAGCCTGAACCCTTACTACTGGCTGGTTTGGGGATTCTTTGATCCGAATTACCATAAGACGGACATCCGCCCTTTGAGTGCCAACGGTCAGCAAACCCAAAGACTGGCCTTGGTCGCTACGATGAACGGGATCGATAATCGCTATAAGCTGCAATCAGATACGGCCAGGAACACAGCGCTATCACAAATAGCTTCCCAATCTGGTTTATTATCAGATGTCGACCCTTTGTGGCTGCTATACTATAAGCAGCAATTCAATCCTTTATTGAACTATTCGCCGGTGTCTATTTTAGGCGGCTTATCACCGCAGGTCAGCGGCAAGCTGGTTTCCGAAGGCCTTTACGGTTGGTACACGGGTGAACTGGATAAATTAAAGGAAAGGCTGAAAGGTGCGCGTTCATCCGATATGGATCGCGGTTCCCGGATCATGGCTTATTACAGGATGCTGAATGAGTACAAGAACCTGTCATCCGTTTGGGCAATCCGTACTTCCACCGCGCAAATGACTTTGGATATGGCGGCACATCAGCAGGCCTTGCAAAAAGGAACGGTGGCCATTCCTAACTGGACGCCTAACAGCGATGTGCAGATTGCCAATAAAATACTTCAAAACGCAAAATACTGATGAAGAAGAAATTATTGTATTTATGCCTGCTGTTCCTTTTATGGGGAACGGCAGGCTTTACCCAGACAGCGACTGTCGATACGATGATCAGCCGCAAGTCGCTGCAATATTTGCAGGGCGATGCCGTCTATGAAAGCGGTGTTATGGTATTTTTAAAGGGCCTCAAAAATTCGATCTGGACACATTTCGATTTGTTTATATCGGATGCGCAGGCACTGGCCGCGATTTTTATGATCATCTTCTTTGCCATTAAGAGTTATGAAATGATGGTGGGCGATAAGCGTATGGAGATCATGCCGCTGTTACGGCCTTTTGGTTTAGCGATGATCATTATCTGGTGGGGCGGGTTCGTGAAAATGGTTGCTTTCCCCACGGATTTAGTTGCTCAGCAAACCGAGCAAATGTTTGACAGCGTGCAGAGCGATGTAGACGGTTTGCGCTTTACGCGCGCTAACCTGATGCTGCAGGTCGCAAATTCACTCTATACCTTCCAGGCGCAGGCCGATGTTGCCGAAAAGGAAAGCGATACCTGGTACGGGCAGGCCTGGAACACCGTGACCAGTACGGTCAAACAGGGCATTGCCGATGTAGTGTCACCGTTATTGGAATTGAAGAACCGGCTTACTGTCGGGATGCAATTGCTTTTTACGCAGCTGTTGGAATTGCTCGGCATCTGGATTCTTAGGATAGCTGTGTACATAATTTTTATGATTCAAATTATCTATTCCTCGATCCTTATTATCCTCGGCCCGTTTTCGGTGACGGTCAGTATTTTACCTGCTTTCCGCGATAGTTTCAGCACCTGGGTCGCCCGGTTTGTTTCGGTCAATTTGTATTCCGGGATCGCCTACCTCATCATGTATTTATGCGGGCTGATGCAGCAATATGCGCTCACTTCGGAGATCAGCAAGTACCAGGAACTGGTGGGTAAAACCGGAGCGCCTGCGGATATGGCGAAACTGGCGGTTTTTGCCGGTAACGGTATTTTATCCTTTGGCACCGTGATTATTGTTTTTGTGATTGGCGCGATCTGTATGTTCACCGTGCCAAGCATTTCTACGTGGATCATTTCTACATCCGGTATCAGCTCTGCTGCTTCCAACTTTGGCCGTGGTGCCAGTACAATGGCGGGTGCCACCCGCATCGTCGGCAGTTTCATTTAACCTTTTTCCCATCCTTTTATGATCGTTAAAAATATCGAAGCCAAAATAAGGCTGGCGACCTGGGTAGCTGTGGGCAGTTTTTTGACCTCCATCGTTTTGTCGGCTATTTGCTGCTCATATGCTTACCGCCAGGTCAGCGATGCCCGCAAAAGCATTTACATCCTGAGTAATGGTATTCCATTACAGGCTGGTCAAACGGATATGCAGGTCAACCGACCTGCCGAGTACCGGGCCGACATCGACCTGTTTCATGCCCTGTTCTTTTCGCTGACGCCGGATGATAAGTATATCGAATACCAGCTAAAAAAAGCGATGTACCTCGTGGATGAATCGGGCGTTGACCAGTACAATAATTTGAAGGAGAATGGTTTTTTCAACTCCATTCTGTCCTCCAGTTCGGTCATTACGCTGCAAACGGATTCAATCTCATTGGATATGACCAGGCGATATTTCCGCTATTTCGGCAAGCTGAAGATCGACCGCCGCAGTTCGACGGTCATCCGTTCGCTGATTACCGAGGGATATTTGAAAGATATTCCCCGTAGCGATAATAACCCGCATGGGGTGCTCATTGTGAACTGGAAAACACTTGAAAACAAAGACCTCGAAAATGTTCAGAAGAATACGTTCTAACCGCGATCCCAGGGATACGCTGTATAGTGAATTTAAAAAGGAATTTTCGGCCTATGCGGGTAAAGGCAGCCGGTTCAGTCAGGAGTTGGCTGCCAAATATCCGCGCTTGCTGTTTGGTTTAATGACGGCGCTATTATTGGCTTCGGCTGTGCTGGCGGTATTGTTGCATCCTAAAATGGTGCCGCCTGAAAAGGCAAAGGCCCAGCCGCAAAGCGAAGTCTTGAACAGCGGTTTTGATCATATCCTTGCAGCAGGTGCGGCGCTAAAGACAACTATTCATTTAAGACGGCAGGTAGATAGTATTACTGCTAAACAAGTTTTGAATAAATCTGACAGCATCACCCTGGTGCGCGATCTCGATAGCCTGCAGCACATCCGTCTCACTTTACCCCATTAGCATTATGCAAATCAATTTAAAACAACCCAAATACATCCTGCCGCTGATCTTGCTGCCTTTCTTGTGTTTGTTCTTCTTTGTTTACCATAGCGGTTTTGCCGCAAAAAAGGCCGAAGATAAGCCAGTGAGCGGGATTAACACCTCCGTAGGCCAGGTTTCCGGCGATGTACAAAAGAAACAGCTGGAAGATAAGCTGGATGCTTATCGAAATACCTATAAAGAAGGTGATGGCATGACCGCCGTTAACCCATTGCCCTCCGAGAAAACAAGCAATCCGGCCTTTCAAAGCAGCTATTCAGACAAGGAAAAGAAAATGCTGGATTCGATCAATGAGGCGATGAAAGCCAAGTACGCGCAAAGTCCGGCAGGCGCATCGGTGCACAAGCAGCCTGTTAATAATGACCAGGCCATGTTGGCAGCGCTGAACGGATTAAAAAACCGCCGTCCCGCTGAAAACAGGGCATCCAATGACCAAAAGGTCAAAGACCCGATGGAAACCTTTCGGCAGCAAATGGCTTACCTTGACAGTATGAACAAAGCCAATGATCCGGCGGTCAAAGCCGAACGGCAGTTAGCTGACGCACGGGCTAAAATGGCCGGGCAAAAAGCCGCCGAACCGAAATTAGCGGTGAAGCTGGCAGATGCCTCACCATCGGAATTTAATACCGTGCTGCCTGAAAAACATCCGGACTTTATTAAAGTTGTGATCGATGAGAACCTGACGGGTTATGCCGGTTCGCGTATCCGCCTGCGGCTTTTGGATGATATTGATGCCGGGAATTACCGCATCCCCAAAGGAACCTATTTATATGCGCTGATCACCGGATTTTCCGGGCAGCGGGTGGAACTGACGGTCAAATCCATTTTGTATGAAAATAAGATTTTGCCGGTGAAATTGCAGGTGTACGACCTCGACGGGCTTTCCGGGCTTTATGTGCCGGAATCGGCTTTCCGTGATTTTACCAAAGACCTCGGCACCAATACCGTGCAGGGCGTAACCATTGACGGCGGCGGCACCGGCTCGGTGGCCAGTCAGTTTGCGATGAGCACCGCCAGCAAAATGTTTGAATCCACTTCATCCGCCATTGCCGGGCTGATCCGCAAGGATAAGGCGAAAATCAAATACAATTCCTATCTCTATTTAATCGATAACGAAGCGCTGGAAAAAGCGCAGCAACACTACTAACCATGAAACGATTACACTTTTTTCTTGCCGTATTTATGGCAAGCCTGCACAGCTATGCCCAATTAACGCCATTCGCCGAGGGTGTTAAAAAGAACACTTTGCCCATTGTCTACCTGCCCGAAAATGTATCGGTGCAGTTCGTCTCACCGGAACCTATCCAGTACGTGGACATTTCGGCAAAATCGGTCATCGGCGACCTGCCGCTTAAAAATGTACTGCGCATCCGCTTAAAAGATTCGGTGAATTCGGCAGATGCGGTTATTACTATTGCGGGCGAAAAATTTATTACCCAATTTCATGTGATCAGGGCGGATTCGATCACGGCCAGGGATGCCCGAACGGAAATTGCGATTGACCCCGGCAACACTCATCCGCTGGATATTTCGGGTATCGGGCTTTCGCAAAACCAGTTAAAGCAAATGGCGCTCAACCTCTTTTGTAAACGGCCGGGGCGGGCTATTGAAAAAACGAAGGCATTCGATTTGAAAGCGGAACTATATCATATCTATACAGCCGGGGATTATGTATTTATCGACCTGGGTTACCGGAACAAAACGAACCTGGCCTACAATATTGAAGACTTCCGTTTTCACATCGATGATAAAAAGATCACCAAGGCCACCAATGTCCAGTCTGTGGAACTTAAGCCCGAATTCATCCTGTTTACCAACCCGTTTTTTCAAAAGACCTACCGCAACATCATTGTCCTGAAGAAAATCACCTTCCCCGGAAATAAAGTGCTGCATATCGAATTGAGCGAAAAGCAGATTTCCGGCCGGGTGATCACTTTGAATATCACTTACCAGGACGTGCTCGATGCGGATACAATCCCCATCTGATGAACCCATTAAAGCTACTGGAGCCGGACGAACGCGAGCGCTACGATTATTTGCAAGAAGTCTTCGAGGAGGAATTTGAGCAAACCCACCTGGCTTTTCATGTCAGCGGCATCCTCATTTATGAGCTGCTGAATTTGCTGGCGGTATGCAAGTACTTGTTTGATGAGTTCGGCTTTCCCGAAAGCGAGGACAGCCGCCTGCTGCGCTACGCTGTTACCGGCACCATTGCCGAATACCTGGAAGGAGAATAGATCATGGCTTTTAACAGTTCAAAAAAACTGGCCGGTAATATCGCGGCCCTGAGTATTGCCTTATCCGGACAGGAAAGCTACAACGATAAAGAAATTGAAGTGCTGAAAAGCTATGCGGGTTTCGGCGGTTTAAAAGCGGTCTTGTTTGGCGCGGGGCCGGTGGAAACCTGGGTGGAGCAGAACGCCTCTGCAAATGACCTGCGCCTGCACCCGATGATGGTGGAGCTGCACGGACTGTTGCAGGAAAAACTATCGCCTGCCGATTACAAGGCGGCCGTTGATGCAGTTAAAAGCAGCAGCGATACTGCATTTTACACACCGGAGTTGCTGCCTGCTGCTTTATATGCGGCCATGAAGCAACAGGGCATTATGCCTCATCGTTTGTATGAGCCGAGCAGCGGCGCGGGTATCTTCATCACCGAAGCGCTCAAAGCCTTCCCTGATTTGCAGGAGGTCAACGCGGTCGAAAAGGACATCCTGACCGGCAAGGTGCTGATGGCGCTCGCCTTAACTTTGCCGGTAAACAATATCGTTCAGGTTCGTGGTTTTGAGGAAACAGCCCCGGACGAAAAAGGCAAATATGATTTTATTACCAGCAATATTCCGTTTGGTAATTTCAAGGTATTCGATCCGGCCTACCAGGGCAGCGCGGTAACCAACAAGATCCATGATTATTTCTTTGCCAAAGGCCTGGATAAATTAGGAGACGGCGGAATGCTGGCATTTTTGGTGACAGATGCTTTCTTAAATACGGCCTCCAATACACTGGGGCGCAAGCATGTGTTTACTTCGGCAGATTTTATCAGCTTGTCGGTTTTGCCGGATAACCTGATGAAGGATACAGCCAACACGGAAGCGCCGAGTCATTTGCTGCTGGTTCAGAAGAACGACAACAAAGAAGCCTTTACCCCAACCGAATTACTACTGATCGATACCGTCGAGCAGGAAAATAGCTTTGGTAAATTTTCCGTCAATGCTTATATCGACCGGCACCCGGAACTGCGTTTGGCCGATACCATAGGGGAAGGCAAAAACCAGTACGGCAAGCCAAGCCAGCGGATTTGGCAGAAAGGCCCGCTGGAGGAAATCAGGCAGCCGCTCATGGAACAGGTAGCCGAAGGCTTAGCTGCAAACTTTGACTTGGACCGCTGGAAAGCCTTACAGCAGCGGTTGGCTGATGAGCAATCGAAAAGCAAAATTGAAAGTAAAACCGTGCCGAACGCACGGTTTTTTACTTTTCTGGATATGCCTGAAGTACAGGCCTCAGCAATTTCCGGTCAGGGACAATTGGGTCTGTTCGACGCCCCGACCCTGAATAACGACCAGGCGCAGGGTTATTTATCTGATCTGGATAAGGCCTTCGTAGATCCGGCAACCGGCAGGCAGATCAGCACTATCCGCACTACCACCAGGCCCGACCATGACAGTATTGTTTTGATTACCGCACAGGCGAAACAATCCGGCCGATACCTGTATAAGTTATTCAGCAATGTCAAGGAGCTGAATTTTTCCAATAAATGGGTCGGGGGCAATACGCTGACCTATGAACTCAAAGCTTTATCTGCAAAACTGAAATATTTCGGCCATGATTTCCGCTACGAAGGCGACCGCAGTTTGGAACCCGCTTTTGAACTGCTGCCTGACAGGCCGGTGCCATTTACCGCCATCAAACCGTTTTACAAGCGGGATACCTTAGTGATCCATGAAGGCAAAGCCGGTCTGACCGGACTGATCCAGAACGCGCAGGCAGATTTCCAGCCATTTGATCAGCAAACCGACCTCCCTTTTTTTAGGCAATACATTGGTCTGCGCGACAGCTATATGGAACTGTATGCGAAGGAAGCGGAAACTTTACAGGTGCAGCCGCACTTGCGGTCAATACTCAACCGGAACTATGAAAGCTTTACCGGCAAATACGGAGACCTGAATAAGGGAAACAACCGGAACCGGATATTACAGGATGCCGCTTTGGGTTTCGTGGTGCTCTCATCATTGGAGCGCCGGGAAAACGAAGCCTGGACCAAAGCCGATATCTTTTTTGGCCCGGTATTCCCGCAGCAAGAAAACCTGCATACCGATGATCCGACCGAAGCATTGGCACGTAGCCTAAATGATAAGGGTATCGTTGACCTCGACTATATGAGCACCATGACCGGGCTGGATGAGTTCGCGATCATCCGTCAGCTTGACGGCAAAATATTGATGAACCCCATCAACAGCACATGGGAAACGAATGATAGTTACCTGTCCGGTAATGTGGTGCAAAAATTAGCACTGGCGGAAAGGGCAGCCGAGGCGCATCCCGATGATTTGCAAATTGCACGAAGCCTGGCAGCGATCAGGCGGGTGCAGCCGGAAAAGATACCCTTTGAATTATTGGATTTTAACCTGGGAGAACGCTGGATGCCGGTGAGCTATTACCAGCAATTTGCCAGCGACCTGTTTGGCCTGGACACGCATATCGAATATTTTTCCTCGGCTGATGCTTTTAAGGTCAGCTACAAAAATGGCAATGCCAAAACCGACGAGGAATTTGCGATCATGCCGAAGTCCGGCATCAAAATGAAGGGCGCGGCGCTTTTGGAACATGCGCTGGAAAACACCAGTCCTTATTTCAGCTATAAGGTAGGTTCGGGTGATACAGCGGTCAGGCTGCCGGACAACGAGGCCATCCAGTTAGGACACCAGAAGATCGAATCGATCCGCAGCCGCTTTGAAGAATGGCTGCGAGAATTGCCGGGCAGCGAAAAGAACAAAATAGAAGCGCTGTACAATGAAACTTTCAACTGTTATGTGCTGCGGGAATATAACGGCAGTCATTTAGCTTTTCCGGGGCTTGACCGAAAGGCATTGGGCATCGAAGATTTGTACAGTTCGCAGCGAAATGCCGCCTGGCGCATCATTCAGAACCGGGGCGCGTTGATCGACCATGAAGTGGGCTTAGGCAAAACCCTGACCATGATCGTTGCCTCGCAGGAAATGAAACGTTTGGGCATTGTACAAAAGCCTATGATCCTGGCACTCAAGGCTAACATCGGGCAGATCACCGATACTTACCGGAAGGCCTATCCGCTGGCAAAAATACTGGCACCGGGCGAAAATGATTTTACGCCGGTCAAGCGGCAGGCGCTCTTTCACCAGATCAAGAATAATAATTGGGACTGTATCATCCTGACGCACGACCAGTTCGGCAAGATCCCGCAGTCGCCCGAAGTTCAGCAGGAAATATTAGAAGCCGAGCTGGATAATATTCAGGCCGACCTTGATACCCTTAAATCCCTGGGCGGCGAAGTTTCGCGCTCGATCCTTAAAGGGCTGGAACTGCGTAAGAAGAACCTGGAAGCCAAATTAGAGGGTGTATTATACACGCTCGAAAATAAAAAGGATTCCGGCATCAACTTCCTGGAAATGAATATCGACCACCTCTTTGTCGATGAATCTCATAAGTTCAAAAACCTGACCTTTACCACCCGGCATAACCGCGTGGCTGGTTTGGGCAACCAGGATGGCAGCCAAAAAGCTTTGAATATGCTATTTGCGGTGAGGACTTTACAGCAAAAGTTTGATGCTGACCTTTGTGTAACTTTCTTATCGGGAACACCGATCTCGAACAGCCTGACCGAAATGTATTTGATCTTCAAATACCTGCGGCCAAACGAACTCGAACGGCAAAGCATCAGCAACTTTGATGCCTGGGCAGCGGTATTTGCCAAGAAGACAACCGACTTTGAGTTTTCGGTCACCAACCAGATCACGGCTAAAGAACGCTTTCGCCATTTTATCAAAGTACCTGAACTGGCGCTTTTTTATAACGAAATCACCGATTATAAAACGGCGAAACATATAAACCTCGATAAGCCGGAGCTTTCTGAAACATTAGTAAACATTCACGCGACACCCGACCAGCAGGACTTTATCAAAAAGCTGATGAAGTTTGCGGAAACAGGCGACGCGACCTTATTGGGCCGCCCGCGCCTTACTGCCGAGGAAGATAATGCCCGGATGCTGATAGCCACCAATTACGCCAAGAAAATGTCGGCGGATATGCGGCTGATCGACCCGGAATATGAAGACCACCCGGATAACAAAGTGAATGTTTGTGCCCGCAAGGTTGCCGAGATCTATCACGAAAGCACACCTCATAAAGGAACCCAACTGATTTTTAGCGACATCGGCACCCCTAAACCGGATGAGTTCAATATTTATGATGCGTTGAAGACCAAACTGGTCAATGATTTTAATATCCCGGCCCACGAAATTTCATTTATCCATGACTGGCCGGACAAGAAACGGCCGGAGATGTTCCGGATGATGAACAATGGCGAAATAAGAGTGCAGATCGGTAGCACCGAAAAATTAGGTACGGGAACCAATGTGCAGGCAAGGGTATTGGCGATGCACCATTTTGATACGCCCTGGCGTCCGAGCGACCTTGAGCAGCGCGATGGAAGAGGCGCACGGCAAGGGAACTGGCTGGCGAAAAAGTTCTACGATAATAAGGTGTTGAACTTTATTTATGGCGTTGAGCAATCATTGGATGCCTATAAATTCAATCTGCTCAAAAACAAGCAGACCTTTATTTCGCAGATGAAGAACTGCGAGCTGAATGTGCGCACCCTTGATGAGGGTGCTTTGGATGAAAAAAGCGGCATGAACTTCTCCGAATACATCGCCATCCTTTCCGGCGACACCACCCTTTTGGAAAAGGCAAAGGTAGAAAAGAAAGTAGCGCAATTGGAGGGCTGGAAATCGGCCCATTTTCGCGAAGTCGCCCGTAACCGTTACAGCCTGGAAGCTGCCGAGAAAAGACTGGGCGAAATCAAAGGCACGATGGATAGCCTGTTCCAGGACGAAGCCCTGTACAATTCCCAGTTAAAGCATAACAAAGAGGGCAATAAGCTTAATCCTATACAATTGACCGATTTTCCATCTGCGGATGCCGAAGCTTTGGGCAATAAGATCATCGCGCTCTACCGTGGCTGGCAGCCCGGTAAAGGCGAACCCGAGGAAAAACAAATCGGGACTTTATACGGGTTTAACCTTTATATCCGCCAGCAGCGGGAGGGTTATGAGGACCAGGGTTTATTCAAATACCGGATGCAAAACCACCTGTTCGCCGAAGGGCCGGGCGGCATTAAATACCAGAGCAATGGCGGGAACCCTAACATAGATAATTCAAAGCTGGCCGCCCGCTATTTTCTGAATGCGATTGATAAGGTCACCGGCTTGCGGGAAAAATATGAAAAAGAGCAAACCGAACTGCTTACAGAGGTTCCGACCTTAACGGAACTCAGTCAAAAGACCTTTGAAAAGGAACAGGAACTGGTTGAACTAAGGGTTGAACTGCGCAGGCTGGAACAGGAAATCGCAGCCAAGATCAGGGAAACGCAAATGAAGTCGGTGCCCGAAGAAGAACATGCTGAAGAACTCACCGAAGAACAAACCCAAACCGATACTCTCGACCATTCCGAAAACTTGCAGATGATTCGTCGTGCACACCTTTTAGGTGTCAATTACTCTACAGAAGACTTAACGCGATAATTTGTCCTTTATTTATGGTGCAGTTTGAACATTACCGCAGCCCTCTGCATCGCTATACTTTTTCCGTTAAACCGGTAAGGCAATGGGTGGAAAAGCGCTGCGAAGGCCGGGTGCTCAACCTGTTTGCAGGCCCGACGTTGCTCAATGTGGATGAGGTTAGGAACGACCTTGATCCGGTTATGCCTGCCGATTATCATCTCGATGCTTTAGAACTTTTGCGAAGCTGGTCAGGCCAAATGTTTAATACGATTTTACTTGACCCTCCCTATGCACTACGGAAAAGCATGGAGTTGTACAAAGGCAATATTTGCAGCCCGTTCCGGCAACTGAAAGACGAAATACCCCGCTGCCTGTCGCCGGACGGTATCGTAATCACCTTTGGCTATCACTCCATCGTGATGGGGGCGGGTAGGAAATTTTCGCTGGAGCGCATTGCCTTGTTTAGTCACGGCGGCGCGATCCATGATACGATTGCAAGTATCGAACGCTTTAACCCTTGAATTTTATTGTTTTCAATTTTTGTTATGGAAGAACGGCGTCAGCCCTCCTGACTGCCTTTAAAAAATAAATTATATGGAAGAAACCCACGAGCAGCATAAGCTTCATGGTTTTATGCAATGCCTCATCTATGTGTCCATTGCGCTCGAAGCCGCCATCTTTGTTTATAAGCAAGCCCCGTTCTGGGGCTTTTTTTATGGGCCGATAGAAAAGCTGAGCCATGTGCTTATTTACAGCAACTTGCTGTATAGTAAGCTGGCGACGCTGTTTTTGATCTGCCTGGTGAGCATCGGCACCTTAGCCAAAAAGAAGCAGGAACTTGACCCGAAACTGCATATCCTTTACCCGCTGGCTTTGGGGCTTTTGCTATTTTTTGGCGCGGCCTTTTTGTATGGCCGGGTGGGCGCTTTTGCCTTTTCCTTTACAAGCTGGTGGGATTTGGGCTATATGGTTTGTTCAATGGTCGGGGCTATCCTGATCAGCGTTTCCATGGATAATGTTTCCAAGATGATCCGCTCCGGTTTGGGCAAGGATATCTGGAATGTCGAGGGCGAAAGTTTTATGCAGCCCGTCAAGCCGGTGGTTACGCCTTATTCCGTCAACATTCCGATGTTGTTTTATTTCAAGGGAAAAGTCCGGAATGGGTGGATCAACATCGTAAACCCGTTCCGGGCTACGATTTTAATTGGTACGCCGGGGTCCGGCAAATCCTTTGGTATTGTCAACCCCTTTATACGGCAATTGATCGCGAAGGAATTTTGCTGCTGTGTTTATGATTACAAATTTCCGGATTTAGGAAAGATCGCTTATTACCATTATTTGCTGGCAAAACAGCGGGGCAAGTGCAAAAAGCATGAATTTCATGTGATTAACCTGAATGACGTTGAGCGAAGCAGGCGGACAAACCCCTGGCGGAATGATTATCTGAAGACCCTGGCGGATGCTTCCGAAAGTGCGGAGGGATTGGTGGAAGCCATGAAGAAGGGCGACAAGAGCGGCGGCAGCGACCAGTTCTTTACACAGTCTGCGGTTAACTTTTTAGCGGCTTGCGTGTACTTTTTCAGTAAACATGCCGGTGGTAAATATTCAAGCTTACCGCATGTACTATCATTTTTGAACCATTCTTACGAGGATATTTTTAATACCCTCTTTTCGGAACCTGAATTGGTTTCTTTATTGTCTCCTTTCAAAACGGCCTATGTGGCTAAAGCTTTTCCGCAACTGGAAGGTCAGATCGGCACGCTTAAAATATTTATATCGCGTTTGGCCACAAAGGAAACCTTCTGGGTTTTCTCCGGTGACGATTTCAATTTAAAAATCTCCGATAACGATACTCCGGGTATGGTCGTATTAGCCAACGACCCCAGCACACAAAATATCAATTCGGCCTGCTATTCCGTAGTGATGAACCGGCTGACAAAACTCATTAACAGCAAGGGTAATCTGCCGTCGGCCTTAATCATTGACGAAATTCCAACTTTATATATTTATAAAATTGACAACCTGCAAGCAGTTGCGAGATCGAATAAGGTGGCAATTTTGATGGGTTTGCAGGAATTACCCCAATTTAATCAACACTACGGGAAAGATACTGCGGCAACTATCACTGCGGTTGTCGGCAATGTACTGGCCGGTTCGGTCAGGAATAAGGAGACCCTGGACTGGCTGGAACGCATATTTGGTAAAAATAAACAAATTGGCGAAAGCCTGTCTATCGACCGTAATAAAACATCGACTTCCTTGCAGGAAAAGCTGGAGCCATTGATCCCGGCTGGTAAAATGGCTTCCTTAAATACGGGGGAAATGGTCGGCCTGATCGCTGCAGATGTCCAGGAAGTGTACACGGGTAAATTTGAAACTTCGGCCATCAACTGCAAGGTGAATCTGAGCGCGGCTGAATTGAGCGCGGAAGAAGCCGGTTACCGGGACTTACCCGTCTATTATGATTTTGCAGGGCGCAAAGAGGAAATCCTGCGCGAAAACTTTATGCGCATTAACAGCGAGGTCGATGCCATTGTCGAGAGTTTCCGCAAACCGATCCCGCAGGTACAGGTGCTGCCCAAAGGCAGCATGAAGCCGATCCCTCAGCCTAAGTAATCCAGTCTCATTTTTAAAACATTTTTCCCATGAACAAACACGACGAACTCTCCGGCACCTTAGTGCTGTTACACCCTCAATTATTGACCGACCCCACCGAAAAAAAGAACCAGATCGGCATCATTGCCTCCGCAAAGATCGAAAACGATAACGTCATCGTCAGCTTTGGCAACGAGGGGCAGGCCTTGTTTTCAGCCGATGCATTGTTGGTTTTGAAAAAGCCCAGCAGTATTCATTTTGACACCATGCAGGATCACCTGAAAATGAATGCGCAGGATTTTAAAAACCTGTTGAGGGTAGGTATGCTGGCCAATTCCAACTTAACAAAAAATCACCGGCAGGCTATTGAAATTTCGCGCGATAACCCTGTGGTACTGGCATATAGCATGGCTTCGCTGGAAGAAGAACTGGGATTGAAGCAGGATTATAGCTTGAGCCGCTGAATGACATGAACGATTTAGATTTCTTTAAAATGTTCGGCGCAAACGACAAGCTGCGGGGCGAGGTGGTATTTGTGCATCCTGAACTCTTCGCTGATCCTTTGGGCAAGCGCAACCAGGTCGGCGTGATCAGCGAAGCCGACATCGCCCTTGATAATATTTATGTTGACTTCCGGGATAAGGTCGGGCTTTTTTCCGCCGATGCCTTGTTTACTTTTCTGCCTTCGGATCAAATACAGGATAACCTCGTGAACCTGTTACAGGATAAGACGTCCGGGGAATTCAAGGCATTGCGGAGTGTGGAGCTGCTGGTGCGTTATGGCGATGTGACTGAAAAAATCAAAGCCATGCAAACTGCCCGTGATCACCCAGCGATTCAAAACTTATGTGTCGAAATTTTAAAAGATCAAATTTCCCGCGACATCTCTAATCAATACGGACGGTGATTAAATTATTTTACTGCTGCTTGCTGGCTTTGCCCCTGCGGCACCTGGCCATAACATCAGGCTATGGTTACAGGGTTCATCCCGTCACCGGGCGGTTCTGTTTTCATTATGGCGTTGATCTCCAGGCCAGGCATGATACCGTTTTTGCGGTGATGCCGGGCCGCATTGATTTTCTCGGCTATGACCGATTGACGGGGGTGCATATCCGCCTGGCAAGCGGTGACTTTACTTTGCTGTACGGCCATTTATCGCAGGTCTTTGTAATGCCCGGCGATTCCGTGAACTCCTGTACCCCATTGGGCATTACGGGTTATGCAAAGTGTATTAATATGTATAGTATTCTTATAACAACCTGATTTATAGATACTCATTCCCTGATTCCTTTACATAATAATTCCTGAGTTTTATTGCAATTATTCACATTTAAATAGTTGTAATATGGAACACATCAGGGACTTTAATGAATTAATGTCCAATGCGACACGTTACCTGGAATCTCAATTTGACCTTAGCGAAAGGACGATTGATGAATACACAAGGTATTGGAGACGAGTCCGATCATTTATGGGCTTAAACGGAATCAGGACCTATAATCAAGAAGTAGAAAAACAATTCCTTGCTGACGATTTGAGAGGCCGAAATAAATTCGAGCTTTCAGAGAGCGAAAAACGCGTCTATAATTGCGTTAAGACGTTAACAGAATTTGCCGAAAAAGGCGGTATTAGTATTAAACTGAACGCCTTCAAACCAGGCAAACCTAAGATTATACTTAACGGTCCAATCGGCGATCTATTCGTCTCATTTCTGGAATACAAGCGAACGGAATGTAGATGGTCAGGGGATACTTTTGAAACCCATAAGAACTACCTTTCAATGTTCTTAAAGTTTTGCAACAAAGCCAATATTGCAACCATCGCAGACATTGAGTTTGCCACTATCCTTCTTTTTTTAAGTGACCCGCGAAGTATTAAAGGTCGTCGCAGGGGTGGCGCAGTTTCATCGCTAAGGGCTTTTTTTAAGTATGCCTTTGAACAAAAGCTTTTAGGAATTGACTATTCTGTTAGCATACCCAGTTATAAATCTGCCAGTCAGCCACAACTGCCGTCAACCTATTCGGAAAAGGAAATTGTACAATTACTCTCGTCGATAGAAAGGTCGAGTGCGATAGGCAAAAGAAACTATGCCATGATCCTTATGGCTGTCAGGTTGGGTTTCAGAGCTTCCGATATAGCCAATTTAAAGTTTGAACACCTGCAATGGACGAAATCGACTATCGAAATAAATCAATATAAAACTGGACAGGAATTGGTTGTCCCTTTATTACCGGATGTCGGTAACGCTATTATTGATTATTTAAAGTATGGCCGGCGTAACTCAGAGGAACCTTACGTTTTTTTGAAAGAAAAACCACCATATGGACGAAAATGCGACGGTGGTTTAGTTTCTGACACGGTTATAGCGGCATTCGTCAAATCTGGAATTGATACAAAAGGAAGGAAATCCGGATCTCATGCACTGCGTCATAGCCTTGTATCCAGAATGCTCGAAGAAAGCACTGTTCTTCCTGTAATCTCGGAAGTGCTCGGCCATGCAAGCACTGAATCTACCCGATATTATCTACGAATAGATTTCAAATCCATGAAGCAGTGTGTGCTCGATGTCCCACCTGTAGCTATCGACTTCTACGAGCAGAAAGGAGGTGCTTTTTATGACTAAGGATTATAATAGTGTATATAGCGACCATATACAACAGTTCATCACCATGAAAAGAAAACTTGGCTTTAAGTTTGTAAAAGATGCCAAATTATTATTATCAATTGATGTTCTTGCTACCGAAAGCGGTCAAATTACACAAGGCATATCAAAGGAATTTGCAGATCTCTGGATAAAAAAGACCCTCAATGAGTCTTCAAGAAACCATTATCAGAGAGCAATTTGTCTTAATCATTTTTCGACTTTTTTGTGTGGTTTTGGCATCCAATCTTATATACCCAAACTACCGCCGCCTCCAAAAACAACATTTATTCCGCACATCTATTCACCTTTTGAAGTTAACGCATTATTTGAAGCATCTGACAAATTAAGGATTGCAAATTCCTGCACGAGTTGCGCTTTGATCTGCCTGCCGCTATTAATCAGGACATTGTACAGCACCGGAATACGGATAGGCGAAGCATTGGCTTTAAAAAATGAAGACGTTAACCTTCTTGAAAATTACTTACGCGTCCGGGATAGCAAAAATGGCAAAGAAAGGATAGTTCCCATATCTGAAACATTAGCGGAAGCTTGCAGACACTATATAAGTTATCGAAACAAAATGCCGCGCAGGAGGTCTTTTGAGTATTTCTTTGTGAAACTTGATGGCAGTCAGCCTTCTCCTGCAACAGTAGGTGTTTGGTTTAGAAGGTGCCTTAGGCAGGCAGGAATACCCTATATTGGAATGTACCAGGGTCCTCGTGTTCATGACCTCAGACATACTTTTGCAGTTACCTCACTCGCTAATATGGCCGAATCCGGGATCGATTTGTATGTTTCATTGCCTATACTTTCGACATACCTGGGGCACCAGTCCCTTGAGTCAACCAATCAATATGTACGATTAACCAAGCACATTTACCCTGATCTAATCAAAGATGTGAATCTGATCTGTCAGGATGTATTTCCTAAATATAAGAACTATGAAACCGACTGACTTTTCAAAATACATTTCCGATTTCATATCGCGGTATTTGCCATGTGAAAAAGGTGCCAGCGGCAATACTATTGCTGCCTATAGAGACACATTCGTTTTATTGTTAAAGTTCACTCAAGAAAAGTTGCATATAAAAATCGAAAAACTTACACTCGATAAAATCACTAAGGAAACCATCTTGCAATTTCTGGACTGGATTCAAAAAGAAAGAAAATGCAGCGGAGCAACACGAAACTCACGTTTAGCAGCTATTCATTCCTTTTATAAGTATTTGCAGCTTGAAAGTTTAGAGCATATGCATGAAAGCCAAAAAATACTTTCTATTAAGTTCAAAAATGCCCCAAAGGAGACAATGAACTACTTAACGATTGACGGAATAAAACTCCTTTTGCAACAACCGGATATCACTACGATCAGAGGAAGACGTGACTTAACACTCCTTTCCTTGATGTATGATACTGGTTCACGTGTACAGGAGATCATCGATTTGACGCCATCGATGATCAGGTTTAACAAACCCCCAACAATCAAAGTTATTGGCAAAGGCAATAAGGCAAGGATAATACCGATGCTGGATGCGCAGACAGAACATCTCGTTCACTATATGAAAGAGCATATGTTAAATGATTACTCGGCCAATATGTATCCACTCTTTTTTAACAGTCGAAAAGATAAACTTACCCGCGCAGGCCTTAACCACATCCTTAATAAATATGCTGCAATTGCAAGGAAACAGAATCAAAGTCTGATACCGGAACAGATTAGTTGCCACTCTCTAAGGCATTCAAAGGCAATGCATTTGCTTCAGGCTGGAGTCAATCTGGTCTACATTCGTGATATTCTTGGGCACGTCTCTATCCAAACCACTGAAATCTATGCCAGGGCCGATTCCAAACAAAAACGCGAAGCCATCGAAAAAGTATATGTTAATGTCAGTCCGAATGAAAAACCCCGATGGACACAGGACGACAATCTGTTAACCTGGCTTAAAAAGTTCTAACGATGTTGTAGAAAGTGTAAGTGATGAGGGTATTAATGAAGGGGTGCTTTAGTACAGCATCCCTTCATTCCTTAATAATGTGAACACCCTTTTGGAAAGCACGATTATGCGTAACGATAATAGCAGGCACAGGAGTTCCAACAACTGCAAAATTCCTATTTTGATGAGAGAACAGGAAATTGTTATTTAAGCAATTGCTTAAATGCTTATATTTGCTGCCATGGATAGTTGCACACGAATATTTGCGGACAGCGGGCAGATCAAAAACTGCCGGGAGACCGTGAAAACACATCAGCAGGCTTTTACTGATCTTGCACAGGTCGTGGCCTTAGCAGGTAATGAAGTCCGTTTAAAGATATTATTCCTTTTGGCACAGGAGCAGGAACTGTGTCCCTGCGATTTAAGTGATATCCTTACCATGACGATTCCGGCCGTATCGCAGCACCTGCGTAAACTAAAGGATGGCGGCGTGATCTGTTCGCGCAAATCCGGGCAAACTGTTTTTTATTCGGTTAACCCTGTTCAAATTACGTTGTTGCAACCATTCTTCCAGATCATACAGGAACCATTAAGCGAAGCAAAAGCATGAAAGAAGCAACTCAAAAAGGCTGGATTGGTGGAATAATTGCCGCAATAGCCGCCTCCCTTTGCTGTATCGCACCCTTGCTGGCCATCTTTGGCGGATTAAGCGGCGCCGCTACTTATTTCAATTGGATAGCGCCTTACCGGCCTTACCTGATCGGTATCACGGTACTGGTATTTGCATTTGCCTGGTACCAGCAATTGGTAGTTACGCCGAAAAAAGAAAAAGATTGCTGTACACCTACAAGCCGTTCCATTTGGCAATCCAAAAAGTTCCTGCTGATCGTGACTGTGTTTGCAGCTGTACTGACCGCCTTTCCTTATTATTCTGCGCTATTCTACAAGGCTCCTCCAAAAACAACTGCTGTTGCTTTGCAAAGCAACTTTAAGTCGATCAGGCTGAATATAAAAGGCATGGGCTGTGCGGATTGCACCAAACATATTGACGGCTCGCTGATGAGCCTTAACGGTGTAACTTCCTCCAACACCTCATTTGAAAAGGCACAAACCATCGTTCAATACGATCCTGATAAAACCAATGCGGACAGCATCGATCATAAGATCAAAGAAATAGGCTATCAGCCAACCCTTATTAAACAAAACTAACATGGCTGCGACCATCCAACTTAATTCAGTAATTACCTGTCCTAACTGTGGCTTTCAGAAAGAGGAAGAAATGCCTACCAATGCCTGCCAGTACTTTTATGAATGTGAGGCCTGCAAAACGACCCTAAAGCCGCTGGCTGGTGATTGCTGTGTTTTTTGCAGTTACGGTACGGTGAAATGTCCGCCGATACAGCAAGGGAGTTCCTGCTGCGGATAAGCTATTTGACGATCTCGTAAAAAGTGATCAGGTTGCCATGCAGGTCAAGCGTAGGGAAATCCCGGTGCCCCCATGATTGGTCTTCGACTACCGTTTCGGCATTATAGATCACGCCTGTTGCTTTCATTTCCTTATAAAGCTCATCTATCCCGGTCACCTGTATTCGACAACTGGCGGTTCCCGCTAAGAAACTTTCCGCACCACAACTGATTGGCCGGAAAACGAGCCAGAACTTGTAGCGCCAGGATTGGTCACAAGCTGCCCAAAGGTGGATATCAACGCTATTCCGAACTAAGATGGCAAAGCCGTCCTCCTGATAACGCGCTTTAAAACCCATTTTACTTTCATAAAATGCTACTGCCTTGGCAATGTTTACGACAGGTAAAGCCGGAATGCTTTGTTTGAAGTCTATCATGGTTTATTAAGCCGTTAATGTCTTGATGTATGCGAGCGTGTCCGCATCCAAAACTGCCTTATCTGCCCCGGCATTCAAAAGCAAGTGAATACAGGCTATTTGATTATGCTGGTTACCGCTATCGCCGGAAGTTAAAGTATGCACTGCCCAGCCTATTGGTGTAGAATTGAAAGTGGTATCCTGTTGGTTGATGTTTGCGCCTTTAGCGATTAAAGCAGCGACCAACTGATCACGGCCGCAGAAAGCAGCCCAATGCAGCGCGGTAGCTCCATCTTGGTCTGCATAAACGATATCAGCTCCCTGTTCAATATAGAATATTCCCAGCTTTTCAGCGTGAAGACTGGCGGCCGCTATGAGTGGTGTGTTTTGGTCGCCGGACGATTTGTAACCATTAATATCTGCCCCAAACTCCAACAACACTTTTGCGATCTCAATTGCTTTTTCATCAGTGATTGCGCCGGCAAATACTACGTCGCATATCCGATGAAGGGGATGCCCTTTCATCTCCGGCTGAGCGTCGCTACATGGAACGCCGGTATTGGCAATACTTGGATCAGCCTCAAGTACAGCCCTTAGCTGCTGAAGATCTCCTTGGGTAACTAACTTGAATAACTGGCTTGCCAACATCGTCGCATTGTTTATCTCAAAGCTAAAAAATATTACTTATTGAATTGAGTAGCAATAAATGCGAATGGTTGAAATACTAAAAATTTATGTAAAGCGAAATCACACGAGTACGCTTTGAAAAGTGATTTAAACCCCATTTCATTACATAACGTGAGGCTTTACATAACCGGTATTATGTAAAACTTCACATAACACCGGTTCATCCGGCCGGGTGACCGGCGAGCATTTACACTTCAGCGTCAGCTATAGACAGGTTCCTGTCAACCCGCTGCATTTTCTGCGGGGCTTAATGAATAATCAATTAACAAATTAAATAAGGAAAAACCATGAGTACACCTTTTAAACCCCTGTCCGAACAGATCACAGGAAAAATGATCGCGGACCTGAAAGCCGGAACTTCTATCTTTCAACGGCCAAACAACAGTTTAAACTCGGCATTGCCGTTCAACATCGAAAGCGGCCACCGTTATGCCGGGCCGTCGGCGCTGATCCTTTTAATGCAGAAGCGGGACGACCCGCGCTGGGGCACCTCTAACCAGGCTAACCGTAACCATACGGCGGTAGTTAAAGGCGCGACCGGCACACTAATCCAGTTTATGTCCAATTATGAATACCAGAAAATGGTGGACGGTGAAGGCCAACCTGTTTTAAAAGAGAACGGCAAGCAGCGCACCGAGCGCATCAAGCTGGATGAACCTAAACAGGTCGATGCCTGGCTGTTCAACGGCGAGCAGATGCGCAATATTCAAAAATGGGAAAAGGAACCTAACATCCTTTCACCCGCTGAAAGGGCGCAGGTTATCCTGGATAACAGCAAAGCCGTCATCGAAAATGGCGGCGAGGATATGTTCTATGACCGCCAGTTAGATGCGATCATTATCCCGGAAATGGAGCAGTTTGCCAGCCCGGAACAATATTATGCCGAAGCGCTGCACCAGTTGGCGCACTGGACGGCTACCGAAGACAGGCTGAATCGCCCGCTGGTAGGCGAGGCCGGTGAGTTTGTCATGATCCGCGAGGAATTGCGGACGAACCTGGCCTCTTTGTTATTAAGCAAAGAACTGAACCTGCCCTACGACCTCAATTACCACGAGGGCTTTGTCAATGCCTGGGCACAAGTCCTGAAGGAAGAGCCTTCCGAATTATTCAAAGCGGCCTCAGATGCGCAAAAGATCGTGGATCATATATTAGGCTTTGAGCAGCAGATCGAGGAAAAACAGGAAGCTGAACAAACACAGCAGTCGGCGAATGCGAATGAGATCGGCACAGCAGCGGAAACGCAAATCGATACGCCAAAGATCGATCCCACCAAACTAACCGAAGGCGAGGTCATCCCTCATAATGGCACCGAGTTTAAAGTGATTAAGGCCCAGAAGAATAACATTTACCAGATGCAGGATTTAGGCAGTGAGCGCAAGTTCAAAATGAGTTCCAAAGATGTACTGTTTAACGAGTTGCTGGATGCCCGGAATAACTCACAGGAAGTTGCTGCCAGCCGTAGTGTTTCCGCTGAAGAAGCTGCTTATCATGAAACCGAGGCCGTTGAACAATTCCTGGATGAACAATACCAGATAGAACGATAAAAGCGATGATCAAACAACAATTCAAAAGGGAGGAACTCCCGATGGAGGAACTTCAAAAATTAGGGCTGGCCGATTGGAATGTCTTGCACATCGATGATGACGACCTGGCGGCTTTGCTGAATGGTCGCCGGACGGATATGCTGCGTTTGGAAAATCTGGAACAGCAGGGTTTGCATATCCCGGCATTGGATGCGAAACTATCGCTTCGCCGCAATGAAAGCGGCGGTGTGGAACTTTTAGCTCATCCGATCTATAAATTTGCCGAAGGACCGGAATACCTAACCGATACCGAAATTGAAAGCCTGGAAAAAGGTGAAGCGGTGAATGTGGTCAAAACCATTAGTGACGGCGAAGGTGATAAACGCGAAGTACTGGTCGAATTTGATAAGGACACCAATGAGTTTATTACCGTCGATACCGGCAAGATTTTTCCACCGGATGAAATTAACGGCATCCCGCTGACACAGCAGCAAAAGAAAAATTACCGCAGAGGAAAAGAAGTCGAAACCGAAGACGGTACCACCATCCAGTTTTCAGCTAAAGACAAGCAGGCCATCCGTGCCGACCGTTTGGCCTTGATCGCTTCGGTGCTGATAGACGGCGGTGTTTCTTATGTATTGTTCAAAGGGCTGAATGCGCTGTTTAATAAGCCGCAGCATAAGGAACCCGGCAGGAACTTTCATAAAGCGATGGAGAAGCTTTCCGAAGCGGAAGCGAAACAGGCTGCCCCGACAGTTAAGCCGGGAAACGATACCGACGAGGAGATTTCCGAAACGATCAGCCGCTGATGCACCCTTACCTGACCCGTTTGGGCATAAGGCCGGAAGTACAGCGAATCTTCCGGCCTTTTTATACTTCAGATGCTTTGGGTAACCTGGTCTTTGCTTACGGCGCGGAAGCAGAACAATTTGGCTTTGCTTTTCATAAGGTGCCGGTAACAGACACGTTTTGGCTGGCAGGTAACCTGCAATTTTCACAAGTCCGCCTGGTTATCCTGTCCGCTTCGGCACTCGATGCGGTTTCCTGGCTGAATAAGAAGCTGCCCACCTTTCCGCAAACCGAAAACTTATTGTTTTTGGCTTTAGGGGCTGGTGTTAGCGATGCACAGGTTTTGTGGATCAGGGCGCATTTGGAAGGTAAAGCCTTTAGGCTGTTGTTTGGGCTGGATGTCCTGGGGCGGATGGCTGATGTGAAGCTGGCGGCTGCAATAAAGGGCTGGACTTTGTCGGTTTATTTGGGCGAAGGTGAACAGGTTGTAGTTAGTTTCCGGCAACATCATTTTTCTTTCAGCCAGGAACAATTCAGCCTTGCTGCTTTTGAGAAGGCGGCTGGTGTCCGGTTTGGCGTGGCAACCGATAAACCCAAAGTGTATAATACTTTTTTTGACGAGCTGAAGGCGGAAGCCGGGCTTTTGATCTGATTAATCTTTTAATTTTTATGGAAACTTTACCTATTGATGAGCCGCAGGTGATCACGATCCGTCCGGCGGCGGTTTTCGCCTTTGTGCATGTCATGGCGTTTATGCTGTGCAGCCTGGGCTTTTTGTTATTGGCCTGGCGCTTTTGGCCGGGGCTGGTGTGGATCAGTTTACTGTCGGCTGCATTCGGGCTTTACCGCTTTTGGTTTATCCGCCATATTTGTTATACCATCACGCCGGAGATCATCCGCATCAGGCGGGGGATCTTTTTTAAGCGCACCGACCAGGTTGAGTTATATCGTGTGAAAGATTACATTTTAACGCAGCCGTTTTTATTGCAGGTCTGCGGGCTGATGAACCTGACGCTGAAAAGTACCGACCCGGAAAACCCCATTGTTTGGCTGCGCGGAATTCCGGCCTCCGACCTCGTAGATACCCTGCGCGGATATGTGCAGCAGGCCCGGCTGAACAATAAAATTTACGAGATCAATTAAACTTTTTTGTTAAAATTCTTTCTAATAACTAATTAAATTAGTATCTTTAAGTATAAAACATGAGGGTATTTTTGCCAATTTGCTCGAGGTTGCTTAGTAAGGAAATCCGATCATTTTACTGTAATGAAATCGTTTGTTTATTTGGTTTTTACCTGTTTCATTTCTACCGGTGCTTTTATGGGTGCCTTATATTCCAAAACACCACTGCTATTGTATGCAGTCGGCTTTGGCATTTGGGCGCTGTTTATCTGGAGCGCCTTTCGCCGGACGAAAAAGAACGCAGAGCGCCGCGAAATGGAACGCAGCTTTCAGAACTACATGCGCTACCAGCAGCGACGTTCTTAGTATCAGGGGGCTATAATAATTACGCCCCCTTCCTCATTTTTCCTTCCGTTAATTTGTCCTTCCCATCATTACAGTGTTTATCAGGCCAGCAGGAACCGGATAAATTGATCTCCAAAATCCGTGGTCCACATCCGGGTAAACGGTTGGCTACCGCCAAACGTACCAAAACCCTTATCGATCAGTAAGCCTTTGGCATAAAGCGTTTGTTTATAATATAAGAATTCCGAGGCGCTGATCTGAAAGTACTCCGCTTTTCTGAACTCCTGCCGGTCCGTGATCTGCTGCCTGATCGTATCCGCCGCTTTTAATTCCCCATCCAGCTGCGGTTGAAGCGCCGCTATCGCCGTGTCATCTACCGGGTGACTTATCTTTAATTTATCGATCTTTTCCTGGGTCTGGCGTGACCTGGAATCCGCCTTCATGCACTCCACTTCCAGCCGCGCAAAATCAACTGAAAATCGCGCATGCTCCGACAATATCCTGATGGCCATCTCATCCAAAGCGCTGATCAGATCCAAATAAGTCTCTGCATTCTCCGCGCTCTTATGAGGCTCGTAAATATGCTGGATCAGCACATCTCGGTAACGTTCATGCTTTTGTTTTGATTTGGTCATTACCACCCGCCGCACTACCGACTCAAAAATATCGCTGAACTCTTCCGTTTTTAAACTCTCTGGGTCAATCTCCTGATGTTCCAGGAAGAATTCGGAAAGCAGTTCCGAAAACGTGTTAATCCGGTTTTGTTTTACCCGGCTTCGGTAATCAAAAAACACTTCGTTCAACGCGCCCCCGGCAAAAGGTACCGCGCTGAACAATGATCTTACCACCGTGATACCAGCCTCTTTTCCGTCAAATTTTGTCATGTGTTTATCGCCTGAATGATACAGTGCTACAAAGATACCCTTAACGAAAACGGTACCGTATATTCGGCACTGCAAATATTTAAATAACGGTTCGTAAACAGGATAACATTAGCCTGGAGGTGAAACGTGTGATGGCTGGCTATTAACGGGCGGCTTATACATCGGGCATGCCAGTACACTAATCAGTATCACCTTATATTTTCAAATAGTAGTATAATGCTTTGCCCTTCCTAATAAATATTTTCAATATTTATCCTTTGAATTTGATATTAAGTTGCTTATTTGCTTAGCTTTATATGCTAAACCTATCTCGTTTCAATTATGATTTTTAAATGGCAGGATAAGCCAATTGATTCTCCGGAAAAATTTAAGGAAGGCACAAAAAGCCATTTTTCCTTTGATGAATTATTTGATTATTTACTTTATACCGGCCAGATCGAAAAAGTGATGGCAATTGAAAGGGAAGAAAAATATCGGTTTTTCTCCGATCAGATCGCCTCACTTTACCGCAAACTTTTTTCCAAAGGCTATGGCCACAAAAGATTCCTTTCTGACACATTTTTGATGGTCAGAAACTACTTACAGCAGGAGCAGTTTGAATTTTTATGTTTCTTGTCGCCGGTTATCAGCAACCCCGAAACGGATGCTGACCAGGAAAAAACGAAGGACACCCAAGAGAACAAAACCAATCACCTCTATAGTAAAAACTGGCAAATCGATCCGACAGGGATAGTCGGTGATTTCAGTGATCCGCTGTCTGTCAATGACGTTTTTAAAGGTTATAATGACGATTCAATGGATATTTTTTTTGTGTTTGGCTGTCAGAATATCGCCATGCTCGATAATCGGGTTCATACAGCTGCGGTCGTGCTGGCTGACTTGTTAATGAACGGAACTGAAGAAAAATTCGCTAACAATGTGGTCATTTTATCAGGATGGAATAATAGCGCAAGTCCTAAAGGCAAGGTGCAGTTTGCGAATGAATCGCTGATGATGAAAAATCTGCTGCTGAGCAAAGTCAATTATTTTTTGGATGTGTATTCGAAACCAAAAAAAAACCTTCCTGAGACCTTTGCCACCGAACAGATAATAACCGAGATAGAATCGAGAAACACGGCTGCAAACATCACTGGATTATTCAATATCGTTGAAAACGACGTATTCCCTCATTTATCCCCGGAAGGTAGGCATATTAACCTGTACCTGATCAGTTCCAGCCCGCATTTGCTGGAAATCACTGAAAAATTGAGGGACTACCTCGAAAAGCTGCCCGGCTATGAAAAAAATAGCGGTGACTCAATTCGCACCCTGACAAAAAAATTACGCTGTGCCACAGCTGACCTGTACCTTATCGGCACAGATCATCCCCAGATCATTTTTACCGCCGAACAGGAGCACGAAGTAAAATTATTGATTAACAATACATTATTTAGAAATTTCAAATCGAGTCATATCCATGAAAAATATGCAACTAATAAACGGCGAACAGACATTACCCCTCGAAATGATAAATAAGATCGCGGCGTTGAATCTGTCTGCAATCGGAAAAAAGATCACAGCGGCAGGTAAAGCAGAAATAGCCATTGAAACGGCGGAACAGGAATACAAACGGTTTCTAACAATGGTAGCTGTTTTTCCAGGAGAGAGAATTGTTCCTAATATTCCGGCTGACTGGTTCTGGCACGAGCATATTCTGGATACCAGACGCTATATGGCAGACACGACTGGTATTTTTGGCAATTTCCTGCATCATCAGCCCGTATATGAGACATCAAACGAAATAAATCAAACAATAAAAGCAGCGGAAAAAAGGTCTGAAGAGCTTTATCGTTACCTGTTCAAAACTGAAATGCAGTTTGCCTTTGCAGATTGTTCAGACGGTAATGAGGGGTCGTGCTGGGCCGTTTCCGCAGAGGAGTAGTTATGATATTTTTTGCAAAAAGCAATTACCTTCTTGAAAAACACAAAGAGTTTTACGAGATCATACGACGTGCCGTAGCTGTTCTTAAAGAAAATCAGGTCTATATCAGAAGAGTAAATAAAGAACTTGACAGCGATGTCCCTTATCCGTCGTCTCCCAGCGATGTATTGAAAGTGATCGAAAACGGCTTAGAAGATGACGTGGAAAAGTTTAATCAGTTTTGCAAGGATATGCGGTTTGAATTTGCCGAGCAGGGAAATCCTGTACAACAACTTGAAAGATATCTTTTAACTCTGAAACTTTTTCAGGGATTCGAAGGTAAGATCAACTTTGAACCGCTCTTAAACATATTTAATTACAGTAAGGAAGTCTATGACGATAAGATGAGTAGGTTCTCATTACTGCCTGATTTTGACAAAAAGTTCATTCCTGACTTTATGGCTTCCTCTTTCGCTTTGCTATGGTTCAATCGCTGTATCCATAATAATATCAGGCGACCTTTAGAGCAATATCTTACCAGCCTGATGTCAAATCTGAATTATCAGCAATTTAGTTCCGGTGCCCAGCTAAAAGATCTGGTGGATAGATTTTTCCCGGACAACAAGGCATTGATTTATGTTTTAGGGGCGTGTCCGGAGAACTTCAAATCTAAAAAAGCTCGAAATATCGCTGATGATGAATATTACCAGATCCTGGTTCAGCGTCTCAATACAGCAAATAAAGTTAGCACCTTTTGTGGAAACTTTATGGAAATAGAACCTAAACAGGAGGGGTTTTTCGTTCACGCTGATCACTATCGGCAGATAAATGTTGTTTTGCAAGATCATCCTAATGAGAGCGTTTACCTTAATTCAGATAAGGACGCGGCAATTGCAGTCGAAAGAAATATTACCCGAGATAACATTGGGAAAGTAATGACCAATTTTTATGATGAATTGCTCCAGGAAGAACAGAAATTGGAAAGTATAGCAGCATATGATTTGATCATTGTGACCTCCACCTTTCATATTTTTAAAACGGCTCTGGAAGTGGAACGTTATTTTTTTAGAAACAACATCACCGCTAAGCAGCCAAAAAATGTCGTTATAATTGGGGATGAATCATTTTATGATCTGATGAGCCACTGCGACGACAAGATCAATAAAAAAAGGAGTGACCGGGACAAAGAAGAATACAAAGAGCCTGTTCCCGATGATGATTTGCCACTAATACGTAAGAAAAAGGTAAAAAATTTCATGTTCGAGATCTTTCAGCATGCGCTCGATAAAAATTCAAATAAGACATGAGCACCCGGATAATTATTAATCAGCCAGATGAAAGCAAACGGCTTAATGCTGGCGACGTTAAATTCCTGATCATCCATTATACAGCTGGGGATTACCAGCGTGCAAAGTATATCTTTGAACATCCACTGGAATTCGACCAGGTATCCGTTCAATTCGTGCTGGACCTTGATGGAACAATAGACGAATTGATACCAACATCATCAGGTATCACTTACCAGGCTAATCATTGTGGGGCGAGTTACTGGATGCAGGAGGATGAAATTCTCAGCGGATTTAACAAATTTAGCATAGGTGTAGAAATCATTAACCCAAACGGAAATTTGCTCGATTATACCGAGCAGCAGTACCAATCGCTTCTCGGACTTATCAAGCGATTGCAGGAATATTACCCCAATCTGAGATCGGCCTCATCGATTCTTGGGCATGAGCAAATCGCCGGTTTTCGGGGAAAAGTGGATCCCGGTGTGAAATTTAACTGGTCAAGGGTCTTTTCTGAATGCTACGGCCTTGAGTCATTCGAGCGCCGGGGCGTTGTTTGCGTTCCGCCTGCGTTGATCGCCATATTTGAATCTTGTCTGGACCTGGAGCCGCTGGCAACCAATAGAGATGCGAATGTCAATTTCTGGCGTTTGATCAGTGCGACAATGGAGATGTCCATGTCGCTCCTTGCAAACGGCCAATCACTGCCCATGGTCGAACATGCTTGTCGCCGTAAAATCGCTGAATTAACTCCGAAATAAAATGGAAAATAAAAAATTCGCTACAGCTAAACTTTCTGTGATCCCTGTACGGGTAATGCCGTCGGACACATCCGAATTGGATACCTGTTTATTGTTCGGCGAACAGGTGGAAATTCTTGAAGAAAAGGGTAATTGGATAAAGGTCAGCGGCCTGTTTGATCATTATGGCGGCTGGGTAGATAGCAAGCAGTTATCATTCGTCGGCGATCCTCCTGCTGTAGAAAAACCTGTAATTGCAGAAAGTTTATTTGCTTGGGCTGAATCTAAGGAAAGACGCATTTTGGTACCTCGGGGCGCTGTACTTCCAAACTTTCATGATGGATACTTATCGCTTGATGGCTATAATTTTAAGTATGATGGTAAGGTCTATCAGGAATATGACGGCGCTTGCGCCGACCGGGCAATTACACTGGCAAAAGATTATCTCGGGGTTCCATATCTATGGGGCGGTCGGTCCCCATTTGGCATTGACTGTTCAGGCTTTATGCAGGTTGTTTTCATGCTTTGCGGGATTGAACTCCCCAGGAATGCTTCACAGCAGGTGCTACAGGGTGAACTCGTGAATTTTGAAAACCGCAGCCCTGGCGACCTGGTCTTCTTTGCCAGTAATGGCAAGGTGTTTCACGTAGGCATGTTAGCCGACCGCGAAAGGATCATCCATGCGTCAGGTGAAGTACGCATAGACAAGATAACCCCCAATGGTATTTTTCATAGTGATGAGCAAAGTCATTCAAACAATATATTTGCGATTAAACGTCTTTTCACCGACGATAATTAACCAGGAACCCGCTCCCGATATCATTTTTTTCAGCTTATATTGACTTTTTATGTATTGCCCCAGTGCTGCCGGGCGGCCAGCTATTAACCAGTCAGGGATGAATCACTGGCTTAATACCGAACTCACACAGCATTTGCCCGTCTGGCGTCACCCTGAAGCCGGCGGACCAAACCGAGTGTCTTGCACCCAACCCGCTGGTTGCCAGCAGCGCCTCGCCATCATGGTCCCGGTCTGCCGGAGGATTGTTTTCGTCAACCCGGTAATCCTGATGTGACAGCTTTTCTATGAACAGGTAAGAATCGGGGTGGAGGTTCTCTAAACCAATGTTTAAGGAGATCAGCTGTTCGTAGGCGATCTTTTCCTCCACATAGGCCTTAAACACATTTGCGGAGATTTTAGCTTTGTTGATCTCAATAAAGCGGTCAACAAATATCATGACCTGCTCACAGACCCGTTTTCGGTATTTGTCATCCGTATTGATCCTGTCCTGAAATTTTCGTTTTTTCTCCGGATCAAGCTGGCCGGAATTGAAAGTTTGAATAAAAGTCAATAGCTTTTTTGCAAAGAAGAACTGGTTAACGGCGATCCCACCTTTAATCACGCCGACTACCGACTTTACCAGGGGTATCTCTTTTAGTGCGGGGTTATCGATCAGGTCATCAATGAAAATTTCACTGTAATCCATCCCCAGATCGATGCCTGGAGTTAAAAGCTCATCGGAAAATTGGTGGCTCAGGCTTCTGTTTTCGTTGTGGTTTGTTGGTAAATTGCTCATTCGTACAAAAATAAACAATACACCGCATATTAGCGGTCGATTTTAGTGGTCAGGGTTCTGCCTGCAGGGTATCTTTGTACCCTGATAGTTTTTATCAGCCCGCGATGATTTAAATCCTGCTGCGATGCCAATTTGTGCCCTTTGCCATAAAAACGACGCCGATAAAAAAGGCTCCCACCTGATCCCGCATTTTTTGATGAAAAAAATTGACAATGTCGATGGCCGCCCGGGCCGTGAACTGGAACTGGGCTTTGAGTTAAGTGGCGGTTATGTAACGGGCTATTTCGGTAGTTCCGTCCTGCCCGAGCGCCTGGCACCAGTGTTCGGCGAACTGACCGAAGAAGAGCTGGAAAAATCACGCAGCAAGCTGATCGTCGATGACTTATTATGCACGGCTTGTGAAATGAGGCTCGGAAACCTGGAAAGCGCGTACGCGCAAACGTTAAAAAAAACCAGCACAGGGAACTATACAAGCACCGAAGACAGTTATCTCGCTTTCCTGTTTTGGTGCTCCATATTCTGGCGAATGTCGGTAACGGATACAAAGGCTTACAAGTTGGATGAAACCGATGAATATCACCTGCGGATCATCCTGGACGGCGGCTTGGACGCGACAGATATCCCGGCATACACCGAAAAATTAGGCAAGGAAATTACGGGGATCAGCTACGAGCTGATTCGCTGTTTAAATTACACCAACAAAAACACGGCTAAAGTCCTTATGAAGAATGAAAACACCGTTCCCTATGCAATGCTGATTGGGGAGTTCGCCGTATTTTTAACGGTAGATCCGAATAAAAAATCAGAGGAAGTGCAGACCTTTTTAGGACTGGAAAAGTTGCGTAAAGAAGCAAAGACGAATACCTGCCAGCAGGGTGAGTCAGTGCTCTCCGCAGGCAACGATGTTTTTGATGAAGCATACCGCGAGGGCGCTGAATTTTGGGTGGAAGATTTTACAAAAACAGTAAGCGAAATTTGTGATGCACTGCACAAAAAGTTTGTGGGTGCCGGTGCAATGGGTGGAGAGATCAAAAAGAAAATCATGGTGGCCATCGCGGATAACGAGGGGCCAATGGGTCGCAGGTACACGCCGGAAGCAATGCATGATGCGATCATGAAAACGATTGTGAATTACGAGCCCTACAAATCCATGCATGATTAGTGGTTTAATTTATTTTTAGGTTATCCCTAAGCCACCCGCTGCCAGTCCGGCCAGGTATTTTCCGTACTTCCATAGCCCTGCGGGTATTCGCCTGGTCCTCCGGTCGGGTATAGGCAAACGCTCACAGCGGCTGACCTCCAACGACTGAAAGCCGAATTCTTCAATGAACTTGCCCTGGATCAGGTAACAGCCGCATTCCTTGAACGGTCTGTACTGAAAGCTTTGCGGGAAATGAATGGTATCAAACCAGTTGACTTAGGCATCAAGCCAGGCTCCGAAAAACATCGTTTCCTGTTTGATGGTATGTACCGGTTTATCCGTCACAAAACTCCCGATCATCGCACCGTTTTGCCGACATAATCCTTTAGGTCTTTGGCCCTGACCTCACCCAGACATGGGGTGCCCAGGTCGAAGATGAAAACCGATGCTTAAAGATGAGCAGTTCGATCTCATCATATTCCCCCGCCATATTTATTGAGACCTGCCAGGAGCCGCATATCTAAGCTGCGTTTGTTACCTTCGCACTTTCAATAAAATTATTCCATGACTGAACTCGCACCTTGCCCGATCTGCCAATCTCCTTATACATATGTACTTGAAAGCCTATTGGTTTACCCGGAATGCGGACATGAGTGGAGCGCTGCGGAAGAACCCGCAGTTGAAGAAGGCTTTGTGGTGAAAGACAGTAACGGCCATTAGCGTAAAATTAAGCCAAATATTAGATTTTCAATTCGTGATGACCGGTTTTTGTAAGATCTGATCCACTATTTCTGATAAGCCTTCCTGTATTATATCGCGAAGGGTAGGTTCGCCTTCTCGTTTTTCATTAACTTTTTTCGATAGCAGTTCAAAGAATTCACGTTCAGTCCACAGAGGCAATTCATAAACTAAATAGCGGTTCTTTAGAAAAGTAGAAAAGCCACGCAGCTGGTTATTAGTCATTTCCTGGAACCGGATATAAAAGGCATCAAAATCCCAGTTCGCCAGGATGGGCCTGTCCGAATATTGTTCATGTACGGCCTTGTAAAAGCTATCAGGGTCTTGCGAGAAGGCCGTAAAAAGATCCGTGTCATTTTTTCGCCCTATAGCGTTGCTGACCTGCTCATTAACTTCGTTTAAAACCTGGAACAGGTCCCTGAAGTATTCGTAATTTCTTTGATCCGGTTTTACCCCGAAATGCTCTTTCAGCATAGGTACATAAAAGAAATTCCCTGCATGTTCCCGAACGGCGGCTTTTAATTTTTCAGTCACCTCTTTCGGGTCATAGCCCAATATCTCCGGAAAGCGTTCCAAAAAGTGAAATACAGAAAGATAACGGTCCAGTGAGAAAAGCCCCTGTAAAGCGAATTCATACATTTCAGCGGTCAGCTTGCGCAGTTCTTCATTGCCAAGATCATAACAGTGCGGGTAGCCCAAGGCGTTCAGTAGCTCATCTTGCCGGTAGATTTTCTGACGGCGGTCGTCAATTTTTTCTTTCAGGTCTGCTAATAATTCCTCCTTATCAAAATCATCACCACCGGTCACAAAGCGATAGATCGATGGGTAAAAATGATAGGTTTTATTGTTATAAAATTTGTTGACAAATTCATCCTTATAAGATTTTTCATCTTCCTTTTCCACTTTGGACGCCGATGGATCATTCAATCGCCGCATATTGTCTGAAAATGCTTTTCGCAAAAAATCCTGGGTCAGCTGAGCGTTAATGGCCGCTACCTCATCAATACCCTGTGTGTTGGTGTAACTGATACTGCCACTTTTAAATTCTATACATACACTGACGGCAAACCTGGCGATCTCCTGCAGCTTAAAGAAGTTTAACTCATCAGGACTATTCTTATCAAGTCCCAGTTCGTAAAAAACATCATGGAAAATCTTGTCAAAAGTTTGCAGGAAATAAATCAAGGTACGCAGATTGGTCGATGCGGCAGCGTAGAACAATTCCTGGATCATTGGCTTCAATTCCTGCAAATATTTGTAATAAGGTTCAAAGCCGGCTTTTTTGTATTTCTCTAAGATAATCTGATCAAAACTATTGTCGAATGCCGCCGTGAATTCAACCGTTGTCCCGATGGTCTTTTCTTTTACCGCCAGGTAATTTTTTTGGTCGGTAATACTGTCCTGATCAGCAATTACAATCACTTTATTGTTATCATGTTCGACTAGGGAATTCACAAACCCAACGAATTCAGTAATAGATACCGTGCCCGGCAACCGGTCGAGGTCGTCAAAAATGAGCACAAGTTCTTTCATTTCCAATGCGGTTTTGGACAATCGGGAGATATCTTTCAGGAAATCGTCAATATTACCGGCCCTTTTATATTGCAAAAGGCCGCGGATAAACATCTTAGCGATACCCATACTGATCTTTACAGTCTTGCCTTTCAAGATGGGCAGCAGCTCCAGTGCGATCAGGGTATAGACCTCGTTCATAGTGCTCAACCCGAATAAGGAAACATATACCGGTTTATAGTATTTTGACTGGTCATGATAAACCTTTACTTTGGCGGCTTGGGTCAAAAATTTATTTTTCAGGAAAAAAGTTTTCCCTATTCCCCGCCGGCCATTGACAAGCAAAGCGTAGCTTGTTTCCGTTTCCAGGTAACTCCGCAACACTTTTTCAGAATTGTTAGCTGGCAATATTTCGGCTGTTGATTTCATTGGTAATAAAGTATAGAATGTAAAATTAACTATTAAAAACCGCATCTTTACGTATGGACCAGCATTACCTCCCCAGGTGTTATATGAATGAATTTGCAAACCCCGGCGGCAATTTGTTCTCGCTCAATAATGAACTCTTTAAATACGGGAAACGGGGTTATATACAATCCAAATCACCCGCACAAATTTGCTATGTTCCTGATTATTATACCTTGGACATGCAAATTCCACCAACCTTCCAGCACCTCAATCAAGAAGATCCATTGGTTATTGAACGTGAACTGTTCTGGAAATATGAAAATCAGTACCCCGCTACGCTGGACAAGATCAAAAACCGTATTTCTTTATCCCATGCGGAAGCCGAAGTGTTTATCAAAGGGTTAATCTCCATGAAGTTAAGGAACAAATACATCCGTGATGAATATTCCGGAGAACAACATCAGCGGATGTTGCAAAAGATATTTAGCGAAGATTTGATCCGAACGGTTTATGACGCACGCAAACATTACCCTAATGCCAACGATCAGGAAATTCTGGACACGATTGAATCTGTGAGAATAAGAGCAACCGAAGACCCTGATTTTATCAAGATGATTCATTTGACGGGCCTAATTGACCGGGAAAGAAACCCGGACAGTGTGATCAATGCCGCCGCTTCCAAATTACTTCGGGCTAAATGGATATTACATGAATCGGATCTGTCTTCAACTTTTATCACAACGGATAATCCCGGTTATTGTGTCGATAGTCAGGATAGGATTAATAATATCAAACTGGCCGACTGCACACTTTTTTTCCCGCTAACCCCTTTACTTTGCCTGATGATCAGCGACCGGGTAAATGACGAGGAATTACCCAGCAACCTACTGAACAAACGGTTACACTACCGGCCTGTTAATGCAAATTTTATCAACCAGGTAAATCAGGGTTCCCTTCAATATTTTAGCCGCTATGTATTAGCGCAAACTCGACAGACGCTGAATGCCATCGCAGCGATGATTACTCTGCACAACCAGCAATTTTCTCAGTAGTCCAGCAAGTCCCGGTTTGGGCATTGCCTCCGGCCCGCGCTGTCCGCTGTATCTTTTTTCCTAAAAAGGATGCCGCTGCCATCGCTAATGCTTCCATGCCTGCGGTCACGCTCACTGCCATTCGCCAGACCGCAAGCCGCACAGCAAGACCCAGCCTGCCGTATTCCTGCCGCACCACCCGGATCGGACCACTATGCTATGCCTGGCCGACCCTGCGCGCCCATCCGGTAGGCAGGGACTTGCTTTGTCCCGTAATTATGCTATTAGCATTTGTTTGGATCAAACCAGCTTTCCAAACCATTTCAGTTTTTTATTCTGCAAAGGTAAAGCCCCCTGCGCCGCCGTCAAGGGTCTATGAAACCCCGCACCGGCCGGGCCCTTGACAACTGCGCACCGCGCCTTTAAACCCCTTGCATTAAAAAACTAAAATGTAATGTTATGGAAAGCCTGGTATTAAATCTTCAATCAAAAAATCAAATTACCGATTACATCGCGGATAACCACATGGTTCCTTATGAAAGAGGTATTTTTCAGGAAATAATCACTGCTATCGAAGCAAAGAACCAAACTCAACTCGACTGGTTCCGTAGTTTTGGTGATTCATTCCGCACCATCACCATGAATGTTTATGCCTATCGTAAAGGGTTAGAATTCGGATTTACTGAAATCAGCTTTGATAAATACGACTGGTCTACAAGACCTCTATTTTTAGATAGGGAAGAATTAATATTTGGTGATACCAGCCGCTATGGAAATCACAGCTTGATCTATCTTGGTAGAGGTGCGAACCACGTTTGGACTTTTGGTATGAATTACAGCTATGGTGTTGCCGGTGGTTGCTTTGGCCTATCCGTTTACGGTAAACAATTTAAAAGCCGTCAAGACGTGCTCAATTATGCATTGAACGAATTAAAAACTATGATGACGAAAAAGATCGGCAGTACCGATACCACCAACGATAAACAGCCAGTCATCTTGGCCACCCTGCGCGATATTGATAAAGCACAGGTTGGCATGGTGCAACTGACGCTTTTTTAACGTCTCTTTCACTGTCAAAAGCCACCTTATTTTGCTTTTTTTATTGAATGGATCGGCAGCGTAAACACAATAAGCGTCAAAAGGATGGAAATAGTCTCCCTCATGACGGCCATTGATCAAGCGCCTATAGCAGGTATGGGTCTATACATATTTGGTTCTCTTTTATTTAGTATTTTAGCTTATCCGTTAGGGCGATCAATTTTGCATGTAGCATTCCCAGGGGATATTTATTTATGGCGAAAGACGCGAAGTATATACCCTTTCCTTTATATCTCATTTCAGGGCTTCCGGGCAATTTGGACGAGATCTTTGATTACGGAATCTTCAAATTCGCCCGGATGGTAGAATATGCCGACCTGTCGACGGTTTACCGGCAGGTGCTCTATGCTTACTACCGTGGGGCTTTACCCGCATCCTTACTCCGCAAAATTAATTTCCTGGCTGAAGAAGAAGCTTTTATTCCTGATGAGGACTATAACGGGTTTACCGGGGACGGGCAGGAATTTAACCCGGAAACGGGTATGGATGAATTTACGCAGGCGGGTGAACAGGATGAGGACTTTCGGCAGGCTTGTATCGATTACTGGCAGATGCAGCAGGCGATGAAGATATTGAATTTGAACGGCGGTGATATTGATGTCATGATGGCCTCTGCAGCGAAAACGCAACGGGCTATTGATGACTGGGAGAAAAAGGGCGGCCGTGATGTCACCGTGATGATGAGCATCAATATGATGTTTGAGTTTTATCGCAAAACCAAGACGCCTTACGAGATTGATCTTTTAAGGGCATTTCTAAGCATCAAAAGCATAATCGGCAATAAGGAGCTGGTAGGTACAACAAAGGATTATATTTTAACACGAATGACCGGAGCGCGTAAAAAGGATCTGCTGCCCCAAATGCTCAAAAAAGCGGGCATCAAAGCGATGTACGATACCTATAGCAAGCGTTACCAGATCGATAAGCTGCTGAGCGAATTACTGGCCAGGGGTTTTATTACGGGTAAACTCGCTCATAACCGCCGGATCTATGTGTCAACTCGCTACACAACAGCGGAACTTCCGGAAGCTGTGCATCAATTGTTGCTTAGGAATAATACCAAGATCAAAAGGGATCGGAATGCCGCGATTGAACAGGATGCGCGGGCAAAGTTGAAAGCATTGATCAAAGCGAGTGCAACAGCACCTTAATAAAGGAAACATTAATTCAGCATTACTACAGCATTACTTCGACGGCAATTGGACTGCTTTAATAATATCATTAATAAAGTATCACTAATAACATCCTTATAAAATATAAAATAAAGTACAAGCATTTATCAATACCTGATAGTTATTAATTATATGTCAAGTATTCCGTGCGGTTTACTTGACATTTGAAAAATAAAAAGTAACTTTGATCTGCGAGAATTTTTAAAAAAATGAAAGTAGCCGAAAAAATTGCAGACAAGATTGCCGGGATGCCCGACGGCAGCACCTTCCGCTACCAGGAACTGCCGATAGAACGCGAGGAATATACTGCCGCGACGAAGGCTATCGAACGCCTGGTCAAAAACGGCCTGATCACACGCGCCTCAACCGGGCTGTTTTACAAGCCCAAACGCTCTGCTTTCGGTATTCTGAAACCCGATGAGCAGGAACTCCTGAAGCCCTATTTGTTTTCAGCCGGGAAAAGAATCGCATACATTACCGGGACGCTGTTGTATAACCGAATGGGGCTGACCACTCAAGTGCCTAAAAACATTAAAATTGCTACCCGCGATAAGCGCCTGGAACTGACGCTGGGTAACCAGAAGGTGACATCCATCAAAAGCTACGCAGATATCAATGATGATAATTACCGCTACCTCGAATACCTCGACGCCATCAAAGACTTTAAAACGATACCCGACCTCAACAAGGAAGCAGCGGTCCGGTTGTTAAAGGATGGCATCGGTAAATTGGAAGACCGCCAGCTTTTTAAGAAACTTGCCTTAAAATATCCGCCCCGCGTAAGGGCCTTGGCAGGGGCTTTGATGGAGCTTGTTAGCCCCACGGAAGACCTTAACGCCCTGCGTAAGAGCCTTAACCCACTCAGTACTTTTGAGTTCGGGCTGAACACGACCCTATTGCCAAACAACACCACCTGGAATATCGCCTGACCATGACCTTGCACAACAACCCGGAACTGTTTAAAGACGCGATCACTGCGACCGCCCAGCAAATGAAGATTGCCGAGATCTATGTTGAAAAGGATTACTGGGTCACGCTGGCGTTAAAAACCATTTTTGAATCTGAAATCGGAAAGGAGGCCGTATTTAAGGGAGGAACCGCACTGTCCAAATGCTATAAGTTGATCGAACGTTTTTCCGAGGACATCGACCTGGTCGTATTGCGGCATGAGGGCGAAAGTGATAACCAGCTTAAAACGAAAATCAGGAACTTGACCAACTTAGTAGGCACCGTCATGCCAGAGATCGAAGTCGAGGGAATTACCCGCAAGATGGGTATGAACCGAAAAACGGCACATGCGTATGCCAAAGGGGAATTCAAAGGCGAGTTTGGGCAGATCCGCGAACACATCGTTGTTGAAGCCACCTGGCTTGGTAACTTCGAGCCTTATACTACCGCTGAAGTCAGCAGCTTTATTGCCGAAATGATGCGAAGCAATGGGCAACAGGCATTGATCGAGGAATATGGGTTACAGGCCTTCACTGTGAGAGTGCTGACTAAAGAGCGCACGATTTGTGAAAAGATCATGAGCCTGGTCAGGTTTTCATACACCGAAAAACCTTATGAAGACCTCGCTAAAAAGATCAGGCACGTTTATGATATACATATGTTGCTGAAAGATGCAGCCGTCGCCGCCTTTTTTGATTCAGAAGAGTTTGATAAGTTATTGAACATGGTCGGCAAAGATGATATTTTGACTTACAAGAATAACAACGGCTGGCTAAGCGCCCCGCCGCAAAACGCCATTATCTACGCCGAGTCAGAAGCGACCTGGGCGGCGATCCGCCATCCCTACCGGACGACATTTAAAGATTTAGTGACCGGTAGCCTGCCGGAAGAAGCCGAATTAATCGCCACCTTGCAGAAGATAGCAAAGCGGCTGGGATCTGTAAAGTGGAACATCGGTGTTTAACAAGATTACGCCTCAAATAATTCCTTACCATATTCAGTTACCTTGATTTTACTTACACCTCCGGGCTGTTTGCTCAATTGTATTTGGGTCCCAATACGCTCTTTTAAGGCCTCCACGTGAGAAATGATTCCGATTGATTTACCTTTCGCCTGGAGATTTTCCAGCGCGGTGATCGCAATGTCAAGGGTTTCAGCATCAAGTGTGCCAAAGCCTTCATCAATGAACAAAGAGTTTATCTGTACTTTATGGCTGGCTAAGTCCGAAAGCCCTAACGCCAATGCCAGGCTGACGAGAAAACTTTCGCCTCCTGATAAACTGGCCATCGGCCGGATGACGTCAGCTTGATAACCGTCTACAATTAATAACTCCAGGTCATTTTCAGTGCTTTTAAATATTTGATAGCGATCACTCAACTTTTGCAAGTGTAAATTGGCGAGATCGGTCAGGCGGGTAAGTGTCAGGCCCTGCGCGAAACGGCTGAATTTTTTACCGTCTGAGGAACCGATCATGGCGTTTAAATTGTTCCAGCGAGTAAATTCTAATTTTTGCATCTCGATTTGCTTTGCGATCTCGGTGAACTTGTCCCTCGTCAAGCTATCATTATGCAGGACTTGTTTCAGCTTCCCAATCTCTTGATTTAACAATGAAAGTTGTATATCAAGGGCTTCCTGCTTTTCTGTAAGCGTTTCAACTGGTTCTTCCGTCAGTGCCTTTGCTTTTTCATGTGACAGATCCTTGCTCGTTGCCGCTATACGCCCTTTTAAGCCTCCTATACTCGATTCCAGCTCTTTTTGCAACTGGCTTATTTGCGCCGCTGTATCCGCCGGTAAGAATAAGGTTTGCAGCGTGGAGATGTCTGTTATTCCTTTTTCATTAAGAAGTGCCAGTAAGTTTGTGTTCAAATTTTCCAATTTACTGAGGAGCGACGCATGTTCATTTTTTTCCTCAGCGATTCTACCGGCGGTCTGGTCGGCAAGCTGCTTTTTATGCTGCCGATTTTCCTGAGCGGTGTCTTTTTGTTTTATTGCGACGCTAACCGCTTGTTCAAGTCGGCTTCTTTCAACGATAGGGTCTTTATCACCAAATAAACCAGTTCGCTCCGAGCGTTTTCGCTGTAGCTGATTTTCTTCCGATTTTAGATTACCGCCAGCAGTTTCCCATTCGGTTTGACGTATGTTTAAGGTTGTTTCAATACTTGCAATCTCTGATTTCAACGCCGATTGTTGTACCAGAAGTTGCTGTACATCCTGGGTGGATTTTGCATAAGTAGCGGCCCGGTTGATCAGGATTTGTTCAGACCGGGGTTCTTCAATAGATAGCCCAAGTGGTTGAAGCAGATTTGTGATCAAACTGCGGACGCTTTCTCTTTTTTGATTTGTTTCGACAAGCAAATCAGCTACCCTCGCCAATTCCGCCTGATACCGGTTTATTCTCTCTGCTATCATTAAGGACTCACCTTGAGCGTCCTGAAGTTTTTGCTTGGCAGTTGCATAACTATTTTGTGCCGTTTGTAATTGCTTTTCAGTAGTTCCAACCGTTAACATTTGGTTTTTGAGTGCGTCCAGAAGTTTTTGTTTTGCCGATATCACCACAATTATTTCTTCAGGTTTATCAATAGCTAAAGACGTAGGCAATTTGACATTATCGACTGAAAATTCATCCTGCAAGGCGGTTAACGTTCCGCTGACACCAGTAAGCTCCTTTTCCTTTCCTGACATTGTCACAGCCTGCGTATTAAGCGCTAAAGCGGCGTCCTGTAGCTGTTGCGACAGTTTGTTGACCAGGGTTTCCTGGTCGTTTCGTTTTTGCTCTGCCAGCGTGATCCGGGCTCCCACCTGATCAGTTATATAGGGGTGATGAACTGCGCCGCAAAGCGGACATGGTTCACCATCCTTCAAAGTGTCCCTGTCGGCCTCATATTTATGGATACGTTCTTGGATGAGAACTAATTCCCGGAGATCGGCTAGTTGTTCTTTGGCGCTCTTATATTCGCTCTCCAGGGTTTTCAAAGCGGATGTTTTTTGGTCAACACCGCTTTTTAAATTCGCAATAGCATTGGTTAATTCATACCGTTGTATTAATAAGTTATTATAATTTATCGCTGTACGGTGTTGCTGCTCATATAATTGCACGATAGAAGGCAGTTGTAGGCAATCATCTGCTATAGACTCCCGTGTCTTTCCATCTAATACTTTGCCCAATTCTATGGTTAGGCTATCGACCAGCAATTGTTTTTCTTTCAGCTCTTTTCCGTACTTTGTAATTTCGGCCTCGTTCTGTTCCGCCTGATGCAATGCTGTTTGCTCTGCCAGTTGAGCCTGGCCTTTTTGAGCGATAAGACCTTGGATACCTGTCTCCTGTTCGTTTAAGCGCTGTTGATATTGTTTTAACGTGGCAATACTGGCTTCCAGCCCTTTGTCTTTTTCGTTTTCAAGCAACCAATTTTCCAACTGGGAAATCTGTTCGACCAGTTGCCCGGCGGTCAGCACTCGCTGCTCCTTTTTAAATTTCAGATCATCAACGATTTGCTTGGCCTGTTGTACGGAAATTTTAAGTTGCCCAACTTGCCGGGATAAACTCTGCAAACCGGTGTCCATTCGGCTTATCTTTTCCAGTAAAGGCCCTTTCGCAGTCAATTCCTCTTGTGCTTGTCCGGCAGTGGTTACGGCCAATTGCAATTCGGACAACGCTGTTTCTGCTGATGCTTGATAACCCGGTAACGCATCAGTTAACTTGCCTAACTCCGAATGAATGCCATCGGCCTGCTCCCTGATAGTTTTGATCTCTATCAATTGGGGTCTGAACCCCACGGCCAGTTCATGCTGGGTTAGGGCGTGAAAGTCTTTTTGTTTTTCTATATGCAGGGTTTCTTTTTCGGACAATTCCGCCACTTGCTGCTCGACATTCTTTGTCAAGTTGTTAATAGCAGCTACCCAGGTTATTTGGCTTTGGATCTTTGCAACTTCCGCTTTTTGATTTTTTTCGTTAATACCCAATTCGGTTAGTCTGGCGTGGTGGCTTTGGAGTTCCTCGGCCGACAGCACTACGGTATCTTCTAGCTTTTCCGTTAGACTGTCAAGCTTCTCTTTTTCAATTCTTTGCCTTATGAAAATGTAACTGGATATTTTGGAATAAATTCCGGTATCGGTAATTTTCTCCAGTAATTCGCTGCGCTCATTTTCATTAGCTTTCAGGAACTTGGTGAAATCGCCCTGCGATAGGATTACCGAGCGAAGAAACTGGTGATAATCCAGCCCGGAAAGTTCAACGATGGCTGCCTTAGTATTTTTTAGCGTATGGTCGCCCAAGATTTTGCCTGTTGACACCTCCGACAGCTCCATCTTTTCACCGAGCAAATTACCGTCTATTTTACCACGTGCTCGTTTTTGTGACCACTTTGCACGATAGATTTTATCCTTTACTTCAAATTCAACTTCAGCGTAACTTTCTGCTGTGTGGCGCGACATGGTTTCTTCAACGTCCTTCTCATGCCGGTGTACCCTCCCGTATAATGCAACGGTGATCGCATCCAGCAGGGTCGTTTTTCCCGCACCAGTAGGACCTGTTATCGCAAACAATCCGCTATCGGTAAATGGAGCTTTATCAAAACGAATTTCATGAGCTCCGCTCAGTGAATTTAGATTTAAAAATTTGACGCTCAGGATTTTCATAAGTCACCCTCCTGTTGTAATGCCTCAAGGGCCTCCTGGAATGTAGCAATTAGTTCCGGCTGCTTCGTATTGCCGTAAACGGCTTCGCATTTCTTAAGAAATACCGACTTTGGATCAAGATCATTGAGTGCCATCGCCTCGGTGGTAAGCTGCTGTATTTGTTGTGAAGGCCTGATCAATAATTGCCGCGGAAAAAAATGCCCGATAAAGGGCTTGCCGGTTTTAAGCTTATCCAGTTGTTCATTCAGGTCCGGAATAAATGCGTTAGTTTCGATCTTCAACTCGATCCAGGAGGGGTATTTTAGGCCCTCATCTTCCAGAATTAATATTTGGCTGCGGACACTATCAAGTGTTCCTGAGATCCGTACCAGTCGGCGGCAACAGGGCACTTCAAGCTCTTCAATTTTAACTGCCCCACCGCCAAATTCAATAATGACCACTTGTTTGCGGTCGTCATTCTCCGAAAAACTCAATGGTATAGGCGAACCGGAATAACGCACATAGTCCATTTTATTTACTTTCTGTGGCCGATGCAGGTGCCCCAGGGCGATATAATTGAATTCTTTTGGAAATTGGTCCCCGGCTACCTGCCCGAGATTGCCTATATGAATATCTTTTTCACTTTCTGAAGTACTGGCCCCGGCCGCATAAAGGTGTCCGGTTGCTATAACCGGTATATTGTTGTCTTTATGAACGGCAATGTGTTCAACCAAGTTTTGGTAATGATCCACGATGCCTTGTTTGATCCGCGCTTCTCGCTCTAAAGTTGTCTCGCCCGATATGGAAAGCCGGATATCCCTGTCACGAAGAAACGGGACGGCACAGATCACCAGTTCTATTTGTTTATTTTTATCGTAAATGGGTATTACTTGATCGCTGAAAATTTCCGGCACACCACCCACAATATGCACGTTAAAATATTTCAGCAGCGCTTTGGGCGCATTTAAGGTGCTAATGGAATCATGGTTACCCCCGACGATTACCACATCATGACAATCAGTATCTTTTACGTTCCTTAGAAAATGATAATACTGTTCAAGCGCGGTATTTGAGGGTGCACCGGAATCAAAAATATCACCTGCTACTATCAGGACGTCTATCTTTTCTGATTTTAGTTTGTCGATCAACCAGTCCAGGAAATCCTGATGTTCCTCAGTCCGGTCGAACTGTTCCATTCGTTTACCTAAATGCCAGTCTGCTGTATGTAGTATTCTCATTTAAGTTTGATTATATTTCAGCAATTGGGGCTGGCGCAGACGGGTTATTAAAACTCCTTATATTGTTTATTGCGCGCACTGCTTTATTAAATTCCGCAATATACCCTCGTACATCCAACGCTGTCCGTACCTCGGGGCTCGATTCATGAATTGTCCCTTCAGCTGAAATCTTGTTGTGCACCTCCATCAATATGTTATAGTCAACCTCGCTAATATCACGCATACCCCTCCATTCTTTAATAAGGTCGTTATTTCTATAAACTTGCCTTTTAATGTCGTTTAGTACAAATCTTTCAAAAAAATTATTAATTGTCGTCCTTAAATGCTTATCTGCCTGCGTAATATCTCCGGCAATTAAATTATCTCTGATTATTTTAATTCGTTCTTCCCAATCTAAAGTCATGAATATTACTTCCTCTTTAACCATTCCTGGTTGAAGTGCGTGTTCGATTATATAATAGGTCGCACACTTATGAATTCCTGTGGAACCTGGTAGTTTTCCAGCACATTGGTCTGCTTCGGAACTGTGTTCACACAACCCACATTTTGCTTTGTGCATAGATGAACTACCTAGTGACTTTTGTATAAGGCGGTGATAAAATTCGAAATTATGTGTAAACACGACTACTTGATATGCTTTGCTGAGGTCAATTATTTTGTCAACAACTTTGTAAATGTTGGAATCATCGAGCGACGTAATTGGATCATCGAAAACAAGAATCTCTTTATCATCGAATTCTAACTCGGTTAACCAATCACAAATTGAGTACACTTTTGCTTCGCCTTCACTGAGTATAGCAGATACTGAAAATGATTTATTATTGGCCTCAATTTTTGCATCAATTTTGCTGGTTCCAACCGGATTAGAAAATGGACGTTTGATATTATCCCGCCGGGCGATCTCGAAATACGCAAGGTTTTTGTTGAAAGACTGCAAATAATTGTTCCTGATAAGTTCTTCTTCTACACGGCCTTTATCCTTTGAAATTTTCATTTTATAGGACTGGAAATTGCTACCTGATTTTTTACAGGTTTTAATATCTTCCAAACTTTTGAGCAGGCCTTCAATCAACACTTTTTGATTTACACAAAATTCTTTATCCTCTAATAAGGCAAGATTTTCTCTGGCTTCCTTTTTCAAAGTTTCGATAGCGAGCAATCTTCCTTTTAAATCCCCAAGGTCATGCCGGATAACGTAGCCTTCTGATTGAACCATATCAAGCAAATCATTTAATTGAATCACTATGATTTCAAAATTTACATGGATTGGTTTTAAGTCATCCAAATCAATTTTTAGAAGATTAAGTTCAGTGGGATCAAATCTTTGATTTTGCCATTGGCCAAAATCTATCATTGCCTGGTCTGCTGTCTGATAGATTTCCCCTAAAGAAGCAATAGTTATCAATTCAGCTTTGGTTTGAAGCATTTTATCGACTTTACTCTGATATCGCCTCAGTAAAGTTTGTAACTGAGTGATCTCCTTATTTACTTCATTGTCAATAAGCTGATGAATATCCTTTATTAATGATTTATTTTCATCGGGCAACTCCTGGTTACAATAGAAGCATTTCTCAACTTCATCCGGATAATTATCAAAACCAAAGGTCAGGGCGGTTTCAGCGATCTTTTGTAGTAATTCTACGTACTTGTCCTTATTGACTTGTGGGTCAAAGAGTAGTTTAAATTGGTTGAATTTAGAAAAATCCAGACTTTTCTTGAGTTTTGCAACCTGTTCAATCCGATCATTTACTGCTTTAACTTCTTTGTAGATCGAAATTAGTTCGTCAATGTAGGCCTGAATTTTAACGATTGCATTAGAACGTATCGTGGCAAGGTCAATCTTATCGGTTAAGTCTTCAACCGACATATTGGTAGTGCGCTGTAAGTCTCCTTTCTTGATTAAATGATCCGTCTCTAAAGTCAATTTAGATAACTCTTCGAGTTTATCTGTCAGCGGTTTAACGACATCTTTATTGGCTAACAAGAACTTCTTTATAGATTTTTCTGCATCCGATTTTAAACCCTTAATTAGTATCTCAAAATTTTCTGAGTATCGGGCGTTCAATCCTGTCAGGTGTTCATTGTACTTTTTTTCGACCTCTTCTACCGATGAGCGCAAAGTATCATAATATCCAAGTTTATAACGATCTACACTCCAGCCAGAATCTTTTTTCGAAAGTGAGCTGGATAATATCCGGTCGTCGCAGAATTTTATATGAGATGGGTTTTGCTTACCAGCCAACCATTCGATGGTAAACGCACTTGGATCAGGAAACCCGGCCGTAATTCCTTTCAACTGATTTGCCCGGTGTTTCTTTTTGTCTACAAAATCTATTTTAGCGGTTGATGGTATTGCCGAGACTTGGTAAATGTTGCCGATAATATCCTGGCTACTATGAAATGCATCCTTCAGGATTTTATAATAACTCGTCTTTCCGCTTCCATTTTTGCCGTAGATGAGGGTAAAACTCGGGCTGAACGTTATGTGTTTATTATCATAAAGACCAGCGGCATTAGTGTTTTCATAAAGTTTATATAATGTTTTATTTGCAGCGACTGTAGTACCTGTAGTATCCGGTAATACAATACCAGATAATTTAATGTCAGAATTCAGTTTATCGAATGCTGTTTGGACATCATCTTCGGATAAGACGCCATGCTCACAGACTTTGTTCCTAAGTTCACAAATCCATTCACGCTCGTCAAAATTGAGTTTGATTAACTCATTTATTGCATTACTCATGATAAATTTAGGTAAGGTTATTTACAGTTTATAAAGTTTTGATTTACAATATTAAAGATAAATTATCCATAAAAATTGATAATTGAAAATATTAATAAATACCCTTTTATAAGTGAAAGTTGTAAGAAATAAATCGAGCTGGTTGGTTGCCAATTCGTGAATTTTAATCTTAATTAAAATCAATTTCTTTAATACATAAATAATTCGTATATATGGGTATTAACGTTCTCATACAGCATCAAATTGATCTAAATAATTCGGTATACTTCGCGGTATACGTCTTAAATTTAATGACATAACATATTGATAATAAGTGATTTATCTCAATTTGTTAGAATCCCAGCGGGACCTTAAGGAAACAACCAAAGTTGCTTGTTTCCTTTTTTTTACCCATAAGAATCTCATAGGCAAGTTATTAACAAGCAGTAAAAGTGGTTCGAAATTTACCGATTAAATTTTGTGCTGATTTTTAATTTAGTCTATTTTATTAATAAACGAAGGATTGGATTGCCTTTTTTAAGGTTCGATTTCCACCTAGGGTATCATTAGTTATTTTTTCTTCAGACTGCCTGCTGGCGGCCATTGTTCATAGTAGTTGAAGATATCAATGAGCTATCGTTGGGCGTAGTGAATTGAAATTGCGGCAATTAATGAGTTGGTTTGCTACCTTTGAGGTATTTCCACTCAACAGTAGCCGATCTAAAGTCAGCAAAACTATATAGCGTTGATAGGATTGTGTAATTATTTATTTTCGCCTTATTGATGACTTTTTTAACCCGCAACTCACCCGATACCTTTGAAACCCGTTATCGTAAACAACAAAATCTATTATGTTTTGAACTTCGTCAAAAAGGAGTGAAGGAAATAACGATTGAGCAGCTGTGTAGGTCAGGTTATTACATGGTCGAATGGGAGCCAAACAAAATATTTGATAGCTTTTATGGTGCTTCTCTCGCATTAAGGGGGCAATTTAACACAGATATACTTTTGCGTTCTAAAGATTATGGAATTGAGGCGTCAATCGCTTTAAGACCTCAAGAATATTACATTTCAAAGATCGAACAAATCTCCGAAATTCTTTCCGCTGACGAGCGTAGTAAGTATTATCTCGATAATGGCTATTTTAGCTATAGAGGACAAAGAAATGAGTATACAGTAAAGCGTGAATTCTCAAATCCGACATTAAGCAATGAGAATGGTGATGAACGACTGATTATACCCGGCTGTTGGAGGAAATATAAATCAAATTTCAATAAAAGAAAAATTGATGCCGATCTTGAAGATGTTTTCTCAACTGGAGATGCAGACGATATTATTTATCACGGCATAAATGATTATCAGCAAATACCAAGCAATTATTTTAAACGGAACGGATACTTTTCTGCCAATGAACTTATTGATAGTACTGATCCGGCGGAGCAAGCTTATTATGAGCGGTGGTGGCAATTGAAAGCAAATGCTGAATATAACTCCGAGTTGGCAATTGTTTCACAACATTATGGTTTTGACACGACTGGTTTAGATCTTACTTTCGACTACAAAACCGCATGTTTCTTTGCAACGCAACGATTTGAAATGCAAACAAATGGAAAAGCCCAGTATCGTCCTGTCGGAGATGGGCAACATGAAGGCGTGATATACTGTTTTTACTTTAGAATACCGACAATTACCTCAACAAAGGATATCATCAAAAATCTGACTTCATTACAACATTTGCATCCATTAAGGCCTGTCAGGCAACAATGCGCCTTGCCATTTTTTCTTTTCGATAACTTTAACGAAGCCACTTGCTATTTATATGCCGTGTTTCACCTTAACAAAGATTTTGATTCGCAGGGGTTGCCAACCAAAGAGTACTTGTTCCCAGGTAGAGGGGATGATCAGTTTTATGATGCTGTTTTAAAAGCAAAGGGAAATAATCGTGCTTTGAATGGGTTTGTCGAATATGATTTTTGATTATTGCATTAGCTACTAATTCGATGTTTATAAAACGAAAGTGTTAATAGGTTTTTAAGGGTCGATTTCCACTAGACCATAAATTGAATTTAATGAAACATATTTTTGTTGTCGATGATACGGGTTCGCCAGGTAACGCTAGTGAATCATTCACCTTAAAAAGTGATCGGAAAACTTATGTTGCAGTTTTGATAGCCGCAGATATTAGAGAGGAATTATTGGAAGGCATCTGAGAATTGCTGTATAAATACGGAAGAGGTGGTCGGCCTTTACCGGAATTTCATTTTACCGACCTCATCAATCGGCGTAAGGATTATCGGGGTTTGGATACTGAAACAGTGAAAAATATTTTTAAAGATTTTACGGCTTTGATAAATAGGTATAACCTGCCTTACTTTATCCAAACGATGACGCCACGGACCATGGATGAAAACGGATTGCGCGACCCGAAAAACCGCGGCTTAGATGAGTTGGCGCTGGAATTTATATTTATGCGGATCAAAATATTTGCTGAAGAATACAATCTTCGGAATATGTTTGAGATTTTTATTGACGAAGGTCTAAGGAAAAGCGGGCACTTCATCGTTATTGACCGTCTGAGTGAATTGATGAATCAGAATATCGCTACATTCAAAACTTCTCATGAGTTTTTATTAATCCAAGTAGCTGATTTTTTTGCTTTTGTATTGAACCGGAATCAACTCATCGCGATCAAAGAACAGAGAACGGAATTTGATGTGGAAATAATGGGAATGGTTAATTCAATCTTTCGGGGTAATCTGGGTTCAGGAAGCGTGGACGTACTGATGGGGGAAGATTTTACAAAAGCCGATTATGATGATTATCAAATTCAAAAACGCAAGGAAACGGGCATTTATCCGTTTTGGAAAAAAATAAACAAAGCCTGAGATTTTTCTCAATGGAATAATCCTGCGGCGATTATAGATTTGATTAACTCTATCTTTATGTCTAATAAATTATTATTTAAATGTACGGACCTAAACACTCCGATAGATACTGACAGATACTGCAGCTGGTGATCGCTTTGAATATTGTTTTTCTATATGTAGGATCTTTGCCGACTATGCCTATATGTAGCTATTTCGCGTAGGATGATCAAATAACAAATATCTTCAGGTAAGATCAACATGAAAATTCATCCTTGATCCGCTGATGTATCTCCAGTAGTTGCAACCGTTCTTCAATAGACTTTGAGTCGGGATGCATATAATTAATGTAAATAATATAAAAGGCAAATACACCTGAAAGTGGCGTAATGACATATATAGGCAACTTAAGAAATGCAAAATTCGATATTATAAGATCCTTAAACAACACAACCAAGCAAACAAGGATTAACAGGATAATCCCTTTTATTATTTTATCGTTTGATCTTGTCTTTTTGCTCTGCACGATAATATTCGACAGCAGCAGTCTGAATTTATCCAGTTCATTTTTTTGGGGATGACAGATTATGAGTCCGCTATCATCGAGATAATCAATTAACAAAAGATCACATATATCAGATTTGAGTTGAAGAGAAAATCGCCTATTCCTTGCATCATAGGTGACTTCGGGCAACGTAGATAAGTTAGCGTCCATAATGCAAATTTGTAGATTTATTCATTATAAAATTGCCGTATGGTGAGTAAAATTTATTTCAAGCATGTTCCGGATCAACCTTATCATCCTCCCTGCCCGGGTGCGTGTTATAATGCAGGAATTATGCATCCGTTTATCAAGTTAAACCCTGTCACCCCCCGGGCGATAAAATCTCGCTTTGATGGATTGCTTAATAGGCCTGGATTAGCTCCAAAAAGCGCCTATGATCCCACTGCGCCATTTTATTTAAACGCAACGAAAACTGTTGAATTGACCGAGATGGAATTTGCAAAAAGTTTTGCGATATACTCAGACCAAGATGGGGCATTTTACGACAGGCAGTAAAATGATCTCGTTTGAACGGAAAGAAAGAAAAATTACTTATCCGGCCATTTTGGCGACAGAGAAAGTTTACAGGGGCCTTCTATTAGAAAATTCTGGGGCCGACATTACAAAAAGCCACTTCTGGACAGAACAAAAACAAAAGATCAGAAATATAGATAGTAAAGTATTTGGTTCAAACATGCTTTGGAACTTTCCATAAGTGGGTAAAAAACTCGTGTGGTTTTCGTGTATATACAAACTACCCAGAATTACAATAGCTTTTTCCTGCCTGGAAAAAAACGCCATCCCTATGTAGAATAGGAAATAAAATTAATTCGTTAAAAGCGAAAATTAATAAACAGCTATATTGTATCAGGGTTTTTTAAACTTGCAATTGTCCTCAGAATATCGAAAAACTGGTTCGAACAAAATCCAGCCGGGTTCACTGAAAAGCCTTCGAAAGAAGGCTTTTCTTATTTAATGCCTTTTTACCCGCCATTTGCACAGTGGGCTTGGGGATAAAAGGTAAAGTTTCGATAAACTTTTATACTATATTTGAACATCGAAAAGGCTGCCATAAACCTTAAACGATAAGCTGAAAGTAAACCTACACATGATGCAACTCCGTGTTTTGACAAGTGATGTTTTCATAATTGAAGATTTTTGGACGCCGGAAGCGTGTGACGACTTTATTTTTAAAACTGAGGCGATAGGTTACGAGCCTGCAACCATTGAAACGGGGAGCGGACAAAAAGTTGTTACAGCGGTTCGTAATAACAATAGGGTTATTTATAAAGACGATGAGCTTGCCGGCATACTTTGGCAACAACTAAAGCCATTTGCACCTAACCAAATTGGGTATAGTAAAGCTGTTGGCTTAAATGAACTTTTTAGATTTTATAAGTATCAGCCCGGTCAGGAATTTAAGCGCCACAGAGATCAAAGTTATATCAGAAATAATGGCGAAGCAAGCTACTATACCTTTATGATTTATTTAAATGAAAATTATGAAGGAGGTGAGACGAATTTTGGTGATATAACTATTCAACCCAAAAAGGGATTGGCTCTCGTTTTCTTACACAATTTAGAACACGAAGGCAGGCCGGTAACAGAAGGTACAAAATACGTTTTGCGTACCGACATCATGTATCGCCTGGAGAATAAAGCTTGACCGTTAAGTCAGCAAAGCAGGCCACAAAGGCAATTAATCTATATCACAAATTCTTTAGAAATTGAAGGCGCACGATATGTTGGAATGCTTTTCTAAAGTTTATTATATTAATAAATTGTTAATAAATAAATAAAATTGTTATGTTATTTTTAATAAAATAATCACATTGTTATTAATATCGTATATTTGAATATATGGAAGCCAGTCTTCTTACTACTTATAATTAAAAAAATATAATATGAAACAAGGACTTTTAATCGATATGGATGGTGTTATCTATAGCGGTGAGGAACTGATATACGGTGCGGATAAATTTATCAAATATTTAATTGATAGTGATATCCCTTTTGCTTTTATGACCAACAATAGCCAGCGGACAAGCCTGGAAGTTGTACGTAAATTAAAGGGTTTGGGAATTGAGGTGGAAGATAGGCATGTTTATACCAGTGCTATGGCTACCGGCAAGTTTTTGGGTGATCAAAGCCCTAACAGCACGGCCTATGTTTTAGGCGAAGGTGGTTTATTAAGCAGTTTGCATGAAAATGGCATTACGCTGGTAAATACCGATCCGGAGTTTGTTGTTTTGGGCGAAGGCCGCAATTTTACATTAGAAATGGTTCAGCGCGCGGTAGACATGATTTTGGCGGGCGCCAAATTTATCACCACCAACCGCGATCCCTCCCCTAAAAAACCAGGATGGAACAATTTAGGCATTGCAGCAACTACCGCGATGATTGAAGAAGCCACAGGCCGAAAGGCTTTTGTTACCGGCAAACCAAGCCCGGTAATGATGCGGTCGGCCCGTAAATTCCTGGGGCTGGAAACAGCGGAAACCACGGTGATAGGCGATACAATGGAAACCGATATACAGGGAGGCGTGCAAATGGGTTATAAAACCATCCTGGTTTTGTCGGGGATCTCAACTAAAGACAGGCTTGCGCATTATGCATTTAAGCCGGATATGGTTGCAAGCTCGGTAGACGAAATCAAATTTCCGTTAAAATGGTGGGATAAAGTTCCCGGTTAAATATTGGTGCACGCCGTCGGGGGCTTAATCATGACGCTCCCGATGCCTGCTTTTTGGGTAGCAATAACTAATATTTATGCTGCCGAATTTGAAAAATTGGTGCCTGCCTTACCGCATTTCCGGATAAATCTGGCGGTAAGCGCAGGACTTTGTTTGTTAAATGATTTCCAGGTAATTTTCGATAACCTTATTGATTTCCAATTTATTTTTGGCGGTATCCCATTTTTCTTTTGCAGACTGGTCGGCCAGGTCAAAAAGCCTTTCGTATAGCAGCTTTCCATCTGTTTTTCCTTTTAGTTTTACCTGTGCATGTTGCGCATAAACATCGTCCCAAACCTGCCTTACAGATGTCCAGTAAGATTTCCGGGTTTTCCACCAGCTTTTAGCGTAATTAAATTTACTTTCATCTGCTTTGATAAATTCTTCGTAGCCCTTTTCGCGTACCAGTAATTTATCTTCGGTGGCAGAACGGATAATTTTCTGGTTATCCTGCTCAAACATCCACCCGTTGGCGGTCAGGTAAATCCTGTTTCCTCTTCTGAGTACGTTATAATCGCTGCGCTTGGTAAATTCCCGGCGGGGCAGGGGGGCATCACATTCGCTGTGCCACTCATGCCTGCCATCAACATGTACCCAGGTTCCCAAGCTTTCATACCGTGGGCTGTCATCAACCTGGAATACTTTTTGCACCCAGCGGCCTTTTACTTCGGCTGGTTTTAGGTTTACTTTTTTCCATGTGTTGTCCTTATCAAACGTTACCAGGTTATTTTCTTCATAAACCCAATCTTCGCGCCAATGCTTAATCACAGAAGTATCACCGGTAACCAGGATATGCTGGATCACGATCTTTTTGGGCGATTCTTCCTCAACCACTGCCCATTCATAACCAGAGGCATGGTATTTAGGATGATTTTTGTAAGCAGTATCAGGCGCGAAGGTTTCCGCGTAGTCAAAAGTTACTTTATAATAGCCGCCGAGCGACCGAATGGCCGCGCGGTCCTGTTCTGTTTTTGATTGCGCGTAAAGGGCGGCTGTAGCCTGTATCAGCAGGCCCAGTGTTAAACATATTTGTTTTTTCATGATGATTTGAAGTTGTTTTATTTGTCTCTTTTTGTAATTAGGGTGGCCTGTGGCTATTGTAAACTGGTTGTACCATCGCCCTGGTAAGCAAAACGGAAGGTATAATAGCGCGATGCGGGCCTGGTGGCAAGGTTGGCAAATTCGGCAGTTGTTGTGTTTGGGTTGCCCTTGTAATAGCTTATCATTTCAACCTTGGCATAATTACCCGCCGAAGTTTTAATTACGATGATCTTCCCTGGCACGGTAAGGATGGCATGCTGTGGCTCGGTGGTGGCCGTGTAGGTATACCATCCCGATATGGCTGGGGTACCCGCTGCATCTGTTTTATAACCGGCCGTTGGCGCGGCAGCCAAAGTTTCAAAAGTGCTGCTTACTATCTGGGCCTGGGTGGTTCCGGTGCCTGATGTACCGCCGTTTATAAATATGCTTGTCCCCTTAAATTTAATGTCCCATTTGGTAGTGGCCGTATCGGCGCCGGTAATTTGTGTGCCGGTTGAAAGGCTGTAATAAACGTTAGTTGTTGAGCCGTCAAGATCGGTAACTGTTTTTGTGCTGAGCTTACTTACTGCAGGAGTGGCGTTGTCGCTGTTTTTACTGCATGATGATGCCAGTAAAATGATTGCACTGCTTAATGCCAATGATAAAGTTGTGAATTTGTTCATGTGTTTTATTATTTGAATGGTTATTTAATTTGTGTGTTATTTTTTAATAAAATTATAGGCTATCCCGGCGTAGATAAGCCTGCCTGGCAGGTTAAGAATAACCTGGGCATCTTTATAATTCAGCAGGTTTTGGGCCGTAAGCTGTACCCTGATGGCATCTTTTAGTAAAGGTTTGGATAGCGATGCGTTAACCAGCACGTATCCTTTGGTGTATTCGTCATCTCGGTTTACAATGCCGTTTCCATCGGTATCCTTATAGCCGTATCTGCCGCGATAGATTGCTCTTAAGGAAGCATTGATACCTGTTTTATTTTCCTGGTAGTTTACACGGATATTGTACGTGTATTTTGACCGGCCGAGCAGACCGCCGTAATCACTTCTTTTAATAATTTTAGTAAGATTGGTTTCGGGGTCTTTGGTAAAAACCTTACCCGCAGCTATCTGATCCAAAACCTCCTGGTCATATGCTTCCAGGTATTGAAAACCAGCCGCCACCTGTAACGACTTCAATACCTGGTAGCTCAGGTCGGTTTCAATACCCTGCGTATAAACCTTATTGAGGTTGAAGTAGGAGAAAACAGATTGGCCGTTGGTTTTTATGGCTATGGCTGCTGTCTCTATCAGGTTGGTAATATTGTTACGGAACAGGTTGGCTGTCCAATAAAGTTTTCCTGTGGGTTTGTACCGGTAACCCAAATTAAAGGCGGTGGAGCTTTCGGCATTTAAACTTTTCAGCGTAGCGGCATCTATCAATATGGTTTCAATTTGACCGGCCTGTTGTAAGCGCTGTATACCTGCGCTCGCTTCTTCGTAACCAAAAACGCTGTAACCAACTTCGGCATTGGTAAAGTTTAAATAAAGCTGGCGAAAGTCGGGCGCCTTATACCCTTTACCAACTGAGCCTAATACCGTAAATTTTGGACTAAGCGTATAGCTTGCTGCCAGTTTGGGGCTTAATTGCGATTTGTAAACGCTGTGCAAATCATACCTGCCACCGGCAATAATATCCAGCTTTTTTACCGGCAGCCAGTCGACCTGGAAGTATCCATAGCCCGATGTGAACGATTGTAGTTTGGTGTACCGTGTAGCTTCAACCGTTTCATACTGGCCACCCGCCCCGGCGGTTAGTTTCAGGTTATCCTTTAAAGCGTAATCATTTTGCAGTTCGGCACGGTTAAAGGCCTGGTTAAAATAGGTCTGGTCATATACAGACTGGTCATCCTCATACCTTACATCCGATTTGGTTTTATAGGTTGAGCGGTAAAGTTGTAAGGTAGATAGTAGCTTATCGGTAAATCGATGAGTAATCACGGGAGCTATATTAAAATCTTTTTCGGTACCCGTACCCGCAGCATAGCGGTTATCAACCAGGTACCTGCTATCCTGATCATTGGTATAATACCTTACCGAAAGTTTGATGGTTGTTCTATCATCTATTTTGTAATATGATTTGCCATTAAGCGTATAGCCCGCGAAGGGGGAAACCGTAGGCAGGCCCGATGAAGGCTGCAATGTATAACCGCCGCTGCTGTAACGGTTGGCAAAGCCCGAAATATAGAACCGGTTATTTTTGTAGGCCGAATTTAAGCTAAGGTCTGCGGTATTATTGGTACCGTACCTAACTGCTGCCCCGCCCGATATTCCCTTCGCCGGATCGGCAGTAATGATATTTACAACCCCGGCCATCGCTTCGCTGCCGTACAGGGAAGATGTAGGGCCTTTTACAATTTCAATCCGGTCGATATTATTAATGGGTATCCTGGAAAGCTCCAGGATACCCGTATTGCGGCCAATTAAAGGTAGCCCGTCTATTAAAATCATGGTATAGGCAGGATCAAAGCCCTGGATTTGTATGCCCTGGCCGTGCGGGTCATCTAAAATGGTCATCCCGGTTTGCTCGGCCAAAATTTCGTTGAGCCTTACCAGTCCTTTCTTTTTTATCTCATCGGCGGTAACGCGGGTAATTGGTATTGGCACCTGTTGCAGGCTTTTTTGGGTGCGGGTACCCGTGATTACAACTTCTTTCAGCTGCCTGGTGTTCGTTGTATCCTTTGTTAATGTATCCGGCCCTTGCGCATAAGCTATCTTGATTGTAAATGACATAACTAAAACGCTAAGGATATATTTTATCTGCATTTATTTAGACTAATTAAAAATAATGATGCAAATTTGAAAGATTTCTTAGGTGTATGATAACGCCAGCGGGATTTTAACAAACGCTATACGGATTAAAATGATCAGGATCACTTCTGCCTTATCGGATGATTATGTTTACCAATTCAATACTCATACAAGGGAAAAAGCTGTATTTAACCAAACCGGGAGCTGGGGCAGTATCAGGATTGTAACCATAGAGTTGGCCAATATCCGCTTCTTTGTGGTTGATTTTGAGGGTAATAAAACATACCCGGTTACGGTGGAGGTTGACACCCAATGCCTGATGATGGTGTTTACTTTATCGGGACAATCTCAACCAGGTTTAGGGCGTCTGCCATTTTGTGAAGCAGAACATTGTTGCTTTTTTTCGCCTGGGCATCTAAAATTTAAGGCAGCCCTGCAGGGTAACTTGTTACTCTTCGTGGTTTGTTTCGTGGGCGATAGTTTAAAAAAGAGTATGCCGTTACCTATGAACCCCGGACAGTTGAATTTACTTCAAACAAGCAGACCAACCACGCTGCAAATGAGTCAGGTTATTAGGGGTATAATGCGTAATATTGATAAAAAGGGGAATCATCATATTTATTTTGAAGCGAAGGCGCTGGAGTTACTTTTCCTTAAATTGGAACAGGTAGCGGCTTTAGCCGGCCAACCGGCCAAATCATTTTTAAAAATCCATGACCTGGATCGGATCTATCAGGCTAAAAGCATAGTGGAGGAAAATCTGTTAAATCCCTGTTCGCTGATTGAACTTGCGCATAAAGTAGGCCTTAACGATTTTAAACTAAAAAAAGGATTCAGAGAAGTTTTGGGGACAACGGTTTTTGGTTATTTGTACGACCTGCGGATGGACAAAGCAAAACTGCTTTTAAAAGACGGGAAACCGGTAAGGGAAGTAGCCTTTGAAGTAGGGTATAAAAACGCTCACCATTTTACAGCGGCATTCAAAAAAAAGTTTGGTTACCTGCCCAGCAAAATTAATAAGCTTTTAAGTTTGTTTGTTTTTCTGCTTTCGTTGATTGATTAAAGCTACATTTTCAGAACCTGCCTGTGGATACTCCGGAACATCGTTTTAAAGTACTCAAATTACGTAGCTGCCGCATTGTGTTGACGTATTTATACGATTGTATATCTGTGCTTTAGGTAGGATATTTACTTCTGGTTTAATCATTTGATACATGTTATGAAAAAATTAATCATCCTGCTGTTATGTACTGCTGTTGGCATGCATACAACCAGCGCGCAAACCTGCAACCAGTTCATCAACAATGTCGACGGCAAAAAACTTAGCTATATTAACCACGATGCCAGGGGACAGCAACAAATGACCGCGGTTTACACCAGCACCAAAAAAGATGCATCGACGGTGGCGGTGCATGCTGTTATCAGCGATCATAATGGCAAAGTTATGGGCACCGGCGACTCGGAGATGATTTGCAGCGGTAATGTTATCAAAATTGACATGAAATCGTTTATCCCTGCTGCCTCCATGAAGCAATACGGCGATATACAGGTGAGCGGCGAAGCCAGGTACCTTACTTATCCGACCGATATTAAAACTGGGCAAACTCTTGATGATGGATCGGTAACCATCAACATGAACAATGGCGGCGCAGCAAAAGGGGAGATGCAAATGGACATTGTTAACCGCAAAGTAGAAGCAACCGAGACAGTAACCACAGGCGCAGGTACTTTTGATTGCTTTAAAATAGCTTACGATGCTACGACCACGGTAAAGATGGCGGGCATCAGTATACCTTTCCGGATAAAAGTAACCGAGTGGTTTGCTCCAAAACTGGGGCGTTTTGTAAAGTCAGAAACCTATAATAAAAATAGTAAGCTGATGGGTACTATGACGCTGGAGTCCATCAACTAATCAAACATCAGCGGTACCTTTATTTTGCAGATGCAGCGAATAAGTATCAACCACTTTCTTTTCTGTTCTTGATGATTTGAACAAATTTGTTACGATTATATCCGGATAGTCGCCAGGGAATCTGTTGCTGTAAAAAGGATTAGATTTCTAACTTTGGTAACGAAATGAAATGGATTACCCGCCAACATCCGAAGATTGACCGTATAGCCTGCCCCTGGCTTATTAAACGCTTTATTGACCCTGATGCCGAAATTATTTATGTACCGGTAGACCAGGTAATTTCGCAGGCCGCGACCTTGAACGCTATTCCCTTTGATATTCCGGGTGTGGAGTACACGCATTACGATGACCAGTGCAGCTTTGATTATTTTATAAAGAAACATCAGCTTAAGGATATCGCACTCGACCGTATAGCCGCCATTGTACGCGGTGCCGATACGGATAGGCATGATTTTGCCCCGCAGGCAGCGGGTTTGTCGGCTATTTTTTTAGGATTATCAAGAAACATCCCGGACGACCACGAATTGCTGGAGCTGGGCATCAAAGTTTACGATGGTTTATACACCTGGGCTAAATACCTGTACGAGCAAAAACATATCCAGGAGCCTGTAGAATTCATTTTACTGGAAGTTTTTAATAAATACCTGAAGCAGCAAGGCTCAAAAAAAGCGCCCGCGTGGGCAAAAGAGATCAAGGAGATGATCCAGGACCAAATTGATACCAATATGAGCCTGAGCCTGCAACAGGTGTCAGAAGAACTGAAGATTAACCCGGCCTACCTGTCGCGGGAGTTTTCAAGGTACTTCGAAAATTTATCCTTCGGCGACTATATCCGTAAAATGCGTATCGAAAAGTCAATAAACCTGATGGAAACCACCGATTACTCATTAACAGAGATTGCTTACCTCACCGGATTTTCGGACCAAAGCCATTTTAACCGGATATTTAAAAAGCAAATGGGGATGAGAGCGTCTGAATACAAAAAAAACCTGGTGAAAAAGTAAAGCAGATTCTATTCGGTAAAATCTGTTCTATTTTAAAGTGGTAAATTGCCATAGTATTGCGCCTACATTTACAGCACTGGATTTCCAGCTATGAAATATCCCAATTTACCCGCGTTTCCAAAAATCTGCATGCTTGCAGGTGTGCTTTTTTGTTTTTTACTTCCCAGGCAAACCTTGGGGCAGCAAAGTAAGCCCTATCTTGATTCCCTGCTGCATACTGCAACGGCTAATTATCCTTTGATAAAAGCAAAAAAGCTGCAAACCCAGGCACTGCAATACGCTGTAAAGTATAAGCAGAATGGTATTATTCCGTCGCTGAATGCATCGTACCAGGTAGATTATGCAACCGCCAACAACATCACCGGTATGGTTTATCCGCAATTTATTACACCCATCAGCGGGCCGCCAAGTAAGGGTAATGATTATAGCGGTGTGCCGGGGAGCGCAGCCTCGCTTAACCTACAATGGGAACCTATTACTTTTGGCCAGCGTGGCGCCGAGGTTGATTTGGCTAAGGGTAGATTGAAATACGGGCAGGCGGACGAGAACTTAACCCTGTTTCAGCACCAGGTAAATGTAATTGGCGCCTGGTTAAATTATTTGCTGGTTAGCGATCTGATTAAAGTTTACCGGTCAAATATTGATAAGGCAGCGTTTAACTTAAAACAGGCCCAAACCCTGGTGATAAGCGGTTTACGGCCAGGAACCGATTCTTCGTCCTTTCAATCGGAATATACCCGGGCCCAAATGCAGCTAATTGCTTTTGAAAGGCAACAGGATTCTACATTGATAGCGCTTAAAGAACTTGTAGGTGGCCATTTACCCGCCGGCCTGGCGGTTGATACGTCACTTTTTAAAAAACTACCGGTAATTGCTTTAACCGATACAATAACAACCAACCACCCCGAAGTGCAATTGGGACAGGCCAACGTAAATGCCAATGAACTGGCGTTAAAATCATTAAAGCGAAGCATCCTGCCCAAATTAACCTTATGGAGCACCGGTTATGGCCGGGGATCGAGCATTGGTGCCGATGGTTCGGTAAACTCCGGCGACGGCTGGCGTTTTCAGCGGTATAATTATGGGGTGGGAGCACAAATTGCTTTTCCGATACTGGAAGTTTTCAGGCAGAGACCGCTTTGGAAACAACAGGAACTTATTACCGCATCAAGCCGTGAACAACTTTTGCAAACGGAATTGCACCTAAATACCCAAAAAGAAATTGCAGCCTCCAACTTTCAAAGGGCGCTGCAATCGGCACAACTTGCCCCGCAGCAATTACATTCTGCCGAGTATACCTACAAGGGCATTCAATCAAGATATAAGTCGGGCCTTATTAATTATTATGATGTGATACAGGCACAACAATTATTATTTCAGTCGGCAGCCACAGTTAGCATCGCTTATTACAGTGCATGGCGGGCATTATTAAATGAAGCGGCCTATAGCGGCAACCTGAACCTGTTTTTAAATCAATACGGCAAATGAACATTATCCAGTTTTTATACGCCTCATTAAGAAAGCCGGTCACCATTGTTGTAGCCGTTATTGCCATCGTTTTTTTTGCAGTGGTATCTATACGTACCATGCCGGTAGATATTTTCCCGAAGCTGGGTACCCCCACCATTTACGTGGCGCAAACTTATGGCGGGCTATCTGCCGAGCAGATTGAAGGTTTTGTAACCTCCTACTATGAATACCACTTTTTGTATGTAACCGGCATTAAATCTGTCGAAAGCAAAACCATCCAGGGGGTTACTTTATTAAAATTGAATTTTTACGAAGGCACCGATATGGGGCAGGCCACCGGCGAAGTTGTATCAATGGTGAACCGCGCAAGGGCATTTATGCCGCCGGGTACCGTATCGCCCTTTGTAACCCGTTTTGATGGGGGCAGTGTGGCGGTCGGCCAGCTGGTTTTCAGCAGCCCCACCAGGTCATTGGGCGAGGTATCAGATCTGGCTTTATTTAAGGTGCGGCCCATGTTCTCCACCCTGCCAGGTGTTTCGGCCCCGCCGCCGTTTGGCGGTAACCAGCGTTCGGTATTGATTAAAGCAGATCCGAATAAATTGCGTAGTTACGGTGTCAGCCCCGAAGAACTGGTAACAGCAATTGCCAAAGGGAACACTATCCTGCCAGCAGGCAACCTGCGTGTGGGCGACCAGATGCTCATTGCCCCCCAAAATACCGTGGTAGATAATATCCAGGACCTGGGTAATATCCCGGTAAAAACGGGCAGTGGCCCGGCTGTGTATGTACATGACCTGGCGCAGGTGGACAATGGAGCTGATATTACAGCAGGTTATGCGTTAATTAATGGCAAACGTTCGGTTTATATTCCGGTAACCAAAAGGGCCGATGCCTCTACCTGGGATGTGGTTCAAAAAGTGAAGGCTGCTTTGCCGGATATGCAGGCCGCCATACCCCCTGATATTAAAGTAAGCTATGAGTTTGACCAATCGGGCTATGTTATCAATTCATTGAAAAGCTTAATAACGGAAGGCATCCTGGGCGCTTTGCTCACCGGCCTCATGGTATTGTTATTCCTGCGCGACTGGCGCGGTTCGCTCATCGTGGTTTTAACTATCCCGCTGGCATTGCTGTCGGCAGTTATCTGCCTCAAACTTTTTGGGCAATCCATCAATATCATGACCCTTGGCGGCCTGGCACTGGCCATAGGTATTTTGGTAGATGAAGCCACCGTAACGATAGAAAATATACACCATCACCAGGAAAAGGGCGAACTGAAGGGACGGGCCATTTTAGAAGCTTGTAAAGAAATTGCTTTGCCTAAATTGTTAATCCTCCTTTGTATCCTGGCGGTATTCTTCCCGGCTTTCTTTATGTCGGGCATTCCTAAAGCCATGTTCCTGCCGCTTTCGCTGGCTGTTGGTTTTGCCATGATCGCCTCCTTCCTGTTGTCGCAATCTTTTGTGCCGGTTGTTGCCAATTGGTTGTTTAAAGACCAGCCGGCCGAAACCGCAAAAGAAGGCAAGCGCATGGCCCGTTTTAAAGAACGACATGGAAGGCTGATTAACCGGCTTTCGCCGGGCCGAAACATCCTGATACCCGTTTACCTCATACTTTCATTTAGCCTGGTGGCGCTGCTTTTTTTAACAGTAGGTAAAGAGTTATTTCCCAAGGTTGATGCCGGGCAGTTCCAGGTTAGGCTGAGGTTGCCCGAAGGAACGCGTATTGAACGGACGGAAGCAAAAACAAAACAATTGCTGCACCTGGTTGATAGTCTGTCGGGCGGTAATAAAATTGCCATTTCATCGGCCTATGTTGGCCTGGTGGGCTCAAGTTACCCGGTTAGCGTTATCCATCTGTGGACGAGCGGGCCCGAAGAGGCACTGCTAAAGGTTAAATTTATATCAGGTTCGGGAATTAAACTGGACGATTTCAGGGAAAAAGTACGCCAGGAGGTAAGTGAGCAAATGCCCGGAGCGCATGTTTCTTTTGAACCTGCCGATTTAGTGGGTCAGGTGATGAGCCAGGGAACGGGTACCCCTATACAGGTACAGGTTTTAGGTAAAAGCCTGGCACAGGACCGCCAGTTTGGGAAAAAGATTATTGAACGTTTGAAAACCCTGCCTTACCTGCGCGATGTGGCTTATAGCGCCCCGCAAGGTTACCCGGCCATGAAAATTGAATTTGACCGGGTAAAGCTGGGCCAGTTAGGCCTTACTGTTGAGGATGCCGGGAAATCGCTGGCTGCGGCAACTTCATCCAGCCGTTTTACGCAGCCCAATTATTGGGTTGATAAAGCCGCCGGGACAGCCTACCAGGTACAGGTGCAGATACCTGAGTTGGTGATGAATGATCCTGCACAGGTGGATAATATTTTGTTGAGCTCCAATAACGGTAAGCAGGTTTATATGCGCGATGTAGCAACCTGGAAAATGGGCAATACCGAAGGCGAATTTGACCGCTTAAATCAAAAACGCTTTATTACCATTACCGCCAATTTGCAAGGCAAAGCGCTGGGTCCGGCCATTAACGATATCGATAAGATCATTAATGAAACCGGCAAACTGCCCGAGGGCATGAAGATACAGCAGCCGGGCCAGGCCGAAGTTTTTTTACAAACTTTCCAGGAGTTGCAGAACGGTATTTTGCTGGCTATTGTGGTGATTTTCCTGTTGTTAGCGGTAAATTTTCAGTCGTTCCGGTTATCGCTGGTCATTATCTCGGTTATTCCGGGGATTTTAGCCGGGAGCCTGCTGTTGTTATGGATTTGTGGTAAAACACTGAATATACAATCTTATATGGGCTGTATTATGGCCGTGGGGGTGGCTGTTGCCAATGCCATCCTGTTTGTGACGCAGGCAGAAAAATATAGAAGTGAAAAATTACAGGAGCCCTATTTGCAGGGAATTAAAGATAGGATAAGACCCATCCTGATGACCAGCTTAGCGATGATTGCCGGAATGGTGCCAATGGCATTAGGCTTAGGCGAGGGGGGGGGCAAACATCGCCCTTAGGCACAGCCGTGATAGGCGGCCTTATCTTTTCCATCGTCTCCAGCCTGGTTATTTTACCGTTAATATACCAGTTTTCCATCGGCAACCGGCCTGTACCTGTTATCTCTTTAGATCCGGATGATCCGCAAAGCAAATATCAATCCTTAACCGAAAATCAATCATGAAAGTTATAAAATATATATTCATAATCCCGGCTTGCTTGCTGTCGGCTTGCGGGGGTAATCCGGTTGAAAAAACAACGCCGCAGGGCCTGCCAGAGAAGCCGGTGGTTAAACTGTTAACGCTGAAACCGGAACCCATTACCAACAAACTGAACCTCACCGGGGAAATTATTCCTTTCGATCGCGCCAATATTTATGCCCGCACACCGGGCTATGTAAAAGAGGTCAAAGTTGATATAGGCTCAAAAGTTACCAAAGGCCAGGTTTTATGCATCCTTGATGCTCCTGAATTGAAAGCTGCACAGGCACAAAGCCAAAGTAACAGCATGGGCACCCGGTCTAAATATGAATCCAGCAAATCAACTTATTTAAGGTTATTAAAAGCTGCGCAAACGCCCGGCGCCGTTGCTGATAACGAACTGGAGATTGCGCGCAACCAAATGCGGACGGATAGTGCCGTATACCAGGCTTCCCGTTCGGCTACCCAGGCCAATAAAGCGATAGAAGATTACCTGGTGATCCGGTCGCCTTTTAACGGTGTGGTTACCGCCAGGAACATATTTAAAGGAGATTTTGTAGATAATACCGGTAAAACGCTGCTGTTTCGTGTAGAAGACAACTCGTCGTTAAGGGTTGATGTGGCCGTGCCCGAGGCATATAATTCCACCACGCTAAAAGATAACGAAGCATGTTTTACCGTATCGGCCAATCCGGGCCAGGTGTTTAAAGCCAAACTGGCACGTAAATCAGATGCCATTGATCCTCAAACCCGCAGCGAAACCTGGGAGCTTACCTTCCCGAATACTAACGGTTTACTAAAACCCGGCATGTTCGCCCAAATAGTATTGCCGGTCAGCCGTCCCAAAGAGGGCTTCCTGGTGCCGTTTAAAGCAGTGGTATCTACCCAGGAACGAAAGTTTGTGATCAGGGTAGTAAACGGAAAAACCCAATGGGTAGATGTAAAAACCGGTTTCACAGGCAAGGAAAAAACAGAGATAGCCGGCGATTTGAAACCCGGCGACCAACTGGTGGCGCAGGCTAATGAGGAACTGAAAGAAGGCACAACCGTGCAGGTGAAGCAATAGTTAAAAATGTAGTTCCTGAGTAGCAATTTACGTTCAGTGATTAAGGCTTGCTAACTTTATACAAGGCTTTTTTCAGTCGCGCGTCGGCATAAAAAATATCTTTATAGGTAACCAGTTGCCCGTTGCGGATATCGCAGGTGAGGTAAGTTAGCGATACCGGCAAGGGCTGTTTTTTGCCGATGTTTGATAACTGTGCGGCAAGTTTGGCCCCGCGCGAAACGGTAACCGGTATAGCGGTGGTATCCTGCCTGGTATGGTTAACAACCGGGTTTATGGTTAACTCTCCCGGCTTTTGATATGCAGGCTTGCTTATCTGTAAAAAAATCTGCCCTTTATTGGTGGTGATATTTATAGCCGAATAATCCAGGCCTGCTGCCAACAGATCCATGCCCGGCTTGTCTATTTTTATTTTAAAGTATTGATCGCCTGTTTTGGTATGTACAGTTAATATGCCTGAAGGGATATTGATATCTACAGATGTTTTTTTCCTGGTGCTGTACCAGCGCAGGCGCTCCATATTGATGGCTACGCGTTGCACGTCGGCTACGCTAAATTCGTAACAATCCAGTTCATATAGCCCTTTCATCAAATACATTTGGTGCTTTAATGAGGCGTAAGCTTTGGTTTGAGGTTGCACTTTGCTAATCTCTTTTTCAAATTGCTGGCTTTTAAGGGCGTTAATCAGCACCTTTTCGGCATTAAATCCGTTTTTAATTCCCGAGTCGATTTTTGCAGCAGGGTAATTCGGGTTAAGCCGGCCATAATGCAGGTTGTTTTCAAAAGTAAGTATGGCATCGGTTAACAGGATGTCGAACACTGCTTTTTGACTGTTGCTAACGGGGCTTGAGCTTGATCTGAGTAACTTCAGCTTATCATATAATAACTGATCGGGATGATAATCGGCATGTTTTAGCCCGTACGTAACTACACAATCAAGCAGCAACATAGCATCGGTAGCATGAGTTTTAACGGTGTCGGGCGCTATCCAAGCCAGCCTGAAGCCTGTTTGCCGGTAAAAGCGTTGAACACTGTTGGGGAAATATAATTCTTTGCGGTGTACCGCCAATTGGTTTTTTACAGAGGCTGCTATAGATGTATCTTTGGCGGTGATATGTGCAGTTGCGTTTGCCACAACGCCCAATAGCACTAATAAAGACATTATAGCTGCCGAAAAGTAAAATGAGCATTTGTATCTCTGCATCTTTAATTGGTATTAGCCTTACAAAGGTCTGGATAAACTGCACCACTGTTAGTGATGGCTGTCATCGCGAAAACTGATATAGCGCACAAATACAATATCAATTTGATAACTAATATACAGATACCCGATTACACCTTATACATTTTCTCATAATATTCGTTGGCAAGCCGACCTGCTTCAAATGCGGGTACCACATCCGCGGCAGCCTGTTTAAGTATCCCTAACCACTTGCCCGGATTGTCGTAATACATGGGCAATACCGTTTTTTCCAGCATATCCATCAGGTTTTTGTTTTCCTGGCTGTCTTTTTCCTGTACCTGCAGTTGGTTGGATGCAGGCTGAATTACGAAACAGTTTTTTTGATCGTTCGCAAACTCAGGTACCCAGCCATCCGGGATGGATAGGTTAATACTACCATTCATGGCTGCAGTCATGCCGCTGGTGCCCGATGCCTCGCGGTACATCCGGGGATTGTTGAGCCACACATCTGACCCTTTTTTTAACAAAGCTGATAAATGCAGTTCATAACCGGTAAGCACGGCGCAATTGGCAAATGGGCGGGCACGCCCCATGATGTGGTTAAACAAGGCGATAGAACTTTCATCCTCCGGGTACGGTTTGCCGGCCCAGATAAATTGAACGGGGTATCTGGTATTACTTACGATGGTCAAAAATCTATCCCAGTCCTGCATCACCAGGTCGGCACGTTTATATCCCGCAAAGCGCCGCGCCCACACAATGGTAAGCACGTTGGGATTAAAAAGTTTGCCGCACTGGTTTGCCACTACGCTAAACAACTTAAGCTTCATCGCTTTTTTACGGGCAATTATGGCTTCGTCATCATGAGTAGCAATGGCGTCATCTAAAGCAGCATCCCGCCAATAGGTTTTATTTTGAGCATTGGTGATGGATATAATTTCGCAAACACCTGCATTATTGCCCCACATTTGTCGCGCTACCTCGCCGTGAAGTTTAGATACGCCATTTGCCTTACGCGAAAATTTAAGAGCTGCAAGGGTGTAGTTAAAATTTTCGCCATCCATCCCCAGTAATGATTTTACCTCGTGCTCCTGCAAATGATAAAAAAACGACATCTCTTTTAGCAATCCGTAGCTATGCGCTTCGTTACCGGCCATTTCGGGTGTATGGGTGGTAAAAACCACCAGTTTCTTTACTTCCTCCAGGCTTTTATATTTGGCGTACAGGTAAAAGTTTAACGATACGGAATGCCCTTCGTTCATGTGGTAAACATCCGGTTCAAAGTTTAAAATATCCAGCAGCATAGCGCCGCCAATACCTAAAACAATGGTTTGCGCTATCCGGGTTGCCTCGTTTGAATCATATAATATATGGGTGATCGACTTTGATAACTCATCGTTTTCCGGGATATCGGTGCTCAATAAAAATATGGGGGCGGTACCAAATGTCTCCGATTTTAATAACCAGGCTTTAACATGTACAGGAGCATCATGCACCTGTACGGTAAAAACTATACCTGTATCCTGTAAAAAGGAATATTGCTTTTCAATAAATTCCGGCTTCATAAAGCCGTTGCTGTCCCTAATCTGGTCATAATAACCGTATTTCCACAGCATACCTATGCCTACCAGGTTTTGCTTCAGCTCGTAAGCGCTCCTTAAATGCGAACCGGACAAAAAGCCCAATCCGCCACTATAGATCTTTAAGGCCTGGTCAACTGCAAATTCCATCGAAAAATAGGCGACTGGTTTGCTATATTTCTGATCCGGCTCGTAGCCAAATATTTCTTGTTTACTCAGCATATTAAGGCTTAATCCTGTACGGTGTCCATTTAAAATATCTATCCTCTGTTATTTCCTGTTCAACCAATTGGATGTTGGCATCAACAAGGTTTACATGCAAATCCTCATAATGGTCTATCCGGTATTGCAACAATGCATCCTTGCCTGTCTCGCCCTGATCAATCAACGCCTCGATGCATGCCAGCGCACCTTCTTTTGCTTTTTCCATGGCTTTTACCAAATCGGTAGTTTGATAATATTGCTCGTAACCTGGCTGTAAAGTATAAGCGGCATGGTCTCGTGCTATCAATCGCCTATTATTTGGTTTAAAATCATTTGCAGGTATTATTTTTATACCGGTGTCATTTTTATCAACGCGATAGCTGCGGTAATAAGTATGCATATCGGGCTTAACGGTTATCTCTTGCATTATTGTTTCCATTTCCAGTTAAGTATTTCGGGCATATCCTTGCCGTTGGCTTTAATGTATTGTTTGTGTTGTGTTAGCTTATCTGTAAGCTGCTGCTTAAGGTAAACGCCTTTGCTGCCTGTTTGCGGCAGGCGGTCAATCACATCCATCACCAGGTGAAAGCGGTCCATTTCGTTAAGTACCGTCATGTCAAAAGAGGTGGTGATGGTGCCTTCCTCTTTATAACCCCGCACATGCATATTCACATTGTTGGCGCGGTTATAAGTTAAGCGATGTACAAGCCATGGGTAGCCATGGAAAGCAAATACTACGGGTTTATCGGTGGTAAATAACGCGTTATAATCTTTATCGCTAAGGCCGTGGGCATGTTCGGTGCTTTTTTGAAGTTTAAACAGATCTACCACGTTAACAACTCTTATTTTTAGTTCGGGCATGTGTTCTCGTAAAATCGAAGCTGCTGCAAGTGTCTCTAATGTCGGTACATCGCCGCTGCAGGCCATTACTACGTCAGGCTCGGTCTCCTGGTCGTTGCTGGCAAAATTCCAGATACCTATACCGCGGGTACAATGTTCAACAGCCTGTTCCATATTAAGCCATTGTGGTGCCGGGTGTTTACCTGCAACAATAACATTTACATAATGATAGCTGCGCAGGCAATGGTCCATTACCGATAACAGGCAGTTGGCATCGGGTGGTAAATAAACCCGCACAATGTTGGCTTTTTTGTTTACTACATGGTCAAGGAACCCCGGGTCCTGGTGGGTAAATCCGTTATGGTCCTGCCGCCAAACGGTAGATGTTAGCAGGATATTAAGCGATGCGATGCGCCTGCGCCAGGGCAGTTCGAGCGTTGTTTTTAGCCATTTGGCATGCTGGTTAAACATCGAATCGACGATATGGATAAAGGCTTCATAGCAATTAAACAGGCCATGCCTTCCGGTAAGCAGGTAGCCTTCCAGCCAGCCTTCGCATTGGTGCTCGCTCAGCATTTCCATTACGCTGCCATCTGCTGCCAGGAATTCATCATACGGAATGACGGGCGCACCCCATTGGCGGTTGGTTACTTCAAATACAGCGTCCAGCTTGTTTGATACCGTTTCATCGGGGCCAAATATCCTGAAGTTGCGTTTTTCCTGGTTTGCTTTGATCACATCGCGCAGAAAGCGGCCGCTTACGTAAGTATCACCTTCGCCGTTAACACCGGGGCTTTCCACCACGGTAGCATAATCCCTAAAGTCGGGCAGACGCAAATCGCGCAATAAGTTGCCACCATTGGTATGCGGATTGGCACCCATGCGGCGGTCGCCTTTTGGCGCAAGTTCGGCCAGTTCGGGCACCAACTTGCCATCCTCATCAAATAGCTCTTCGGGCCGATAACTTTTCATCCAGTCTTCCAGCATTTGCAAATGTTCGGGCGGCGTACTTGCCGAAACCGCAAGCGGGATTTGGTGAGCCCTAAAGTTGCCTTCAATTTTATGACCATCCACCTCCTTAGGTCCAGTCCAGCCTTTGGGCGACCGTAACACAATCATCGGCCAGCGCGGGCGAAGGCTATTAGGTTGCTCCGCATCATATTTTATTTGCTTAATTCGGTCAACCGCGTAATCAAGCGCCATCGCCATATCCTTATGCATTTGCTCCGGATCTTCGCCTTCCACAAAAATGGGATTCCAGCCATAGCCGCGGAACAGTTGTTCCAGCTCTTCGTGGGTAATGCGGGCTAAAACCGTAGGGTTAGATATTTTGTAACCATTCAGGTGCAGTATTGGCAATACTGTACCATCGGTAAGCGGGTTAAGGAATTTGTTGGAATGCCAGGCCGTAGCCAACGGACCAGTCTCGGCTTCGCCGTCGCCTACAACACAGGCAATAATCAAATCCGGGTTATCCAACACCGCGCCGAACGAATGGCTAAGGGAATAACCCAGCTCGCCACCTTCGTGGATAGAGCCCGGTGTTTGCGGCGAAGCATGGCTGGATATGCCGCCGGGATAAGAAAACCGGGTAAACAGTTTACGCAGGCCTTCTTCATCCTGTGTAATATCAGGATAAACTTCTGTGTACGTACCTTCCAGGTAGGTGCCGGCAACAACAGCCGGGCCGCCATGCCCAGGCCCCGAAACATAAATCATATTCAGATCATATTGAGTAATGATCCGGTTGAGGTGTGTATAAATAAAGTTTTGCCCGGGTGTAGTTCCCCAATGCCCCAGCAGCATGTTTTTTACATGCTCCAGCTTAAGCGGTTCTTTCAGCAAGGGGTTATGGTGCATGTACAATTGCCCTACCGATATGTAATTTGCGGCGCGCCAGTAGGCGTGAATTTTTCTTAATAGTTCGGGCGATAATTCGGCTTGTTCTATGTTTAATATTTCGGTTTCCATGGCGGGTTTTTATTTTAAAATAATGGTTTGTGTATGTTGTGCTATTATTGCTTCTTCGTTGGTTTTTAGTACCATCACCTTAACATTACTTGTTGACGATCCGATGTTTTCTTTGTGCTGGTTGTTCAGTTTTTCGTTGATGCGGATGCCTAAAAAATCCAGGTTGCGGCAGATCATTTCCCTGACAACGGCAGAATGCTCGCCTATGCCGCCGGTAAAAACCAGTAGGTCTAACCCGCCCATGGCCGCTGCCAGCGAACCGATGAACTTGCGCGCCTGGTAACAAAAAGTGGTAATTGCAGCACCGGCTTTGGCATCATTGGCTGCCATGTTTAGTAATTCCTGCATGTCACTTTTGCCGGCAATGGCCTTTAATCCCGATTGTTTACTGAGTAGGGTATCAAGCTGCATAGCGGTAAGCCGCCCCTGTTTCAGCAGGAACAATACAACACCGGGATCAAGATCGCCGGAACGGGTGCCCATTACCAGGCCGCCAATAGGGCTAAGGCCCATAGTAGTTTCTACACTTATGCCGTTTTTTACCGCGGCCATGCTTGCGCCGTTGCCCAAATGAGCAATAATGATATTTTGCTTATTTACATTAATGCCATCGGCAGCCAGTTTTTGGATAATGTATTCGTACGAAAGGCCATGAAAGCCATAATGCAGCAGGCCTTGCTCCCGGTATTTATTGGGTAGGGGGTAATATTTAGCCTCGTCGGGCATATCAGCATGGAAGGCGGTATCAAAGCAGGCTACCTGTGGTAATTGTGCAAAAGCTTTTTGAAAAGCTTTGATATTTTTAATTTCATCGGGCAAATGGTTGGGGGCCAGGTAAACATATTGGTGCAGGGTTTTTAGCAAATCGTCTGTTATAAGTTGCGGCGCCCTGTGGTTTGGCCCGCCCTGTACCAACCGGTGCCCTATAGCCAGCAGGTTATTGTTATACTGGCTGTGTTTAATCCAACGGATTACGGCTTTTACTGCTGCATCCAGGTTTTTAAATCCGCCGGACTGGCCTGGCAACGGTTTTTCCTGCTTGCTTATTACAAGTTTACCTGATGCCGTGCCAATGGCATCTACACTGCCCGATAACTCTTGCTGGAGTGAGCCTGCATGGTACAAACTAAATTTAAGGCTTGATGAACCGCAATTAATGGTTAACAGAAAAGTATTTGAGGAGGCCGCCATACTTATTTTTAATCATGCAGTTTTAAATTAGACTACTATGCAAAGCTATACCTTACTACCGGCGTGAGGAATGACGGTCATTAACCATAAATAGTGATGTGTATCACATTCTTAGGTACGACTCAATGACTTTTGAAATGTTTTGAATTTTCCTGGTCTATTTGTGATAGAATTTTGTGGTAAACGTTAAGGAGGTAGAAGCATGGCAAACGCGTTTAAATACTAACTGCGATAAGCTGTTATTTAATAATCGCTAACGGAATAAGGTTATAGAGTCGGGAAGATGTAAGCATTTAACGATACCGTGTTTTCATTGGCTGATTGTGGTTGAATGATCCAGGTACCAAAGGAAATTGTACCGACCGGCAACAGGTACCAATACTAGATGCTTCTGCATTACACAACCAATTTAATGTTAACCATGATAAAATATAAAATGTTGATTATTAAATATTTATAAAAAATATATCTAAAATGTGTTAAGTTATGTTAACCCAATCAGGCGCGTTTGCCCTGGTGGTAAAAGTTGTTTTTCCTGACCGTAAATAGCAAAACGCCGCCTGGATTGCAGGCAGCGTTTTGTTTAGTGAACTGGCTTCCATACCAATTACGCCTGGAAAACCATTAAGGGAACCGATAGGTGGGCAGCCATCTTTTGTGTATGGCTTAAATTTAAAATATCATCAATAAAACTATACGGACCATGGTTCATAGCCAGGATATCTACCTGCCCATGTTTGCAAAGCCAGGTGAGGCCCCTTTCGGCGGTGGTATCTTCTAATGCGCGGTAATAAATGTGCGGGTAGTCGGCTTTGTTTGATAGTTCGGTAAGTAGCTGATCTATCAATAACTGGAGCGCAGGAGAATGGTGCTTTTCGGTATAAACATGGGTTAGCAGAATCTCGGCATTCATGGGCCTGGCTAAGGCTATCAGTTCGTATATCGATTTAATGTCTTTCCCTATTTTGTTAAAATCAGTGGCGAAAGCAATCTTTTTAACCATCTCCACAGGTGCCTGGGGCGGAACAACCAGCAGCGGCTTTTTGGCGGCATCGATGAGCGCGTTGGTGTGGTTTGCCAATAAAAAGCCACTCCAACCGCTGGCGGCGTGCTTCCCGATAACAATCAGAGCAACGTCGGCGGCGGCACAGTTGGTGTTCACCACATCTGCAACCCGGCCAGCGTCGTTTAAATAACCCACTTGCGGCCTAAAGGTGTCCGTACGGTCAATGAGTTCAAGATGTGCTTTTAAGCGCTGTAACTCATTTGTACTATCCTCCATCAATAATTCGCTTTCTCCCCCAAGCCAACCCGTAAATCCCGTTTGGGGTATCTCTGCCGGGATAATAACCGCGTTGCACAGTAATACGTTTGCCCTCATTTGTTTGGCCAGATAGTAGCCATATTCGGCTGCACGCCGGGCGTTCTCTGAAAAATCGGTAGGAATTAATATTGTTTTCATTTTTTGCCGTTTAACCGGGAGTAAAATTGGCTGATTTATTGAGGCAAAAGCATGACGATGGTCACACTACAAGGTGATAGTTGCTACAAAATCAAATGAAATAACAATTTAACCAATGAGTATTGCAAATTATTGCTGGATTAAGCTTGTAAAGCCTCTATTAAATGAAAACCGAAAGGCTCAATTATCAGGTGCTCGTCACTATTACTAACAATGTAATCTTTGCCGGTCCAATGATCAGTTAACTGCGTGATATTACCCTGGTTTAAGCCAAAGGCTGCCCAAGACAGGTAACATACTTCGTTGCTAAAGTTAAATACCCCATAAAATACTTGTCCCTCGTAGGCCCGTGAGTAGCCCGCTACATGGATGTTATATGGCTTAAACCAGGCCAGGTTATTATGATCGGCCACGGCGGGTATTTTTTTGCGGATGGCAATTAACTTTTGGGTGCCCGAAAAAACAATATTTTCAACTGTATCAGGGCTGTTTATTAATTCATTTTTATGCCAGTCAATTACCGGGCGGTGCATCCACCGGTTATCATAGCTTTTAGCCTCATCGGTTAAATAGGAGTAGTCGTTGGTATAACCTACCTCATCGCCATAAAAAATCATGGGTATGCCGCCAAGAAAAAAGCTGTGCGCCTGCATCAGTAAAATTTTTTGAATGGCCGTGTTTATTGCTCCTGTATCATTACGTTTTATAGCCTTTTCAAGGCCGCATAATGAAGCCAGCGAGCCGCTGATGCGGGCATCGCCCGTTTGGGGATTAGCCGAAAATAGAGCACCCGCAGATGGGCTCGACACAAAATTGCCTGTATAATAGTCCTGCAAAAAGCGGCGGTGCCGATATGGGTCATAACCGGCTTTCCTGATCATTTCATCGTCGTAACCCAAACCAATATCGTCATGGCACCTGGTATAGGTAATCCACGAGGCTCCGTATGGTTTTTGCTGTAATTGGCTTTGCGCGGCAAGCATTACACGGGTATCGCCGGTTGCCAGCATATCCCACTGCAGTGCCATTTGGGTAGCATTATAGGCAAAATCGCATTCTTTAGCGGCAAACCGGCCATTGCCAAAGTATTTCATAATCTCGGCGGGGGCCACAATGGCTTCGCCAAGCAGCGCCAGCCCCGGCGCGGCTACCAACACACATTGCTTTATAAGGCGCAACAATATGTGGGCTTGCGGCAGGTTTTGGCAATTGGTACCCAGTTGCTTCCAGATAAATGCGGGTGCGTCAATCCGCAGAAGATCTACACCCAGGTTGGCGTAAAAAAGCACAATATCCAACATCTCCAGGAATACAGCGGGGTTGCTATAATTTAAATCCCACTGGTAATGATGGAACACCGTCATTACCCATTTATTGCACTCCGGTACGTAAGTAAAGTTTCCCGGCGAGCTTTCCGGGAAAATTTCGGGCATGGTTTGGTCGTATTGATCGGGAATTGCCCTGTCATCATACATGTAAAAATAGTCCTGGTATTTAGGGTCGCCATTTTTTGCCTTTAATGCCCATTCATGCTGGTTGGATGCATGGTTAAGCACAATATCCGTCATGAGGTACATTTGTTTGGTGTCCATCTTCCGGCGCAGCCGCTTTAAATCGGCCAGTGATCCAAACCGTTCATCTACCCTTCTGAAATCGGATACTGCGTACCCGCCATCGCTTGCGGCGGGCGGGCTTTCAAATAGGGGCATCAGGTGCAAAAAGTTTACCCCCAGTTTTTCAAAATAAGCCAGTTTATTGCCCAGGTTGCCTAATGTGCCGCAAAACCTATCCACGTAAAGGCTCATGCCGGTAATTTGGTTACTTAAAAACCAATTATCCTTTGCGACCTTTGCTTCGTCTTTGTTTTTAAACGTCGCAGGCCTGGCCGAATAAGCCTTGATAATATTTAAAAACAGTTGTTCGAATACTGGCGCAGCGGTCGTATGCCCGCTATAAATCTCCTGATAAAGCTCCCGGATGGTATCGGCGCTGGTCATCAACCGTATATAAAATGCATTGTCGCTGCCGGCTATGTCAAGGTTGTATTGGCTTAAAATGCTATTAACCCGCTGATGTAATTGATGGTTGTACACGATTATAAATTTTTATCCAAAATAAGTTGATAAAACAGATTGTAGATATAATTAATGCCCGGCCCCAGCTGGTACTATTACATCATCTGTTATGGTATCTTTTTTAATGCGTATAGTGGCTGCAGCTGCTATTAATAGCAATACTCCTGCAAAAGTGATGGCATTTAATGGGTTATCGCCCAGGAAGTTTTTGTAAATAAAGCCAAAGCTGATGGTTTGTAATATCATAGGTACAACAATCATCATGTTGATGATGCCCATATAAACGCCATAACGCTCTTTGGGGATGCTGCCTATTACCATAATGTAAGGTACGCCCATCATGCTGGCCCAGGCTATACCAAAACCCACCATTGGCGCAAACAACAAATTTTTGTCGGTAAGATGTGGGAATACCAACAAGGCTATGCCAGCCATGAGCAGGCAGCCAATATGCACATATTTGGCGCTGAATTTTTGCGCAAGCCAAACCAAACCGAACGCCGAGCAAAAGGTAACTATATTATAAAATCCGTTTACTTTGCCCGCCCATACTACAGCCTGCTCATACAGCTCCTTATTACCATCGGGCGTGGTATGAAACACCGATTTTGCTATGCTTAACGATACAAACTGCCAGTAGCAAAACATGGCATACCACTGAAAAAGATATACCAATGCCAGTTTCCACATAATGCCGGGCATATCTTTAATAGCCGTAAAAATTTCTTTTATAGGTTCAAAAAGCCCCTTTTTTCTGCTCCTTAGTTCGGTCAGTTCAGCTTCAGTAGGGGGAATCTCGGGCGTGGTTGTTACCGACCAAACCACCGAGATTATAGAGCAGATTGCGCCGACAAAAAACGACCCGAAAACCCAGTAGGGGATACCTGATTGCCCGTCGCTGGTTTTGGTACCGCCCGATATGATGTTTTTGAAAAAACCAAGCGATAAATTGGCCAGGGTAATACCCAGGCCTGTAAAAAAACTTTGAGTTAAAAAGCCAAAGGCTCGTTGCTTTTCGGGCAGCTTATCGGCTATAAATGCCCGGTAAGGTTCCATAGCGGTATTATTGGCTGCATCTAATATCCACAGTAAGCCAACGGCCATCCATAACGCCCTGCTAAAGGGAAACGCAAAAAGGCAAAGGCTGCAAAAAATGGCACCAACTAAAAAGAAAGGTTTACGCCTGCCCCAGCGCGGATGCCATGTTCTGTCGCTAAGGGCGCCAATAAGCGGTTGGATGAGTAGCCCCGTCATTGGTCCTGCTAAATTGAGCAGTGGCAGATCTTCGGGCCTGGCATGCAAAAAAGTATATAGGGGATTTATAGCAGTTTGCTGAAGCCCGAAGCTATACTGGATGCCGAAAAAACCGACATTCATATTAATGATTTGCCAGAAACTTAAACGGGGTTTTAAAATGGACATGGTGGTTTGTTAAATGGTGTGGTGTTGAAAAGAGTATAGCATTTTTAAGCAGATTTAACGTAACGTCCGGCTTCATCAAATGAAGCTTTAAACAAAGGAACGCCATTTACATCATCGGCAGGCACATTAAGCCTGGCTTTGATGCGCATTTTATAAACGTAGATGGTATTGGCCGAATATTCTAAGATGCCTGCTATCGTTTCACAATCGGAAATGCCCAGTTTCATGAGGGCAAAAATGCGCAGTTCGGTATTTAACTGCCCAATGCGTTTTGGCCATATCTGGTCGTCCTTTTTCAGCATCGCATTAAATTCCATAACAAAATTGGGAAAGGCCTTTAAAAAGTACTTGTCAAAGTCGCGGCAAAGCAATTTGCGTTCTTGTTTAATATCTGTTTCGTTGAAAAATGGAAGTATTTCCCGGTAGGTTTTTACGTCGGTATTTCGCTTTATACTTCGGTGCAGCTTTTCAAATTTGGTAATATAGTCAGATACCAGGCAAACAAAGTGGCCTATATGGTCGGCTTTACTTTGGCCGTTCTGTTCTATTATTTCATTTAAGGTAAGTAGCCGCGATTGCTGCCCTGCTATAATATCCTGCTGCAACTTTGTTTGTTTTGATAATATAAAAACTCTGGATATAGAGGCAACTGATATCAATACCGATACCGTGAGGGCTACAGCCATAACGGTATATATTGAGGGGAGGTGAATTATAAACGCAGGTATATCTTTTAAAAAAGCTATTCCGCTTATTTCAAAAAGATAAGTATAGCAAAAAAATGAAAAAACGGAGGCAGTATGATATATGCTCATGTCTTTGGTAATTTAGCTGGCAAAAAGGTAACAGGTTATAATTGGTAATACTTTTTTAAAAGTAAGATTTAGCTTTCAGGTTTTATACGCACTACAACCAGAATAAGGTTTGCAACAGCCTGCAAACGTTTGCGATAATGTTTGTTGTTGAAAAATAGTTAAGAAAATCCAGATCATAATGTTGGATGAGTGTACAGAACCGGCACATAAGTGTTGTTTTAAATGTTAAAGGATATAGATAAATTGAAACCGAAAAAATGTACTACTTTTAATTGCCGATTACCAACAGCCAACCCATGCCTGATATAACTTTAAAAAGACTTGCCGAGATGCTTAATTTAAGTATCTCAACAGTTTCGCGGGCACTTAAAGATCATCCGGATATTTCAAAAGAAACCAGGCAAAAGGTTAAAGAGCTTGCTGCCGTTGCCGAATACGAACCAAATACCTACGCCATTAACCTGCGGACCAACCAAAGCAAGGAACTGGCAGTAATTATACCCACCATTGCTAATGATTTTTACCAGTCATTCATCAGCTCACTCGAAGAAGAAGTGCGGCTGTATGGTTATTCGTTAATGATGTTGCAATCTGGCGACGACCCGCTGATAGAGCAGCAAAATCTTAAAAGGTGCAGACAGGGGAGGGTTTCGGGCATATTTATTTCTGTAACTACCAAAACCACAGATATAGGCAACTTTTATAAACAAGGCGATCATCCAATCCCAATTGTTTTTTTTGATAAAGTGCCGGCAGCAGAAAGTTGTATAAAAATATGCGTTGATGATGTAATGGCAGCCGCCATAGCCGCTAAAACACTGATAGCCAAAAACAAGCTAAACATCCTTGGCGTTTTTGGAAATGAAGAGCTATCCATCACCAAAAAAAGACTAAGCGCTTTCACCGAAACATTGAGGGTGGCAAATGCCGAAGTTAGGTTAGCCATTTATCACGCAGGCTCAATAAATGAATCTTTTGAGGTTGTCATGAGTAAGTTAGCCCGGCAACAGCCCGATGCCATATTTTGCATGAGCGACGAGATATTGATAGGGGTGATGAAAGCTGTGCAAACCTTACAGTTAAGGGTACCTGATGACGTAGGTATTATAGCTATAAGTGAAGGCCAGGTGCCCACATTTTATTATCCGCAAATTACCTATATTGAAACCAGCGGCTTTAAACTGGCAAAAAGTGCTTTTGTAAAAATGATGGCATGCATAGCCGGAAATACCGGGACACATGAGATCAAAATTAACTCCACTCTGGTAGAGGGAGGTTCGCTTTAACAGGCTGTAGCGGCAGTGCTAATACACCGGTAGGGTTTAATAATGTTAATAAAGTAAGCCGTAAAGACTGCTCCTTTATATATCTTTGAGATATAAACCCGTAATTTCAATTTCATAGTAGTAAAATAAAAGAAAACCTGTACCGGAGTTGTTTTTATACGGTTACAGTTTACGTGAATATTGCTCCGTGAAGGGCTGGTTAACCAATTTGTTTAAACCTTTGAATTATATAAGCATGAAGTATTTTTTCTGTTTCTTATTGTTAATAACTTCTTTGTCAACATTTGCATCTGATACAACAAATAATTTACTTGAAGAATTAAAAACCGAGATTGGAAAAAAAAGCACATATGAGCACACTAAAGAGTTGCGGATTAATAAGCTGAAACTATACAGATCGAGGCTATCCAAAAATGATTATGACGCCCAGTTTTCTACATTAAACAGTATTTACAGCGAGTATAAGGGTTACCAGTTTGATTCGGCCTATGTTTATGTGGATAAGATGATAGCCTTAAGTAAGCAGCGGGGCGATAAGCAGGGGGAGTATTATAGCTATGTAAAAATGGCATTCATCCTGCTGTCGTCGGGCATGTTTCATGAAGCTTTTGACTATTTGCACAAGGTTGATGTTAAGGTTTTGGAGAATCCGGCCAAAATTGACTATTATTTTTTTTTGGGCAGGTGTTATTACGATATAGCTAATTATAGCAACGATAAATATTTTACGCCCGGTTACATTACAGCCGGTAACAAATCTATTGATTCGGCAATATCTTTTTGCGGCGACGATTTTGTGAGCCGTAATTACCTGTTGGGTTTACAAAAACTACAGGAGCGTAACTACATTCAGGGTAAAATTTGGTTTGGCAAGCTGCTTGAAAAAGATATGGTGATAACCATGCACTTAAGAGCAATGGTTTCCTGCTCATTGGGGATGATTTACTTACAGGATAATCAAAAAGAAGAGGGCATTAACCTGATGATTCAATCAGCCATCGCCGATATTAAATCATCTACCCGAGAAACGGTTGCACTTTATACCTTGGCCGATCTTTTATATAAAGAGGGCAATATAAAAGATGCTTACAGCTTTATACAATTGGCTAAAGAAGATGCCGATTTTTATGGCGCAAGGCAGCGAAAAATACAAATTGGGTCGATTTTACCAATTATAGCCGCCGCCGAACTCAATAATTCGGAACACCAAAAGAACCGCTTCCTTGTACTGCTGCTTACATTAACTGCCCTGGCATTGTTAGTAGTGTTTTTCCTGGTGATGATTGTAAAACAACTGAAAAAACTAAAAGCTAAAGAAAAGATAATTGAAGGGAAAAATGTACAGCTTAACGATATAAACGGTAAGCTGCTGGTTGACGCCAAAATTAAGGAAGAATATATCGGGCAGTTTTTTAAAGCGATATCGGGATATATATTAAAGCTTGAGAACCTGAAGGTATCTATCGAGGCCAAAATATCGATGAAAAAGTATGATGCCATTACCTCGCTTATCAACAATATAGATATTAAAAAAGAGCGTGAGAGTTTATACTATAGTTTTGACCATATTTTTGTGAAAATATTTCCAAATTTTATCAATGTATTTAACAGTCTGTTTGACGAAAAAGATCAGATTTGGCCGCAGGAGGATGAGTTATTGAACACCGATTTAAGAATATTCGCGCTTATCAGAATGGGTATTGCCGATAACGATACTATTGCAAAAATATTAGAATATTCTGTGAATACCATCTACGTTTATAAAATGCGCATCAAAGCCAAATCATTACACCCCGAACAATTTGAGCAACGCATCATGAATATCAAACCTTTTGACATCAGCTAATTTTTTGATGCTTCAATATTCATTTATAAAGTTTGAAAAGTAGTTTTTAGATAATTTAGTACCGGATTTTGTTAAAATAGAGGTAATAAAAACTTTATATTTTTTACCACTTGAGTTTTTTTAATTATCTGATAATTAGGTATTTGAAAAATAAAAACGTCGAAAATATTTATATAAATTTAAAATTATATACATTTTACCAATCTTGTGTCCCACATCACATTTTTCTACTGCTTTAATAACTAAATTGCATAAGATTTTCAGGTGTAATATTATAAACCATTACATTTTCAGTAGCAGGTATTGTTAGTTAAGTTCTCAGGTGAATCCGAGTTAATTGGTTTTAAACGAGATTTTTTAATGTTTAATTAAGTATTTTTACCAAGGTCTCGATTAAAAAAATACTTTAAGATATGCCGGCGACTAATTGAGGGGTTATTTTGTCAAACCAAAAAAGTCTAAACCAGTTAATTAAACCAATTCAACTAAATCTCAGTAATTATGCAATTTAAACACTTACTCAAAGTATGTTTCTTTGCTGTATTTCTCTTTTTCTCAGCCGCAGTAATGGCTCAGAATAAAGTTATTACAGGAAAAGTAACTGACAAGAAAGATGGATCAGCACTTCCGGGAGTATCGGTAACCGCCGTAGGCGCTACGGGTGGCGCCATTACAACCGCAGATGGTGATTACAAATTATCTGTTGCCGGTAACGTTACCGCAATTAAATTCTCCTACATTGGCTACGTTGGCCAAACGGTAAACCTCGATGGCCGCACATCTATTAATGTAAGCCTTGAAACTACAAGCAGATCATTAAATGAAGTAGTTGTAATTGGCTATGGTACCCAGAAGGTAAAAGACGCAACAGGTTCTGTGGCATCTATTGGCACTAAAGACTTTAACAAAGGTGTTATTTCAACTCCTGATCAATTGCTGCAAGGGCGTATTGCCGGCGTTACAGTAACCCAGTCAAGCGGTGAGCCTGGTGGAGGAGCTTCTATCAATATCCGCGGTACCGGGTCAATAAGGGCCGGTAATGATCCGTTGTATGTAATTGATGGTGTGCCTGTATCAAATGATACTTATGCTGCCTCAAGCGGTTCAAGCCCTATTGGTATGTCATCTGCAAGGAATCCGCTATCATTTTTGAACCCTAACGATATCGAAAACATCTCTATATTAAAGGATGCATCGGCTTCGGCAATTTACGGTTCACGTGGCGCCAACGGTGTGGTATTAATTACCACCAGGAAAGGCCGTAAAGGACAAGGTATCCAGTTTTCAGAAAATACTTCATTAAGTACCACTGCAAGCCGTTATGATATCCTGAATGGCCCCGACTTTTTGAAGGCTGTTGCCGGTGTGGGCGCTGATGCTAATGCCATTAACAAAGGTGCAAATACCAACTGGCAGGATCAGATTTTCCGCAAATCCGTTTCGCAAACCATAAACCTTGGTTTTGGCGGTGCTAAAGATGGTTTTAGCTACAGGGCCTCGTTTGGTTACGATGACCAAAACGGTGTCATCAAAAAATCCGGCTTAAAACGTTTAACCGGTCACTTAAACGCCAACCAGTCGTTATTTAAAGATGTAGTAAAATTAGACCTTACGTTGGCAGGTTCAAATGTGAAAAATCAATATGCCCCGGTAACCAACGATGCTGGTTTCCAGGGTAGTTTAATTGGCGCTACAATTGGCCTTAACCCAACCTACCCGATTAAGAATGCTGACGGTACTTATTACTTTGACGGCAGTAACCTTAACCCGGTTGATATGTTGAATAACACTTATGACAGCGACAATATTAACAGGTTACTCAGCAACATAGGCATCACTGTAAAACTGGCCAAAGGCTTAAGCTACCGCGGTACTTTTGGTAACGACTATTCGCTGGCAAAACGCACTACCTTTTATGACCCAACTATTCAGGGTTATACAAGCAGCAGCACCATCAGGGGCAAAACAGTTCCTTCAATTTCCGGAATTGGCCAGGGTGATTTGCAAACTGTGAAATTGAGCAGCCAGATCACTGAGCAAACCTTAACCTACGAAAAGAAATGGAGCGATAACAGTTCATTTACAATTTTAGGCGGTTATTCATACCAGGTATTCAACAACAAAAGCCTTATTGATATCAGAACCCAAACCTCTACAAAAAACGTATTGGTTAAAAATATGAATGATTTTAAAGACAGGTTTCCTCTTTTTGGTGATACAACCAAGTCTGAACTGCAATCATATTATGCAAGGTTAAATTATTCCTATAAAGACAAGTATTTATTGACTGCTACAGTACGTACCGATGGGTCATCTAAATTCGGTGCGAACCATAAATATGCTACTTTCCCGGCTTTGGCACTTAAATGGAAAATCATTAATGAAAGTTTTGCTCCTAAAAGCTTATTTGATGATTTAAGCTTGCGCTTAAATTACGGTAAAACAGGTAACCAGGAATTCCCGGCTTATCAGTCGTTGTCTGTATTCCAGACAGATTTGGCAGGCAACAGCAGCCAGCTTTACTTCCCTAACCCTAACTTGAAATGGGAAACAACCACTGCTTACGGCGCTGGTATTGATTTCACAATCGTTGGCGGCCGTTTATCAGGTACTGTTGATTACTTTAACAAAAGCACTAAAGATCTTTTGTTTTTCAATGCATTCCCGCAACCAACGGCAGCTCCCGGTATCTGGATCAACTTACCAGGAAACGTTATTAACAAAGGTTTAGAGATAGGCTTAAACCTTGAAGCAGTTAAAGGTCCAAAATTCCAATGGGATGTTAATTATAACATGACGTTCCTGAAAAACAATGTTCAGAACTTTACAGGTCGTGTTGTACAAACAGGTGCTATCAACGGCCAGGGCCTTTCTGGCGCGTTCTCGCAGGTTATCCAAAACGGCTATCCATTGTTCACATTTAAAGTGGCCCAATACAACGGGTTAGATAAAGATGGTTTTGGTATTTATCCTAATGGTATTGACGTGCAGACTTTGCAGGGCAGCGCGCTTCCTAAGTTTACCGCCAGCTTAACCAATAACTTTACTTATGGCAACTGGAATTTAAGCGTTTTCTTAAACGCGGTTACCGGTTTCTACGTGTATGATAACACAGCCAATGCTTACTTCTACAGAGGTAGCTTGCTTACTGGCCACAACGTATCGCGTGATGTTGCTTTCACCAACGAAAATCCGTTAAACTCTGGGCAGGTATCAACCCGTTGGTTAGAAAAAGGCGACTTTTTACGTGTATCAAACGTTAACCTTGGTTATACATTCCCTATCAAAAACAGCAAGATATTTAAAACGCTTAGGTTTAGCTTAACCGGACAAAACCTGGCTTTAATTACAGGCTACAAAGGACTTGATCCCGAAATTAACGTTAACAAACAAATTAACAACGTGCCATCAAGAGGTATTGATTATACCGGCTATCCAAAGGCACGTACCTACACTTTTGGAATTAATGCAGGATTTTAAAAATATTGATATGAAAAAATTAACAATAAAAATTGGAACAACCTGCCTGGCAGCACTTGTGCTTGCCTCAATGAGTTGTACAAAACTGAATGAAAAGGTTTATGGTTCAAAGGAAGTTAGGGCGGCAAGTAATGGATCTTCTGGCGACCTTGGTGGCGTATACTCGCAATTAAACGGACAATCAAACCAGGCCAATACTTACGCATTGCAAGAGCACCCAACAGACGAAATGATGGGCCCTACAAGGGGAACTGACTGGGGCGATTTTGGAACATGGCGTAAATTGCACACGCATACCTGGGATGCCTTCCACAACCAGGTAAATGATACCTGGGACGAGTTGAACACAGGTGTTTACCGCGCCACACAGGTTATCAATGCATCTGGCGTAACCAACCAGGTAAAAGGCGAAGCCAGCTTTTTAAGGGCTTACTTTATGTTTGAAGTAGTTGACCTTTATGGCCAGGCACCTTTCAGAGATCCAGCTGGCTCGGTAGATGCAATACCTACAGTTTATAACCGTAGCGCAGCAACAGATTTTATAATTAAAGATCTGGAATTTGCAGAAGCTAATCTTGGCACACCAACCGACATTGGCCATGCCGGTAAAGCCGCTGCACAGGCGCTTTTGGCCAAGGTTTACCTTAATAAAGCTGTATACAAAGCAACAACCGTTGGCGGTCCGTTTACTTTTGATGCTGCGGATATGAACAAAGTAATAGGCTATTGCAACGCGGTAACTGCCGCAGGTTTTCATTTAAATGGCCCTGGTAAATACTTTGATAACTTTTCATGGGATAACACCACATTAAGTACCGAGATCATCTTCGGCCGTATTAATACCTCTACAAATGCGCCGGCAAATACCCACAACCGTTGGAGAATGGGTATGCACTACAACCAAAGCCCAAGCAGCTGGAACGGTTTTACAACCCTTGCCGATTTTTATCACAGCTTTGAGGCCAGCGATGAGCGTATTGGTGGTACTTATCCAAAATTAACCGAATACAATGGTTTAAGAACTGGTTTCCTTATCGGCCAGCAATACGGTCCGGGCAATGTTGCCTTAAAACAACGTGGTGGTCAGCCATTGATTTTTACTCCGGATGTTAACTTAAATTACTCAACCGAGGCACAAGGTATCAGGGTTATTAAATATTTCCCTCAGCCTAAACCTGATGGTTCTGTAAATGATGATTATGCAACTAATACATACATCCTTTTACGTTACTCTGATGTACTATTAATGAAAGCTGAAGCTATTATGCGTGGCGGTACCGATCCTAACGGCCAAACAGCTTTGGGTATTGTTAATAATTTAAGAACAACACGTGGCGCAACTGCATTGGGCTCATTAACAGCAGCCAATTTATTGGCCGAACGTGGCCGCGAACTGTATTATGAAGGATGGAGAAGGAATGACCTTATCCGTTTCGAAAAATTCAATGACCCGGTTGATCAACGCCCTAACAAAACCGATAAAACAAGAACTTTATACCCTATTCCTCAGCGTGCTGTGGATACCAATCCTAACCTTAAACAAAACGCAGGTTATTAATATATTGGGGTTTATTTGATTTATAACAGAACGTAGCGGAAAATTTCCGCTACGTTTGTTTTTTGCCAATTATATGATGCTATTTAAAAAGTGGTCTTTTGTTTTTGCAGGAATTTTTCTATTATGGAGCTGTAACGGTGGTCAAAAAAACACGTTGTTTTCGTTACAACCCAATGATGAAACAGGCATAACTTTTATAAACCAGTTAACCGATAAGGACCGTACCAATGTATTTAGCTACCGTAATTATTATAACGGCGGCGGCGTTGCTATTGGCGATGTTAATAACGATGGGCTTAATGACGTTTACCTCACTTCAAATACCGGGGGCAACCAGCTTTTTATAAACAAAGGCAACTGGAAATTTGAAAATGCTACGGCCAAAGCTGGGGTGAAAGGCACCAAATACTGGAGCACCGGCGCAACTATGGTTGACATTAATGGTGATGGATGGCTGGATATTTATGTTTGCCACAGCGGCAACGCCCGTGGCAAAGAAAAAGGGAACGAATTATTTATTAACCAGCACGATGGTACGTTTAAGGAAGAGGCCGAAAAATATGGCCTGGTAGATAATGGATTATCAACCCAGGCCATATTTTTTGACTATGATAACGACGGCGACCTGGATTGCTTTGTGTTGAATAACTCATTCAGGCCAATTGGCTCTTTTGATTTTAGCAAAAACCTGCGCGAGGTTGTCGACCCCTTGGGTGGTGCCCGCCTGTATCGTAATGACGGCGGCCATTTTACCAACGTAACACAACAGGCCGGTATTTTTTCAAGCGATATAGGGTTTGGCCTTGGCGTATCTGTGGCCGATGTTAACCAGGATGGTTACCCTGATATTTATGTATCTAACGATTTTTTTGAACGCGATTACCTCTACATTAACCAAAAAAACGGAACGTTTAAAGAGGATATCCAAAATGAGACCGGCCACCTGAGCCTGGCCTCGATGGGATCGGACATTGCCGATATTAATAACGATGGGCAGTATGATATTTTTACTACCGAGATGCTGCCCGAAGGCGATAAGCGCCTCAAAAAAATGACCTCGTTTGAATCGTACGATGTAATCAAGGCCAAACAGCACGATGGTTATTACAATCAGTATATGCAAAACTGCCTGCAGGTAAATAATGGCGACGGAACATTTTCCGAAACTGCTTTTTACTCGGGTATAGCCGCTACCGACTGGAGCTGGGGAGCGTTGATGTTTGATATGGATAACGACGGCTGGAAAGATATTTTCATCTCCAACGGCATTTACAAAGACCTTACCGATCAGGATTATATCGAATTTTTGGGCAATAGGGATAACATGGCCAAAATAGCCGAAGGTCGTAAAAAGTTTGATTTTAAGGATTTTACAGATAAAATGGTATCAACGCCCTTGTCAAATTACGCTTATCTCAATAACCACAACCTTACATTTAGCAATAAAGCTGCCGATTTTGGTTTAGATAAGCCATCCTTCAGCAACGGCGCCGCCTATGCCGATCTGGATAACGATGGCGATAACGACCTGGTGGTTAATAACGTAAACATGCCTGTATACGTTTATAAAAGTAATGCCGAAAAAAATGGCAATCATCATATTCAGCTAAAGCTAAAAGGTACCGGGTTAAATACCTTTGGTGTGGGCACAACCATCAAAGCCTTTATGAAAGGCAGTGCGCTTATTTACTACAACCAGCCCACCCGTGGTTTTCAAAGCTGCACATCGCCCAATTTGCTTACTATAGGTACAGGCAAATATAAACAGGTTGATTCGCTCCAGGTCATTTGGCCGGGCGGCAAATATCAGCTAATTAAAAATATTAAAGGCGATAGGGTTTATACCTGTAAGCAAACTGATGCAAATTTGAACTATAACTGGAACAAGCCGGTAGTCAAATCATTATTTGCCGATGTAACCAAAGCTGTGTTTGATAGCATCCCCAGGCATAAAGAGGATGATTTTATAGATTTTGACAACGAGCGGCTGATGCTGCAAATGTTATCAACCGAAAACCCTTACATGGCAAGCGCCGATGTAAATGGCGATGGCTTAACTGATTTTTATTTTGGCAGTTCCAAAAACGGGGCGGCGGCTATCTACATACAACAAAAAAACGGCAGCTTTAAACAAAGCATCCCCGATGATTTGGCTAAACAAAGCTACCTTGAAAATGCCGGTGCTGTATTTGCCGATTTTGATGGTGATGGCGACCAGGACCTTATCATAGGGGTAGGGGGCAATGCCGATGAAGCCGGTACGCCGGTTTATTTCCCCAGGTTTTATGAAAACGATGGCAAAGGAAACTTCCATCGTGATGCAAGCCGCACACTACATGCAGGGGTTAACGCGTCGGTGGTCATATCGGCAGATTATGATGCCGATGGCCACCCCGATTTATTTATTGGGGGCAGGAGTGTGCCCGGGCTTTATGGCTGTTCGCCAAAATCATATGTTTTTCATAACGATGGTAATGGCCATTTTACCGATGTATCTGCCTCGGTATTAGGGCCGGATACCAAATTGGGGATGGTTACATCGGCCAAATGGGCCGACCTGGATAAAGATGGCTACCCGGATCTGATCGTAGCCGGAAACTGGATGGGCATCCGCATTTTCAGGAACCATAAGGGCAAATTTACCGAAGATACCCAACTGGCAAATTACAAGGGCTGGTGGAGCAGCCTGGAAGTAGCCGATGTAGACGGCGATGGCCATCTGGATATTATTGGCGGCAACATTGGATTAAACTCCAAGTTCAGGGCCTCGTTTACCGAGCCTATGAAGATTTATATTAAAGATTTTGATAATAATGGCACAAAAGAATGCGTAACATCTATGTACCGCAGTGATGATGTCAGCTATGTTTTTCATATGAAACCCGATTTGGTTGGCCAACTGCCTATATTGAAAAAACGCTTTTTACAATATGTGGATTATGCAGGTAAACCTTTTAACGAGGTATTTACCCCCGAAATGCTGGAAGGTGCCGAAATTCATGAAATGAACTTTTTGGCCTCGGCCGTATTTTTAAATAACGGCAAAAAATTCACCTGCAAATTGCTGCCTGCCGATGCTCAATTATCAATGGTGAACACCATTTTGTGCGATGATATGGGTAGCGCCGGCAATACCAAAATAATTTTAGCCGGCAATTTTTATGGCTTTAAGCCCGAAATAGGCCGGCTTGATGCCAACCGCGGCCTGGTTTATCAATTTAACAAAAATGGCTTTACCTATTTGCCGCCGGTAAAAACAGGATTTGATTTGCGTGGGCAGGTGCGGTCGTCGCTGGTTATCAAAAATCCATCGGGAGGCAAATACTACCTGTTTGGCATCAATGACGAACCTTTAAAAGCTTATAAACTCCGTTAATATTTAAAATGTTGTTTTACAAAATATACAAATCATTGCCGGCGAAGTTTTTGTTGTGGAGCTGTTTTATCGGGATGGTTTTGCTATCGGCCTGCAAGCCTAATAAGGCAGGCGAGGGTGTTTTTAAATTATTACCGGCCGATAAAACCGGGTTAAATTTTGTTAACGTAAATACAGTTTCCGATTCGGTTAATATTCTCGATTATCTGTATTTCTACAACGGTGCCGGCGTAGCCGCTGCCGATTTTAATAACGATGGCCTGCAGGATTTGTATTTTGTATCTAACCAGGGTTCCGATAAACTATATCTTAACAAGGGCAATTTAAAATTTGAAGATATTACAGCCAAAGCGGGCGTAGCCGGCACGGGTAACTGGAAAACCGGCGTAACGGTTGTTGATATCAATGGAGATGGACTTAAAGATATTTACGTATCGGTAGTGTCCGGTTACAAAGGCTTTAAAGGTAAAAATCAGCTTTATATCAACAACGGAGATTTGACCTTTACAGAATCTGCTGCCAAATATGGGTTGGATTTTGCAGGTTTTTCCACCCAGGTCTCGTTTTTTGATTATGATAAAGATGGCGACCTGGATATGTTCCTGCTCACCTCCTCGGTACATAGTAATGATACCTACGGCGACTCGACCTTAAGGTTTAAATACAGCCATGATGCAGGCGACCATCTTTTCAGGAACGATAACGGGCATTTTACCGATGTTACTGCCAAATCGGGCATTTACAGCGCGCCGATAGGTTATGGCCTTGGCCTTAGTGTTGGCGATTTGAACAATGATGGCTGGGACGATATTTATGTAAGCAACGATTTTTTTGAACAGGATTATTATTACATCAACCAGCACGACGGCACTTTTAAAGAACAGCTGAAAAGCGCTTTTGGCCATACCAGTTTGTTCTCGATGGGTAATACCATCAGCGATATCAATAAAGACGGGCACCTGGATGTGCTGACTACCGATATGTTGCCCGAGGATTTGAAAGCGCTACGGTCGACAATTAATGACGAGCCGCTGGATATTTACAACCAGGAGGTTAATGCCGGCTATTACTACCAGTATTCAAAAAACTGCCTGCAGCTTAATGTTGGTAACGGCAATAAGTTTGTTGATATGGGTTTGTATAGTGGCGTATCGGCTACTGATTGGACATGGTCGCCCCTGGTACAGGATTTTGATATGGATGGCCGCAAGGATATGTTTTTTAGCAACGGCATAAAAAAACGGCTTAACGATATGGATTACCTGAAATACCTGGGCAACCCTGATGTAATGAGGGAATATAAGGCCAGCCGGGTATTTGATAAAGACAAGATCAACATGATGCCTGATGGTGCCGTACACAACTTTTTTTATCATGGCGATGACCTGTTAAAGTTTACCGACGCCTCTTTTAACAACGACATGCAAAAGCCGTCTATCTCTGCCGGCTCGGTAGCCGTGGATCTGGATAATGACGGCGACCTGGAAATTGTAACCAACAACATGGATGAACAAGCCTACATTTACAATAATACCACCATGGAAGGTAGCGGAAAAGATAAGCCGGCGTATTTGAAATATGCTGTTAAATATACCAAAGCCAATCCGGATGGTATTGGTACAAAGTTTTTCCTGAAATCGGGTAAGCAGCTGGATCACCAGGAAATTCAAACCAGTAATGCCTACGCCAGTAACCTGAGCAACGAGTTGCTTTTTACTTTTTTGCCTAACGATAAACCCGAAGAGCTATTGGTGGTATGGCCGGATAACAGCTGGCAACTGGTAAGGGATTTTAAGCCAGGGACTAAAACGGTAATGAAATTTGATAGCGCCCAAACGCAATCAACGGGTGATGTGTCGTCGGTAATAAATACGTTTATCAGTAATAAGCAACCCTTTGATTATACGCCGGTTCAGGCTAAGTTGCTGGCAAGGTTAAAGCCTTTTGATACGCCCGATTTTAATTACTATTCGTTATTGCCGCATACTTATTTGCCGCACACACCTGCTGTTGCTGTGGCCGATGTTAATGGTGATGGTATTGATGACATTTACGTGGGCGGCTTTGCCGGCGAGGAAAAATACCTGCTTGTGGGCGATAAAAACGGAGGGTATACCAAAGTTGTGGTGCCGCAATTTAACCAGGTTAAAGATTACGGTGATGGCCAGGCTGTTTGGGCCGACGTTAATAATGACGGTAAACCCGATTTGCTGGTGATCAGCACCAATCACCCTTTCCAGGAAAGTGATAAGCTGCTGCCGTCACGGTTGTACATCAATAAAGGAAATTTCCAGTTTGAGTATAAGGCATTACCCAAAATAGTTAATCAAACTGCTAAAATAGCCGTGTTTGATTTTAATGGAGATGGACGGAGTGATGTTTTATTAACGGGTAGCATTTCTTATACCAACTATACCGCACCGCGACCGTCGACCATTTTGATTAACAAGGGTAACGGGAATTTTGAGGTGAGTCATGATAAACAATACAACGATATTACTGCTATCCAGTATGTAACAGACATAGTTACAGCCGATGTTGACCACAATGGTAAACCCGATTTGGTAATTACTGCCGAGTGGCAGCCAATACAGCTATTTTTAAATGATGGTAAAACACTGAATAAATTTTCATCGCCGGTGCTGGATAACCAAAAAGGCTGGTGGCAATCAGTAATGGTAGCCGATGTGGATGGCGATGGTAAAGCCGACCTGGTAGCCGGAAACTGGGGAACCAACAATAAATACAATGTATCGCCAGAACAGCCTTTATATGCTTACAATGATGATTTGGATAAGGATGGTAAAAACGATTTAATATTATCCTACTGTGTAAAAGGGTTATACTATCCATTTCGCCCTAAAAACGATTTGGAGCAGGAATTGCCGTATCTGAAAAAGGAATGGCTGAGCTACCAAAAAATGGCCGATAAAACCACAGCCGAAATATTTAAAGGCAAACTGGACGAAGAAAACCGTTTAGCCGCAAATCAGTTCAGCAGTATTTTTGTAAGCGATGTGCTGCATGCCACCAAGTTTGAAGTTTTGCCTTATCAATACCAGCAGGCGCCCATCCGCTCCATTATGCGTGCAAATAATAAAGCCGGGGATTTGCTATTGAACGGCAACTTTTGGGGTGTAGTGCCTTACGAAGGCAAATACGACGCTTTAGGCCTGGTTGGTCTACATTATGATAAAAATAAAAAACAGTTTTCGGCGCCCGGCTATATGGTAAACGCGGCCTTTAATTTCCAGGAGCTCCCGTACATCAGCACTATAAAAAGGGCCATGTCTACCAATTACCTCATTGTTACTTATGATGGCAGGTTGATGTTAGTAACCCCATAATCTCTTTTAAAATATGGGGTAGTAAATTTTGGTAACCCATTTTGAAGTGTCTTTTTCAAGATACCTATCGGTCACCATCGATTCAAAAGGCATGGCAGGGGCTATCAATTTATGATCTTTCATATAAATCCTCACTTCTTCAAATGCATTGTTCACTGTATTGGGGCCGCCTTTTACATCGGCTATCAGCAAGTTGCCACCCATAACCAGGTTGTTGATAACCGATCCTTTACCTGGGGTTATTTTTTTATCAATTGGGATAGCATAGCTAATTTGGTATTCTTTACTGCCCACCTGGGTGATATTCAGCATCGGGAAATTAGTCATTTTGGCCCCTTTGGCTATAGCTTCCTTTTTCAGGTTTTCGATACTGCTATATATACTTTGCATATCGGGGTAGGTAGCAGCGCTTGCGGTTGTTGTAAGTAAAAATGGGTCTGTAACTTTATTTATATAAATTTTATAACCGTAGGCATTTTTCTGATCTTCTAAAAATGTTTTGAAGCGGGCTAAAACCTGCCCTGTTTTGTTTTGAAGATCGCGCGCTGCAAAATAATCCATAACCCTTTTTACCGGGTTCATACTGCTTTGCCTTTGTGCCTGCAAAGATATTTTGGCCGCGAAGTCTTCGGCTAAATAACTGATATCGGCATCGAGTTTGAAATTGCCTTGTTGCAGATCAATATTTGCGCCGCTGTTGGTGGTTTTATTAATGGTAAATTGTACGCCTTGATAAGCAAACTGCTTGTCGTTAACTTTTGTACCGGGCCACCATTTTTTCCATCGATGTTGGTGTACCAGGAATTTAGCTACCACACCATCAGATGCTTCAACAGTTAATTGGTTACTTACAGTTAAGGTAGACGGGATTATCAAATATATTGGGGCGGCAATAACTACAATTGCAGCTAAAATTATCAGTACGGTTTTCTTCATTTGGGTTATAAAAGGGCATCCAAATTTAAAAATAATGGATCAATGTGCGGCATTTGAAACGTAAATAAGCAGCGGCATATTAAATAAGGCCAATGCTATTAGGCTGCTGTGCTCTTAATTATGATAAAATTGAATAAATCAGTTTTTTATAAAACTTTTTCATAATTACTTCCCTTTGTATAGGACTTAAAAGCTACGATTATGCAACCCTGAATATTGATTTCTATAGCTATAGTTTGTTTAGGATTGCCCCTTATACTTGCGATAATTGAGATTGTTAGGATTCTAACTTCTGACGAGATCACTTTTATAAAAAGCGACAAAATTAACAGTGTCAACAGGCATTTAACATCAGAAGAAAAAAGCAGGCTCTTGATTTTTAATGGCAAATATTTTTATTAATAACCCTAAAGCGGCTGTAACCGCTATTACCACCGGACTTGAAAGCTTATCGGCCTTAATCAAGGATGAAACAATTCAGAGAATTTGCATTATTATATCTCCGGGATTTTGTTTTTTAATAGTTTTCTTATAACTCAAAATATCGAGGATATATCGTTTAAAAAGGGGTTAAAAGAGTATAGGGAAATGATTGTTGATTTGGAAACAGAATTTAACCATCAAAATTGCAGAGAAATCAGGAAAAAGAATATTCAATTAGAAATTGAAAAATGCTGGCTCAAAATAAATGAACTTAGAGACGCAAGTATGCGTCTCTACAAAAAATATAAAATCATATCACCACCCTAAATGTCAAATTAACCCTGGCTTTCATTGGTTTTACAGATTTTGCTATACGGTGTTCCCAATGCTCCTGCAATCCGGCCTTCATCAGCAGGAAAGAGCCATGCTCCAACCGTACCGAATATTTTTCATGATGATCCTGTTTGCTGCGGATATCAAAGCTTCGTACCTGCCCAAAACTTACCGATGCGATGATGGGGTTTTTACCCAGTACATCTTCGCGGTCGCTGTGCCAGGCTACCGAGTCGTTGCCATCGCGGTAATAGTTGAGCAATACACTGTTAAACTGGATGCCGGCCAATGGTTCTATTTTATTTTTAATCATCAGCAGTTCGGGCGTCCAGTAATTGGGTTTGCTTTGAGTTAGGGAAGCATAGTCATAAACCTCCGGGTCGCCGTACCAGGCGGTAAGGCGCGGGGTTAGCACATCCTTATCGTACATCCTTTGTATCCGCTGTTTCCAGGGCGTTTCGGCAATAAACTTTTGGAGCAGGCTATCGCTTTCCTGCTCATTAAAAAGGCCGGGGCGGTAATCTAATAAATGGATGGGCAGGCCCTTACTTTGCCCGGCCTCGGGAAAAAAACATAGCTGTTCCATATCAACCTCCAATTTTTGCTAAGAAGATCTGTCTAAAAATATAAAACAGACGGTTATTGCTTTGTACTATCCATTTCGCACTAAAATTTGCAGAAACATTCGCATGAAGGCTGACTAAGACTCACCCGGCGAGGCTGCGCCCGCCACCCTCTCTTCACCTGCGGTGGAAATAGGGGCTTTAGCGTTGAATATCAAAAGTTTATCAAAAAAGCAAATGATAAAATTTCAAGTCCCTCTTTCCGGCGAAGCCGAAGAGAGGGTGGCGGGCGCAGCCTCGCCGGGTGAGTCTTCACCGCCATGCGATATACGTCATTGTCCCTTCTGTGCTAAATTTTTTTTACAAAGATATTAAAATGCTAATATTTTTAGCATTAGATTTGTAGTCTGTTTCTGATGGAAGAATTTTATATTGATGTGGAGCTAAGCCGGGGCATGACCCGGATACAGGTGGACGAGGTGCCGCCTGAGCAATGGGATTTGCCCTATGCGCCGCAGTTTATCATCGAGTTTTATAACGGCCGGGAGTTTGTCACCATGATGCTGCAACTGGAGCAGGGGGAATGGTACGACCGTAACGCCCGTGTACAGGACGACGATATACAACGTTATTTTGAGCCTGTAACTGACCCGCGTAATGCTGATTATGAAAGCCCGTTAAGTGTACAGGCCATCCAGGAAATTGGGCAGGCCATCAGCAGGCACATGGTAGTGCACTTAACGGTTTATATGGGGTTATTTATACCTGTTTTTCGTGAACCAACTTTAAACTGAAACTCATGGAAACAAAAAAGGATATTATCAGCCAGCTAAAAAAAGATATTTTATTGTGGGAGGGCTTTAAAGCGCCCATTGCCGGGGCCGACGATAGCTTTGGCCTGGGGCCTATCGAGGCTGCCTTTCCAAACGGGATTTTTCCGGTAGGTGCGGTGCATGAGTTTTTAACTACCGAACCCGAACATGCCGCGGCTACCAGCGGTTTTATTGGCGGCATACTGGCCCAATTGATGCGCCATAATGGGGTTTGTTTATGGATAAGCAAAGCGCGTATGGTTTTTCCGCCTGCGCTTAAAGTATTTGGCGTACCGCCCGAGCGGGTGATATTTATAGACCTGCAGCGCGAAAAAGATTTGCTTTGGGCCACCGAAGAAGCTCTGAAATGCGATGGCCTGGCAGCCGTTATTGCCGAGTTACCGGGCATCACCTTTACCCAGTCGCGCCGTTTGCAGCTGGCGGTTGAAAGCAGCAAGGTTACCGGTTTTGTGTTGCGTACCGATGCTAAAAAACTAAGTACCACTGCCTGTGTATCCCGCTGGCAAATAACGCACCTGCCCAGCGAGTTGGAAGATGATTTACCCGGCGTAGGTTTCCCGCGCTGGCAGGTGGAACTTTTAAAAGCGCGTAACGGCAACCCCGGCTGCTGGCAGGTGGAATGGGTGGCTGGCCATTTTGTACCGGTTATTGAAGAGAAGGCGGTAACAGAAATAGCATACCAGCAATATGCCTAAGCGGTTTATGTCCATATGGTTTCGTCATTTAACTACCGACTGGCTTACCCTGAAACAGCCGGAACTGAAAGATGTGCCTTTTGTTTTTGCGATAAAAGATCATGGCCGTATGGTAATTACTGCAACCAGCCGTGCCGCCGAAGTTCATGGTGTAAAAGCAGGCATGGTTGCTGCCGATGCCAAAGCTATAATAGTTGGCCTGCAGGTGATAGATGAACAACCCGACCGTGCCGCCAAATTATTACATGCGCTGGGTGAGTGGTGCATCCGCTATACGCCCATTATCGCCATTGATTTGCCCGATGGGCTGATCCTTGATGTATCCGGCTGTACCCACCTTTGGGGCGGCGAGCGGGAATACTTGAAAACGATAGTGCTGAAATTAAGAAGCAAGGGCTACGATGCCCGCGCCGCCATGGCCGATAGTATTGGCGCGGCCTGGGCCATTGCGCGTTTTGGCAGGCTGAGCCCCATTATTGAAAGTTACGGGCAGGCAACAGCATTGCTGCCATTACCGCCGGTGGCCTTGCGGCTGGAGCCTGTTATTACAGATCGTTTGCAAAAGCTGGGCCTGCGCACCATCGGCAGTTTTATCCGCATGCCACGGTCGGTACTACGCCGGCGGTTTGGTGAGCATTTGCTGTTGCGGCTTAACCAGGCTTTGGGCAACGAGGATGAACCCATGCAATTATTACAGCCCGTTGAACCCTACCAGGAGCGCCTGCCATGCATGGAACCCATCAATACTGCCACCGGGATAGAGATAGCGATCAGGCGATTACTGGAAGGCATGTGTAAACGACTGCAACAGGATGGCAAAGGGTTGCGCACAGGTGTACTTAAGTGCTACCGGGTGGATGGTAAGATAGAGCAGGTGCAGATAGGTACAAACCGTGCATCGTACCATGTGGAGCATCTTTTTAAATTATTCGAGCTTAAAATAGCCACGATAGAACCCGCCCTGGGTATCGAACTTTTTGTACTGGATGCCCCCAAAGTAGATGATGCCGATCCGGTACAAGAGCGCCTTTGGGGCGAGGTTGGCGGCCTGGATGATACCGGCGTAGCCGAGCTGCTGGACAGGATTGCCGGGAAAATAAATACCAATGTTATTCACCGCTACCTGCCGGCCCAGCATTACTGGCCCGAGCGTTCTGTAAAAAAAGCTGCTACCATAATGGAAAAATCCACTACCGACTGGCGCATCAGCCGGCCACGGCCCACACAACTTTTGGCCCGGCCACAGCCTGTACATGTAACATCGCTGGTGCCCGATTATCCGCCCATGCTTTTTATTTACCAGGATAAGGTGCACAACATTAAAAAGGCTGATGGCCCTGAACGCATTGAGCGCGAATGGTGGCTTGAAAACGGCGAACGCCGTGATTATTACCATGTGGAGGATGAAGATGGTAAGCGCTACTGGATCTTTCGGCTGGGGCATTACGTGGAGGGCGAAATTAACGAATGGTTTATTCATGGCTTTTTTGCATAGGTTATGAAGTACACAGAATTACAGGTTACCAGCAATTTTAGCTTTCTGCGCGGCGGCTCGCATCCACGCGAACTGGTAGAAGAAGCCATAAAGCTGGGCTACAACGCCATTGCCATTACCGACCGTAATACCGTAGCCGGTGTGGTGCGTGGGTATGCCGCTACAAAAGATACAGGCATCCGTTTTATCCCCGCCTGCCGGCTCGATTTGGTTGATGGCCCCAGTCTGCTGGCTTATCCTACCGATATTACAGCCTGGGGGCGTTTGTGCGCTTTGCTAACCAGGGGTAACCTGCGTACCGAAAAAGGGCAATGCGAATTGTATAAAAACGATGTATTTGAGCATGCCGGAAGCATTAAATTTATAGTGATCCCTCCTGGTGAATTAAACTCCCGGTTCGATTTTGACGATTCATTTAAGCAGGATTTAAAGGAATACCAGGCTGCATTGGGTAATGATTTGTATATAGCCGCAACACGTTCATACCATGGCGATGATGCCAAACGCTTTTACCGGCTTTCGCAGTTAACCATCCCTATGGTGGCTACCAATGATGTGCATTACCATGAGCCCGGGCGGCGCGAATTACAGGATGTGGTAACCTGCGTGCGCGAAAAATGTACCATTCACAATGCGGGCTTCCGGCTGCATGCCAATGCCGAAAGGCACCTGAAACCCATCGAAGAAATGGAACGCTTGTTTAAGCAATATCCCGATGCCCTGGCACGTAGCCAGGAAATTGCCGATGCCTGTCATTTTTCGTTAGATACTTTAAAATACCTGGAGCCGGAGTGGATTAGTCCCGATGGACGAACGGCAGATGAACACCTGGCATCCCATACCTGGGCCGGTGCCAAAAAAATGTTTACCGAAGCAGAATTTGAATTACAAAAGGGACAGATCCAGTTTGAGCTTGATTTTTTTGAGAAACGAAAGCTGGCCCCTTATTTTTTACGAATTTTTGAATACACCCAAAAGGCCGAAGAGTTAAAAATACTACACCAGGGGAGGGGCTCGGCAGCTAATTGCGCGGTTTGTTTTTGTTTGGGGATAACCCCCGTTAACCCGGCCAAATCAAACCTGTTGTTTTCGCGTTTCATGTCCGATTCGCGGGAGGAATGGCCGGATGTGGATGTTGATTTTGAGCACGAGCGCCGGGAAGAAATTATCCAATGGATTTATGAAACCTATGGCCGCGAACATGCGGGAATTGTGGCCACCGTTACGCAGGAACGACATAAAGGGGCCATCCGCGATGTGGGGAAGGCGATGGGGATCTCTGTAGATACCATTAGCCGGCTTGCGGGTGCTATCTGGGATTTCAGAGAAGAGGCTTTTGACCGCGAACGCATTATTTCGCAGGGGCTTAATCCCGACGATCCTTTGTTGACGAAAGTACTGCAACTGACTGACGAACTGATGGGTTTTCCCCGGCAGTTAGGGCAGCATACGGGCGGCTTTGTAATTATGCGCTGCAAGCTTTCGGATATATGCCCCGTAATGAATGCCCGGATGGAAGACCGTACCCAACTGGAATGGAATAAAGACGACCTTGAAGACCTGGGCATTTTAAAGGTAGATGTACTGGCCCTGGGCATGCTTACCTGCATCCGTAAAGCTTTTGACCTGGTTAAGCAGCATTATGGAAAGGAACTGACATTGGCCAACGTACCGCAGGATGACCCGGCCGTTTATGATATGATATGCAAGGCCGATACGCTTGGCGTTTTCCAGATAGAAAGCCGCGCGCAAATGTCGATGCTGCCGCGATTAAAACCACGGGAGTTTTATGACCTGGTGATAGAAGTAGCCATTGTACGTCCCGGGCCTATTCAGGGTGATATGGTACACCCATATTTACGCAGGCGGGATAAAATAGATCCTATTGAGTTTCCCTCTCCCGAATTAGAGAATATATTAGGGCGTACCTGCGGAGTGCCCCTTTTCCAGGAGCAAGCAATGCAAATCGCTATTGATGCAGCCGGTTTTACACCTGCGGAGGCTGATCAGTTACGCCGTAGTATGGCTACATTTAAAGCCAAAGGGTTGGTGAGTAATTTTCGCGATAAACTGGTAGCCGGAATGATGGCTAAGGGATATGAAGAAGAATTTGCCAGGCGTATTTTTAAACAGCTGGAGGGCTTTGGCAGCTATGGTTTCCCCGAAAGCCATGCTGCTTCGTTTGCGCATTTGGTTTACATCTCCTCATGGCTTAAATGGTATTACCCGGATGTGTTTGCTGTTGCGTTGCTTAACAGCCAGCCTATGGGTTTTTATCAGCCGGCGCAGATAGTGATTGATGCCGAAAAGCATGGGGTAATTGTACGCCCGGCAGATGTAAACCACTCCATGTGGGATAACACGCTGGAAGAAAAAGACGGTAAGTTTTGTGCGGTACGTTTGGGCTTCAGGCAGGTGAACGGCCTGCGCGAGGACGATATGCAGGCGCTGATAGCCGGTCGCGGGAGTGGTTATACCAGCATCAGCCGGCTAAGCGATGCCGGTGTGCCGCAAGCGGCCATTGAAAAGCTTACCGATGCCGACGCCTTCCGTTCCCTGAACCTTGACAGGCGTGAAGCTTTATGGGAAGTACCCGCGTTGAATGATAAACCCATCGGCCTGTTTGCCGGCCAGCCATCCGAAAGCGCGATGGAAGCCCAGGTTACGTTACCCTTAATGAGCCAGGCCGAGCATGTGGTGCAGGATTATGCATCTACCGGGTTATCATTAAAAGCGCATCCCGTTAGTTTTGTACGTGAGAAGTTGGATTTGTTGAAAGTAACCCCCACGGGCCAGCTGGTCAATTTAAAAGATGGCGATGCCGTTAAAGTTACCGGCCTGGTAACGGTACGCCAGCGCCCCGGTACGGCCAAAGGCATTTTGTTTATAACGATTGAAGACGAAACCGGCTTTGCCAACCTGGTGGCGTTTGAAAAGATCTTTGATAAATACCGTAAGGAGATATTACAGGCCCGCTTGCTGATGGTGGAGGGTAAATTGCAGATAGAAGGGTTGGTGATCCACGTGATAGCGCACCGCTTTTTTAACCTGTCACCCTTATTGCGTGGCCTTACCGCCGCCCAAACCGAAGATTTGCCGGTGTTAACCTTATCGCGCAGCGATGAAACAACCTCGCCGGTTACGCCGGTTAAGGAGGTTTTTCACAAAGGCAGGAATTTTAAATAGAAGTTAAAAAGAGAGTCAAGAGTTAAGAATCAAGAGTCAAGACAAAAATGCCGCGGGGTTTAATCCGTCGCGGGGTTGTAACCCGTGACAAATGGCTGGTTTCAGCTTTCAGCTGAACACTACAAGCTTGCCCGGTTATATAAATATGAAGATGTGTTCAAATTAATTTACAGATAATGGAATGTTGGTATCGCATGGCGGTGACGACTCACCCTGACGAGGCTACGCCCGTCTTCCCCTCTCTTCGACTGCGTCGCATAGAGGGGCTTAGAAAGAGAGGAAAGACAGAAGATATAAAACAAAAGCCAATAAAAAATGAGCTACACCCTCTCTGCGGCGCAGCCGCAGAGAGGGTGGCCCGGTGCAGCGTCGGCCGGGTGAGTCGTGATCGGCGTTCAAAACCGCCATTGCTACAAACGCTAAATGCTCCTGGAAAAAGTTGTTTGTTAACTGAAATTGAGTGTTAACCATGATTATTTATAATGTATTAATTATCAATTACTTATAATTTATTTTTTTAAAATGTGTTAAGTTATGTTAACCCTGTTTATATGCGTTTTCCATAATTCCTGGCTTTAATATCTTGACTCAACTGAATTTTATATTAACATTGCAACCGAAAATATGAACGAGACAAACCCGGCAATGCAGATGGCTTTTGATTACCTGGAGACAACCAATACGGTTGTTTTTTTAACGGGTAAGGCAGGCACGGGTAAAACCACTTTTTTGCAGCGTGTACGGCAGGAATCAAAAAAGAAAATGGCTGTTGTGGCGCCTACCGGTGTGGCTGCTATCAACGCCGGCGGCATGACTATTCATTCGCTGTTCCAGATAGCCTTTGGGCCCATTATCCCGGCAGGGAATACCCGGCCCGAGATGCATTATAGTCCTGAGAAAAAAGAGTTGCTTTCCAGCCTGGAGCTGCTCATCATTGATGAAGTAAGTATGGTTCGGCCCGATGTGCTTGACCAGATAGACCTCATACTACGTAACCTGAAAGGTACAAGCCAGCCTTTTGGCGGCGTACAGCTTTTACTCATAGGCGATCTGTCGCAGCTAAGCCCAATTATCCGCGATGAGGAATGGATGATGTTAGGCCGTTATTACAGCACCCCATATTTCTTCAGCAGCCTGGTGATGCAAAAAGCACCTTATGTAAAAATCGAGCTCGATCATGTGTACAGGCAAAAGGAACAGGTCTTTGTTGATATTTTGAACGAGGTGCGTAACCAAACCATCAGCCCCGGTAACCTGCAGTTGCTGAACGCCCGGCACCAGCCCGGTTTTCGCCCCACGGCTGCGGAACCATACATTACCCTTACTACACACAACTCCATTGCCCAGCAGCTGAATAACGAATTTGTAGAGGCGTTGGAAGGGCAGGAGTTTGAATTTGTGGCCACTATCCGGGGGGAGTTTCCGAAGGATGCTTATCCTACTGAAACCAATCTGAAGCTTAAAACAGGCGCCCAGGTAATGTTTGTTAAAAACGATAGCTCGGCCGAAAAGCTTTTTTATAATGGCAAAATAGGGGTAATAACCCGGATAGAGCCCGATACAGTATTTGTACGCTGCGGGCAGGAAGAACGCGAAATTGCTGTACAGGCTTTGGAGTGGACCAATATTAAATACCAGCTGGAAGATCAGCAAATTAACGAGACCAATGCCGGCAGCTTTGCCCAGATCCCGCTTAAACTGGCCTGGTCTATCACCATTCATAAAAGCCAGGGCCTGAGTTTTGACAAAGCCATTATTGATGTAAGCGAAGCTTTCGCCCACGGGCAGGCATACGTAGCGCTCAGTCGCTGCCGGACACTGTCGGGCATGGTATTGCGTAACCCTATTGCTGCAAATAATATTATTGGCGACCCCGCCGTTGCCCGTTTTAATGAGCAGGCCAAATCCCTTAAACCGGATGAGGAAAGACTGGAGCGCGACCGGGAGCTATATCGCCAGTCGTTACTGGCCGAACTGTTCAACTTCAATGGTTTGCAAAACCGGGTTACCGGATTTGAAGAGGCGGCGACCGATATGGAAAAAGATATTTTTAACGTGGCCGAAAAGCTATCCCAGCAATTAGCCACTTATCAGCCCGAACGCATCCAAAAGGCGGCCATGTATTTCAAAGATAAACTTACCGAAGCCACTGGAAATCTCCATCAGCAAATCCCGGTGCTTATGGGTTTATCTAAAGATAAAGAAACCAAAGCAGCAAAAGCAGATAAACTGATTCAATGGATGATGGCCAGAATCGCGTTAATGGACCACTTTTCCCAAAATACGTTTATCGCTACTACATATCTTGAAGAAAAGCGAAAGGCACAAGATCAGGCCGGTTCAGATCAATCAAACTCTTACGTGAAGGCGCTGAATGAAAAGCCAAATCAACAGCTTTTTGACCAGTTAATGGCTTGGCGGGATACTGCGGCTGAGAAGGAAAATATAATGCCGGGAATGGTGTTATCCGAGAAAACAGTCGCGGCCATTGCCGAAAAATTGCCGCCAACCATCAAAGCTTTAGGGGCCATAAAGGGGGTAGGCCCGCAAAAAGCAACACAATATGGCCCGCAGCTCATCGCCATGATCCGGTCTTATCTGCAGGAAACATTGAGCGCCGAAATGGAGCAGGGAAACTTGTTTTAAAAAGAAAGGTCTTAAACTCGATATAGATAAGGTTTTATGGCTTTGCAAAAGCCGGTATGTTCAGGTTTGCTTTACCGTCCTTTTAAAGGATACCGTGTACCCACGGCTTTGGATTTGATCAATTAATAAAACCAAATGTCATTTCGAGCGAGCCAGAAGGGGCTTGCGCGCAGGGGGTGAGGAGAAATCTTCGACACCCTGCATCCCGATGGGCTGGTCGTGATGCAGGGTGTCGAAGATTTCTCACTCGTACCTCGTTTCGAAATGACATTTTTTATTTGAAAAGAGCCAGGCGCGTGGGAGCCTAAAAAAAGATAGAATCAGGAGGCTTTAACCAAGTTTATTCCTGCAGAAACGCTACTTGCGGAAATCCAACAAAACACTTTCAGATTAATAAAGTTGAAGTATCTTAGGTTATTGAAAGAATGATAATAAGCACCATCTTCCAATAACTACATCTATAAAAAAAACAAACTTCTTTAAAAATGGTCAGCAAAAAGATATTTGCCATTATTCCCATTGCTTTAATTTTATCTGCCGGTGTTCAGGCGCAGCTTTATAAGAATCCAAAAGCGCCTGTACAGGCCCGCGTAGCCGATTTGTTAAAACGGATGACCCTGGAAGAAAAAGTGGGGCAAATGAGCATGTCGTCGCTAAGCGAGGCAAGCAAAAGCAAAATTGCTTACGGCGTATTGGAGAGCCCTTTTACCAATGTTTATGATATTGCCCAACAATCCATTGCGGCTAAGAAATATTCGCGTGAGCATACCCGGCTGGGTATCCCGCCTATTCAAATTGGCGAATGTTTACATGGACAACTATCGGCCGGCGCCACTACCTTCCCCCAGGCAATAGCGCAGGGCAGTACCTGGAACCCGGCGCTGATTGAGCAAATGGGCGCCACCATTGCTTACGAGGCATCCACATCGGGCGTTGATGAAGCGCTTTCGCCGCTTTTTGATTTGATCAGGGATGCCCGCTATGGCCGGGTAGAGGAATGCTTTGCCGAAGACCCGTACCTGGTTGGCCAGTTAGGTTCGGCATTTGTAAGGGGCATGCAGGGCGATCCGGCTAAAACAAAAACAAGCTTTGCCTTTGATAAAGTAGTGTGTACCGGTAAACATTTTGCGGCTTATAGCAAGCCAATTGCCGGTATTAACCTTGCCCCATCTGAACTTGGCGAGCGAGAGCTGCGATCAATGTTTTTGCCGCCGTTTAAGGCAGCAGTACAAGAGGCCAACATAGCGGCTATTATGCCGTCATATAATGAGATTGATGGCATCCCGGCCCACAGTAATGAATTTTTGCTGAAACAGATATTACGTAAGGAATGGGATTTTAAAGGTTATGTTTTTTCGGATTATGGCGGCTTAAGTCAACTGTATAATTTTCACAAGGTGGCCAAAACCGCTTCGGATGCGGCACTGTTGGGAATCAAAGCCGGGGTAGACCTGGAAGCTTCACGCCCGGATGTATATAGCCATCTGATTGAACTGGTGAAGAGTGGTAAAATAAAGGAAGCGCAGATAGATACCGCCGTAACCCGTATCCTGACCATGAAATTTAAAGCAGGCCTTTTTGAAAAGCCGCTGCCAGATACTGCACGCATTAAAAGCAGGTTACACACCGAGGAACATATCAAACTCTCGCAGCAAATAGCCGAAGAGTCTATCATCTTGTTAAAAAATGAAAAAAGCCTGTTGCCTTTAAATATCAGCAAATTGAAATCGATAGCTGTTATTGGCCCTAATGCCAATAAAGTGCAATATGGCGATTATAGCTTTACCCGCGATAACCTGTCGGGCGTTACTGTTTTGGAGGGGATAAAGCAGTTTGCAGGCAACAGTGTAAAAGTAAACTATGCCAAAGGCTGCGAGCTATCCGGACTGGACAAAAGCGGTTTTGACGAGGCTGTAAAAACTGCCAATGAAAGCGACGCGGTTGTTGTGGTGCTTGGCACAACCAGCGTAGTATGGTCGGGTGTGGGTTGGAACGGGCAGGCGCCGGGTAACGAGCCTAAAGACCCTTTTACCTGCGGCGAGGGTTACGACGTAACCGACATTAACCCGCAAGGTGTTCAGCGCGAATTGTTGCAGGCGGTTTATAAAACCGGCAAACCAGTAATATTGGTATTGGTACACGGGCGACCATGGAGTATTAGTTGGGAAAAGGAAAATATCCCGGCTATTTTAGAAGCCTGGTACCCCGGCGAAAAAGGCGGCACTGCCATTGCCAATATTCTTTTCGGGAAGGTAAATCCATCCGGCAGGTTAAACATGAGCGTACCTCAATCAACAGGGCATATCCCGGTATTTTATAACTACGTTAATTCGGCTAAGGGCATTAACCGCCAGCATGGCACCATTGAAAAACCGGGGCAGGATTATGTGTATTCGTCAACTGATCCTTTGTTTGCTTTTGGCTACGGCTTAAGTTATACCTCGTTCCAATATGATAATTTAAAGGTATCTAAACTGGTATTTAGCAAAAATGAACAGGTAACTGTTTCTGTTGATGTAAAAAATACCGGAGCTGTTACCGGAAAGGAGGTGGTGCAGTTGTACCTGGGCAACAAAATAAATTCGATAAGTACCCCCGAAATGAGCTTAACCCGATTTAGCAAAATTGCCCTTGCCCCGGGTGAGGTAAAAACGGTGAATTTTACCATTAGCTATAAGGATTTAGCAATTTGGAACAGGCAAATGAAACTGGTTGCCGAGCCGGGTACCTTTGATGTAATGATTGCAAAAGCTGCCGATAATGTGGTGCTAAAAAAGCAGCTGGAATATAGATAGGCTTAATTGCCGGTTGTTGATTAAGGCGAAAGGCTATAAGTGTTTAAAATGGTTTATTTTAAACACTTATAGCCTTAGCCAGTTGGATTACCATGAAATATTAAAATGCAATTTTAGTATTTTATGGTAGGTATTATACCTACACTATCTTCATCTCTTCCGCATTCCACTTAATTACCTTATTTTCAAAATAGCTATCGTTGCAAGCCAGGCAAGGGGCTGCAGCCCGGAAACCAAACACGGCGTCCTCCTGAGTTTGACACCTAAAGGTCAAAAAAGTGCGAATCGGGCAAATGGGAGTGGTTTTTAGGTGAATTTTGAAAATTTGTATTGCGAAAACCACTATTGACTGGTGGTGCGAAAACGGCGTAATTTGTGCAACCAAGCACAATGGCGACCTTAAAAATCGATCAGAAAGACGGCGAAAAATACGTTCGGATTGTAGAATCTTACCGGGACGAGTCCGGCGTGTCACGAATGCGCACATTGGCCAACCTGGGCAAGCTCGATGACAAGAAGATAGCATCCCTTAAACGGCTCGGTACTAAGCTTTACCAGGCGATGGGCGGCCCCCCCGAAGAGCTGACCGGCAATGGCATTACCGAGCAGGGACGTTATAACTACGGTTACGTACTGGCCTGCAAGCACATACTTTCATGGTATAAACTGGACAAATTGCTTGACCGCATCGGTAAGAAAGCAAAGCTTCGGTTTTCTTTAGTCAACACCATTTTGCTGATGCTATGCGAACGGCTGAACGAGCCGGCAAGCAAGCGCCGGACTTTCTTTAACCAGTCAGAGTACATTGGTTTGGAACAGGTTCCGCTACACCACCTGTACCGGACGCTGGATAAACTGGCGGACTGGAAGGAGCAGATACAGGAGCGGATCTATCAAACCGGGCGCGACCTTTTCAACCAGCGGCTGGATGTAGTGTTCTACGATGTAACGACCTTCTACTTTGAAAGCGAACAGGAAACGGAAGGTCACCTGCGGCAGAAAGGGTTTTCTAAAGATGGCAAGATCGGAAACACACAAGTACTGCTGGGTCTGCTTATCGATAAGGACAAACAGCCGGTGGGCTACCAGGTCTACAAAGGAGACCTGTTCGAGGGCCATACATTTAAAGAGGCTATTTCTTCATTAAAAAAGCGATACCAACTGGACCAGGTTATCGTAGTGGCTGATCGCGGCATGTTGTCCAAAGAGAATATCCAGGAACTAACCGAAAATCAGGGTTATCAGTATATCCTGGGTGAAAAACTTAAAATGCTTCCCCATGCTATTCAGAAACCTTTACTCGAGTTGAAAAACTACAACAAGGAATGGATAATGAATGAGGAACGCAGCCTGATTGTAAAGTATACCGCTATTGAATATGAAGACCGCCTGATAATCGGTACATGGTCAGCCAGCAGAGCAGAAAAAGACCGCAAGGAAAGGGAAGAGCGGGTAACCAAAGCAGAATTGATGCAGCAAAACCCGTCATTACTTAAAAAGAAAGCATCACATTACTTTCTTAAAAATGACCAGCAAGAGAAATACCTGCTCGACCAGCAAAAGATTGAGCGGCATCAGCAGTATGATGGATTCCTTGCAATCGCAACCAATGTAAGAGATATGGACACCGGTATCATACTCGATCATTACAAACACCTCTACCAGGTAGAACACGCTTTCCGCACCTTTAAAAGCTTTTTGGAAACCAGGCCCATGTTCCACTGGACAGATCAGCGCATAGAGGGACATATCTGCCTGTGTTATATGGCTTATACCTTTCAAATCTTTTTAAGCAATCAACTCAAAAAGAACAATACGCCGCTTTCAGAAAATGAGATCAGGCGGACATTAGACAAAATGCAGCTTAGCCTGGTGGAACAGGCAGGCCAACAATATTACCTCCGCTCGAAGCAAACTACCGAAACTGCCGCCCTGCTCAAAGTGATCGCCGCCCGGCCATTACCAGATATGTTTCATAATCGACAGATAGTCAATTACTTATAAAAATATGTATTGCGAAAAGCTAAACATAAACTAATTGACTATCAGATATTTAACCAAAAATCGTGTCAAACTCAGGAAAAAGCAGCTGGAATATAGATAGGCTTAATTGCCGGTTGTTGATTAAGGCGAAAGGCTATAAGTGTTTAAAATGGTTTATTTTAAACACTTATAGCCTTAGCCAGTTGGATTACCATGAAATATTAAAATGCAATTTTAGTATTTTATGGTAGGTATTATACCTACACTATCTTCATCTCTTCCGCATTCCACTTAATTACCTTATTTTCAAAATAGCTATCGTTGCAAGCCAGGCAAGGGGCTGCAGCCCGGAAACCAAACACGGCGTCCTCTACAACTGGTTTGCCTGTACGTATAGAATCAAAGAAGTTGGCAAAGTGATCATTTGATGCATTGTATCCTTCCGGGGCGCGGTAGCTTTCGCCCGGTAGCGTGGGCTGTTGCTGGTCTGCCTGCGAGAATCGTTTATTATAATCGTCCATTAACGCTTTTTGCTGAGCTTCTGTAAAAGTTGATAACGAATCCCAGCCTCCGATGCCTGTAGCTACCGGCATTTTGTTTTTACGGATAGAAAAGTTGTCGTCGCCCATCAGGTCCATTACACCTTCCGAACCTACTATTTTGGTGGTACTATGATCGCCCTCGCCACTGATGAAATTTACCCGTAGGGTTACCTGGAAGGCAGGATGTTCTTTGGTTTCGCCGTAGTGGATTACCGCGCTCATTACATCCGGCACATTGCGGCCATCTTTCCAGTACGCCAGATCGCCGATTGAGTAGATTCTTTCAGGTCCTTTGGAGCCGGTTATAAAGTGTATGCCGCTTAGCAGGTGAACAAAAAGGTCGCCTGCAACCCCGGTACCATACTCGCGGTAATTACGCCACCTGAAAAAACGCTTGCTGTCATAATCATATTTCAGTTTGGCGTTTGATTGAAATCTTGCCCAATCTACAGTCTGTGGCGATGCATCAAACGGAATAGTGTATTGCCAGGCCCCAAGTGCGCTTTGCCTGTTAAAAGATGCCTCGATAGAGTTGATTTTGCCAATGGCACCGGCTTCATATAACTCCTTTGCCTTTTTATAGGCAATGCTGCTTACCCGCTGGCTGCCAACCTGGAAAACCATTTTTGTTTCCTGCTGCGCCTTAATTTCGGCAAGGCCCTGGCTTATCTGGTGTACCATGGGCTTTTCGCTATAAACGGCTTTGCCGCTGCGCATGGCATCAATGGCTATCTGGCTGTGCCAGTTATCGCTGGTTGCTATAATTACAGCATCTATATCCTTGCGGGCCAGTATTTCGCGATGATCGCCGGTGGTGAACAGGCTCGATCCGTAAAGTTCTTTAGCCCTGTCAAGGCGGCCCTTGTAAAGGTCGCAGCAGGCGGCCAGCTCAACACCGGGTACGGTTAACGCGGCCCTGGTATCGGCAAAACCCATAATGCCCATGCCGATGGTTGCAATCCGGATTTTATCATTGGGCCCCACGCGCTTTTCGGCACTCAGGATGCGGAGTTCATTTTCTTCTTTGGCGGCCAGGCTATTAAGCGTAGCCGAAGTAAGCAAAACGGAAGCACCCAGGTGCTTAATAAATTTTCTGCGATCGGTTGACATGGTAATAAATTAAGTTTTAAATAATATTGGTACAAACCGCAAGGCGCGGTTACATAGGTTTGCAAGAGGCAATTTAGCAAACCAAAACTAAAATGCAACCAAAATTTATTTAATCCTTAATTTGTTAAGGAGGGCTGAAAATCGATGGTGGTTAATGAAAAACGGCAACAAATAAACTTTTGTACTTGTTGCCGTTTTTTTGTGAGCTTTTCAATCCGCTTTAGTATGTTATCTCAGCCCTTTCTCCTTCAAAAATTTTACTAATAAGGCAGGATGATCTGTCTGCAGACCCTTTAGGCCTTTCTCTAACGCTTTGTTCCAGTCAGCCGGGCCCTCGCCGGCGCTTTGGATATCGGGCCAGGCCGGGATGTTGTATTTGGCTGCAAGGGCTACCATCTCACTGGTGTATTGATTGTATGAGCCATCAAGGATATCGGGCTGATACTTGTTGATAAAACTTTCCATAGCCGCCACCGTTTTAATGCTATCGGGCATGCTTAGCATCAGGGGCATTTTTGGTGCTGCCTTACGCCAGCCGGTAAACTGGGTAGCGCTGTTAATGTATACCAGTACTTGTTTTTCCATGCCATATTGTTTTATCATCTGGTAGGCTTGTTCCGGATCGGCGGCTTTAAAATCAAGGTAAATATTGATCTTGTTTTTGCAGGCTGTAAGTATCTGCTTAAAGGTAGGGATACGGTATACGGTTTTATCTGTGGTATCCTTGCTTTTTACCTTTAACTGTTCCAGTTCATCAAGGGTAAAATCTTTAACATTGCCTTTGCCATCGGTCATGCGGTTAATGGTGCCGTCGTGCATGCTCACCAACTCGCCGTCTTTAGTAGTGCGCAGGTCAATCTCTACATAGTCGGCCTCGTTCCTGATGGCTTCCTCATACGCTGCTAAGGTGTTTTCGGGGTAGATGACATGGTCTCCACGATGAGCAGCTACAATAAACTTATGTTTTGATTTTGGGGCAGGGTTTGGTGTAAACGAGGTTAGGCCTGCTATAAAGGCTATGATGGTGATAAACGAAAAATTCATGATTATTGATTTAGTAAATAGTAAAGCCCGGTTTTAACCGGGCTTTTGGCTAATAAGGGTTAGTTAACTATTGTGCCCGATGTTTTTTTGCCTTTTTGCTTGTAATGATCGTTGCGCTCACGGTCTTCATCGTCCATATCAACGCCTTTTTTTATTTTGCGCCAGTTGGTGTTTTTGCTGTAACGCGCCATCGCCTTTTTGGTATCAAATACACGCGTATCGCTTGGTATAAAAGTATATGGGGTATAATCGGGCTTATCAGTAAAAAAATCCTGTAATAAGGTTGCCGTAACATCGTACTGGTTTACATAGGGTACATCCAACACGTTGTAAATGGTTTTTAATATCGAACCAAAATTGGCGTGTGTGTGGCTTACATAGCCTTTTTTAACATACGGACCAGCCAGTATCAGGATAGACCGGTGTGCATCCACATGATCGACGCCCCCCTGCGGATCATCCTCGGTAATAATCACCAGCATGTTTTTCCAGTATTTGGTGTGCGACAGAAAATCGAGCATGCGACCTACAGCCAGGTCGTTATCGGCCATGTACGATTGCCTGTACGGGTAGCCGTCTTTGGGCCTTATATCGGCTCCGTGGTCATTAGGAACCTGCATGGTTATCAGCGAAGGCATTTTCTTTTTACCGGTGATCCACATTTTGGTAAACTCACTTTTAAATTGCTCAACACGGAATTGATCGGGAATGTTGGTGTTAAAACCGGCGTAGTTATGGCTGGTGCGTGTGTATAGTGCTTTTTGCATTGGCACCATAACAATATGGGCTGCACCGGTGTTGGTATCTTCCCATTCTTCGCGCACATGCGCGGTTTCGTTGGCTTCACCAAAATTATAAAAATCTACATGCTTGCGCTCAAGGGCTTCCCACAGGCCGCCTGTTTCTGCATAGTCTTCGGGGTCCATACTCCCGGTTGAACCGGGAAAACGGCGGCCGGGGGCATTTGAAAACAGTTTAGCGGTTTTGCTTACGTTGGAGTTGGCTTCCACCCATTCGTTGGGTATAACACCCATCATCCAGTGGTGGCCATGTATAGATGCATCGCTATCGCAATAATAATTATCGCTAAAAGCATACTGTGCGGCTACCTTAATATGGTTGGGCGATACATTCAGGTTTGGGAACTGCATCCGGGTAGCATCTGGCAAAGTATATTCGCAATGAACGCCGAAGCGTGCCAGGGTGCTATCGCCTTTGGCGTTTTTCATTTGCCCTAAAACCTCGTCGTAAGTGCGGTTTTCTTTGGTAATGTATACAATGTATTTGATGGGCGTAGACGAAGCGCCTGGCAATACCGGTAATGGGTTGCCGGTGGCGACAGCAGCCGGTTTACTTATGAAAGTATTACTGATAACTTGTTGAGTATACGAAGCCAGCTGTGCATTATCGGGCATGGTAACTTTTTGAAAAGTGCCTAACTGAATATCGCCGATGTAGGTGCCCTGCGGCGGGGCAACAAAACCATGGCCGCCGTTGGGGCCTGCGCCGTAACCACGGCACGATGTAATATAAAGCTCTTTTTCATCGGCCGATAACTTTACCCTTGATGTTCCCCAGCCGGTTGGGATAAGACCTTTGGTGGTTTGGCTTGGGATATCAATTACAGCAACAGCGTTAAAGCCTAAAAGCGCTACGTACAACGTTTTTTCATCTTTACTTAAGCTGATGCCGAAAGGTAACAACCCGCGGAATTTATCAATACGGGCATCAACTTTAATAGGAATATCGCCCAGCAGCTTATGATTTTTGTAATCGATAATGGTGATATTGTCATTTGTGGCATTGGTAACATAGGCATATTGGCTGCCAACAGCTATTGAATTTGGGCTTGCACCACCGGTTACTTCGGCATCTTCCAGCATTTGGCCAACCTGGTGGCCGGTTTTGAATTTATTGATTACCTTGTTGGTGGCCAGGTTGATAGTGAAAACACTCATGGCCTCGGGCGAGGAAGGGCTGCCAACACCGGGAATCTTTCGGCCTTCAACGATAGTTCCTTCGCGCGATTCTTTAGTGTTATCGCCGTAAGGGTGCCTGGAAATCATAATCGAATCGGCATTTTTAGGGGTGGCACCGGTTATTAGCGGGTAGGAATACATACCCACGTTGGCCACAAAAGCCGTTTTTTTATCGGGGCTTAAAGCCAGGCCAAATGGCTGGCGTCCTACGTTGACAGATGCGGTTATTTTTTTTGTTGCCAGGTTAATCCGCACCATGCGGAAGTTTCCTCTGTCCAGCACCAGTAACTCATTTTTATCGGCATTAAATAGCAGGTCGGATGTGAAGCTGTCGTCATAATCTTTATCGCCAACGCGGCCATTTAATGATAGCGAATCGGTTTTTATGAACTTTTCAACATCGTACACAATCACAGCGCCATTATCGCCACCACTCAGGTACAATGTTTTTGAATCGGGAGAAAAGGCTACACCCAAAAACGAACCGTTAGATAAAGGGGAAGTTATCTTTTTATCGTATGAGGGTACCCTTAGGCTGCCCATAGTGGCAATATCGATAAGGGTGATAACACCATTATGCAGCGTTACCGCTTTTTTGCCATCGGGCGATACAGATAAGCCAAAAGGATCATGCGTTATGCGAATGGTTTGCCCGGCGGGTGTAATTAACCTGCCGCTGGGTAAAACAGATACGCCGGCAGTATCTATTTTACAGTATTGATCAATCCCCGGCACCTGTAAAATGTTTACCTGCTGCTTTTGGGCAAAGGCGTTAGGCATAAGCCCAATGCCCATTGCTAATGATAAAAGAAACTTGTTTTTAACTGGCATAGATAAATTGTTTTTAACCAAACAAAGGCCCCCGTTTGATGAGGGCCTTTGCAAAGTTGAGGTTAATAATTTTTATTTAAGAATGTACATTTTACCATTAATGTCATCATTGCCGCTATATTGATCGGCTAATGCTTTGTTATAATTAACAGCATTTGAAGTACGCTCAGAACCTGGATACTGGAAACGCAACGCTATACGGCCGCTATTACCTGTACCCGGACCAGTTGTAAACGTTGGCACACCGGTACGGCGGTAGTTGTAGTAGGCCTCTAAACCCGAGTGGCGGAACAACGCCAGGTATTTTTGCTGTAATATTTTGGTAAGCCCCGCAGCATCGGCAGTATACTTAACGCCGGCCTGTGCATAGTAGTTAGCCCAATCAACATTAATAGTATAGTTGTCATAATTTGCCGGGTTTGCAGTACTTGTTGATCCCGGACGGTAGAAAGAGGCTGTGAAAGTACCTGTTCCTGTTGGGATGCTGTAATAAGCAAAAGATGCCTGGATGCCTTTGATATAATAATCTTCGGCGTTACCGGTTGCCCAGCCGCGATTAATACCTTCGGCGATGTTAAACATCAGTTCCGGGTAGCCAACCTGGATGCTTGGTTCGCCGGTAAAGGTAGAGTAATAACGTTTACGGTTCAGGAATGAATATTTCTGCAAGCCGGCATTGTTGTACATGTCACCTAAATCCAATCCTGGGTCGGCACCGATGAATGACGAAAACGCCGTAGGGCTTTGGTGCAGGTTATCAACATTATAACGGGCAGGCTCGGCGGTTACAAATACGCGCGGGTCTTGTAAGCTTGTTAATAAACCAATATAAGTAGCCGAAGTGTTTTGCCTTGAACCGTTTTGACCAAAGTTATCAGGTGTTTGCGGATAGTAATTGGTAGGCACTAAAAAAGTGTATTGCATGTTATCGGCAGCGCTGGTCATTACAGGATATTTGGTCGGGTTGCCAACAACGGTAGCAAACTGGGCTGCAACATCAATATCGCCGGCTTTTTTACTTAGTTGTACCAATAACCTTATCCTGAACGAGTTTACTACTTTTTGCCATGCGGCCAGGCTATTGCCCAGGTAAATGTCGCCTGCAAAAGTGGTGTTGCCTGATGCAATCAGCGAGCTCATATCGGCATTAGCGCTTTCTAACCATGCTAACGACTGTGTCATTACCGTTTTTTGAGTATCATAAGCAGGTGTAAGGTTTTTTTCGCCCTGTAAAGCCTGGGTCATAGGGATATCGCCTTCTTCCATGCTCATTTTGCTAAAAAGGTAAGCCCTGAAAAATTTACCCAAAGCGCTGTATGGATTAACAGCCGGGGCACCGGCTTTAACAGCCTGATCTTCCATTGCTACAACGTTTTTTAGTGTAGTATAGTAATTATCGCCGCTGCCAAAATCATAACGGTTGTTACCGTAATAATCGTAGTTGTAAATATAGTATTGGCCGTAAATTTCCTTTGATCCATCCGGAAATTCGGCAATGTTGTTTAATATGCCGTTTAAAAGGAGCGAAGCAGGTACCGAGTTTGGTACGTTTTGATTAACTGTTAATTCCTGGAAACTCTTTTTACAGCTGGTTACTGTCAGTATCATGAATACCGGCAGTAAGTAAATTTTAAATATCTTTTTCATATTCATCTGTAGTTTAGAATGATAAATTTAAGTTGAAGCCATAGCTACGTACAGTTGGCGACTGTAATACAGTTTGAGCCTGGGCACCGTTGTATTGGTCAAGATCCACATCCTTAAAGCGTTTGTCTTTGTAGAAATACAACAGGTTGCGGCCGTAAAGCGATGCAGAGATTTTCTGGATAAAGCTTTTTTGCAACCATGCTTTAGGGAAATCGTAGCTAAAAGTTACTTCGCGTAGTTTGGTGAAGGTTTTATCCATCAGGTTTGACTCATCTACGTTGTAATATTTACTTACGTAATCCTGTACAAACGCCTTTTGTTTATTATTAGAAAACTGTAAGGCACTGTAATTTAGAATAGCACCTGTTTTTGAATCAAGGTTGATAGGAACTGGCTTGCCATCGCTACCAACGTTTGATACATATACACCAGGGCCTACATAGGTACCGTTGTAACCTGCCACACCAAAGTTTTTCCAATCCTGGTAACGGGCATCACCTAAAGCGCCTGTTGCGGTTTCGATGTTAGCACCACCACGCATTGTTTTATTGTGCATGTAATCAATAATAACACCACCAACAGCACCATCAAACTGAAAGCCCATGCTGAAGTTTTTGTAACGGATTTTGTTGGCAATGCTCCAGTTGTAGTTAGCATTTTCGTGACCTAATACCTGCCCGCCAACTGAAAGTGGCTTACCTGCCGCGTCGTTGATGATCTGGCCATCTTTTGTCCTTAAAAATTTGCTGCCGCGCAATATGTCGGTGCGGTCGCCTACACTATAGTAGCCTAAGTAAGTACCATTTTGGCCGGGAGGCAATTCTTTAAATACCTCTTTATTGTTGGCAACGTTTACCAAAATATTCCAGGTAAAGCCACCAAGGTTTTTAACCGGGGTACCTTCTAATGATCCTTCATAACCAGAACGTTTGGTTTTTAGCGCGTTTAGATATAACGTGGTATAACCAGAGGCTGTTGAAATTGCACTTGGGAAAATCCTTGGTCCGTCAATGTATTGGAACGCGCTGGCGCTAAAGCCTAAGCGGTTTTGCAGGAATTTAATATCAAAACCTTCTTCGTAGTTTACACGGGTAGATGTTTTGATATTGTTGGCATACAGGTAATCTGTTGCATAACCTGCTGTTTGGCTATTGTAAGGCTTGCTGGTTTGGAAAGATGTGTTCAATGAATAATCAGGGCCGTTATATGGCGATGTATAAGTAGAGCCATAACCCAGCGGGTTGTTAAACAATGAAGCACCTGTGCTGCCACCAAAAGCGGTAATAGAGCTGAAAGGGGCGGGGCCAATTGTCGAGCTTGATGCATCAGCCTTTACGTTTGCGTATGATCCGCGTAATTTCAGGAAGGAAATTACACTTGGCAGCGGGATATAGTCTGAAACTACAGTTGCAACCGATACACTTGGATAAGTGTAGGTAGTTGGCACCTGGAATGCGCTGGTATGATCGCTACGATAGGTAGCAGATAGGGTAGCATATTTACCAAAAGATGCATCTAACGAAGCGTAGTAACTAAATACACGCTCAGATGATTGGAAGCTTGTAGCCTGTATAGGGTTTTTTGAGTTGCTGAAAGCATAAACCTCGGGCACGTTCAAATAATCTGTGGATACCCAGCTTGAGTTATAAGACATGGTGCGCAGGTTTGAACCTACTAAGCCCGAAAGATTTAAGAAATTCTTAATGGTATAGTTATAGTTCAAAATCAACTCGGTGTTGTTATCAAACAAATCGCGGCGATCTTCGCGGTAGTCGCCCTGGTTGCCTTCACGACCATAAGGGTGGGCCGAGAATGGAAGGTCTTCAGTACGTAAAATGTTATACGTATCAATTTGCGAACGTAACCTTAAATTCAGGTTGTCGTTAAATTTGTAGGTACCGCCCAAATAACCGTAAGTGTCATTTTTGTAATGACCACGGGTCCATTTTTGAGTTAACAAATATGGGTTATGGTACCGCTGATATTCTTCAAACTGCGATTGAACGCCGGTTTTACCTGGCTGCCAGATGGCCTTAATATCAGGTGCGTTAACATCCCAGTCGGCACCTGTCCAAATCGAGATGTTGTAGATGATACTGTTAGGACCGTACTGAACATCGGGGAAGTTGTCAGTTGATTGCCTGTTGAAATCAATATTACCTTCAAACGTCAATTTTGGCGTTGGCGTAAATGAAGCGTATAAGTTGGCATTGGCTATATTCAGGTATTGTGAAGGAATATAGCTGGTTTGGTGTTGTTGTGAAACCGAAAAACGGGTTGTGTAGTTATCGCCTACAACGCCTAATGCAACGTTGTTATTTGTTTGCGAACCTACTTTTAAAAAGTTTTTCAGGTTGTTTTTACCACGGGCTATCCATGGGGTACCCTGGCGTACACCATTAACAATAGGGCTATCATATTGCGGAATTAATTGACCGTTAAAATAAGGCCCCCAAACATCATAGTCACCATCCACACCACCTGGTGCACCACCTTTACCGTCAACAAACTCGTAAAAGGTGTTTTCACCCGGTCCGAATGTGTTTTGCGTACGTGGGAAAGCCAGGAAACCCGAGTTTAATACGGTACTGCTGTTAATATCAACAGTTAAGCCTTTTTTGTTTTTATCGCCTTTTTTGGTGGTGATGAGGATAGCGCCATATTGTGCGCGGCTGCCATAAAGCGCCGCAGCGGCAGGGCCTTTCAATACGGTATAGGTTTCAATATCATCCGGGCTGATGTTATAGGTATCTGTATTGATAGGGAAACCATCAACAACATATAACGATACCTGGTTACCACGGATTAATACGTTTGGATTACCCAATAACTCGGCAGACGGGCCTACCGATACACCGGCAACTTTACCAATCAAACCGGCGATAGGGTTTGGATCGCGCGCTGTAGTTAAAGCATCGCCCTGAACGGTTTGTGTGGCGTAACCTACGCGCCTGGTTTCTTTTTTTACACCAAGGGCGGTAACAACTACTTCGTTCAAAGTTTTAGAATCGCCTGTAAGGCTCACATTTATGATCAGTTTATCGGCAACCACAACAGATTGTGTAGTGTAACCGATAAACGAAAATGATAATGTTTGGCCCTGGCTGGCGGTAATAATGTAACGGCCCTCAATATCGGTAACCGTACCTTTGTTTTGTTCTTTAATGCGTACACTCACACCGGGTACAGGTAAGTGGTTCTCGTCGGTAACTGTACCGCTTATTTTGCTTTGAGCTAATAATATAGATGGCGCAATACAAAATAACAAAACCGTAATAACGGTTTTTAATCTCTGGTAAAACTTATTCATCTGCTAAAATTTAAGGGTGAAACATTTGCTTTTTTCATACAGCAATGCTAAACTTTGTTTATTATTAGTAAACCAATTTAGTATTAAGCTATACTTAAGCTTTTGTTTACCCTGTGTTAAGCAGGTAGTTTTTGTAATGAAAATATCACATGCCCTTTATAGAAAATTAACACATTGCTATTAGGGATTAACCTGTTGTAAATGAGCCAGTGCAATACTCTTCAGATAGTCGATGTTATCAACAGGTGTATTCATTTCTTTGGCCATATCGTCCCAGTACCTGAGCCTTACAATCAGCTCAGCATCAGGGTTTAGCTCAAAGTCGGCGGCTTCATCAGCAGTCATTACGCCGCCCTGGAAATTAAGGGTAGCTTTGCTGGCGTCTGATAATCGGTTGTAGTATTCAGGGTATTTAAAGGTGAGGTATCTTTTGGCAATTACGTGTCCTTGCACCAGGGCAGCAACCCGTTCGGAAAAACCACGCTCCAGCAAAAAATCGGCGCCAATTTGTTCGTGATCAACATTGCCCATGCCGTTCATACTTTCGGCTTCGCCGTCCTCGGCACATAAATGGCCAATGTCATGAAAAAAAGCAGCCAGTATTACTTCGTCGTCAAAGCCCTCGGCTTTAGCCAGGGCTGCCGCCTGCGACATGTGCTCCAGTTGCGAAACAGGTTCGCCTATATAATCTTCGTCGCCATATTTTTCATAAAGAGAAAATACTTCTTTCACCACTGCCTGGGGGTTATATGCAGAATATGCCATGTTGTTAGGTTTTAAATGCAAATTAAGCCGATTGAGGTTACTATATTATTAAATGTTTGTGAAAAAAGCCCCCGGGCCCCTGAAGGGGGAACATCTTGATTGATAGGTTTTTTATCTGTTTTATGTATAAGATACCAAAAAGTGAACAGTCAAGTTTATTATAATAATGGGGGCAAAGCACCATGCAATTCAAAAGCTCCCCCTTCAGGGGGTTGGGGGGATTAACATTTTTTTTTACTTTGCGAATGTTTACCAATACTAAACAAAATGGAACAAGACATACTGATACAAATCAGTAACCGGATAAAGGAACGCCGCCGCGAAAAAAATATAACCGTACAGGAACTGGCCATACGCGCCAACGTAAGTAAAGGACTGATATCGCAAATTGAAAATAGCCGTACCATACCATCACTCATCGTACTGATAGATATTATTAAAGCGCTGGAGATTGATATGAACGAATTTTTTAAAGATATCCGGTCGAAAAGTAATTATTTTCCGGTACTTATTAAACGTAAAAACGAGTACGAGCATTTTGAAAAAGAACATGCTTCGGGTTTTCATTACCACAGGATATTTACGCAATCCATCAGCCGGTCAACAGTTGATATTGTTGTGCTCGACCTTATGCCCGGTTCATCGCGGCCAATGGTTACCACCGAAGCTTTTGAATATAAATATATTTTAAGCGGCGATGTGGAGTATCATTTTGATGACTACAAGGTGCTACTAAACCAGGGCGATTCGATGCTGTTTGATGGCCGCTTACCGCACACACCTAAAAATCCGGGCACTAACACAGCAAGCATGCTGGTAGTTTATTTTTTTGAGGAAAAGAAGTGAGTTTGATTTGAAAATTTGAGAATTTGAAGATTTGAAAATTGCCTGATTGGGTTTAATTTTCAAATTCTCAAATCTTCAAATTCTCAAATTGATATTAACCAAACCTTAACATAAACTTAGTTTGTCATTAATGAAATAAGTTTAGTATTGCTAAACATTTGAATTTGTAATTCGATTAATCAATAAACAGGCATGGTATTAATAGAACAGTTAAGAGCCAGGGTAGCCAAATGGCCTTATTCGCTGATGTCGGTAATGGCGGCCGTTGCTGCGTTTGGTACCTACAGCTGTATGTATTCGTTCAGGAAAGCATTTGCCGCCGGTACGTTTACAGGTCAGCAATACTTCCATGTAGATTATAAGGTTTGGTTGGTTATTGCGCAGGTTATCGGGTACATGTGCAGCAAGTTTTACGGTATTAAATTTATCGCCGAAGTAAATAGCAAAAATAGGGCACGTTATATTTTAGCTTTAATAGGTATAGCCTGGATGGCACTACTTGCTTTTGCTGTTGTGCCTGCGCCATGGAATATTATTTTTCTTTTTGTTAACGGATTTCCACTTGGGCTAATCTGGGGTTTGGTTTTTGGGTACCTTGAAGGCCGCCGCTCCACCGAATTCATGGCATCGGTTTTATCTATCAGCCTGATATTTGCCTCGGGTTTTGTAAAAACAGTCGGCCGCACCTTGATAACCGGTTTCCATGTTAATGAATACCTGATGCCTTTTTTAACCGGAGCTGTATTTGCACTTCCACTACTGTTTTTTGTAGGCTGCATGGAATTGATACCGCCGCCCACCCCGGAAGACAGGGCATTGCGGGCCGAACGGGTGCCGATGAATGCGAATGAGCGTAAGCAATTTATTATACGTTTTTTGCCAGGTATTATACTAACCCTTATTGTTTACGTTTTGCTCACCATTATGCGCGATGTGCGCGATAATTTCGAGGTTGAGATTTGGGCCAGTTTGGGCGTTAAAGACAACTCAATATTTACCACAACCGATATTAAGATATCAGTTGTGGTACTTGTTGCCATGAGCTTGCTTATTTTGATAAAAAGAAATCTGCTTGCATTTAGTATCATCCATGTAATGATTATTGGCGGCTGTATTTTAGTAGGCGGGTCGACCATTCTTTTTTCGTCACATATGATCACTGCGCCTGTATGGATGATTATGGTTGGGTTGGGCCTTTATTTGGGTTATGTACCCTATAATGCCGTGTTTTTTGAACGGATGATAGCGTCGTTCCACTACAAAAGTAACGTTGGCTTTATTATGTATGTAGCCGATTCTGTGGGATATCTTGGCAGTGTTAGCGTGTTACTGGTGAAAGAGCTGGGCCGTCCAAATATCAGCTGGGGGCAGTTTTTTAAAGAAGGTGTAATGATAGTGGCTGTAGTAGGCTGTATATGTGGTGTATTATCGCTGCTGTATTTTTTACAAAGTGCTAAAGCTGATAAGTCAAAATTAAAAAGTCAAAATTCAAAAACCAGCGACGATTTGCTGCAAATGATTTAATGAGCAACGCCCCTGGTAATTAATAAGCTTTGGCGGCGATAGGCAACCTGCCATACCAATGAACTAATGAACCATTGAACCAATGAACAAAAAAGCAATAGTAATAGGTGCGGGCATAGTTGGCCTGGCCACTTCGCGGGCACTGGCTTTGCGTGGGTATAAAGTAACCGTATTTGAACGTAACGAGCGCGCGGTTGGTGCATCCATCCGTAATTTTGGGATGATATGGCCAATAGGGCAGGCTACCGGGCCCATGTATGAACGTGCCATGCTATCGCGCAGTATATGGAAAACCATTTGTACCGAGGCTAAAATATGGCATGATGAAGTTGGCTCCCTGCACCTGGCTTACCATGATGATGAGCTGCAGGTGATACAAGAATATGTAGAAGTCAACCAGGCACATCGTGATTGCGCGTTGCTTAACCCCGGCGAAGCATTCATAAAATCGCCGGCAATTAATACCGATGGTTTAAAAGGCGCTTTATGGAGCGGTGAAGAAATGATCATCGAATCGCGCGAAGCCGTTGGGCAGGTAGCGGCATACCTGGCCGATAAATATGGTGTTGAATTCCATTGGAATACAGCCATCAGCCGTATTGAGCATCCAAAAGTATATTCAGGAAAAAGTACCTGGGAAGCCGACGAAATTTACGTTTGCAGCGGTGCCGATTTTGAAACGCTTTACCCGGAGTTATTTGCTCAAACGGATATTACCAAATGCAAGCTGCAAATGATGCGGCTGGTGAGCCAGCCTGATGGCTGGCGCATTGGGCCATCGCTTTGTGGCGGCTTATCTATGATACACTATCCCGGCTTCCAGGTTGCTGCTTCGCTACCGGCCTTGCGCGCACGTTACCAGGAGCAATACGCTACACAGCTGAAATGGGGCATCCATGTAATGGCTTCGCAAAACGGCAATGGCGAACTAACCATCGGCGACTCGCACGAGTATGGCCTGGTGCATGATCCTTTTGATAAGGCGTTTATTAATGAAATGATAACAGGCTACTTACATACCTTTGCTAATTTTAAGGACTGGCAATTGCTGCAATCATGGCACGGAATACTACCAAAGATGACCAATGGTGCAACCGAACTTATTGTTGATGTGGAGCCGGGCGTAACCATAATTAATGGCCTTGGCGGCAACGGGATGACCCTTTCATTAGGGTTATGCGAGCAGGTGATAGCAGCCAGATCATAGTTGATGGTTCATGAACAATACTATATTTAAGCATTTCACGTACAACGTAATACGTATAACATACAACCTGAAATTTCACGTATAACATACAACCTAATAATTATGCTCGATTCAAGACGGGATTTCCTTAAAAAAGCGGCTTTGCTAACCGGAGCGGCCGGATTAACAAGCCTTTTGCCCGAATCTATTCAAAAGGCCATGGCCATTAACCCAGCGCCGGGCAGTACTTATCTTGATGCCGAACACATTGTGATCCTGATGCAGGAAAACCGCTCGTTCGATCATACCTACGGTACGCTTAAAGGTGTACGTGGCTACAATGATCCAAGAGCTATTGATTTGCCCAATAACAACAAGGTTTGGCTGCAATCAAACCATAAAGGCGAAACTTATGCGCCTTTTCATTTGGATATTAAAAATACAAAAGCCACGTGGATGAGTTCGTTGCCGCATTCCTGGGCAAACCAGGTAAATGCCCGTAACGATGGCAAGTTTGATCAGTGGCTGAATGTTAAACGCAACAGTATCAAAGAATATTCAGACATGCCTTTAACCATGGGGTTCCACAATCGTGAGGATATTCCTTTTTATTATGCCCTTGCCGATGCTTTTACCGTTTGCGACCAGAATTTTTGTTCGGCCTTAACCGGTACCAACCCCAACAGGTTATATTTTTGGAGCGGTACCATCCGCGCCGAGCAGCATGAAAATTCATTGGCACACGTTTGGAATGATGATATGGATTACGGCACGCTCAACTGGGGTACGTTTCCCGAGCGTTTGGAAGACCATGATATTTCCTGGAAACACTATCAAAACGAGATTGCCATAGATACCGGTTTAGTTGGCGAGGAAGACCCCTGGTTATCGAATTTTCAGGATAATGCGCTGGAATTTTTTGGCCAGTATAATATTAAATTGTATGATAAGCACATCGCCCACCTGCAAAAACAATCAACGGATTTACCCGGGGAGATAGATGCGATTGAAAAACAAATTGCCGCCTTACCGGTTGGCGATGCGCATATCGATCACCTTAAAAAACAGCTTAAACAAAAGCGCCGCGACCTGGAGAGTGTTAAAAAAGACATGGCCAGCCTTGATCCCGGTAAATTTGCCACGTTATCTCAACGCGAAAAAAATCTTCATCAGAAGGGTTTCGTAACCAATACCAACGATCCGCATTACCGTACACTAAGCCCGTTAAAATATAATGATAATGGAACCGAGCGTGAGGTACTGGTGCCTAAGGGCGATGTATTACACCAGTTTAGGGAAGATGTAAAAGGCAACCATTTGCCCACTGTTTCCTGGTTATCGGCACCCGAGCATTTTTCTGATCATCCCAGTTCGGCCTGGTATGGAGCCTGGTATGTATCCGAAGTAATGGATATATTAACCCAAAACCCCGAGGTTTGGAAAAAGACCATTTTTATTTTAGCTTATGATGAAAATGATGGCTATTTTGATCATGTACCGCCCTTTACAGCCCCGCATCCGCATAAAGCCGGAACAGGCAAGGTATCGGAAGGGATTGATACCAGCGTTGAGTTTGTAACCTACGAACAGGAAAAGGCAAGAAACAACTTCCCCGAAGTTTTTGATCGCGAAAGCCCTATTGGGCTTGGTTTCCGTGTGCCGTTAGTTATCGCTTCGCCCTGGAGCAGGGGCGGTTGGGTAAATTCGGAGGTTTTTGACCATACATCAACCCTGCAGTTTTTAGAAAAATTCCTGACTCATAAAACCGGTAAAAAAGTTGTTGAACCTAATATAAGCAATTGGCGCCGTACGGTTTGTGGCGATCTTTCAACCACATTCCGTCCGTACAACGGTGAAATCATTCCTAATCCTGAATTTGTGGCCAGGGAGGTGTTTTTAGAAGGCATCCATAAAGCTCAATTTAAAAAACTGCCAACAGATTATAAGTTGCTGACAGCCGAAGAGATAGCACTGATTAATAAAACTCCGCATGCGTCCCCTTACATGCCGCAGCAGGAAAAAGGTATCAAACCATCATCGGCGTTGCCATACCAGTTGTATGCTGATGGGAAATTAAGTGCCGATAAAAAATCATTCGGGATAAAATTTAATGCGAGCAAACAGTTGTTTGGCGATAAAGCTTTGGGATCGCCGTTTAATGTATATGCGCCCGATAAATATGCCAGCTTTAAAGACCCGCAAAAAATGGAGCCGTTGCGTACCTGGGCATACGCGCTAACCGCCGGTGATAGCCTTGCAGATGTTTGGCCTTTACACGAATTTGAGAATGGCGAATACCACCTGCGTGTATACGGGCCAAACGGTTTTTATCGCGAATATAAAGGCAACGCGGCTGATCCACTGCTGGATGTGGCCTGCGATTATCAGCAAGCCAACATCGCGTTAAAAATGATCAATTTAAGTCATGATGAGGCCTACAGTGTGCAGGTAACCGATCATGGTTATAAAACCAATAACCATAAAGTTGCAGTAAATAAAAAAGGTCAAAGCGTGTTAGTTCTTGACCTTTCCAAAAGCCATGGCTGGTATGATTTCAGCATAAAAGTAACCGGGGCACACGCTTTCGAAAAAAGATATGCCGGCCGGGTGGAAACCGGTAAACATAGCTTTAGCGATCCATTGATGGGCAAAATGGTTTAAAAATTTCATTTGTACGTTTATTTTTAGCCCGGTAACTTTTTAAGTTGCCGGGTTTTTTATGGGCGGGCAGGCCAACTTTGCTACCCTGAAAATTGCCCGAAACAAAAAAGAATTTTTTATTTAAAAATAATCTTGTAATTATGCCTATCCAATTCAGAAACCGTTTTACAGTCCATTTATGCTTCCAGGCGAGGAATATCAAATGTGGCCCGATGCTAAATTATTAGATTTACTAAGGCTGGATGACCGTGAGGCATTTGCAATGCTGTACAAAAGATATTCGGCCAAGCTATTCCATGCTGCTTACAACCTTTTTCGCGACCGCGATGTTTGCGAGGACCTGGTCCAGGAGTTGTTTATTGCCCTATGGACAAAGCGTCACCAGCTTAACATTACCTCGCTCGAAGCGTACCTGAAGGTGGCTATCCGGCACCGGGTTATCTATTACATCCGCACCAAAAAGGCCACGCTTGATTTGGAAGTTGTGGAAGAACTGATAGAAAAATACACAGCAGACAGTAAACTGTTACAAAGCGACATTAGCCAGTTGCTGGAAAACAATGTGGCCCTGCTGCCCGAAAAATGCCGCCAGATTTTCACGCTAAGCCGTAAAGAATACCTCTCCAATAAAGAGATAGCCTCCCGGCTAAACATCTCCATAAAAACTGTCGAAAATCAGATAACCATAGCCTTGCGCTTTTTGCGTACTGGGTTAACAGATTACCTGCCATCGGTTATTGCCCTGTTAATGGTTTATATGATGCAATAGGGATTATTCATTCGGCGGGTATTTAAAAACTATTATTTAAATTTGTTAGTATCGATAGTAGCCAGGCTTTTTATCGGCCTCCAATTACAAACTTTACCGGTTACCTGTTATAATTCACGTCTGTTAAAAAAACTACAATGAAAAAGGTATCGCTTTTTTTTGTGTTCCCTGTTCTATTAACTGGGATTTGTTTGCTTGCCTTTAAGGTGCATAAATCAACCGGCAAAATAATTACAAAAAAGAGCTACCCGGTTACCTGTGGATCATTTAGCCCTATTGATAACGTTGATACAGCCGCCGGCGGAAAATATATGATAAGGCTGCCAGGATGGGGCGATTATAACTACCCCATATCAACGCATAATGATAGCGCTCAGTTTTATTTTAACCAGGGCTTAACTATGTATTATAGCTATCATATGAAGGAAGCGCTGGCGTCATTTAAAGAAGCTGCCCGGTTTGATCCGGCCTCGCCGATGACTTATTGGGGCCAGGCTTTAGCTATGGGGCCTTACTATAATGCGGTTCATCTTTATAAAGTGCCGCAGGGGCTACCTGGAGTTTTAAAACAGTTAAATGCAACAGCCGGTAGCGCATCTGAAAAGGAAAAAGCGCTTATCAAAGTCATGAATTTAAGATATCCGTTGGCAAAAGATCAACCAACGCATGACGAAAAAGTTTATGCACAAGGCATGCAGAAACTTATATCTGCATATCCCACAGATGTGGATATGAAAATGCTGTACATAGATGCCATGATGCTGATACACCCCTGGGATTTTTGGACCACCGATGGACTGGCGAAAGAATGGACACCCGAACTGGTTGATTTATGCAAAGGCGTATTAAAAGAAAAACCTAATAACCCGGCCGCGTTACATTATTACATTCATCTAACAGAAGCATCCCATAATCCTGAAGTGGCTATGGCCAATGCCGAGGCTTTAAAACGGCTTTTCCCGGCGGTAGGGCATATGGTGCATATGGCCAGCCACGTTTATCAACGCAATGGGTTATATTTCCAGGGAGTTGATGCCAACGAAAAGTCGGCCAAAAGCTCGGCGCTGTATGCCTCGATGGTGAAAAATATGCCCCTCGCAAAGTCGGTTCCGCATGTGTACGCTGTAGAAACTTATTGCGCATTTAGCGGGGGGATGTATGAAAAGGCCATGGAGGTTGCAATGCGTTGCCGCAACAGCATTAAGCCAACAGCAGCAGATAGTTATACCCAATACCTATACATGATGCCGGTGATTACTATGGTACGCCTGGGTAAATGGAACGAAATATTGCAGGATAATAACCCACCTGCCGCCGGCTGGACTTACGCGCAAATACTCCATAGTTTTGCAAAAGGATTGGCTTTTATTTACACAGGCAAAGCTGATTCGGCAAACCGTCAGCTCCGGTTAATACGCGATAAAATTAACGCACCAGTTTTAAAAATAAGAGATATCCCTTTTAATACAGCGCTTGAAGGTGCTACCATAGCCGAAAATATATTAGAAGGCGCTATTTTATTAACACAGAATAAATACGAAAGTGGTATAGCCAGCTTTAATAAAGCCATAACGGTGGAAGATCATATGATTTACTCCGAGCCCGCGCAGTGGCCAATTCCAGCCAGGCAGTTTTTGGGTGCATATCTTTTAAAAAATGATGATAACGTCAGGGCCGAAGAGGTTTACCGGGCCGACCTGGTGCGTAATCCTGGCAATGGCTGGTCGTTATTGGGGTTATACCAAAGTATTAAAGCGCAAAATCATAAACAAAACCTGGCCGAATATAAATCGGGTTTCCTCCGTTCTTTTTCGCACGCAGATGTGGTGCCAACGGGTTCGGTGTTTATGAATTAACTCGGAAAGTTCAAGTAATTGCCCTTTTTGCGCCTCAAATCACTGTTGGGTACTGCGCCATTTGAACTGGTATTACCAAAAAAATAAAAGTCCCTAAGCGCTCGCCGCCGGGACTTTAAACCTAAACCTTATCACAAAGAGGCCGACAGGATGTCAGCCCCAAGTAAGATCAGCAAATTGCAAAATATCTATCGTAATTGCAAATCTGTAAGGTGAAATTCTCATTCCGCCGTCAAATTTGTTTTAGGCTACTGATGCCAACCTGAAATTAAGATGGTCAGGTACCTTCGCATATAAATTCAGGGAATAGCAGTGTATAATTGCAACTGTAAGCGGTATTGCCGAGATTTATCCAAATAAAGCTCAGTTGTTTTATAATCAAATACATCCATGCCCGACGGAGCCCTTAAAATTTATTACTTAAGCGAAGTAGCCGTTACCGTTGAGTTTGGGCAACAAATTGCTGAAAATTTATTAAACATGGTTAATGGTTTAAATAAATTGCTATATCAAAAGCCATTTCCGGGGTTTAATACAACGGTGCCGGCTTACGCTACCCTAACTGTTTTTTACGACCCTGTTTTGGTAATCAAAACTGATTTACCTGGGACCAGCTGCTTTGAAAAGGTATCGGCATACCTCAATGATTTGAGCCTTCAAATGACACCCACCAAGCCAGCCGAGGGGGATATAGTGACTATCGAAGTATGTTATGGCGGCACTTTTGGTCCTGATTTGGCAGAGGTAGCCCGTTTTAACGGGTTAAATATCAATGATGTAATAAAATTACATAGTGCTGCTACCTATAAAGTTTATATGATAGGCTTTGTGCCAGGCTTTGCCTATTTGGGCGGAATGGATGAACGGTTAGCCACACCGCGCCGGGCAACACCCAGGCCATTGGTCCCCGCCGGGGCAGTGGGGATAGCCGGGCAGCAAACAGGGGTGTACCCCCTGGAAACCCCCGGCGGCTGGCAAATTATCGGTCAAACACCTTTGAATTTGTTTGACCTGGGCCGTCAGCAGCCATCACTATTGAAGGCTGGGGATACGGTGATCTTTAAGCCTGTTGATGAAAGAGAATTTAACAGATTAGCAGCCAGGTGATTAGTATGCAGATCAAAATATTAAAACCCGGTTTAATGAGCACCATACAGGATATGGGGCGTTATCAATATCTCTCGCAGGCGGTGCCGGTATCGGGCGCCATGGATACCTTATCGGCACGTATTGCTAATAAGGCTGTGGGAAACGGCGATAATGCCGCAGTAATTGAATTTACCTATGCTGATGCAGAATTTATTGCCGAAACCGGCTTGTTGATTGCTTATGTTGGAGATGGGGCGATATTTCAATCGGGCGAACAAGTATTACCGCCAGAGCGCCCCCTTTTTATCCCATCGGGAACAAATATAAAACTAACAAACAACCCATCGGGCAGTCGCACCTACCTGGCCATTGCCGGAGGCTGGGACCTGCCGGGAATTTTGGGAAGCAAAAGCACCTGCCTGACCGCCGGTTTTGGCGGACTGGAAGGACGGACCTTGAAACGTGGTGATACGCTCAAAAATGATGACAAATTAACCACTAATGCACAACAAATAGTGCAAAATTTCAAACAAAAGCTACAAAAAAATGATACAAATGATACACTTTTTTATCCTGCCTGGAACATCCCCCGGCAACTGCTTTTACCGGCGGGTCGCAAAACGATAAGGGTGGTACCGGGCAACGAATTTGGCTGGTTTAACGGCCGGAGCATTGCCGTTTTTTTGTCGGCACCATACATCATCGGCAGGCAAAGTAACCGCATGGGGTACCATTTGGAAGGGGCGGTTTTAGAGCGTGCCAAAAAGGACGAATTATTAAGTACAGCCGTAACGCCGGGCACCATACAAGTTACGGGCAGCGGCGGCATGGTGCTTTTAATGGCCGATTGCCAGACCACCGGGGGCTATCCCCGAATAGCCCAGGTTGCGGCAGTGGATATGCCCTTATGCGCCCAGCTTAAACCAGGCGACTCCATTTTTTTTAAAGAGATAAGCCGGCGTGAAGCAGAAATGCTGTATATTGAACGTGAACAACAATTGCATCAGCTAACCATTGCTGTGCAATGCAAATTTTATAAACAATACCATGCAAAGCATAGACCTTAACTGCGATATGGGCGAGGCATTTGGCAACTACCCCATGCCCAATGACGAAATACTGATGGACTACATTACATCGGCCAACATAGCCTGCGGCTTTCACGCCGGGGATCCTGAAGTAATGCAGCATACCGTTGGCATGGCGGTAAAAAAAGGCGTGGCCATTGGCGCGCACCCCGGCCTGCCCGATTTGCAGGGCTTTGGCAGGCGCGAAATGAAAATATCGGCAAACGAGGCTTACCAGATGACCTTGTACCAGGTAGGCGCCCTATCGGGCTTTGTTAAAGCGGCCTATAGCAAACTTCACCATGTAAAGGCACACGGGGCATTATACAATATGGCTGCTAAAGATGTTAATTTGGCCAAAGCCATTGCCGAAGCCGTGCACGATTTTGATTCGTCATTAATATTATACGGGCTGGCCAATAGCGAAATGATTACCTGGGCCAAAAAGCTGGGTTTAGCTACCGCATCCGAAGTATTTGCCGACCGGACCTACCAGGACGATGGTTCGCTTACCCCGCGTACCCAGAGCAACGCACTGATTACCGACGAGCAGCAATCTATCAGCCAGGTGCTGATGATGGTAAAGCAACAGCAAGTGATATCGGCCAATAATAAAACCATCGGCCTTAAAGCCGAAACGCTATGCCTGCACGGTGATGGCGCGCATGCCGTTGAATTTGCCAAAAAGATAAACGAGAAACTGAAAGCCGAAGGCATAAGCATTATAGCACCGTCGCGTTAAATGAAAAAACAGCGCAACTGGAGTGTTTTAATGGGTGCCGCCTTCCTGATGGCGTCATCGGCTATCGGGCCGGGGTTTTTAACGCAAACGGCTGTATTTACGGCGCAGCTGGGTGCCAGCTTTGGTTTTGTGATATTGCTGTCTGTGGTTTTGGATGCTATTGCCCAGCTAAACATCTGGCGTATTATTACCGTGGCCGGTAAGCCAGCTCAGGATATTGCCAACCAGGTTTTTCCGGGCCTGGGTTATTTTATTTCGTTGCTGGTGTTTTTGGGTGGTATGGCGTTCAATATAGGCAATATTGCGGGGGCTGGGTTGGGCCTCAATGTGCTGTTTGGCGTAAGCGTAGGGCAGGGGGCTGTCATGAGCGCCATTGTAGCCATTGGTATTTTTATTTATAAAGAATCGGGTAAGGCGATGGATTTGTTTGCCAAATGCATGGGTTGCCTCAAAATAGCGCTGGCCTTATACGTAGCTTACATTAGCAACCCGCCGCTGGCCCAGGCGGCCATCCGGGCGGTAAACCCTACGCAGTTTAGCTTTACCGCGGTGCTAACCATTGTAGGCGGCACAGTTGGCGGCTACATTACCTTTGCCGGGGCGCACCGCCTGCTGGACGCAAAAATAACCGGTCAGCAAAATTTGCCGGTGGTTAACCGGGGGGCTTTAAGTGCTATAGGGTTGGCATCGCTGATGCGGTTGTTATTGTTTATAGCTGCTTTGGGTGTTATAACCGCCGGTGGCAAGCTCGACCCCGCTAATCCGGCAGCCTCTATATTTCAACTGGCTGCGGGGCAGGTGGGTTATAAACTTTTCGGGGTTATCATCTGGGCTGCAGGGATCTCTTCGGTAGTTGGTTCGGCTTATACATCGGTTTCGTTTATCAGGAGTTTTAGTCCGCTGATATTGAAATGGAACCGCGGGATTATTATTGGCTTCATTATCATATCCTGCTGTATATTTTTAGCAATAGGCAAACCGGTGAAAACACTGTTGGTAGTAGGGGCCATCAACGGCTTTATATTGCCCATTGCCCTGGGCGTAATGCTGGTCGCGGCTTACCGGTCAAAAATCATCGCATCCTACAAACAGCCTTTATGGCTTACCATTTTAGGCGTGCTGGTAGTTGGCACCATGACCTGGATGAGCATTGGGGCGATAGGGCAGATGTTGGGGTGGTGAGTCTTAAGTTCTAAGTCGGAAGTCTTAAGTTAATAGTTAGAGTTATTTCGACTTTCAACTCCAGACTCGCGACTTAAGACTTAAAATCTGCTGTCCGATTCTCTGACTTCGGATGATTATGTCGATGCTCCGACTATCGAATGATCGGGGCAAACGCATCTTGTCGGGTTAACATAACTTAACACATTTCAGATAATATATATTATAAGTACTTGTTAGTCAATATATTGTATTTTGTCATGGTTAACACTAAACTGATAGCGCAATTTGGGCGCTTCCACATATTTGTGCCAGTTGTTGACCGATACAAGTCCTCCGCTATCCTAAGTCTCCGACTTCGGATGACTATGCCAATAGTCTCCGACTATCGAATGATAAGGTGATGGACGGGCAATTGCTCAAATGAACTAATAAATATATTGGCAAAGGCGGTAATAATCCTGTAGTCGGAGAAACAGGCATAATGGTTCGAGTCGGAGGCTTCGAACAGCGGCGATAGTATTTATCAAGTTAAGTTGACCGATGATTATTCTTATTATTTATAGATTTGGTATTCTTTAATTATGAACCTGCCTAAATACGATTACACACCTAACGATAACTTTACCAATTATGAGTTTTATAGCGACGGCCCTAACGGAAAGATCAGAAAAATGATCATTTTTAGTGAAGCTGTGTCAAAACCTTTTTTGATTTACAATCTTGCATTTGGAGATGTTAATGAAGAAACCGGTGATATTGATGATGCAATAACAAGTAATAACCAGGATAGAGATAAGGTTTTAGCTACAGTTGCCAGTTCGATTCATGATTTTTGCGATATCAACGGAAACCATCTCATTTACGCAGAAGGTAGCAGTGCAGCAAGGACACGGCTTTACCAAATGGGTATCACCAGAAACCTTGAGGAAATTAACAAGGAATTTGAAATTAAAGGATTGGGGCCTAATGGATGGGAGCAATTTCAAAAAAATGTTAACTATAAAGCATTCTTGGCAAACAGAAAAAAAAAATTTATATTTGTGTAGATATGGCACGAAATACACATTACATAGCTGAAAAAAACACATCGAACGTCGAAAATGCTAAAGTTAAAGATTACAGCAATTCGCCGAATGTGATAAAAAAGACAGAACAGGCGCGTGAAACACTTGCGAAGTTTCCTGTACCGGAAAAATACGCAAAATAGTTAAAGCTAAAATAATTTTGAAAGCTGGCTTGCCGGCTTTTTTTATGCAATAAAAAGCACTGAGCTGTGAAAGTTGCAGAATTAGTTAACGGAGTAAACCGTGCCGGTTCGACTCCGGCGCTGGGTACTATTCCGCTATCCGATTCTCCGACTTCGGGTGACTATGCCAATAGTTTGTGACTATTGAATAATAAGGTGAAACTCGTGCTACACAAAAACGAGGTTGACCCTTTCTGGGCCAACCTCGTTTCTTTATCATTTTTATTGATGCTTATTTCTTTCTTAAATGATCTGGCAGGGGGTGCTTGCGTAAAAATTCTTTGGCTTCTTCGGCTTTTTTTACAAAGTAAGGATCATTGCTGCGGTCTTTAACCTTGTCGCTAATAATAGCATCGCCATAAAAACCTTTTTCGTCAATCACTTTCTTAACGGTTGGCATAATAACTCCTTTCTTTATTCGTATAACCAAATTTAACGTTTTATTTCCTGCCTTTACTGGGCTGTTTACTTTTTTTGATGACCCAACTTGCTACGATGTGCCCTTTGCAGGTTGAACCGGGCATATACGTAGCATGCGGGCCACAAGCCGGGGACGCTTGCGACAGCGGGGGAGCGAGGGATCAAAAAAAGTCAAAAATATTAAATGGCACCCTTGCCATTTTTACTAACAATGAAATTATATAATCTAACGACTATATCTTCAAGTTCTTTGGATGCCTGTAAAGTCTTCCAATTAATCCGTTTATTCATGATCTCTCGATGAACAAAATCAGCTAGCCCCTTTTTATAGGCAGGAGATAAAGTGCCGCCAGTACCGTCAGCAGTAAACTTGCGCTTCCTTTTTTGATAAGTGAATTTATCACTAAAACAATCTCCGAGTTTCTGGTTTTTCTTGCAATCTCCAATGGTCGGTTGTCCGTACTCCATCTGGAAAGCCGCTTCCACTTCTTGTGCATGGCACTTTACTTCCTCCAGTAAGAAGTCTTTCAATATCAAATCGGGCAATAGATTTTCAACCTCTGGAACAACCGTCTGGCAATACACAAAATTCCCCCGGTCGATAGCCTCATACATTTGATGCTTTTCTTCGTTAAAATCAGAGTCAGCTAACAAAAAAACATTGGAATTGATGAAATAAGCTTTAATCTTATGTACAAGGTCATTGTCCTCTATGTTACTATGTTCTACATCAAAATTATAGTGCAGCAAATTACTTCCCGCGTACTCAATATAACTGAAATGTAGTCCTTCAACAGGAATGAAAGCATCCGCCGGCAAACTATTGGCATAAGCATATAAAAATGCTTTCAGGTACAGGCGATCCGTAACCCCCTCCACCCACACGCTACAGTTGCTGATCAGTACAGAGGTGTTAAATACGCCCAGCATTTCCAAAGTGCTATACTCATTGCCACTGAATGAGTTAATGGTCGAGGAATATTCATCCCTTCGGCTGAATACAAATATTTCTGAATCATCGGCGCTTAACAAGGATTCAGATAAGATATGATTAGAATGTGTATTTATAAAAAAACGCAAATTTTTATTCCTGATAAAAGGCTCATCAACTAAAGCTCTAATAAAGATATTCTGATAGCCGGGATGTAAATGATTTTCGGGCTCATCAATAAAAACCCAGCTGCCGACTTCCGCCGTAAAAATTGGAAAAAGAAGATTGATCACGCCCTGTATGCCATCGCCAAGGTCATGAATACTAATGTCCTCCAACTCATTAGGCAGGCTAATCTTGATGATCTTATCAAGTTCAATCTTCGAACGATGTGCGATAATATGGATATCCTCTGATTGAAAAAATACACGACCGATAAATTTCTCGAAAGCGCTGAATGCTCTGATCTCCTTACGGCTACCATTGCGCGCCAGGCCGATTTTATCATAGAGGTTTAGCCCCGTTTCGATACTGAGCTTTGAAATGTCTTTATTAAAATGCTGCCCCCGGATAGCTTTTTCAAATGTGTCCGTTTGTATTCCTGGAATCATTCGTGAAGTGCGCAATACAGGTATAAAGATCAGCGGAACAGCGTAGCTTTCAATAAATCCGATTTCGGGTAAAGGTGTGAGCCAGGTCCTGATTTTAATCAGTAAATCTAACTTTAACCGGAATTCAGGAATGGGATCTCCCAGATTAATACCTGTGATCTTATGGATAATACCCGGTATAAAGGGTTTAATACTTGTGGGAATCATGTTTTTACCCTGATATCTTTCTAGTTTTTGATAGATATCTTCTAGTAGCAACACGCTCATATAGAGGCGCTTGATTTTTGCTAACATTTCATTGAATTGTCCCTGCGAACCCACTGACTTCAATAAATCCAGAATTTCCGTAATACTCACCTTTAGTTGGAAAAAATCAACTTCGTTTGGTGAACCTGGTTTATGGTTGAAATAAGCTCTAACTAATTGATAAGCATTATCTTCGGATTCCGCTGCGAATTCTATTATGGCGATTTTCTGCTCCGGTAATGTTGGATGCTTTTGAACTGTCTCATCGAACAGTCTGATTCCTTCTAAGCAATATTCGTTCAATTTTCCATCAAATAAAAAGACAGCTTTTTGTTCCTGAGTGATCAAGGCCCGGAGAAAACGGCTCTTCCTAGTGTTGTTAGCACCGATGATGATATTGATATCCTTGACGCCGCTGAGAAAGATAATAGGCAGCTCATCTTTAAAATATTCTGGTCGTTTTTGCTGATCTGCAATTCTAATATGGTTCATGCAAGGTGTTAGATTTCTTCAAAGATTCTGCGATAACCCTCAAGGAGGCGCGCATTGGTATTATACCGACATAATAGTTTTAGTAAATTCCAAACTTTCGTATTTCATCGTATGTATTTAAGCTTGTATGCAGTCTTTGTAGCCCTCTTCCCGGAATGTTATCGTTGCGATAATTTATCTCATTTAAAATACTATTGAAAGAAATTAATATCGAATAATATGCAATTCTATTGACATCGATAATAGATAGTTTGGCCGCATTTTTAGTTAGTAACTTTTTATAAAAATCAATACCAAATTCAATCAAAATCCTTGCGTACTCGTATGTGATATCTCCAAAGCGTGCATCCGCCCAATCAATAATCCCGACAACAACATTTTCGGAATTACATATAAGGTGCTCGGGTTTTAAATCCGAATGGATTAATTTGGGGGTGAAATCATCATCAATGATTTTGTGATGATTTTCTTCTATGATTTTTTCGACTTCTTTTTTATACGGACTTGGAATAGTCTTGAAGGCCTTTAATCGAATACCGTTCACTTGATGATTACAACCTTTCTTCCACTTAGTGACAAATTCCTCATTTTGATAATCTGGATTCTTTAGTAAAGATATATCTCGGAGAAATTTGCTCAAGATAAATAGATTTTCATTTATATTTTTTTCGTTTCTATGATCAAAGTGCCCACCATGAATTTTTTCATAGCCAATAAACTTACAGTCAGATCCAGGTTTATAATTGTAGTTTAATATCGGTGTTGCAATCTGAAGTTGGCCTTTTAGTTTTGATAATAAATCAATTTCGAATGGGATATTGCCTTCAATTTCTGTAGTTGAAAATTTAATAATAATCAATCTGTTGACTTCAAATGTAATATAGTCGTAGGATTCTTTTAAATAAATAAAATTTTCAACCACAATTTCAGGATAGTTTTCCTTAAATATTCTTTCGTATTTAGCTCTATTCATGATTATAAAAAAGTTAATTCAGTAATCATTCCAAAACCACCCTTATAAATTTTTTCGATTTTTATGTCGTTAAATCTATTTAATCGATAATAATATTCTAAAAAGTACGGATTCAATTGTTTAAGTAAAATCTTATCATCTTCAGATATTTCGGGATTTTTATTGACTGTACAAGATTCTATTGCCAAATTGAAACGTCTTATTATGTTAGACCAGGATTGCCTTTCCGTATATTTTTTTGTTTTAACAGACATTTCCATAAGTCTTTTTGGAGAACCTAAAATTTTTAATATTCTAACTGCATATTTTTCAATGTCGTCTTCAACTTCAAAATCAAATCCGTCTTTCTCGTTATCTATTATGCCCCGTAAAGATTGGCTACTGCATAAGATAGGCATTCCAGCTTGGCAGTAGTCCAGCATTTTTACTTTAGTTCCGGCGCCATAAAAAATTGGACATATCGCCAGAATTGCGTCCTTGAATACATTTTCTAAATTTTCTATTTTGCCTAAAAAAAGAATATGCTCGTCCTGACACTCTTTAGCTAAATAATCTGGAACATCACCCACAATCAAGAACCTGATTGCTAAATCATAGTTCTTGATTTCCGGTAGTATTTTGAAGCATATATCTTTCAAAGCAATTGAATTCGGGGTGTGATATATGTTACCAAGAAATATGATATTCTTTGAATTTAAATTTATCTCCACAAAATTTGTTTTGTTATGAGTAATTCCAAAGGGTATTTCTATTACTTTACTTAGTTCGTCGTATTCATTATTATTGAATTCAAGTAAAATTTCACTAATCCTAGCCTTGTCGTATCCGTTAAAACATATGCATATGTCTGCAACATTAAAAGCTAAATATTCGAACCTTTTTTCTCTTTCATTTTTTTCATCTGTAGGATTAAATGATCTATTATAGTCGTAGCTAATATCATGAACCTCAAAAATCAATTTCAAGTTGTAAATGCGCCGCTTTAAAGGATAGCCAATTTGCATTACCATTTCATAATTGCTCATTAAAATTATTTCCAAATGTTCCGATTTAATTATGCCTTCTATTGTAAGAGTATCATTATAAAAAGTATCTGGAGGAATAAAATAAGTCGTGTAATTTTGATCCTTGATAATATTCTTGTCGGACCAACCCCTATAACAATGTAATATGACAACTTCGAAATTTGCTTTTGATAAATTTTCGGCCAAAGCGACGAACCTTTGTGTCGCCCCTTCAAATGATGGCAAAAAGGTTCCTTCAACAAAAATCCCTATCCTAATTTTTTCCATGAATAATTTTCAACACGTTTTCAAATTCAACTAGTTCAGCCTCTATATTTATTTTAGTTTTGGATTTTGCATTTTCTGATAAGTCATTGTAAAAGACTTTATTGTCGAATTTGCAAATTGCCTCAACCCAACTGTCGATATTGAACGTGTCTTTTATTATTATACCGCCAGATCCTATTGTTAAAGCCATATTTCCCGAATTTGAACCGATTACAGGAATGCCATTCATCATTGCTTCTAAGGCAACCCTGGGGCCTCCTTCTGGGGTTATCGATGGCACTATTAACAACTTGGTTCTTGAATAAATCTCTCTCATATTTTCGGTCGACTCTTGTAACGTTACGTTGCTCACCTTATCGAAACGTGTAATGTCAAAGACAGGATCATTGATAATCCCCATCCCGCTTGATAAGTCTTCTAATAATTTAAGGTTCCAATTGTCATTATGCATTAAATGTGACCATCCTTTTACCGCAAGAAATTTCCTGTCAGGTAGTGCAAGCGCTATTTGCTTAAATATATCTCCGCCTTTCATTTGGATGGGATTGACCATGGTTATATATTCTTTAGAATTGGATGAGACCAAATAGTCATTTGGATTTATTAAAGGCGGAATAATTAAAGCGTCATGTCTCTTAAATTTTTCAATAATATAGTTTCTGGTAGCTATTGAGTTGGCAATAATAAAATCACAATTGTATTCGCCTGTTTTTGATATATCCAATTCGCCGAATGGCGCCCTTAGGAAATAAATAGAAGGACAATTATATTTTTGACAAATTTTAATGGCTATTTCAGACCAGGAGTTTTGGGTTAATACTGCTTTTACTGGGCTTGTTAGATTTATTTTCTTAAAAACACCTTCAATTTCATCTTTTTTATTTACCCTGTAAACAATAATATTTTTATGTTTTTTGTCAAATCTACAATCATCGTTTTGGATATGTTTTGTAATTACATGAAAAATGAACCCCTTCAAGGAGAGCGTTTTAATTAATGTATACATACTAATTTCTGCACCACCAGAAGCCGGCATATACAATCCTGATATGTAAATTAATTCCATAAGTTATTTGAAAAGCCCACTATTAGTCGTGTATACAACATCTTTGTCTTCTGCAACAAACTGGAAGAACATTTTAAGGTCACCCCACAAATTTTGTTCTTCTATCTCCCAAGAATGTCCCCATAAATGAAATATTCCGTTCCTCTGTTTTACCAACGAATAAATAAAAGTTGCAATTTCAAACCAACTATATTCACCCCTTTCGTTCAACTTAAACGTTTGAATTTTATTTGAAAATAGCTTCGCTAACGAATTTACATTAGACTGATAGGCGTTAAATTTAGCAGTTAAGTATTTTGTATGCCTACAGACTTGAATAGTGGTTGGCAAATGAAAGTTGTTTAAAATACTTCCTTCACAAAAATCTTTATTAACTATTCTTGCCCTTAAAAAGCCACTCTTTTTTACCTGCGATTCAATTTGGGAATTAAATAGCCCATATGGATAGCTGAACACATCACACTTTTTTCCAATAATGTTTTCTATGTAACTCTTGCTTTCGGAGATTTCGAATTCAATTTCCGAATTACTTGCATTTATCAAATTTTGATGTGTTATAGTATGTGCTCCTATCTCAAAATAATTTGATAACTCTTTAATATCATTATCATTAAGCGATCTATGATTTGATATTTGAGGTATATACAATGTACCTTTAACACCAAAAGATTTTATTAATTCCTGTAGTTTAAAATCACTAACATCGCCATCATCCCAACTTGTCGTAAATATCATTTGTTCAAGATTTATATATTGTATATAACATAATAAAAATAACACCCTTTATATGACCGACAGTAGGTTCAGCAGCGCAAATTCTAAAGCCTTTGGTATATAGTAAGAGCACCTGTTTAGCTAAGTCTCTATCCTGTATGGATAGAATAGGAGGTGATTCTCAAAGCGTATATGTCGTTATTTCGACAGGTGTAAATTTGTTATCCGCAAGATCTTATAGATCGTAGAAGTGGCTTTTAAAAAAGCCAATATTATTTCCTGCTTATTTTAGTTTCATAATTGTATCGTTTAGGTGTGACTAAAATAAGTAATTAATTGATAATAAACATTGTGTTTTTTTTATTATGTGATAAATAATAATAGTGATTGGCTTGGATATCCTCTGTTGTCGCAAGCCCTTGGCTTGTGTGCCCGCATGCAAACCACAATATTATTGTAACCCCTAACCCCACAATCACCCCACCTCCGCGTTAGATATTAGCGGATACCGGCCTCGCGCCTAATGCCTGTGTAGTATGAGCGTTTAGCCAGGCCCGCTTCTACCAGCGGGAACGCCCTGGATAGATATGAGATGTTAGATTTGAGATATGAGACAGAAAACAATAGGTGAAAGGTAAAAGGCGAAAGGTGAAAATTCTTCGCTGCCCGATTCTCCGGTTTCGCACCATTATGCCTATATTCTGCGGCTATTGAATGATAAGGTTTTGACCGGCAATACTAAATGAATACAATAAAACTATCGGGCAGAGGCGGTAATAATTCTTCAGCCGGAGAAACGGGGGGCATTGTGGTTAGAAGTCCGAGACCTTCGAACAGCGGGGAGCTTTCGACTCAACACTCAGAACCCAAAACTCAAAACAACCAACCATATGAAATTATACAAACTGATACTGTTTTTGTTGAGCTTAAATGTTGTGGTATATGCACAGCAGCGGGTTAAACCTGTGCCTGTTGAAACGGGGGTATCTTATGGGTTGGCGCAGTACAGGCATTCGGTAATCAGTAATGTGGAGTATGAGCTGTCGTTTTTGGTGCCGTTGAAACGGGCTGATGATATTGCCGGTGTGGCGCATATCGCATTTGATTTAAAAAATGCTGGTCAGCCGCTGCAAATTGATTTTAAGCAGGATGCGCAGCACATTAAAAATGTGCAGTTGGCCCAGGGGGCGGCAATCCCTTTTGAGGCGAAGGACGAACATATCATTATAGATACTAAATATTTAAAGGCCGGGCATAATGATATCACGATTGATTTTGTGGCCGGTAATGGATCATTAAACCGTAATGATGATTATCTGTACGCTTTGTTTGTGCCCGACCGCGCCCGTACGGTTTTCCCCTGTTTTGATCAGCCGGATTTGAAAGCTATTTTTAAATTAAGCCTCAGGGTGCCAAAGGAATGGAAGGCATTGGCCAATGGCAGCATAAAGGATGTAACTGATGAGGGCGACTTTAAGCGTTATGTTTTTAATACCAGCGATAAATTGCCCACCTACCTGTTTTCTTTCACCGCGGGCGCGTATGCTGATGTAAGGCAGGTGATAGGCGGGCGTAGTGCCGAATTTTTGCACAGGGAAACAGATTCTACCCAGATCAGGTTAAGCGTCGATTCTATTTTTAAAGCCCACCGGGATGCCATCAGTTTTTTAGAAAGCTGGACGGGGATACCTTACCCTTTTCAAAAAGTGGGCTTTGTGGCCATACCAGATTTTCAGTTCGGCGGGATGGAGCATCCGGGCGAGGTGCAGTACAAGGCCTCGGCCTTGTTTTTGGATGAGGGTGCTACCAAAGATCAGTTTATCGCCCGGTCGAACGTAATCTCGCACGAGACGGCGCACATGTGGTTTGGCGATATGGTGACTATGGAGTGGTTTAACGATGTGTGGATGAAGGAGGTGTTTGCCAACTTTATGGCCGATAAGGTGACTGAAAAACTAATGGGCACCGAAACCTTTAACCTTAAATTTTTGCAGGACCATTACCCGGCAGCTTACGGGATTGACCGCACCATGGGTGCCAACCCAATTAGGCAGCAGCTTGATAATTTACACGATGCGGGTTCGCTTTACGGCAATATTATTTACCACAAAGCCCCCATTATGATGCGCCAGCTGGAAAGCATGATGGGGAAGTCCAACTTTCAGCAAGGCATCCGCGAGTACCTGAAAAAATATGCGTACGGCAATGCTACCTGGCCACAGTTGATTGCCATCCTGAGCAAATACAGCACCGCCAACCTGTACACCTGGAACAAGGTTTGGGTAAGCCAACCCGGCAGGCCGGTGTTTGATTATAAAGTGAGCTACAGTGATGGTAAAATCGGCGTTTTTAACATCAGCCAGCATCCTGAAGTTGGCGCGCCACGTATATGGCAGCAGGTATTTAACATCACGTTGGTGTATCCGGGTTACAGCAAAATTATCCCGGTGAACATGAACGCGCGGCAAATTGTACTAAATGCTGCTGCGGGTTTGGCGAAGCCGCTGTTCATTTTATTTAATGCAGACGGCATGGGCTATGGATTGTTCCCGGCGGATAAGGCGATGACGGGCAGCTTGTTTAATTTGGAAAGCCCGCTGCAACGGGCTTCGGCGTATATTAACGGGTACGAGAATATGCTGGCCAGGCGTGCTTTTAAACCGGCTGAACTATTAAAGCTTTACCTGCACGGCATCAGTATCGAAAAAAATGAAATGAACCTGCGCCTGCTTACCGGCTATATTACCAGCATATTCTGGACCTTTACGCTGCCCAAAGACCGGTTGATTTTAAGCACCGAACTGGAGGATACCCTATGGCAGGCCATGGAACAGCAAACAGCGCCAAATAACAAGAAAATACTGTTTGGCGCTTACCAAAACGTTTATTTAAATGCCGAAGCTAAACGCCGTATTTACCAGGTATGGCTAACCCAAAAGCCGCCCGCCGGTGTTAAACTGGCCGAAGATGATTATACAGGCATGGCCCTTTCCATAGCCCTGAAAAGCGATACTGTTACCTCGGTATTAAAGCAACAGCAAGCCCGGATCAACAACCCCGAACGCAAAAACAGGCTGGCTTTCCTGATGCCGGCCCTCTCGCTGAATGTGCAGGAACGCGATGCCTTTTTTAACAGCCTGGCTGATCGTAAAAACAGGGCAAAAGAGGCCTGGGTTACCACGGGTTTAAGCTATTTAAACCATCCCTTAAGGCAAAGCACCTCCATCAAATACCTGCCCAAAAGTTTGGAACTGCTTGAAGAGCTTCAGCGTACCGGCGATGTGTTCTTCCCCCAATCGTGGCTGAGCGCGGTGTTTGGGAGTTATCAGACTAAGGGGGCTTATCAAATTGTACGCGATTTTCTGCAGCAGCATCCTGATTATAACCCTAAGTTGAAGGATAAAATACTACAGGCTACAGATAATTTGTATCGGGCGCAGGGGATATTGGGGCGTTGATTTTGAATGAGGATTTAGGACTGTCCGTTTCCTGTCCCCGCGGGGTCTCTCGGAGAGGATCCAGCGGTTATACAAAGCCAGTCCCAAGTCCCAAGCCGCGTTTATGCGAGATGATTGGGTACCTCAGGGTCCTCTCCGAGAGACCCTGAGGGGACATAAATTTAATCAACATAAAAGACCACCACCACCCACTCAACCCCGTTTAATTTTTTTGCTGCGAAAGAAAAGTAACGAGGGAGGCAAACTCATCATATGATAGTGCGTTGGCAAGGCCGGTTGGCATCATGGATGTTTTCAGCTCTTTGCGGCTCAGTATGTCGGCGGTATTAATTGTAAAAACGTCGCCGGTAATATTCCTCATCACTATTTTGCGGGCCGATTCTTCTGTAATAAAGCCCATATAGCTCTTGTTGCCTTTTGCGGATATCATTACCGTGGCAAAGCCCTGTGAGATGGATGCATTCGGCTTAAGAACAGATTCTGCAATTTGTTGCCGGGTCATGATCGAACCTATCTGCCCCATAAACGGGCCTTTCTGTTTTTCGGCCCTGGTTAAACTGTGGCAGGCTATACAGCCCTGGCGGGCAAAAAGAACTTTTCCCTTAAAAGGGTCGCCCTTTATTTTTGCAAGCATCAGCATGATATCTTCAATAGATGATTTTCCTATCTGGCCTTTCTTGTTGGCAATTTTTGCCAGGTCTATCTTCACTTCTTTGGTGGTCTCGGTTTTTTCTTCGCCGCCAAAAGCTGCAATCCCCATTTGATGGCGGGCATTTAAATCGGCAAAAAACTGTTTTCCTTTCTGAGTTGATTTTGTCCATTCGGTTTTTAAAAACCCGGCAATCCGGGCCGAAGCATCCCAGGTAACGCCCTTGTAAATTGGTCCGTGCGAATCGGGCCTTGTGCCCCACCACCACGAAGCATCATAATCAGCTTCTTTTTTGTACAGGCGAGACAGGGTTACCAGTATCTGCTTTTTTGTTTTTTCGTCCTTAACAGTTGAGTACGATGCTATTAAACCATCAACCGCTTTGGTATCATACATATACCTTAAAGCCCATAATGCCAGGATTGAATGGGCCGTACCGATAGCTTTAACACAATCATTAACAGCGTTTAAACCAACAAGGGCCCTTACCGCCAAATGTGCCGGGATGATTGCCGAATTGGGTTTGGCATGCGGGCCTTCCTCATTTTTGCCCGGTGCTACAAAGCTGGCCGGAACAGGTGTTGCTAATAAGGGCTGTGCCGATGCCTGGTTGCCAATACGGCCCAGGCCCACTATAGCCGCAGCCTTCACACGGTCGGAAGGGTCTTTCAGTCCGGCCAAAAATGAATCCAGCGGTACGTTTTGTATACTTTGCTTCCTGTCGGCCAGGGCTCTTAAAGCAAATTCTCTTAAATTGCTATCCTGCGTTAGTTGCACCAATGCAGGTACGCCTTTTTCGGCTGTTGTTTGGGCATAGGTAAATACGCCAGCTACGCGGGCATACAGTGGCAAGGCTGCATCAGTCGCAACGGCCAGCGATAGCCTGGCTGCTTCATCGGCCGGGCGGGTTATCAATTCCTGTGATGCATTTAGCCTGGTTACCGCGCTTGCCGATTTAAGGTAGTTAGCCAATTCGGTTGCCGAAGCAGCCTTAAGGTCTGGGAATGCTTTATAGCTCCAGTTGCGGGGTACAGCCCGTACCACATAACCTTTGGCTGGGTCGCCGGAGTAGCCGGCACCATCCCATGCCGAAAGATAAAGCCGGCCGGAACCATCTACATCAAGGTCGGTAATTTGTGGTAATGCGATAAATTCTTCTTCCTTTTGTTGAAAGCTGGCACCATCGGCGGTTACCCTGTTGATATACAGTTCGCTTCGGCCCCAGTCGGCAGTCATGGGTACGTGGTTGTATTTTTCCGGCCAGGTAGGTTCGTCCATAAACAACGATCCTGTGCCCGACCCTCCGCCCAAATCAACCAGCGCCGGTAAAATCTCATCGGTAAAATGCTGGAACAATACCGGGTATCCATATTCGGCCGATTGGATATGGTGCGAAAAACGGATGTTCCAGCCGCCACCATCGTTGGTATTATCCCTCGTGAAAATATTCATGTAAGGGTCAATGGCCACATCATAAATGTTGCGTGTACCATGCGTATAAATTTCCATCTCGGTTCCGTTTGGCCGTACCCGCACAATACCACCGCCCAGCATGGTCAGCTTTTTGCCGCTTCGGTCGGTGGCGTCATGAAAGCCGAAATCGCCAACGGCAATATAAATCCAGCCGTCAATGCCCATCCGTATACCGTTTGTCGCGTGGTCGGTGCCCCGCTCGGCCAGCATGTGCGCATTGCTGATATGTTCAATAAGTGGCTTTGCTGGTCCGTCGGCAATGCCGTCCCTGTTTTTATCTTCAAAAACTTCCAGGTTCATGCCGGTAGCTTTGCCGGTTTCTTTTGAAAACACAGTATGCATTACAAAAACCTGGTCGCCCATTACCAGGATTCCCCGCGGATCATCTACTTCGGCAAATTCGGTATGCTTATCAAGCTTGCCATCATTGTCGCTATCTACCAGCCTTAAAATTTTTCCTTTGCCCGGTGTTTTACCCAACGATCCTATCATATCCACACCAACAAATACCTCGCCTGTTGGCGCTGCAGCAATACAGGCTGGGCTTGGTGTTAGTTCTGGCCCTGCAAATGTGCTCACCGTTAAATCGGCAGGCCATTTCAATGTATCCGGGTGCGGGTTAATGTTACCGTTTTTTTGATGTTGTAACGCTGGCTTAGGCCCACCGGGTTCGGGATTAAACATGGTGCCGGCTAAGTAGCTAAGCATACCTAAAAAAATAATGACAAAAATAAGGTTGAAGGAAACTTTAAGCATAGGTGTGTAAATTGGTTTTGAATAAGCAGGTTAATCAAAAGATAAATCTATGTGTTTAGTTGAAGTATAGGTACAATTATTTTCAAATTAATTTGTGAGGATAAATTAAACCTAAATGAGTGGGCAGAACCTATGGTTGTAAAACACTCCCGGCACGAGGTGGAAAAATCTGATTTTAAACAATGCTTAAAAAAAATCAAATTCTTTTGGGGGGTAGGGTATGTTCAATGCATCCTGCATATATAAACCATGAGAAAGTTTAATTTCAGGAAAAAACAAGTCTCTGCTAAAGACCAATCTTTGCAGGAAGAAATCGTAAATCAGTATTTTGACGAATTGGATTTGGGTAACTTACCCGAAGCAAACCATCATGGTGTTGAATTTAACAGCGATAAGGTATACAACCGTATTGCCGCTCAAATTGATGGCGGCGGCAAAATCAAAACCCTAACCAAACAATGGTTGGTTGCTGCATCGCTGCTTGCCGGCTTGTGCTTGTCGGCATATTTGTACCGTAATGATATCCTCAACTATGTTTCGCCTATAGCCACTAAACAAATTACGGCGGCCAATGGCAAAATTGTAAATATAACCCTTGCTGATGGCACCAAAATATGGCTTAACAGCGGCAGTAAACTTACCTATCCGGATAAATTCCGGGGCGACCGCCGCGAGATTACTTTAACAGGTGAAGCTTTCTTAGATGTAGCGCATGATGATCATCAATCATTCATTATTCATACCGGCGCTGTACGCACCCAGGTATTGGGCACAAGCTTTAATATAAAAGCCTATCCCGAAGATCATTTTGTGAAGGTGGATGTGTTGAGCGGTAAGGTAGGTGTAATAGCGGTGGCTAACAATGCCAAAAAATCGCAAACTATTTTCTTAACCCCCGCCCAGGAAGTAATATTTAATAAGGATAATAACCAGGCCGTTAAAACCGAAATGGTTGATGTTGATGTACTGGTAAGGTGGAAAAGCGGCGACCTGATATTTAAACGCATGCCGCTGCCAGAGGTGATAAATACGATTGAGCATCGCTTCAATGTGAAAGTTGATGTAGATATCAACCTGGTGAGATGTTCAATAACAGCCGACCTGACCAACAAATCGTTGGAAACCGTAATGAAGGTTTTATCAAAAATTGTTAAAGGTAAGGCGATACAAGATAAGGGGGGCTACCACCTTAAAGGCAAAGGCTGTTAACCATAAAATAAACCAATTAATCCAAAATATAACCAATTATTAGCTAACCTAAATAGAAGAGCATGACAACATAAATACATACAAAAAACCCTGATCAAAGGGATTTGAACAGGGTTACTAAAATGCAGCGTATTAATAAGTGCAACGTTTCGAGGTCCAATTCAGAACAAAGCACTCAATTTCAAACACTTTAATTATCTCAAATCTATGAATATATCTCTATTTTCAAATGGAGTAGTTCGTTATGTATTAATATTAATGAAATTTACCTCGCTCGCCTGCTTTGTTGTTTGCTTCATGTGCCTTTCGGCGGTTGCAAATGATTCATTTGGCCAACGCTTTTTGGAGATTTCGGTTACGCTGAAGCTCAAAAATGCAAGGCTTTCTGATGCGCTCGATAAAATATCGGCCGATAAACATATTAAATTTGCTTACGCGGATAATGTGCTGAAGCCGGATTTCAGGGTAACATTGAATGCCAAAAATGAAAGCATCAAAAGCTTGCTTAATGAGGTGTTAACTCCATTTAACCTTAGCTATAAAATTATTGATGACGTAATTGTTATTGATGAAAAAGCCGAGGTAGAAAGCAGTACAGGCGGGATACAGCAGGCCCCGCCGGTCCCTATTAAAATTACTGGTAAAGTAACCGACGAAACGGGCCTGCCATTTCCTGGCGTAGGCATCAAAATAAAAGGAACTACAACCGGCACCATAACTGGCGTAGATGGTACTTTTACCCTGCCTAACGTGGGCAGCGATGATATACTGGTATTTAGCTTTATTGGTTACGCGCCAAAGGAAGTGCCGGTAAATAATCAAACCACGCTTAACGTGCAGCTATCGCCCGAACGTACTTCATTAAATGAAGTAGTTGTAATTGGTTACGGTACACAAAAACGGGCCAATATTATTGGCGCGGTCGATCAGATCTCTTCAAAAGCCATTGAAGGCAAACCCTCTGTAAATTTAACGCAGGCTTTGCAGGGCACATCGCCAAGTCTTATCATCCAGCAAACTAACTCCGAGCCGGGTGCTTATCAAAACATTAACATTCGTGGTGTAAGTACTTTAGGCGATAACAGCCCATTGGTGGTGATAGATGGTATTACCGGCGGCGACATCAACCTGCTTAATCCGCAGGATATTGAAAGTGTCTCTGTTTTGAAAGACGCAGGCAGCGCTGCCATATATGGTTCGCGATCAGCAAACGGTGTAATATTGGTTACTACAAAAAAAGGTAAGAAAAACTCCAACACTCAGCTTACCTACAACGGGCAGGGCGGGGTACAGGAACCCCATGTTGGTTATAAACCAGTTCACAGCTATGAAAATGCCATCCTTAGGAACGAGGCTGTGGTAAATGCAGGTTTGCAGCCAATCTACAGCCCGCAGGACATTCGCAATTTTCAACAGGCAGGCGACCAGCAATGGTTTTTGGATGCCATTTTAAAAAATGCGGTGCTGCAAAACCATAACCTGGCTTTAACCGGCGGTAATTCAACTTCGTCATACCTGGTATCGGCCGGAGTAACAGATCAGCGGAGCAACCTTGTTGGACCTAACTACGGTTTGCGTCGCTATAATTACCGCATGAACCTGAGTACCGAATATGGTAAATTAAAGCTGACCAGCATCCTGGCTTATTCCCGTACCGAAATTAAAGAACATTCCTACAACACATCAACCCTTATTGTTGATGCCGGCAGAACACCAACTTATTACAAGATTAGGGACGACCAGGGCAGGTATTTGACCAATGATGTGTTAACTGAATTTAACCCGCTGGGGATTTTAGAAGCAGGCGGTTACCGCAAACGCGATAACGACAACATCTTCGGTAATTTAAACGCGGAGCTGGCCGTTACTAAAGACTTTAAGTTGAAAGGTGTTTTTGGCGGAACACTGCTATCAAACCACATGTTTGGCAGGGTGATAGAAGTTGATTATTTCCCGAAAGGGACATACGGCGCTGACAGGAATACGAATGACGAAAACAACAAGAACCTGTTTTTAAATACACAGGTAATTGCGCAGTATACCAAAACATTCAATAAATCACATAACGTAGATGTATTGGTAGGTGTGGCCAATGAGTCGACAACGAACCAGGGCAACAGCCTATACCTTAAATACACCGACCCTGAATTGGGTACGCCGACAACGGGTACCATAATTGACCCTGCATCGTCAAATACCAATAATAACACCACGGAAACCAGTTTGAACTCCGCTTTTGGTAGAGCAAGTTATAATTATCAGAATAAGATATATGGTGAGTTTGATTTCAGGATAGATGCCTCATCAAAGTTTAATACAAAAAACCGCAACGCTTTTTTCCCATCGGGATCGGTAGGTTACCGGGTTACCGAAGAGAATTTTATGCAAAGCTACCGCGATAACTATGGCGATTTAAAGGTGCGCGCATCATATGGCATTTTGGGTAATCAAAACGTAGGCGATTACCAATACCAACGTACTTATGGCCCTTTCCAAAATGCTTATGGTTTTAACAACGCAGGTGTTGGTGGCGCGGCCATATCATTCGCTAATCCGGATATTCGCTGGGAGCGGGCTGCCACATTTAATGCGGGTATTGATGCTGGATTCCTGAAAAATACCCTAACCATATCTGCCGATTATTTTAATAAGGTAACAAAGGACATTTTGCTGCCGCCAATAGTGCCTGGTGTGTTTGGCGCCGGATTACCCGATTATAACGCAGGTAAGGTTCAAAACAGGGGATGGGAGCTAACCGTTAATTACCGTTTAACAACTAAAAACTTTAACCACTCTTTTTCCTTCAACGTAGCCGATACCAAAAACAAAGTATTATCTCTTGAAGGCGGCGACCAGATTAAAACTTATGACGAATTGCAGGTTATCAACAAAGTTGGCCTGCCAATTGGCTCGTACGTTGGGTTAAAACGCGATGGCTATTTCCAAAACCTTAACGATATTGTTAACGGACCCAAACCAGCCGGTTTAACTGTTTCGCCGGGCGATAACCGTTATGTGGATGTTAATAAGGATGGAGTAATTGATGATAACGACAGGTTTGTTTTAGGTAATGGTTTCCCCCGTTTAACATTTGGGTTTACCTATAACGTAACTTACAAGGGCTTTGACTTCAATCTGTTTATGCAGGGCGTAGGCAAGCGCAGCATGTTTGTGCGTGGCGAGCAGGTTGAACCCTTCCATTTTAACTATTCGCAGGTTATTTACCAGCATCAATTAGATTTCTGGACTCCCGAAAACCCCGATGCCCGTTATCCGCGCCTTGCAGCTGCCGGCAGTCAATCAAATACCAACAATTTCAGGCGCGGATCTGATATGTACATTTTCGATGGTTCGTACCTGCGCGTTAAAAACGTAACCCTGGGTTATTCGTTACCGCAAATTGTAGCCAAGGCTATAGGTACACATAAAGTAAGAGCTTATGTTTCAGGTCAAAACATTCTAACCTTTTCGGGCATGAAATTCCTTGACCCTGAGTCGACAGAATTTAACGGTAATGTACAGGCTGGCGGTGCCAATAGCGGCAGGGCTTATCCAACGCCGATATATTATGGGTTTGGTATTGATGTAACATTATAATTTATTATACATGAAGAAATTAACAACATATAGAACCGTGTTTTTTATAGCCCTGTTAACTGTTATGGTTTCAGCCTGTAAAAAGCTCGATCTGGCACCGGTAAATAAGTTTACCGATATCAACTTCTGGACAACAACCGAAAAAGCGAACAGCGTACTAAATACTGCTTATTCGCAAATGTTCCGCTCAGATTATTTCTTTTACAATGAAGGCGCATCCGACAATGCGTACAATGGTCGCGGTGATGCCAACGGAGTAGCATCACTTGCAGCCGGCACTTATGATGCTTCGCTTGGGCGTATTAAAGAGGAGTGGGGGTATCATTATTCAGGTATCAAAACCTGCAATATATTTCTGGAAAATGTTGATAGGGTAGCCTCTATGGATGCCACCCTTAAAGCCCGCATGAAAGCCGAGGCTAAATTTATCCGTGCCTATCACTATTTTCAGCTGGCCACCTGGTTTGGCGATGTGCCTTTGTTTGACAAGGATATATCAATAGCCGACGCCAAAACCATTGCCCGTACACCAAAAACGCAGGTAATTGATTTTGTATTGAAGGAGTTGGACGCTGCCGCTGCTGCATTACCGGTAAACACCGCTTATGCCGCTGCAGACAGGGGCCGTATTACCAAAGGCGCTGCCATTGCATTAAAAGCAAGGGTTTATCTTTATGATAGCCGCTGGCAGGATGTGGCCACCACCTGCGAAAAATTGATTAACGATAACAGCAATGGCACTTATAGCTTGTTCTCATCTTACGAAGGTGTGTTTTTACCTCAAAACGAATATAACAGCGAGGTAATACTCGATCTGGAATTTGTGCCACTTATTAAAACATACAGCCAGTTTTTTGATTTTGCCCCACTCGCAGTTGGTGCCCGCCTGAATGCCCTTGCCCCCACACAGGAGCTGGTTGATAGCTACCTGATGGCCAACGGTAAAAAGATTACCGATGCAGGATCTGGTTACGACGAGAATAACCCATATGTAAACCGCGATCCGCGGATGACCAATACAGTAGTTTACAACTTATACAAATGGAAAAAAACGGATGGCAGTACCCAAACCATTTATACCAAACCAGGATCTGATCCGGGTACGGATAAACTGGATGAATATGCACCCGGTAAAGTGAGTTCGCCAACAGGTTACTATATCCGCAAATATTACGACCCTACATCTGCCGTAAATTTCCAGTCGGGTTTAAACCTTATCCTTATTCGTTATGCTGATGTGCTGCTCATGTATGCCGAAGCTAAAAATGAATTGGGCCAGTTGGATGGCGGGGTATGGGATAAAACCATCAAGGCTTTAAGAAGTCGCGCCGGTTTTACCGACCCTGCCGCGCTTACTTTCAGTGGCGCTACCCAGGCCGATCTGCGTAGCATTGTTCGAAACGAGCGTCGTACCGAGTTGGCTATGGAAGGCTTACGCATTTTTGATATCCGTAGGTGGAAAACAGCCGAAGTGGTATTAAACGGCTGGTCGCATGGGGCCAAATTTGGGCCAGCTTCTGTAGATAATGGGTACATCAGGGCCGATTTGCGAAGCTTTGATAAAAGCAAAGCCTATTTATGGCCGGTTCCGAGGGACGAACGTGCTGTCGACCCAAATCTTACACAAAATCCAGGTTGGTAGTTCAATAATTATTTGTAGAGAAATTATAATCAATTAAGATCATGAAAAAAATTACTTTCTGCCTCATGGCAGGCATATTGGCACTTATTATTGTTTCGGGATGTAAAAAAGATAAAACCTTACAGCATACCCAGGTATCGCCAGTGAAAAACTTTTTTGCCCCGGTCGATAACAAATTCATCAAGCTTGAGCCAGCTTCAGGATCGGCTTCATTTGAGTGGGAACAGGCACAGGCCGAAGATAATGGCCTGGTGATGTACGAGGTTGCTTTTGATAAAGCTACTGGCGATTTTTCAAAGCCGGTTTATACCCTGCCCTCCGATGGTAATGGTTTGTATAATAAGCTGACCATCTCTTTTAAAGACCTGAATAAAATTGCTGACCTGGCAGGCATCCAGCCACAGGAAACCGGTAAATTAAAATGGACGGTAATGTCATCAAAAGGGATCAACGTACAAAAAAGCAGCTTATCACGTACCATCGAGGTACAGCGTGCCGCCGGATTCAGCGAAATTCCTGCCGATTTGTACATTACCGGAACGGCCACCGAAGGCGGCGATGACCTGAGCAAGGCTGTACATTTAAAACAAACATCGACCGGTGTTTTTGAAGCCTACACCTCGCTAAAAGCTGGGGCTTTCCATTTTGCCGAACGTAATACCGGCACACCGGCGGCTTATTCAATAGATGGTATTAAGTTGCTGAAAGATGGTAGTACTACCGTGGCCGGCACTACAAAAGTTGAGAAAATTGTAGTTGATTTTACCACAGCATCAGCATCGCTGACAGAAGTTGTATCGGTAGGTTTATGGTTTGCTGCCGATAATAAAATCTGGTTTAACCTGCCTTACGTTGGTGGCAGCAGTTGGGAAATTGATAATGCATCTATCGTTTTCCATCAGGAGTCATGGGGCAGGGATGAGCGTTATAAGTTTATGTTTACGCTTAAAGATGCCACTGGCGCAACATCTACGCAATACTACGGCAGTACCAATTCAGATAATAGCCCGGCTACCGCAACAACGGCAGCGTCTTATTTCTACATGGTACCCGTAAACAGCTCCCAGTATGATTACTGTTTTAAATTTGATCACCGTGCCGATAATGGTAAAGCGGATATTAAAATTATCTGGAGCGCAGACGTACCTGCGTATACCCATGTTGTTACCGTTAAGTAATAATAAACTTATCAATTCTGTGCCGGTATTATTTACTGGTGCAGAATTTAAAACATAATTTATGAAGATCATACCTCAACATATACAAAAATGGGCATTGGTATCACTAATACCGTTGGTGCTTACATCGTGCTTAAAAGACAAGGCTTTTCCGCTTTATCCCAACAATAAAACAGCAACGGTTGATTACAAATACGCCGCCACTGCCGATTCGTTACAGGAAAAAACTTACAGTACTTATCTATCTGCAAACGGTAATTATTTTGTGCAGGATAATGCAGGTAATACCAATTATAACTATTGGCCCCAGGCACATACGCTGGATATTTTTACTGATGCATTTTTACGCACCAAGAACGATGTTTATAAACAGCGGATGAAATCGTTGTTAAATGGTACCCGTGTTACCAATGGTAATAAATACCAAAACGAATATTATGACGATATGGAATGGCTGGCCCTGGCAAGCCTGCGCGCCTATACCGCAACCAATGATAATGATTACCTTGATGCAGCAAATACACTTTGGACTGATATTAAAACCGGCCAGAATAATAACCAGGGCGGTGGCATAGCCTGGCGCAAATCGCAGCTGGATTATAAAAATACACCAGCCAATGCACCGGCTATTATATTTGCCTGCCGCTTGTATGCTTTAAAAAAGAACGATGCCGACCTTACGTTGGCCAAAAGCCTTTACACCTGGCTGAGCGCTACGCTGGTTGACCCTTCGAGCGGGATAATTTGGGATGGCATTAATGGAAATCACGACGGGCAGATCAGTAAAAATAAATTCACCTATAACCAGGGTGTTTATATGGGGGCCGCGCTTGAACTATACCGCGTTACCCAAAATGCCGATTATCTTGCCGATGCCGTTAGAAATGCCAATGCAACTATTAACGATACGGATATATCGCCCGGCGGTTTGCTGAAATCTGAGGGACAAGGTGATGGCGGATTGTTTAAGGGGATTTTGGTTAGGTACCTTACCCTGCTGATACAGGAGCCCGCTGTGAGTTCAACTGATCGTGATGCCTTTGTTAAGTTTTTGAAATATAATGCGCAAACCTTATATACCAAAGGTATAAGCCGACCGGCGCTTTTTGTAAGCCCCGACTGGAAAACGCTGCCATCTGGCAATACCGATTTAACCACACAGTTAAGTGGCGTGATGATGGTAGAAGCTGCGGCAGCCTTAAAAGCCGACGGTAAATTGTAATTTTAAGTTATCTTCCGGCTTTAAAGCCGGAAGATAACTTCTATGACCCTGCATAAACCTATGAAAAAAATAATATCAACCATTTACCTGTGCCTGGCAATAGTGTCGGCTGCAACCGCCCAAACAAGTGCCAATTATAAAAACCGGATTGCCATCATTAATAAAAACATTTATGACAGGTTTTACGATGAAAAAGTAAATTTATACTTCGAAACTAATGATAGCGCGGCCAACAAGGGTAACCACTCTTTTTTGTGGCCATTATGCGCTATGGTGCAGGCTGCAAATGAAATGGAGGCAGGCAATCCTTCAAAAAATTATATAACTCCGGTTATGAAAGCCATTGATCAGTATTATTCTGCCAAACCGCCGGTACCAGGTTACCAGGCCATGGTGGCCAGGGAAAAAGTTGATTCCCGGTTTTATGATGATAATGAATGGATTGCCATAGCGCTGATGGACGCGTACGCCCGAAACTACAAAAAAGAGTACCTGGAAACTTCCCAAATGATTTACCGTTTCCTGTTGTCGGGCCATGATAAGGTTGGCGGCGGCGGTTTTTATTGGGTAGAAGGGGATAAAAAAGGCAAAAACACCTGTTCTAACGGCCCGGCTATATTAGTGGCCCTGCAGTTATACCAGGCCACCCATCAAAAAGCGTATCTGGATACTGCAATTGTTACTTACAATTGGGCAAAAGAACATTTGCTATCGTTAAACGGTGTTTATTATGATGCCATCAGGGTACCTTCTATGAAAGTTGATTCGGCGTATTATACTTATAATGCAGGGACCATGCTGCAATCGGGTGTGCTGTTGTACAATATTACCCATGACAAAAAGTATCTCCATGATGCACAAAACGTAGCTAAAGCTGCCGAAAAGCATTTTTACCGAAACGGTCGCTTGCCGGGTAATTATTGGTTTAACGCCGTTTTGCTTAGAGGATACATAGAATTGTATAAAGTGGACAAAAACAAAGCCCAATTGCAGTTCATGATAGATGATGCCAACCGCACCTGGGCGCAGGAAAAAGATGATCAAAATCTTTTAGGGCCTAAAAAGGTAAAATCACTGATTGACCAGGCTGCCATGCTGGAGATTTATTCCCGGCTGGATAATCTGAAGCTGAATTAGCTGCGATAGTGTTACAAAAACGGCATATGTCCATTTTTAATAAAAAAATGGACATATGGCGTTTTTGTGTTCATTTCATGATGTTTTTTCATGACGTATTCATTTTTTATTAAAAAATGAACACGTTGTTGGATTTTGTCCATTATTTTTTATTAATTTGCCATGTGTTCATTTTTTATTAAAATGTGAACATATAAAATATGCCATACGACAGAACCAAGCCCTTCAATAATTTACCGTTACTTCCCCCTGATCAGGCTGTTGAGAATGATATCGATATCTTTAAAAAATTGGTAACCGCATCAAGAGCGCTGGCAGCGGTAAATGTTGGTATTTTGCGATTGCCTAATCCATTAATGCTGGTAAACACTATAGGCCTGCAGGAAGCTCAGGCATCTACCGCGATTGAAAACATTTTTACAACAGAAGACGAATTGTATAAAGCAGTTTCGGATACTGTGCAGGAAGACAGGGCCAATATAGCCACCAAAGAAGTTTTGCGCTATCGTGAAGCATTGTGGGAGGGTTATAGGCTGATAAAAGAGGAAAATCAGATTGATTTAAAAAGCATCACCGGTATATTTAGGCAAATTAAACAGTCATCCGCCGGTTTGCGGTCGCCTGCATCGTTAACGGTAATCCAGCGTGGGCAGAGTGAATTCAGAGCAGGGGAAGTGATATACACTCCCCCAAGAGGCCCCGGATTAATAGAAAAACTGATGGATAATTTATTGGAATATTTAAACGATGATAAGCAATATCCGACTGATCCTTTACTCAAAATGTGTTTTTCTCATTATCAGTTTGAAGCGATACACCCTTTTTCTGACGGAAATGGCCGCACCGGCAGAATATTGAACCTGTTGTACCTGGTGCATGCAGGATTGCTAAACCAGCCGGTGCTTTATCTGTCAAAATACATCATTGTAAACAAGGAAGATTATTATTACAATCTTGGAATTGTTACGCAACGGGGATCGTGGAAGCCCTGGATATTATACATGCTTGATGCCGTCGAAAACACATCCCATTTAACAAGCCAGCTTATTAATAACATTATTGCCCAAATGGAAGCGACACTCATCCACGCTAAAGGAAAAATTAAATGGTATAGCAAGGAGGTAAACGAATTGATTTTTAGTCAGCCATACATCAAGCCTCAATTAATTGGAGATCGCTTAGGCATTACATCCAGAACAACACTCACCAAATATTTTGGTGAATTGGTTGATGCAAAAGTTTTGAGCCCGATTAAAGATGGCAGAGAAACGTTTTATGTTAACGATGACTTGGTGCGCATTTTAGAAAACTAAGCAGGCAGCTTAGCTACGCGCCCTTGCGAATTTTGCTGTCTTTTAGTTCTCTGACTTCCTGTTGCAGGATAGCCACTTCACCCTCGAGAACTTTAAGGCGTATTTCATTAACCCTGTTTTGAGTTTCCTGGGTTGACCGGACGTCCCGTATATCCCCTTTTAATTGAAAGTAAGTTGTCATTACAGAAACAACTATACTTACGGTGCTGATGATGGTGACGGTGATGTTTTTGAGGGTAATCCCCCTGATTTCACGTTGATCGAGTGTTGCCATAACTGGTTAAATAAATTATATTTCGGAAGTAGTGGTATCAGGTTCGGGTTGTTTTACGGCAAACTGGGCTATGGCGCCCATGGTTGTGCCAACGGCAGCCATTATGGCCGTCACAGCAACCGGAATAGTACCAACTCCTGTCAACGAAACAGAAACAGCCACCAGGCCTGCACCTAAAATTTGAACTTTTTTAAAAAATGAGGGCGTATCACTGGTGATACGTTCCCAGAACGAATATTTTTTTTCCATGATTGGGGGGGGAATAGCCTTGGGTTGAATAGGGCTATGGGTTAATAATATTAGACGAAATCGCCCAAGTAACACTAAGAAGGCACTCAAATTATTAAAGCGGAGCTGAAGAGTTTTAGGTAATAAAAAAATAGAATTGGATATTTATTGAATCGGGATAGCATGCAATTATGCGACTAAAGATGGATATTTATGATTAAAACGAAAAAATTAACATATCTAACTATCTGTGAACCTAATTCGATTCGGGCGGGTAATACAATCAATTTTCGAATAGTGTTATATTAAGAAGTTTTCAAATACTAAAACGGTCTGAGATACTTTAACTATAAATCGCTGATTGCGCAATTTTGCCAACAGACGTCTGTGGCTATAGAAAGCTATTTTTGCTAATCGTTTTTCAAAGTGGGAGACAGGCAATATTACTTGTAGTAATCTATAAAATACACCTCTATTATTTATGTCATTTTAACACCCTTACAATAAAACTTATTGCTTAGTGCGTACGTAAACATCACCGAAATTTGTATCTGTGAACTGCTTTGAACTAATGTGTTTAATCATAGCAGACGCATCTAACCACGAGTCTAATGCCCATTCCATACTCTCACCAATACTATAGTTGCATTCGATGTTTTTATTAGTAAGTTCAATTTGTTTGATGCACATAATAGCCCGTTCAGATTGTTCCGGAACAGTATACTCGTAGCTTATCATAGCAATCGGATGGTTTAATCCTTTTAAAACCTCCAATTCATATCCTTCAACATCGATTTTTATATATGATGGCAATCCGAACTGACTAATCAGTTTATCCGCTGTTGTTATTTCAACAGGTATGGTTTTGCGCCATTTATTATCACCAAACCGTTTGCTTTCCTGTACACCCTCAATCCATTCTGCTGAAAACGACGACAAAATAGACTCATCTGACAAATGAAAATCTTTAACCGTTTCGGAGTCTCCTAACCCCTTTTTAATAACCGTTATTCGTTTACCATATTTTGCGGAAAGAAAAGCATTGCAAATCTTTTGAGGTTCTATCGCAATAACCCTTGCTCCAATTTTTAGAAATGGGTCAATCCTATTACCCATATTAGCACCTACATCAAAACAAACATCGCCTGAATTTATAAAAGAACTGTAAAAAGCCTGCTTTCGTTCGATTTCTAATAGGTCAGCTTTTTTTTGTGCAGATGTTTGCAAGCTTTGTTTAATCTTATATTTTAAATAAGGAGTTAAGAGACGGCTTAATAGATCTTTCATCATTAACGAAAGTAAGAAAACTCCTTAAACACTCAAAGTATATAGAGAGTTTTAGATGCCCATTAAAGGGCCAATAAAGCATCCAAAACTGGTTTTGCAATAACTTTCATCTTAGCAAAACCAGCACCATTGGGGTGCACCAAATCGCTGTTATAATAAGTGGTGGTAGCAGTAGTAAATGCCGGGTCGGCATAATAATCTATCAGTCCATCCCATTGGGTAGCATCACCCCTAATCAAATTATTAAGCCGAATGAGGTATGTTTTATCAGCTGACATAAAACCCAAATTGTCGATATCGAGTATTGTGGACATAGCAACCTTAGCGCCCAACGCCCGTGCCGTACCAACATAATCACAAAGCTTAGTATAATAAGCCGTTACTGCTGCTGATGAAGTTAAAGCCCCCATATCATTGGTGCCTATCAATATTGTCATCACGACCTTTCTTCCATCCGCAATGGCATCAACAATTGCCTGATTAACCCATGACTGACGTGCATACATTGAATTCGCTGGCAATGTATCACCCGGATTTCCTAATACAGCCCCGTTTTCCGCAGGGTTTGAACCAAATAACTGCGGCGTATAAGCGTCCCTCAATAACCTTTGATAAGAATCGTTTAGCCAGGTAATACTATCCCCTTCAGAGATATAGAAATATTTCGGTTTGGGTACAAAATGATTTTTTAGCCGCATCCGATTTTTTACTATGGTAGTTGCTGCGGCTATATTAGCATCACTTAGTTTTGAATTCCAAAACGATAGGGTTGATAAATCACCATACGCCTTAAAGTCATTATTATCTCCACCTAAAAACAAAAGCCTATCTAAAGTAATGTTGCCAAATGCTCCAACCCTTTTTGCGATACGTAAGCCGTTTATATAAATATCGGCAACCGTTTCGCTGTAGGATATAGCTAATATAAACCATTCATTTTGCATAAAATCATATGCGGTCTCGGAAATAGTGCCAAACCAAGTGCCGACATAAGTCAAAAATCTGTCATTTAGATAAAAAAGAAGGCCCTCACCACTTTGTGATGCCAAAACATTATAAGATAAAAAACCTGATGATGGAATCTTCATTGCTATTAACATAGTTGCCTGTGGTATTGTTAAACTTGCGCCGTCAGCTTCATAGTGGATCAATCCGTTACCGGCTCCTGCTATGGCATTGGAAAATTTGAAACTCAAATCGGCATTTACACCGTTTGCCAAATAATCTATACCCTTATTGAAAACAAGATCGGGTATCAGTTCGGAGGCAACGCCACTGCCCACACCAGGTATAAAACGAATATTAGACACAATAATTGAAAGCGTTGTTGCCACTCCAGTTAACGATGCCGCCAACGGAAATCCGTAACCGACACCCGTATCTGTGTTGTTTTCAAAAACAGGATATGTTATGGTTTGATCTGTATCAGTTAAGGCCATCGTAAGATAAGAAGCGCCGCTACCGTCTAAAACCAACCCGTAATAAGCACTTTTGCCGCTATCTCCGGGCAATAGCCTTACTTCACAGGCAAGCGACCACGCACCCGCTGGCAACGTAACATCCTGCAAGCAATTAACAAAAGCGCCATATCCGTCGCCATACGCAGCTACAAAATCAAATTGATATGAATTAACGGATAGTTGTGTTATGGTAACAGTTCCATGGTCGGCTACCCTTTTAAAGCCAGCAAATTGAACTAAATTATTATCAAGTGTGTTTGATGCTCCAATGTTTTTTAACTTGTTAAAATGATATGCTGCAAAACTACTATCTACGTCAACGATAGGGCTGGCGGGCATAGCTCCCAAGCTTTCGCTGTAAATAATTTCTTTTACCGCTTTTATTGTTGTCAAAACAGTTGATGGGATAGTTTTTTGATAAACCGCTTTGCCGCTTACCATCGAGTATTTTCTTAGGGTATAAGTAGTTAAATCCCGTACATTAAAGCTACCGTTATCAGCAGTTGCAGCTTTCCCTAAAGCTACTGTACTGTACGTAATGTCATCGACCGTAGTTGCCGCCACAACTGTGAATAAACAATGGTCGGTCGCGGTTGTATAACTGCTATCAGCGGCTTGGTATGCCGTTACAGTGACATCGCCTGTGGCCACGGCATGGAGGTATGAATTACCATCACTTACTACAATTGTCGCCTTTGACGTATCAGATGATACAAACGTAACTGCACCGGCGCTGCTTGATACAACGCTTAACAATTGGTCAGCATCACCAACGGCCATCGTTTTAACCTGATTGATGTAAAATAATGGAATATCGCTGCCTTCTTGCCCATTAAACGCCGCCGTATTTTGAAGCACGGCACTGGCCGGATTAATCCCTAATGCTTTTACCCGTACTTTTAGACTACCGATGGGGATATTTACATCTAATCCATCGGTAATAGTGTAAGTTCCGTCTCCGTGGTCGGTGCAATTAGATGTGGTGCAGCCTATCCATTCGCCGCCATTTATTTGGTATTCGTGGTCTGTAAGTGGTCGTTTCATTATGCTTCGCCTCCTGTATATGTGAATGTATCTGCCGTGTCATCAACCGTACCGCCAGTTGGCGCATTGGGTGTAACGGGGTTAGGTAATTTATATCTTAGTTCGCCAGTAGCTGTTTTGTACAGGGTATATGCTGCTAATCCCGCTGTTACTGCTGCCGCCTCATCTGTACAAACCGGGGCCGCTGATATAAATGCCCGCATATCAAAGCTGCCGGCCAATGCGTCTATCTGTCCCTGCAACCCCGCATCAGCTGCGCTTCTTAACTCAGCCTCATTAGCTATAGCCTCGGCATCCGTGTTATCCAGCGAAAAGCCTGCCGGCCAAACGCCGGCTGCCTTTGGACCAAAGAAGGTGTAGGTTGCGGTGTTGATGTAATAATCGCCATTGGTGCCGGTATACAAATTGGAGGGGTTGGTGGAGCCGCTTAATATAGTTTTGCCATTCGCACCGGTCGGCCCGGTTGCGCCTGGCGGACCAGCAACCCCGGCAGGGCCTGTTTGCATGGAAAATACCTGTGCCCAGGCGCCTGTCGATTTTTTGTAGAAGATACCGGTTAGCGTGTTTATATAAGTGTCGCCATTTTTACCAGTAGCGGTTGCCGGGATGCTGGTGCCATATAAAATGGTTCCATCGGCTGCATTTCCGGTGGGGAAGGTATAAACCACCGCCCAGGTGCCGGCTATTTTTTGCGCCAGGGTACCTGTGGCAGTGTTTATAAAAACGTCGCCGTTTTTGCCCGATATATTGGCAGGTAGGGTGGTGCCGAAGGAGATGGTCGCGCCAACGGTTAACCCGGTGCCTATAAACTCCATCAGGGTGCTGAATGCAAACTGGTAATCGGTACCGTTTTTTACCAGGATAGAGTTGTCGGATGCGGCGATGGCGGATGCTACCGGCAGGTCGGTTATTTTTTTATCGGTTGCCATCAGTTTAAAAATTCGGTAATGGTTAAATTGTAGTTGTTGTAGCTGCCCGGATAATTAAAGTCGGTTTTGTCCACTCCTCTTATGCGCGGACCAGCCTGCCTGCTGCTTTTGTTTTTGGCGTTATATCGCCATAGGGGGAAATCGGCCTTGTTATCCCACAAAAACTTTTCAATGTCGTTGGCGTAGGCGTTGGCAATGCTGCGTTGCTGCTGCACCAGTTTTACCACTTCGGGCGATGAAAGGGCATCGCCATTTTCATGCCTTTTAATTACCGGGCCGGTAGCAGTATAATGCACGGCATCGTTTTCAATAAAACGGGCAAAGGTGAAGTATACCATAGTAGGAGCCAGGCCTTCGTACAATACAATATGGCCGTAATCGTCAAGATACTCTGTGCCATTCAACAGGTCTTTGTAGGGTTGTGGGGCATCATCCTGCAGGGTGCCATCTTCGTTAAAATGGTTTAAAAAATCATAGTACAGGGCATGTCCCAAAAATGGTTTCAAGTCCAGTTCCTGCGCTTTTTTGATGAATACCTTCAGGCGTTCGGGTTTTATGTTTACAGTAATATCTTCGTATTGCTGAAACGTGGTTTGGTTGATGAGATAGATCATAGGATGGCGCTTAGCCCTCTCTAAATCTCCCCTGAAGGAGGAGACTTTTGGGTGGCAGGTTAATAATTATTTTCTGAGCGTGCGAAAGTCCGTTCTAAATCTTTCCAGGTGGAGAGAAGCTTTTGATTTGCAAAGTTTTTTAAGTCTCCCCCTTCAGGGGGAGATTTAGAGGGGGCTTGCTATTTACACATAGCCTCCGCCTCGGCTTGTTTAAAGCCGTAGGCATAAACCAGGGCAGCAATTTTATTTTGCAACGGGATAGCAGATGAAAGCAGATCATTGATTGCATTACCCGCTTTAATCCCCGGGCTATCGTCGGCAGCGATAGCAGGCACGGGTGTGATAGCCCAATTACCGGCCGGATTGATGTTGGTATAAAAGTGGCTAAAAACTTCGGCAAGGGTTTCGGCCAGCTCCAGCCTGTCGGGCGCGGTATTGTCATTAAATTCGATAATGGCCTGTTTCTTTTCGCCGCCATTGCTTAAGCCGGATGATTTTTCGGCGTTTACCAGTTCCTTCGGGACAGAAAAGCCTTTAATGATACGGGCTTCAACAGATCGTTCGGTTGTTTCAAAGAGCTTATCGTTATTCTGGATAGGGTAGGCCTTAAATTCTGGTTTCGAATTTTCGTCCTCGTATTCGATAACAATAATTTTTTGCGCGCTTTTTGTTCCCTGGAAGGCACCTAAATCCTGTTCCAGCTGCGAGGGCGTATTTATTCCTCCAAATTCATCTGCATCGGGCCTGCTGTTATCGGCCTCTTCGCGGCGCGATTTCATGAACAGCATGGTTGATGGCAAAAAGCCTGTGGTAACCTCGCGGTTGTTGAATATCTTGATGCCGGCTTCGGTTTCAAAATCCTCCCAAACCGAATCTGCTTCTATCAGGGGATAATCATCAATCTCGGGGTTAAAATAAAGCAGCTGCCCTTTGTATTTATCCCACCCGCCGGCATCGTCAACCTGTTGCTGCACAACCGTGGGGTCGGGGTCATATTTATCTAAAAATATCACCTTGCTGCGCATTATGTTTTTCCAGGTTTTGCGGCCCCAATCGTTATAAATGGCAAACTTATTGGCCGTTTCGGGGCAATCGGTATCGCCCATGCGGATGTCCTCGAACTTGATGTAATTAACCGAGGCTATTTTAAAATTGGCATTATAATTTACGTGGATGCCGAAGCCGGTAAAAAGGGCTTTATCTGTTGCCATCGCTTTCAAAAGCTTAGCCAGGGTCAATCCTTTAGTGTTGATGATCTGTTTGCCTAAACCATCGGCTTCAAATCCGTTGCCTCCAATAAACTTGGCCCTTTTGTTCCAGCAATCTTTAGCCGTTGGCGATCCGGCAACCAATTCCAGCATCCGCTGCGGGTAAGCGTTATCCAGGTCGTAATTTAGTATCCCGTAGGTTTGGTTGGGCCTTACCAATATTCTTCGCTCAATTTGCGGTAAGTAGGTTTTCATTTTAATTATTGAATGAGTGAATTATTGAATTATTGATTGATAAGGGGGGAGATTAATTATTGAATGAGTGAATTATTGAATTATTGATTGATAAGGGTTAGGTTTGAATAGAATTGGCCAAGTAATTTAACAGCCAGCGATAATTCAATAATTCAATCAATCAATAATTCAATAATTAAATAGCTAACAGCGCCTCGATAGCTGCAATAGTGCTGGTGTAAGTGGCCGAACCGGATTCGGGTGCGATGGAGATGGCGCGGGGAGGGTAGGGCTCTTTTAACTTATCGGGGTTGGTTAGCTTTAATTTGTAACCGCCATCCAGGGTTTCGTCGGCTGCGTTGCGTTCGGCATCTGTCAGGATCAATCCGTTCACGGCGCCAAAAAGCTCGATTGCCGAGTCGCTCGATTTGTAGTTGTTAACCGCTATGGCGCGTAACCGGCCGTAGCCCATCGCCATTAGCTGGCCTTTAATATCAACCGATAAGCCGGCAATATTAAAATCTATCTCTTCGGTATAGCGTGGCCCCACCTGTGTTTTGGTGAGCTTGCTCATGGTATTAAAGCTGTTATTGGTACCCTCAAACTTATATATTTTGGCGCTGCCTACCGCTGCCAGGCCGGTAATGATTAAGGGATTGGTAACATCATAAGTAAGGGTGATATCATCCTGGTTAAAAATGTAAATAACATCTTCTATCCCCGATGTTACAGGCTCGTCTGTACCCAGTTTAAAGCCCGCGTTTATTTTATTGTAAATTGACATGTGTTGGTTATTAAGCCCCCTCTAAATCTCCCCCGGTAGGGGAGACTTTTGGATGGCTGGTTGGAAAATTAATTTTAAAGTCCTCCCTACCGGGGAGGATTTAGGAGGGGCTTAAGCACTTAAGTAAAACAGCTCGTTGGCAAACTTGAAGTTTACGGCTGCTTTCATGCGGGCTTTCATGCGTACTACGTTGTCGTTGGTGTAGGGCTTCATGTAAACCGTGGATAGTTCTGAAGCATCGCCCAGCAGATCGACCCCTAAAAACAGGTTTGATGAGCGGGCGCCAAGGATGGTGTTGGCCTGCCAGTGGTTCATGATTTGCAACGGAATACCCAGGTAATCCATCTTTTTCATATCCGTAAAGGCGTTGATAACGTTTAGCGCCTTATTGGCCTGTGCCTGTGCGTAAGCATAACCTACGTGTAAAGGGATTTGCAGGTTAAAATCTTCCTGGATGCGGTCGGCGGGGTCAAGCTGGGCGTAAACGCTGCCCAATACCTGCAGTACATTGCTTACGTTAATGTAGCTGATGGTTGCCGCTGATGAGGTATTCAGGAATGTTGCCGGTTTGCGGCTGTTAACCTCGTTGTAGTTACGTACCAGCCTAAACGTGGTAGATGTTAATACCTGGATAAAGTACGATTGGCCTGTCAAGTCTATACCTGGCGCGCCGTTGGTGGTATCCTTGCTGGTTCCGGTAACCTGGGTAACGGTTACTACGTCGCCATCTGCCAATGTGGAGGTATCGGCAACAGTAACTACCCCTAAAGCGCTGATAGCTGTAGCACTCATCGATGTTGTTGGTTTGCCAAGGCCCACTTTGTACACGCCGGATGCTGCGGCAATGGTTGGCAATAAACCCGCAAATGGTGCACTAAAGGTGGCTTCCTTGGTTGAGCCTTTGCCTAACCAGTACAGGCGCTCGTTGGCTACCTGTATTTTGGTTAAATAACGTTGCACCATAAAGTCAGATAGGTCAACAATGCCTTCATAATCCATAAAGGCACCTGGTTTTAGGGATTGGGCTTCCCAGCTTTGGGCCAGTTTGTCCCATTGTTCCTGTTTCATAAATTCGTACACTACGGGATCAAGGTAGCTTTCGGTTTGCAGGGTGGTGGTGCCCTGGTCGTGGAATATGCCCGATGGGTCTTGCAGTACAACGTCGTCGTCCACATCAAGGATTATTTTGCGGGCTTTAACGTCGTTAATAACGGTGAGCAGTCCACGCTTTACTGAGTCGGCTTCCAGCAGCGTGCTTGCCATGAACCCGGCCAGCGCTTCGCCGGCATAGGTGTTGTTGGTGAATGTAAATTGAGCCATAAAAAGGTTTGCCCCCCAGCCCCCTAAAGGGGGAGCTTTTTGATTAATGTGATTGAATTATAGGGATTAGCCCCCGGCAGCTTTTGACAGGAATAGTTTGGACTATCGGGATAGCTTATTAAAAAGGACTAAGATGAATTTGCGAACTATCGTTCCCCCTTCAGGGGGTTAGGGGGCCGCTACCGCCCTTTTCACCGCATTTTTAGCCAGTTCGCTTTGCGGGGCGAAGAAGGGTGTGGTTTCTGTTTTTGCTTTGTTGCTGCGTTTGGAGCCTTCGGGGCTGTAGGTTGATTTTATTTCGTTTTTAACTTCGGTGCGGGTTTTTTGCAGGCGGTTGCTTGCTTCTTCAAGGGCTGTGCGGGCTTCGGTTAACAGCGCGTTTTGGGCATGCAGGCGTGCTTTCAGTTGCTGCAGGCGGTTTTGAATTTCGGTAGCTTTTTTTGCCGGGTTTAATTTGCTTGTTGGTACGTCATCGTCCTCATCTTCGGCCTCAGGGTCGGCTTCGGGCGCGGGGGCTACTTTTAGCACCTGGCCTTCTTTAACGTCAATCTTTTTACCATCGGCAGTGGTGTAGGTGTCGGTTGCTGCCGGGGCACTCATGTCTTCGTCGTTGTACACTTCGGCGCCTTCGGCAAGTTCGCCGGCGTGGTGCAGGGTACCTTTGTCGGTAATGGTTTGCTTGTTTACCACTTTTTTGAAGAAGTTCATAATCTTATCCAAAACCGACGTGGTTTTCTCGATAAGTTCTTTGTTTTCGATGTTCATGTTGTTTTTATTGTTTAAGATTTTGTTAATGCATCGCTGGTAAACCGCAGGGGCTGTGGTAGTATATTTTTTGATGACGGCGCTGTTGGTAATTTCGGGGTTGTAATCCTCTACCTGGTCAATAAAGCCCATGTCGAGGGCCTGGTCGGCAGTCATCCAGGTGACGGAGTTTATTAAACTGTTTACTGTTACTCCGTCCAACCCGGACTTGTCCATGTAGATTTGCGCCAGGCGCGATTGTACTACATTCAACATCTGTACATCTTTTAAAAGTTCATCGGCATTGCCACCGCTGCCAACGATGGGTTTGTGGATCATGAGCAGGGCATATTTGCTCATCACAATGGTTTTACCGCCCATGGCCACTATTGAGGCGGCCGAGGCGGCCAGGGCATCAATGTAGGTAGTTACATTGCCCGGATATTTTTTAAGC